>NZ_CP080267.1:2722000-3402500 GCF_019431375.1 Alcanivorax sp.
GTCGGCAGGTTGAGATTCATGGTCTGGACAGCTGTCCCTATGTGGATGCCCTGGATGACTGGCAGCGCCACCGGCAACAAGGCCCGTTGACGTTCCACGGGGAAACCGACCGCCTCTATCTGCAACTGCCCGACACCCTGCATATCGATGACCCCGCCTGGCAGCGCCGGCTGACC
The DNA here is from genome assembly GCF_019431375.1 of Alcanivorax sp. Classification (NCBI taxonomy): domain Bacteria; kingdom Pseudomonadati; phylum Pseudomonadota; class Gammaproteobacteria; order Oceanospirillales; family Alcanivoracaceae; genus Alcanivorax; species Alcanivorax sp. The sequence continues at coordinate 2,722,177 of NZ_CP080267.1, forward strand.
CTGTCGGCCTGCGGCAGTCGCTCCGCGGTGGTATGGAATCCCTGGATCGAAAAAAGCCGACGCCTGAGCCAGTTCGCCGACGATGCCTGGCAGCGAATGCTCTGTATCGAAACCGCCCGTGTCCTCGACAACGCCCTGTTGCTGGGCCCTGGCGAGCAGCACAGCATGGCGGTTCGCTTTGTGACAACGGCGTTATAACTGTCGGTTTAACCGGCTATAAAAAGGGGTGGTGCTCGCCAAAAAAGGAGGGTAAAGTCGGAAATGGCTGCGAATTATGGCCGTGGATTAGTTTGGTAATTGTCTTCCCTGCGTGAAGCTGAAGTTGTCTCCGAACACCGCCCAACATGGTTTGCAAGCAACACTCAAAGTAATAGTTTCGAGGTATAGATTCACATGGCTACAGGTACTGTGAAGTGGTTCAATGAGTCCAAGGGTTTTGGTTTCATTTCCCAGGACGATGGTGGTGCGGACGTATTCGTTCATTTCAGCGCAATTACCGGCTCAGGCTTCAAAACCCTGGCCGAGGGTCAGAAGGTTTCCTTCGAGATCCAGCAGGGCCCCAAAGGTCCGCAGGCCGCTAACGTGGTTGCTGAATAAGCGATTGCATTAGCAGGAAAAAGCCCGCTTCGGCGGGCTTTTTTTATGTCTGGTGAAAACAAGAAGCTCCACGCCTCTCCGTAGGAGCGTCGCTCGCGGCGCGATTCCATACGCTAGGTTATCCCGCCGCCAGCGACGCTCCTACGGAAAGGTATGACCATTACCTACAGCCTTTTCCGCCGCTAACGCTTTTTCGCCGGGCTCTCTCTCATCACCCTTGAATCCATGGACTCACTGCATAATGGATACAAACTGAGGCAAGGGCGTTGCTCACAACCGCATCAGCACTATCTGATCACTGCTGTCACCCGAAACCGGACTCCCTGGTTTGAGGATACCGACAGGGCAAGACTGCTTGCCCGCAATTTCCTGAACCTGGACCAACAAGGCGCCAGCCAGTCTCTATGCTTTGTGGTGATGCCGGACCATTTTCACTGGTTGCTGGAATTATCCGGCAAGCATTCCCTTTCGCAGACGGTGGGTATGCTAAAGAGCCAGACTGCCCGCGCTATTGGGCAATCCGTCTGGCAGCGGGGGTTTCATGACCACGCCCTCAGACAGGAAGAAGACATCCTGCAAATCGCCCGCTATATCGTCGCCAACCCGCTTCGTGCCGGTTTGGTCAATAGCGTCAAGGATTACCCCTATTGGTATGCCGTATGGTTGTAGCCCCCCCCTCTCCGTAGGAGCGTCGCGGGGGGGGCGATTCCATACGCCAGGTTATCGCGCCGCCAGCGACGCTCCTACAGAAAGGACCTGCTGGTTGTCCTCAGGGCTGGTAGAGAGGCTGGTCGAGGAGTTGTTTGCGTTGGCGCCAGTCGGGCATGCGGGCGTCCATTAGGGCGTGGAAGCCGGGGCCGTGGTCCATGTGTTGCAGGTGACACAGCTCGTGCATGACCACGTAATCAGCGCCGCCGGCGGGTAATGCAGCAGGGCCATGTTCAGATTGATGTAGCCCCTGGCCGACAGCGAGCCCCAGCGGGTGCGCATTTTCTTCACCCGCAGCACTGGCTGCGTATAGCCCTGGGCAGCAAACCACGAAAACTGGCGAGCGATGCTGTCTTCGAATAGCGGCCGTGCCTGCTTGCGCAGCCAGCTTTCCAACGCCTGTTTTACCGCTGCTTCGCTTTCCGGCTCCGACACCCGGATCTGCAGGTAGCCGCCAGAGATGGTCACCGCATTGCGCCCGGCAGACACATCCATGGTCAGCGCGACTCTCTCATCACCCTTGAATCCATGGACTCACTGCATAATGGATACAAACTGAGGCAAGGGCGTTGCTCACAACCGCATCAGCACTATCTGATCACTGCTGTCACCCGAAACCGGACTCCCTGGTTTGAGGATACCGACAGGGCAAGACTGCTTGCCCGCAATTTCCTGAACCTGGACCAACAAGGCGCCAGCCAGTCTCTATGCTTTGTGGTGATGCCGGACCATTTTCACTGGTTGCTGGAATTATCCGGCAAGCATTCCCTTTCGCAGACGGTGGGTATGCTAAAGAGCCAGACTGCCCGCGCTATTGGGCAATCCGTCTGGCAGCGGGGGTTTCATGACCACGCCCTCAGACAGGAAGAAGACATCCTGCAAATCGCCCGCTATATCGTCGCCAACCCGCTTCGTGCCGGTTTGGTCAATAGCGTCAAGGATTACCCCTATTGGTATGCCGTATGGTTGTAGCCCCCCCCTCTCCGTAGGAGCGTCGCGGGGGGGGCGATTCCATACGCCAGGTTATCGCGCCGCCAGCGACGCTCCTACAGAAAGGACCTGCTGGTTGTCCTCAGGGCTGGTAGAGAGGCTGGTCGAGGAGTTGTTTGCGTTGGCGCCAGTCGGGCATGCGGGCGTCCATTAGGGCGTGGAAGCCGGGGCCGTGGTCCATGTGTTGCAGGTGACACAGCTCGTGCATGACCACGTAATCCAGCGCCGCCGGCGGGTAATGCAGCAGGGCCATGTTCAGATTGATGTAGCCCCTGGCCGACAGCGAGCCCCAGCGGGTGCGCATTTTCTTCACCCGCAGCACTGGCTGCGTATAGCCCTGGGCAGCAAACCACGAAAACTGGCGAGCGATGCTGTCTTCGAATAGCGGCCGTGCCTGCTTGCGCAGCCAGCTTTCCAACGCCTGTTTTACCGCTGCTTCGCTTTCCGGCTCCGACACCCGGATCTGCAGGTAGCCGCCAGAGATGGTCACCGCATTGCGCCCGGCAGACACATCCATGGTCAGCGGCTGCCCGCGGAACGGAAATGACGCACCATCCTGCCAACGCTGGCGAGGCCGGCTGGCCTGACGCTGCTGCTGACTGTGAATCCACTGGCGGCGGCTATCTACAAACGCCTGCACCATGCGCACCGGCGCCCGCTGCGGCGCCCGCACCTGCACCCGGCCATCTTCCAGCACCCGCAACTCCAGGCTGCGGCGTTTGCTGCGGATCAGTTCGTAGTCAGTCATGGATACAGCGGCAAGCTACAAGCTGCAACGCGAAACTGCCGCGTAGCCAACCTGAAGAGAATGGATTCCGCACCCCAAGTTTTATGGTCGCGGGCACAGCCTGTAATACAGCCCTACCCTTTCTCGCGCCTTGTAGCTTGAAGCTTGTAGCTTGCAACTCCGTCCCCTCTAGTAGCACGCCATCTGGATCGCGCCGCCAACGACGCGCCTACTCCTGCGGTTGGCCCATCTCTTTATCCAGCTGCTGCTTCACTGCATCCGCCGGCGAGGCATAGGGTGCCAGCCACTGGTACAACACCGGGATGATAAAGAGTGTCAGCACGGTGGCAAAGAGCAGGCCGCCGAGAATCACCACGCCGATGGTGAAGCGGCTTTCCGCACCGGCGCCGGTGGCCAGTACCAGCGGGATGGCGCCAAAGATGGTGGAGATGCCGGTCATCAGTACCGGACGGAAGCGCACGATGGCGCCCTGATAGACCGCCTCTTTCACTGCCAACCCCTGGTCGCGCAGCTGGTTGGCGAATTCCACGATCAGGATGCCGTTCTTGGCCATCAGCCCCAGCAGCATGATCATACCGATCTGGCTGTAGATGTTCAGGCTGTCCCCGGTAACCCAGATGGCCAGCACCGCCCCGGCCAGGGCCAGGGGTACGGTGAGCATGATGATCAGCGGATGGATCCAGCTTTCAAACTGGGCGGCCAGCACCAGGAACACGATCACCAGCGCCAGCCCGAAGGTAATCAGGATGGCGGCGGCGGATTCCTGCAGTTCCTCGGCCATGCCCTTGTAGCCGATGCGTGCTTCCAGGGGCAGCCGTTCGCGGGCCTGCTCTTCCACATAGGTCATGGCCGTGGCCAGGTCATAGCCATCCGCCAGGTTGGCGGACAGGGTGATGGCGGGCAGCCGGTCCACCCGGCGCAGTTCCGGGGCATCGCCGGTGGTGGTCAGTTCCACCACACTGGAAAACGGCACCAGCTCGCCGTTGGCGGCGCGCAGATAGATCGGCAACACATCGTCGGGGCCCTGGCTGTTGCGCTTCTCCGCTTCCAGCAGCACATCGTATTCGCGGCCCCGGTCCACATAGGTGGACGCGGTGAGGGTGGCGAACATGGCTTGCAGGGTCTGGCCCACATCGGTGGCGGTGATACCCAGATCCGCGGCCCGCTCCCGGTCCATTTTCACGTCCAGCTGGGGCTGGGTCTGCTCGAAATCCGTATCGATGCTGGTGAGCCCCGGGTTCTCTTCCATGGCGTCCATGAGCGTTTCGCTCCAGGCCAGCACCTGATCGTAATCCGGGCCGGCCACTACCACTTCCAGCGCCTGGTTGAAGGCACTCTGGCCCAGCCCCGGAGGATTCACCGCAAAGGCACGCAAGCCCGCCACCTGTGACAGCTTGCCCCGCACTTCGTTGACGATTTCCTGCTGGGACCGGTCCCGCTCGCCCCAGTCCTTGAGCCGCACAATGCTGAAGGCCCGCTCGGTGACGCCACGGAAACCGACGATGGACAGGGCCCGCTCCGCTTCACCGCTTTCCACCAGCGGCGCCATGATTTTTTCCACTTCCTTCACGTGGTGCACGCTGTATTCAGAGGTAGCACCCTGGGGCGCCGAGGCGGGAATAATAAAGACGCCCCGATCTTCGGTGGGAGCCAGCTCCTGGGGCAGGCCACGGAACACCAGCAGCGCCACCACGCACAGGGCTACGCAGCCCACCACCAACGGCCAGGGTTTGCCCAGGGCTGCCGCCAGGCTACGCGCATAACCACTGTTGAGTTTTTGCAGGCCACGTTCAAAGGCATTGCCCTCGCCGCGCAGCTCCTTGACGCTATGCCGGTGCAGCCAGCGCGAACAGAGCATGGGCGCCAGGCTCAGGGCGACAATGCTGGAGATGATCACCGCCGATGCCAGAGTAAAACCGAACTCGCCAAACAACCGGCCCACGTCCCCGCCCATGAAGGAGATCGGCACGAACACCGCCACCAGGGTCAGGGTGGTGGCGACCACCGCAAAGGCCACCTGACGAGCACCGCGATAGGCGGCCACCAGCCGGGTTTCCCCTTCGTCGATGCGCCGCTGGATGTTTTCCAGCATGACGATGGCATCGTCCACCACCAGGCCGATGGCCAGAATCAGCGCCAGCAGAGTGAGCACGTTGATGGAAAAATCCATGATGCCCAGGCCGATAAAGGCACCGATGATGGATACCGGAATGGTCACCGCCGGGATCAAGGTGGCGCGCAGGTTGCCCAGGAAGGCGAAGATCACCGCGATCACCAGCACCACGGAAATGCCCAGGGTCACCAGCACTTCCTTGATGGAGGCGCGGATAAACAGGGATTCGTCGTAGTTCACGTCCAGGCTGATATCCGCCGGCAGGCTGGTGCGCACCGCCTCGATTTCCGCACGCACGTTGTCGGATACCGCCACGGTGTTGGCCTTGGACTGGCGGATGATGCCCAGGCCGATGGCGGTTTCGCCGTTGGCGCGCAGCACGGTGTCATCACTTTCCACGCCCAGCTCTACCCGGGCCACATCGCCCACCCGCAGCAGGTAGTTGCCCTGGCGGCGTACCACCAGATCCTCAAATTCATTCACCGACGACAGGCGATTGTCGGCGCGCACGGTAAAGGCGCGGGACTGGGATTCCAGCTTCCCGGCGGGCAGCTCCACATTGTTGCTGCGCAGGGCCTGTTCGATATCGGTGACGGTGACCTGGTTGGCGGCCATGCTCTGGCGGTCCAGCCAGACGCGCATGGCGTAGCGGCGTTCGCCGCCAATAAAGACTTCCGACACCCCGTCCAGCACCGCGAAACGATCCACCAGGGAACGCTCGGCAAAGTCGGTGAGTTCCTGGGGAGCCAGGGTGCTGCTGGTCAGGGTGACCCAGATGATGGGCCGGGCGTCCGCGTCGGATTTGGCGATCACCGGGGTGTCCGCCTCTTCCGGCAGACGGTTGAGCACCCGCGACACCGCATCACGCAGGTCGTTGGCGGCCACGTCCACATCCCGGTCCAGGTTGAATTCCACACTGGTACGGGCGGAGCCAAGGCGGCTGCGCGACTCGATCTTGCGCACCCCTTCCACCCCGGCCACGGCCCCTTCGATGACCTGGATAATCTGGGTATCGATCACTTCCGGGGCGGCGCCGGCATAGTCCACCGAGATGGAGACTTCCGGCGGATCAATGTCCGGGTATTCGCGCACCGACAGTTTCATCAGCGCACTGATGCCGAACACCACAATCAGCAGACTGATAACAGTGGCGAACACCGGCCGCTTGATGGAGATATCGGAAAGGATCATGCGGCGGCCTCGCTGTCCGCCTGATCGGCGTCCGGCGAAGCAGGTTTCAGCAGGGCCCGCTGGCCCGGCAGCAAGGCCTCCGGATTATCCAGCACCTGCACCGCCTGGCCGCTCCCCAGACGGGAATGGCCATTGACCACCACGTCTGGCTGGCCGGTCAGGCCACTGGTGATTTCCACCCAGCCGTCACGGCGGCCACCGAGGGTAACCGGATGGCGTTCGGCAGTATTGTCTGCGGTGACGGTGAACACATAGCTCTGCGACCCCTGGGTAATGATCGACTGCTCGGGTACCAGCAGCGCATCGCGCTGGGCCAGCTGCACGGACACGCGCAGAAACTGCCCGGGACGAATCCGGTCCTGGGGATTTTCCAGCCGGGCCCGGGCGGTGAGACTACGGCTTGCGGTGCTGACCCGGGAATCCAGAACCGTGATGTTCCCCTCGAACACCTGATCCGGGAAGGCTTCGTTGCGCGCCTGCACTGGCAGACCGGAGACCAGTCGCGCCAGGTAGCGTTCCGGCACCTGAAAATCCACTTCGATATATCCCAGGTTATCCAGGGTGGTAATGGCATCACCGGTTTGCAGATAACTGCCCGCATCCACCTGGCGCAAGCCCACCACCCCGGCAAAGGGGGCGCGGATAGTGTGGTCGTTGAAATTGGCCCGGGCGGCATCGCGGCTGGCCTTGGCACCATCCAGGGTGGTGCGGAAGCTATCCACTTCGGACTGGGAAATAGCGCGGCTCTTGACCAACTTCTGGCCACGCTGGAAATCGTTGAGCGCGCGCTGGTATTCCGCTTCACTGCGAGCCAGCTCCGCGCTGGCATTGCGGTCGTCCAGGGTAACCAGCACCTTGCCCTGCTCCACCTTCTGCCCCTGGCGGAAGTGGATCTGCGCCACCCGACCGGGTACTTCGGTGAGAATGGTCACCGCCTGGGCGGCCCGGGCGGTTCCAACGGCTTCCACCCGATCAAACAGGGAACGTTCAATGCTCGGCGCCAGGTTCACCACCGTGGGCGGACGCTGCCCCATGGGTGCCGGCGCGGGCGCCAGGGCCCACCACAGGCCTGCACCTACCAGCACCACCAGTATCAGGGCGGCGATAATCCGCTTCATGGAAGTCTCCAATGTGTAATTCGCAACAAGCCGTAGGGAAGTCTAACGCCCAATTATGCAAGCAATTTGTAGAGGGAGCGTTAAAGTGACAGGGAATTATGAAGGAAATTCATTTTTAGCGCAGATTCTTGCTGTAGGGGGGCGCTGGCGGCGCTCCTACAGCAAGGATGCGATCCGGCGACCCGCCAATAAAAAGCCCGCCGGGTGGCGGGCTCTTCGGTAGTGTGACGCCTGAAGGCGTTACACCATTTCGGCACGCATCTTCTTTTTGTCCAGCTTACCCACGGAGGTGCGCGGCAGCTCGTCCACGAAGATGACGCGATCGGGAATGCCGTAGCGGCTGATGATGCCCTTGTCCGCGTAGTCGGCCATCATCGCCTTGATGCCCTCCTCGTCCGCGTCGCCATTCTTGACCACCAGGGCCACCGGGCGCTCGCCCCATTTCTCGTCGGGCACGCCGACCACGGCACATTCACCCACGCCCGCGTGCTGCAGGATCATGCCTTCCAGGTCGATGGAAGACACCCACTCGCCGCCGGTCTTGATCACGTCCTTGATGCGATCGACGATCTTCAGCCAGCCGTCTTCGCTCATCACTGCCACGTCACCGGTGTGCAGCCAGCCGCCGGCCCACAGCTCCTCGGATTTTTCCTTGTCGTGGAGATAGCCCTGAGTCAGCCACGGGGCACGGACCACGACTTCGCCCTGGCTCTTGCCGTCGTGGGGCACGTCGTTCATTTCCGCATCGACGATGCGCAGCTGCACCATGGCCACCGGGCGACCGGTGCGGGTGCGGTAGTCCGCCTGGGTTTCCAGGTCGGCCTTTTCCAGTTCCGGAGTCAATTGCGCCAGCGTCAGCAGCGGGCAGGTTTCGCTCATGCCGTAGCCGGTGTAGATGTCGATGCCGCGCTCCAGGGCGCCCATGGCCAGGGCCTTGGGCAGGGCGGAACCGCCGATGATCACTTTCCAGCCGCTCAGGTCGATGCTCTTGGCCGCTTCCGCCTGCAACAGCATCTGGATGATGGTGGGCACGCAGTGGGAGAAGGTGACCTTCTTGGTGACCAGCAGCTTGAGCAGGGTGGCAGGCTCGTAACGACCCGGGTACACCTGCTGCACGCCCATCAGGGTGGCCATGTAGGGAATGCCCCAGGCATGTACGTGGAACATGGGGGTGATCGGCATGTAGACGTCGTCTTCGTTGAAACGCCCCTGGCCAACACCGGCCATGGAGGAGCGGCCGGCGAAGGTGTGCAGCACCAGCTGACGGTGGGAGAAGTACACGCCCTTGGGCAGGCCGGTGGTGCCGGTGGTGTAGAAGGTGGTGGCGCGGGTGTTTTCGTCCAGCTCCGGGAACTCATAACGAGCTGGTGCCTTGGCCAACAGGTCTTCGTACTCACCGGCGATAGGCAGCGCATCGCTGCTTTTCACGCCATCGTCGTCCAGCAGGATGTAGGTCTTCACCGGCTCGATGCGATCCTTGATGGCTTCCAGGATCGGCAGGAATTCGCTGTTCACCAGGATGGCGTCATCCTCGGCGTGGTTGATGGTGTAGAGCACCTGTTCCGGGCTCAGGCGCACGTTCACGGTGTGCAGCACCGCGCCCATCATGGGGATGGCAAAGAACGCCTCCAGATAACGGTTGGTATCCCAGTCCATCACGGCCACGGTGTCACCGGGCTTGATGCCCTGGGCCGCCAGGGCGCCGGCCAAACGGTGTACCCGCTCTTCAAATTCCCGGTAGGTAAAGTCCCGGTCGCCGTAGGTGATGGTCTGTTCCGGCGCCTTGCGCACGCCGGCTTCGAGAATGCGGTTGATCACCAGCGGCGGCTCCACGGCGGAGGGGGTGCGCTGGATGGTGAGGTTACTGCTCATAGTTGCTCCGTTACCTTGTTATTCTGTCGATATGGGTGGGGCTGGACGCCCATACTCGTGGGTATGTAAGGCGCTCCAGACTGACACAGTCCCCCGCACGGGTCATCCGTTCAGCTGTGCCAAAGGTAACAAAATACTACCCGGTGTAGACGCTGTGTCTAGGGATAAAATTGAAGGAGGCGCAGGGTACACTGCGCCTGGGGCGAACTGCACCGTTGACCACCTCCCGGTGCGGTTCGCCTGAGGCTTTGTGCACCCTACCCATTCTAGGGACGGGTGAGGGTTTTCGGGTCCAGCAGTTTTTCCAGCTCGTCCCGGGACAGGCCCGACTGTTCCTCGGCCACGTCGATCACCGGGCGGCCGCTGGCAAAGGCTTCCTTGGCAATCTTCGCCGCCTTCTCGTAACCAATCACCGGATTCAGGGCGGTGACCAGGATCGGGTTCTTGCCCACGCCCTCGGCCAGACGACCCTCGTTGAAGGTCATGTCGGTGATGGCCCGGTCGGCCAGGTTGCGGCAGCTGTTGGCCAGCCAGGCGGTCATGTCCAGCAGGTTGCTGGCCACCAGCGGCAGCATCACATTGAGCTGGAAGTTGCCGCTCTGGGCCGCCACTGCATTGGCCTGATCCAGCCCCATGACCTGGGCCGCCACCATGGTCACCGATTCGCAGATCACCGGGTTGACCTTGCCGGGCATGATGGAGGAACCGGGCTGGGTGGCCGGCAGCTGCAATTCACCCAGGCCATGGATGGGCCCGGAGTTCATCCAGCGCAGGTCGTTGCTGATCTTCATCAGCACCACTGCCAGCCCACGCAGGGCAGCGGACAGATTCAGCGGCGCATCCAGGGCGCTCTGGGCCACAAAGGGGTGAGGCATGGGCTTGAAGGCCAGCCCGGTTTCGTCCGCCAGTTGCTCCGCAAAGGCAACCGCAAAGTCCGGATGGGCATTGATGCCGCTGCCCACCGCCGTGCCACCCTGGGGAATGGCCAGCAGTTCATCCCGGGCCCGGGCCAGCCGGCTGCTGGCGTCCTGCAATTGCAGCACCCAGGTCTGCAGTTCCTGCTCCACGGTCACCGGCATGGCATCCATCAGGTGGGTGCGGCCGGTCTTGACCAGCTCGCGGCCTTCGCGGGCTCGCAGCCCCAGAGTCGCGATCAGGTGTTCCAGGCCCGGGAGCAATTGCTCGGTGACAGCCAGTACGGCGGACACATGGATAGCGGTGGGAATGGTGTCGTTACTGCTCTGCCCCAGATTCACATCATCGTTGGGATGAATCTCGGCCCCGGCGTCGGCGCACAGGTGGGCAATCACCTCGTTCACGTTCATGTTGGTACTGGTGCCGGAGCCGGTCTGGAAAATATCCACCGGGAACTGATCCAGATGGTGGCCGGCCAGCAGATCATTGCAGGCACCGACAATGGCGGCCTGCTTGTCCGCCGGCAATTGCTCCAGCTTGAGATTGGCCTCCGCCGCACAGCGCTTGATGCGCACCACGGCCAGAATGAAACGCTCCGGTAGCGGGCGACCGCTGATAGGAAAGTTATCCACCGCCCGCTGGGTCTGGGCACCCCAGCGGGCGGCTTTGGGTACCTGCACCTCGCCCAGGGAATCGGTTTCGATACGGGTGTCGGTGTCGTGGCCACTCATGGTTGCCTCCTGGCAATGCATTTTCATCATCATGGCACGGGAAAAATATCAGATCATCCACCCCGCCTTCACCACATCATGGCGTTTCCCCATGGACACTATCGGCATGATCCCAGATTTCGAGTCCTCGCCGGTCGATCCAACCCTGTTTGCTGGCCTGCCCGCCCTCCCCGGTATTTACCGGTTTTTTGGCGAGCAGGACGAGCTGCTCTATGTAGGAAAAAGCATCAACCTGCGGCAACGGGTAAAGAGTCATTTTTCTGCCCGGCATCGGGATAAAAAGGAAGGGCGGCTGTGTTACCTGACCCGTCGCATCGAGCATCAGGTCACCGCCGGGGAGCTGGGCGCCCTGCTGCTGGAAAACCGGGAAATCAAGCAACGCCAGCCAATCTTCAACCGTCGCCAGCGGCGTTACCGCCAGCTGCATAGCTGGCGGCTGGAAACCGATACCCGCGGTTTTCTGGTGCCGTTGTTATACCGGCCGCTGATGGGTAACCATGGCTGGCAACAGGACAGCTATGGCCTGTTTCGCAGCCCCCGACAGGCAAAAGCCATGCTGGACAGCAAAGTGCGCGAGGCCGGCCTTTGCCCGCGGATCTGTGGCCTGGAAGGCAACGGCAAGGGAGCCTGCTTTGCTCACCAATTGGGCCGTTGCCGTGGCGCCTGTTGCGGGAAGGAAGCAGTGGAAAGCCATAACCAGCGGTTGCGGACAACCCTGGAAGATCAGCATATCCAGGCTTGGCCTTACGCGGGAATGCTGGTTATTCGTGAGCAGAACACGCAACAAACTGACTACCATCTGATTGATCAGTGGTGTTATCTCACCACCCTGAAAAATGAGCCGGAACCGACAGCGGCGACCCCGGATGCGGACGCCAGTTTTGATCTGGACAGTTACCGGATGTTGATCCGGTTTCTGAATCAGGGGGTGGAACATTATGTGCTGTCGGCAAACTGTTAAGCGGCCCTAGCGACGCATAGGTCTCACATTCCTGAAATGCAGATCTTCCAGCACATCAAATCCTACCATTAGCCCACCATGTCACAGGCACCGCCATCCTGTTGCGCTGCCTGTCTTTGAGTCTGGCGAGCATGCTCACCTCTATTAAGTTGTTATTGTTTTTGTACAACTACTCAATTTTTGGTAGACGATTTATTTAAAAAAGGAGTCGTCTTTCATTTAAGTGATAAGCGACTTTCTCAGGACTGTAAAATATTTACCAATCAGGGGCGGGAATGAAAAAGGCCAACCCGAAGGTTGGCCAAGGTAAGGGCTGTGCAAAGGGGGAGAGCACAACCCTTAAACGGGGGGAGGACAAGAGAGTTAGCGGTTGATTGCCCCGTCGGCGGAACCACTTACCCCACCTTCAACAGCTGCGCCGTCAAGACCACCAGAGGCTTGTCCTTCCGCACTTATCTCTGCGCCAAAGCCACCATCCATGCGGCCGTTTTCGCGCGCTTCTTCTGCTTGCGCCTGACCGGATTCCTCGCCTTTTTCACGGGCGCGGTTTGCCTTTTCCAGACCCAGGGCTGCATTCTGTCGTGCTTCTGCTGCAGCTTCTTCCGGCAAGCTGATTGCGTCAGTCAGGCCTTCCGGTTGCGCTTCAACGTCCCCAACAACCTCAATGGTCGCTTCGCCTTCAGAGGTCTCTTCATCCGCATATATCGGTGCAGTAACCAAAGAAAGGGGCAAGGCACAGACAAGCATGCTAAACAGTTTCATAAACATCTCCTTGATCTTAAAAATATTTACAACCTTTGGGTTAGTAACGGTTGCCGGTTATCGATCTTCACCGCTTTCATCCATTAACACGCTTGGCGCTGTCAGAAGGTTCCATTATCAAGAGGGAGATAAAAAAGGATCTGCTAAATAAACGCCCTTTCCCGCCCAAACAGGAAAAGGCGCTCAAGGAAGAACGGGATCATTAATAAAAATCGAAATACTCCAGACCAAGACTCCATTCGTTACGATCGTAATCATAGATATCTATCGTGCTTGAATTATCGGTATGACGATACTCACCAAACAACCGCCAGCGAGGGGTAAGTGTCACATCGGCACGCAGGGAAGCCATCAATCGATTGTCCTTTCGATGGATGGTCTCTCCCTGGATAATATGGTCATCACGGTAATCACTATGCTGATAAGCGACGGAGGCACGTCCGGCCCAGCGCCTGGAAAAGGGCCAGCTGTAATCTGTCTTGATGAGATGGCGAATCGGGGAGAAACTGGCAAAGTCTTCGCCAGCCACCAGATCTTCGCGATCATTTAACTCCAGCCGATAGTCGAGCTGAAGTTGTCCTGAACCCAGCCCCTGTAGCCAGCGAATCTTTCCGCGGGCCCGCCATCCCTCCAGGTAATCAAAACCGTCAGCGGCACGAATTCCTGAAAGCTCGCCGCCAACTTTCACCGCTCGCTTCCCTGACAAGCTGCGCTGGGCCTCGGCTTCCAGGCTGGCGGTATCCAGATAACGCTCACCATCCAGGGACTGTAGAGACACATTCACCGCGTTATCCCAGCGCCATTCCCCCTGTCCATGCTCCCGGTGAAGCCCGACTTCTGCCAGAGACGTATTAAATTCGCTACTGTCTTCGTATCGACGACCGTATAGCAGCCCTTCCAGACTCCATTGTCGATCCAGATAATAACGACCAGTAATGAAGCCGGTCAGCTGATTGTCCTCGCTCCCTTCTGTTTCCTGATCCGGCACTAGCGTCACATTGTCATCGCTACCGGCAAAGAGACTGGCGAACAAATAACTGGGTGACTGCGGACCCATCAAGCGGGAAAGTGCCCTGCTCGCAAGGGTATTCACCTTGCTTTCCTGCTGCGAAAGAGCGCTCTGGTAGTAATCTTTCGCTTTCTTTTTTAGCCCCTGTTTTTCCGCAACAAGACCAAGATTATAGTAGGCAAGGTTTTTCCACTTGGGCTCTTCTGTGAGTAATTCGAATTCGGTAGCAGCGTTATCGTACTCACCCAGGCGATAATAGGTCACACCCAGATTGTAATGCAGACTCGCACTATCAAGCCCTTCATTCCGGGCTTTTTCAAAGGCCTTTCTGGCTTCTGGATAATCGCCTTTCTTGAAGGAAAAAACTCCCTCCTGGAAAGACTCAACTTCCGTACCGGCATTTGCTTGCAAGGAAATGACGGCCAATATCAGTACCAGCATTATCAATGCGAATACCGGCTTCAACATTTTTTTCCCCTTTATGGCGCTGCGAAAGGCGCAGTACCGAATAATTAAATCTGAAACACAATCTTGAATCCGCGCACCCACCATCTAATGGATCAAGGCGCACCCGGTGATGATGGCGGCTGCGGAGTTTCTGGCTCGGGTCGCTGAATATCGCTCCCCCCCAGCTCCGGGGGCAAGGGAATCTCTCTGCCAAGATTGATCACATCGCGGAATTCGGCAGCGGCTTCTGCTCCTTGTTGCTGCCCTTTTTCACGAGCATCATTAGCCGCATCCAGGCCGGACTGGGAATTTTCACTGGCTTCCATGGAAGCGGCTTCCGGCAACTCGATACGATTCATCAATTGCGCCGGATCGCCACTTTCCTCTTCAATAATATCGATAGTGATTTCCGCCTCTTCCGCAAACGCCGGCGATGCCAGCAGGGAAAAAGCACAAGCCACCCAAAACATCTTGATATTCATTGTCTTTCCCTCATTTTCAATCGCATCGGGATCGCCGGCGTTATCACCCGGTCACGCCTTCCGGTTGATAACGTCCTGTTGTCCGTTTAGCGCTGGATTCAATGACCAGTGTCTTTTCAACCAGCGTGCCTCCCGGGGAATCAATCATCATGACAACTTCACCGCTGCCAAGATCCGCCGCCCGAAGCGGCAAAGACAACAAATTGGCCCCGGCCTTCAGATTTGTTGTCCAGGTCAGCTCATGCCTGCCCGGGAACCCTTCCAATTCCATATGTTCCGGAATACGCAACGTAACCCTCGCACCCTGCAGGTCGCTGCGCGAATTGACCACGAAGCGAACTTCACGGGTATCGTACAGATTCACCGTCAGGGGCTGAGAGACAAGTGAGGGTTCGCTGGAAGACAACCACTGCACCATGCCGCCACCCAGCAAGATTCCCACCAGTAATGCAGCGGCCAACCCGGGTTGGAAAAGATGATGAAATCCCCTCTTGCCAGTCTCGAAATTCTGTTCAGACCACAGCCGCTGAAATTGACGCTCGGCATAATTATCCGGTAGCCGTGGTACTGGCATGGTTTTCAATGCCTTTTGCACATCCTTTGCCTGGGCCAAAACCCGCTGGCATTGCGCACAATTATCAATGTGCGCCGTTACTTGCCGATCTTGCTCCCCGGACAAATAACCATCCAGATGATCATCCAGCATTTTCTCAAATTGATGGCAGTTCATCGTTTTCTCCCGTTACCCTGAACACGCTCGAGAGGCACTTCCGGTTCCCTTTCCAGGTAGTCCCGTAACCGCGCCCGCGCCCGATGCAGACGCGATTTGACGGTTCCCGGAGCCAGGTCGAGGATTTCGGTCAACTCGGTGACCGTATAGCCTTCGATGTCATGCATGGTGACCAGGGTTCTCTGATCGCTGTTTAACCCGTCCAGTGCAAGGCTTATCGTGTTCCACTGTTCAGCTTGCCCGTACAGGTACTCAGGTGCCAACTCAGTACTCTCCATTACCGCCTGGTACTCCCTGTCCAGGTCGTTATCCAGGGGCTCAACCAGCTTGAGCCAGCGCTTTTCCCGACGCTTGCTGTCAATAAACTCCCGATAAAGCACCTTGGCCAGCCAGGGCTTGAGACGCTCAACCGCCTTTAGCTCTTGCAGCCGCGGATACAGTTTCACCAGGACGTTCTGTATCAGATCATCAGCATCGTGGGAATTGGCGGTAAATCGATAAGCCAGCCTGTACAGGTCCGGCAGGAAAGGACCTACCAGCGACTCGAACTCTCGCTGCTTCATATGGGGCTCTCTGGCGATCGCATAGTTCTCTACACATGCTTACACGCATGGGAGCAAAAAAAGGTTCCCTCTATTTATCCCCTACAGTAAGCCCGCCCCACCCTACAAGCACCCTCAACATCACTTTCGATTACACAAAGATATAAAAAGCCCGAAACCGGGAACCTTTTTCTGTTTGCAAGCGTGTCTTGGGAATAAGCGTGCTGAAACTGCACCCGTTAGCCCACAAGTCGAATAACAAGGCTCACAGAAAATAAAACAATAACAAAAAGGTACGTCAGTACCTTGTCATGATCAGGGAAACCATCATGCAGAAATATGCCCGGCAACGCTTGCCGTTAACCCTCCCTTTGCTCATGTGTGCTGTTACTACCAGCCACGCGCTTGAGCCACTCAGTGACCATGACATGGCCAGCATCAAAGGCCAGGGGCTGGCCATAGCGCTGGATGATTTTCGATACGAAACAGCCCCCACCAGCTATCTCGAAATAGTTGGCCAGGCGCCCAGCCAGAGTGCGACGGATAACGGCTGGCACCGGGGGGATGCACGTTACTACGGCCTGCATATGACCGGTGAGGGAGCAGGAACAGATTGGCACGGTAACGCCTGTAATGACGACCTGTGCCCCATTGGCAGTAATGTCATCAGTGATTTCGCACCCGTCTACAATCCCTTTCTGGTACGAGTATTCCAGTACCAGGGGTATGACTATCAAGGCAATCTGCTGCAGGGTGTTGATCGCCCCACGGTACTGGAAACCATCGGGCCAACGGCAAGCAGCTCCTGGCGCTGGAGTTTCTGGGGCGAAATGGAAGTGGGCAAAGGAAGCGCCTGCCCGGATGGCAACGGCAATACCGGCTATTGCGGATTACAAAGTCAGACAGTCATCCTTGGAAAACCCATTACCCGAGCGGGCGACCCTACCATTTTCCGCTTGATGCAAACCGCAAATTCTGACGACCCAACCTTTGGTTTCACCTATCAAAGCGCCCTGAGTGGCGATTTCCGTTTTTCGGTAAACCAGACCGATAGTAGTCCCGACAGCCTGCGTAGCGTTCCCGATTTTTCCGATAGTCAGGGGCTCACGTTTCGCAATGTGGATGCTTTTCTGCCTCTCGGCCGGCTGCATTCCCAGGCTATCACTCTGAACAGCGCAGGTACCGACGGCAATTTCATTATAGAGCTTACTGCCATCCCCCCTGTCGCTGCGGTTTACAACGACATTTATTGCAATCAGGGAACCAGTTGCGACACACAGACCGAGTCCACGGATTTTTTTGGTAACAGCGTTCAAGCAATCAGCGCCCCTAATCCCGAAACCCATGGTTATGTTCGCTGGGGGGACTTTTCCACGCCTCCGCCCAATTCAACTGCCACTGATAACGGCATCTATTTCACCGACCCCGACGGCAGCGTAGCCAATATTGGGGTAGCACGAATAGAAGGCATTCTGATTCAGCAGATGAAACTCACCACCAATGGAGCCGGGCTATGAAGTATTGGTTAATTTCCCCGGTTCTGCTGATTCTGTCCGCGCCCAGCCATGCACTGGAACCAATGGCGGAAGAGGAAATGCAAACCGTTATTGGCCAGGCCGGTGTGGCACTGGAACTGGGCATGGATCTCAACACCAATCCGGACGGCTCCATTGCTCTCGCTGATTGCGACACTCTCGGAGGCCCTTGCCGCCTGGCACTCAGCTTTGCCAACCGCACCGATGAATGGCTGGTCTTGAAAGGCTACTACGGCAATTTATCCATCCCCACCCTGAACCTGGACGCAGCCTATCTCAGTGAAGCAGGCAATAACACCACGCTATTTGATAGCAGCAAATTCCTGAATGACAGCAACGACTGCCTGTTGCCTGGCGGCAGCTGCGATACCGCGACCCTGGACTCCATGGCTGCCATGAAGCTGTCTCTGCCCGCAGCTTCAGGGAGCTATGACCCTGCCACAGAAACGAGCAACGGTTACACCAACATCTCTTTCGGCATGACTTTGACCGGCACCGCGGTTGAATTTGGTGCCGGTGCAAATGGTTATAACGCCAATGCCAATGGCTCTTTTCTTGGTCTCAGGGTAGCCGATGAAAACGGCCCCTTTGCCGGAGTTAATGTTCAAGGAAATGCCTACATTTTCGGATTCTGACGAGCGGAATTTTTCATGAATAAAAAAATAACAAGATTCTCTTTTCTGGCGTTTTTCCTGATTCTTGCAGCAAGTCCAGGACTTTCAGCCATGCAGGTGATGGATGATGACGAGTTATCCGATATTACCGGTCAGGCCCTGTTTGTAGGCGACAAGGTTACCGAGAATGGTTATACCTTTTATCGTGGAGGGCTGGATGCCACTCTCGATCTGAACATGAACGTCAAGAATCTCGAGCTGGGTCGCACCGATACAGGTGTGGATCTGCATGCAGAAAACCTGGCTTTTGGCTGCACCTCAGATGGAACCAACTGTGTACCTTCAGGTGACGCCACTGGCCTGAAACCCTTTTCCATGTCACGTCCGTATCTGCAGTTTGCCATCAAGAATGATGACAACCCTACCCTTCGTGAAATCGTGGGTCTTCGCCTTGGCGCAGAGAATGTCACTGGCCCACTCAGCATTGGAAAGTTCAAATCTTTCAGCGGTTTCCTCAATGCTACCGCCAATATCGAAATGCAGGGTCAGTATGACGTGGGCGTTACTTGTGACAACGCCAGTGCTCCCTGCCAGGGAACCGCACAGGACCAGGGCTGCTGTGTATTCTGGACACCACGGCCGCCCACCAATGACGGCAGCACTTACTATGAAGAAAACCCGGGAACCAATGCTCCCGGTGATGCGGACCCCAATAATGATTTTAGCCAGCCGGAGTGGACTCTTGGGGTCAATGATGATCACGAATGTGTTTTGGGGACCTGTGCTTCTTTCAGCAACCTTACCGTCGAGTTCGAAACACAGAGAAGAACAGGGCTTCCGGTATCACTCAATGGTAAACGCCAGACCCAGGCTTTTATTTATGACCTCAGACTGGCCGATCTGGTGGACGATATCATCCATGGAACGGATACCACGAACCCTCTCGGGATCGTTCGTCCGGATGGTTTTTCCGGGGGGCTCCTGGACGCGGTACTTCCCTTGCTTCGAGGCAGCATTGCCGACAAGTTCAAGAATCAATTGGCGACCGGGCTGGGAGTAACCGATGTAAATGGCAACGGTATTCATGATGATTTGAATGCTTACAACATGCCTTACAACATCTCCAACTTGCACCAAGTAGACATCAATTCCAGCAACTTTGGTCTTACCTTTCAAAAAGAGGATATCCAGTACCCAGGTTTCCAGGCAGCCATGCCTGCGGGTTGGGCCATGCACATGCCAGATGCTTTCACTCTCGATATTTCCGACAAGACATCCGTTTTCGTTGGCAATATCGCAACCAGTACCGCAGCACGTGATGGCAACATCATTGGGCTGGATCCGGTTTATGACAACTGTTTTGGCAGTGCCCAGTTCTGCTAGCAGCCACACAGGTAAACGCCATGACTATATTCAGCCTAACAACCAGATCAATACTGGCCCTGATACCGATAGGTCTTGCTCCCACCGTCCAGGCACTCACTCCCCTTTCCGAGGGTGAACTTTCCAGCGTGGCCGGGCAGGATGGCATTTCCCTGCAAGGTAATATCACCAGCCCGGATATTCGCAGCATCAGTTGGAGCGCTGACAGCTCAACCGTGCAAGCGAATAATATGGCGATCCAGAATGTGGACGGTAGCAGCCCCTACAGCGGGGACCCCTTCACTCTCGCTATGACGATCGATGCGGGTACCGATGGAACCAATCCGTTGCCGTTCATCAATGCAGACGTCACCCTTCCGCGTTTTCGTCTTTATACGGGCGATTTCATTCATAGCGGCATCGGAAGCAGCAATGGCCAGATGGCTCTGGATTCCTCCCTTACCTTTCACTACAGCGGCCCACTGCTTGCGGACACCACGGATAGTGGTTTGACCAGCCTTGCCCTGGACATGGCGCCGTCGACGCTGTTTTACCGCCAGGGCGGCTCGGGTTCTCCGGAATTCGGACTTAACAATCTGGAAGTGGACTTCAGTGTTAGCAATGCCAATCTCAACGCGGACGCCACAGGTCTGATTCTTGACGCCGCACGAGCCGACGTAAAACTGTTGGCGGATTTCACTTATGACTCTGACGGCATTTCGCCGTTCGCCATTACTGAGGCAGATCGGCCCACTCTCACCAGCGGCTGGGCCGGTGGCCTGGAGAACTTTCGTGCCCGGCTGGCCGGCGGCGGTGCCTGGAGCGGTGGCGACGAGAATATTGGCAATCGCAGCGAAGGGCTGAATTTGGCCCTGCGCTGGGATTTTGCCAACGATTTCCAGTGGGTATTGGGTGAAACGGATGACCCTTCCCAAACCCCTCGCCTGGGAACCACCATCCTGTTCGATAAATGGCAGTCACTGGACAGTACTGTCTCCGCCTTCAACTTCCCCAATATTACCCTGGACCCACTGGCCGGCGGTGAGGCTCCTGCCGGGCTTTGCTGGCTGGGGCTGAGTAACACCAGTGGCTGCAGCGATGGCGGCACACTGGTGGATGTGCCCCTGGACAGCACCGGCGGCCTGGCGCTGCTGGTGCGTAATGGCCATCTGGGAGCCTATTCCAGCGGCGTCACCGTACGGGATGATGTCAACGGTGATGGCGAATATCTGAATAACGGCATCGCCGGAGACCCGGGCAATGATGAAGTCTGGACCAAGAACTGGGGGCTGATTTATACCTTGGGCAGCGTGGACGGCAATATTTACCTCTACCCGGGCGGCGGTAACGCTGATACCCACCTGGCCGGCGCCACACTCCCCGGCTTACGCACGGACCTGGTGCTGAAAATCCAGTCGCGGGCCCGCGATGGCGGTGACATGGATAACGATGGCAATACCAGCGAGATTGTCGGCCCCAGCCTGTCCAGCGATGACGCTTACAACCAGTTTACCCGCGGCAGTCACTTCATGATCGCCGACACCGATACCAATTTGGCGGTGGGTTTTCACAGTGTCGACCTGCTGCTGTCCGCCAACGACCTTTATATTTCTGTACTGAACTCCGGGCTGAACCTGAACACCAGCGAGGCCCGCATCCAGTTTCTGGGGCGCTTTGGCGGTGGCCCCTTCCCGGACCTGAGCAGCAACCCGGTCAAAGGGCTGGATATCAATGCCAACCTGGAGTTCAGCCAGTTTGATCTTAACCTGAACGGTTCCCCCAGCTGCGCCAGTCCACCTTGCCCTGTGTACCTGCGTTACGCCGGTGACTTTAGCCTTACAGACCTGGATAGCTCCCTGGCACACACCCAGAGTAGTGACGACGTAATTGATGACGGCACTTTTATTTCTATTTCGGAGCCGGGCCAACCGGATGTGGACCTGCGTCTGGCCCGGATCACGGGGGATATCGCGGTTCGTAACGGCCAACTGGATTTACAATCGACCGCTGACAACAGCAATGGCGATCCGGCCAAACTGCTGATTCAGCAGGAATTGCTGTTTGGGGCTACGGCTGGCGGTGCGGCACTGGAAATTGGGCGATTGGAATTCGGCAACCGCAACCTGGGGACCATGGTGATTCCCTCGGGGCAGCTGCGCACCCGGGTTGGTCTCACCTGCCAGACCACTAATGGGGTTTGCAACTAGGGCGCCTGGTTATTTGCCGATACAGAAGGAAGAGAAAATCCGCCCCAGCAGATCATCCGCGGTAAAAGCACCGGTGATTTCTTCCAGGACTTTCTGGGCGGCACGCAGATCTTCGGCCAGCAGTTCGCCGGCGGCGTGGTCCTGCAGTTGCTGCTCGCCCTTGTCCAGGGCGGCCAGGGCCTGCTCCAGGGCAGTGATATGGCGGCGGCGGGCAGAGAAGCGACTCTGTCCCTCACCCTGCCCCATCCCTTTGAAACCGGCAGCGGCTTTCAGGTGTTCACGCAACTCGGGTAACCCGTCACCGGTGGCGGCGGAGATCACGAAGCTGCCGTTTTCCCGGGGACCGGGGGTCATGCCGGACAGGTCCGCCTTGTTGAGCACCACTGTCACTGGTAACTCCAGGTTTTCCAGTTGCTGCTGGCTCTGCGGCAACAAGCTGTGGATATCTTGTGGATTAACGTCGCCGTCGCGGGAATCCACCATCACCAGCAGTCGGTCGGCTTTTTTCATTTCCGCATAGGCCCGGCGGATCCCCTCCTGCTCCACCACGTCGGCACTGTCACGCAGGCCAGCGGTGTCGATCAGGTTCAGGGGCATGCCGTCGAGCTGGATGGCTTCGCGCAACACATCCCGGGTGGTGCCGGCAATATCTGTGACGATGGCAGCATCAAAACCGGCCAGGGCGTTCATCAGGGAAGACTTGCCGGCGTTGGGTTTGCCGGCGATTACCAGGGTCATGCCCTCCCGCACCAGACGCCCCTGATTGGCCTCCTCCAGCACCCGCTGGCATTGTGCGCGGAGGTCACGCAGATCACCAGCCACCTTGCCGTCGGAAAGAAAGTCGATTTCCTCTTCCGGGAAATCGATAGCCGCTTCCACATAGATGCGCAGCCCGATCAGTTCCTCCACCAGGCGATTCACCTGGTCGGAAAAGACCCCCTGCAGGGAATGCAGGGCGGCACGGGCCGAGGCGCTGGTGCCCGCATCAATCAGATCGGCGATGGCCTCGGCCTGGGTCAGATCCATCTTGTCGTTGAGGAAAGCCCGCTGGGAGAACTCCCCGGCCCGGGCCTGCCGGGCGCCGGCGGCAATGCAGGCGGCCACCAGCATATCCAGGATTACCGGGCCACCGTGGCCCTGCAGCTCCACCACGTCTTCGCCGGTAAAGGAATGGGGCGCAGGGAAGGCAATGACCAGCCCCTCGTCAATGGTCTCACCGCCGGCATCCCGGAATCGGGAGAAATGCGCCATTCGCGGGGTCAGTGAGCGGTCACCAATCAATTTACCGGCAATCGCTTGTGAGTCCGGGCCGGACAGGCGCACCACACCAACACCACCCCGGCCGGGCGCCGTGGCAATGGCAACAATAGTGTCCTGGGCAGTATTTGACATAGAGAAAGCAGCTACAAGCAACACGCTTCAAGCCGCAAGGAAACCCCAAAACCGTGGGAATGTCACGGCATTTACAAGACAGAAGCGCGGGATTGGATTACCTCGATTGGCACCCAGACCTCCCGCGCTTTGCAACTTGCCCGTTAACCTTCGTTTTCGATCTTGCGGGTAATCACCCACTGCTGGGCAATGGAAAGGATATTGTTGGTCAGCCAGTACAGTACCAGACCCGCCGGGAACCACAGCATGAACACGGAGAACACCACCGGCATCCACTTCATCACCTGAGCCTGCATGGGATCTGCCGGCGTCGGGTTGAGACGGGTTTGCAGGAACATGGAGGCGCCCATCAGAATCGGCAGCACGAAGTAGGGGTCCATCACTGACAGATCGTTGATCCACAGGAAGAACGGCGCCTGACGAAGCTCCACGGATTCCAGCAGCACGTAATACAGAGCAATGAACACCGGCATCTGAACCAGCATGGGCAAACAACCACCCAGCGGGTTGATCTTTTCGCGCTGGAACAGCTTCATGGTTTCCATCTGCGCTTTCTGCCGGTCGTTCTTGTTCTGCTCCTTGATGCGCTGCATCTCCGGCGCCACCTTGCGCATTTTCGCCATGGAGCGATAGCTGGTGGCACTGAGCTTGAAGAAGATCGCCTTGATGATAAAGGTCAGCAGGATGATCGCCACACCCCAGTTGGCCACACCGGCACCGATATCGATATCCATGCCGAACACGGACACTTCACCGCTCTGCAGGAATACCAGCAGCGCAAAGATGGGCTGGGAAATAAACCACAGCCAGCCGTAGTCCACGGTCATGTTCAGGCCTGGGCTGATGGCTTCCAGCTTGTCCTGCTTTTTGGGGCCGGCATAGAACTCGGCGTACAGCACTTTTTCTTCACCCGGCGCCACCTTGACGGTGGGTGACACGAAACGCAGCAGATACTGTCCGCGCTTTTTCAGATACACGCTGGAGTAATGATTCTTTTGCTGGGCATCCGGCACCCAGGCAGACACGAAGTAGTGCTGTGCCATGGCCACCCAGCCGCCCTGCACGGTCAGGTCCAGGGGGCTTTCCGCCATGTCTTCGAAATCGAGTTTGTTATAGGGCTTTTCACTATCCCAGTAGGCACCGCCCAGATAGGTGGGCATGGGAATGAAGCCGCTGTTGGACAGGCCCGGGTCGTCGCTGCCATCGCGCTTGATCTGACCATACAAGGCACCGGACCACTCGCTGTTGCCCTGGTTGCGAACAATATGGCTGACACGGACCAGGTAGCTGCCGCGCTCGAAGGTGAAACGCTTGACCAGCTCTGCGCCATTGTCCTGACGCAGGGTCAGGTCCACGTTCAGTTCCTGGTTGCCTTCATCCAGCTGATAGCTTTGCTTGGCAGCACTCCACAAAGGACGGCCGGCGCTGGAATCTGTGCCGTCCTTGCCGATCAGACCACTCTGGGCCACATAGGTGCGGCTGGCATCCTGCTCGAGCAACACGAAAGGCTGGTCCGGGGTATCCGCATGGCGGGGGTACTCTGGCAACGCCAGACGTACGATATCGCCCCCTTTGGGATCGATCTCCACTCGCAGCACATCGGTGCTGACGCGGATGCGTTCCGGTCTGGCAGTAGCGTCGGCGGATTCAGAAGGAGGCGCGTCGGCCTGTTCTGCCGGCGCAGAGGGAATACCGTCGTCGGTAGTCTCGGCCTGGGGTTCGGGGAGGTCGAGCCCGTCGTCATTGCCTTGCGCGTTCTGCGCAACTTCTTCAACGGCGGCTGGCTGGGTCGGATTGGCATAATCCTGTTGCCAGGCCTGAATCATCAGGTAGGAAACGATGGCAATGCCGGTAATAACTAGGGCGCGCTGGATTTCCATAACGGGCTATTCTGTGGCGTGAAAAACGGGCCGCAGTTTCTCAAGCTTGCCCGCACTTAGCAAGCAGCTTGTCGAATAGCTTGCCGAGCTGATCAGTGACTTCTGCCGGGTCCGGGTGATCAATGCGTCCACGTACCAGCAGGATAATGTCCAGACCGGCCAGTTGTTGCTGGCGTAGCCGGAACTGTTCCCGGGCTCTGCGCTTGACGCAGCCACGGTCCACAGCACGCTTGGCACGTTTGCGGCCAATCACCAATCCCAGGCGGGGCAGCGCTTGCTGGTTCGGACAGGCCAACAACAGAAACACCGCATTGCCCACCTTCCATTTGGAGTGGTCGAATACGGTCTGATATTGGGATCCGGTAAGAAGTCTGTGCTGGCGGGTAAAAGCCTGGGTTGTCGGCACTGTTACCTCAGCCAGGAGGGCAGAGTAAAACGGTTGGCTCAGGCAGCCAACCGCTTACGACCCTTGGCACGACGAGCTGCCAGGATTTTGCGACCATTTTTGGTCGCCATGCGAGCACGGAAACCGTGGGCACGTTTGCGCTTGAGTACGCTGGGCTGAAATGTGCGTTTCATGGTGTCTTCCCCATGGAATGAGACATCAATTAGAAGGCCGGCAAGTCTAGGGAAAGCGTAATGCCCTGTCAATCGGCTTTTCAGGCATGTGCCAAGCGGGCTGGAGAGAACTGTTAATAGAACTTAAATATTTAAATGTTTTTAATAGTAGTAGTTATTATAGGGGAAGCGCCTTTTTGTGGATAAGCCTGAAAACCCCTTTTAAATCATTATCTTGCTTCGTTGATAACTTGCGTACCATTGTGTGTAAGTACTGGGGACGAGCGGGGGACGAGCTGTCATTAAATGTGGGTATAAGTTGTACCTCCGGTTATCCACCGGGTTGTGCCTGCATCCCCGCACAGGGTTATGGCCCTAGTTATCCACAGAAATAAAGCCGGAAAAATCCCAGCTGTCCTGTGGATAGTTATCGCGCGGAGGGGGTAGAATGACGGGCTCGATTGCGGTTCATTGACCGAATTTTCATTCAGTTCATAAAAGACGATTCAGGGGCCGGGTGCCGCTGGACTGTGATTTCTGTCGCGGTCGGGTCCCTTCGTTCTTCTGCGCCTGCGGGGCGGAAGCACGGTATCGTTTCAGGATAATAAGGCGTGTGCGTGTCTGAAGAGCTCTGGCAACGCTGCCTGACTCGACTCGAGGATGAGTTGCCGTCACAGCAGTACAACATGTGGATACGGCCATTACAGGTGGCTGCATCTGCGGATGGCGCCGAGCTGACGCTGTTTGCTCCCAACCGATTTGTGGTGGACTGGGTTCGCGACAAGTACATGGATCGCATTGGCGAGGTGCTGGGTGAGTTGCAGAGCGGTGCCCTGCCCCAGTTGCGCCTGGAAGTCGGATCCAGTCGTATGCCAGCACCGCCGGCCCAGTCGTCTTCCTCTGCCCCTGTCAGTGCCGCTACGCCCTCTTCCGGCCATATGCGCACACCCGAGCTGGCAGAGAGCAAACCCCAGCCCACGGAGCTGGGAGGGGCCCGCAAGCATCGCAGCAACCTTAATACCGGTTTCACCTTTTCCACCTTTGTGGAAGGCAAGTCCAACCGCATGGCGGCGGCGGCTGCTCAGCAGGTGGCGGAGAACCCGGCCAGCCATGGCTATAACCCGTTGTTGTTGTATGGCGGTGTGGGCCTGGGTAAGACCCACCTGATGCACGCGGTGGGCAATGAGTTGCTGCGGCGCAACCCCAATGCCAAGGTGGTCTACCTGCACAGTGAGCGGTTTGTGGCAGACATGATTTCTGCCCTGCGCAACAAGACCATCAACGAGTTCAAGCGCTTCTATCGCTCGGTGGATGCCCTGCTGATTGATGATATTCAATTCTTTGCAGGTAAGGAGCAGTCCCAGGAAGAGTTCTTCCATACCTTTAATGCGTTGCTGGAAAATGGTCAGCAGATCATCCTCACCTGTGACAAGTTTCCCAAGGAAGTGGATGGTCTGGAGGAGCGGCTCAAGAGCCGGTTCGGCTGGGGGCTGTCCCAGCCCATGGAGCCGCCGGAGCTGGAAACCCGGGTGGCGATCCTGAAAAAGAAGGCGGAAGAAGCCAAGGTGGATCTGCCCAATGACGCCGCCTTCTTTATTGCGCAACGAATCCGTTCTAATGTACGGGAACTGGAGGGGGCGTTGCGCCGGGTGATTGCCCATGTGCGTTTCACCGGTGCGCAGATCGATATCGGCCTGATCAAGGAGGCGTTGAAGGATCTGATTGCCCTGCAGGCACGGCAGATCAGTATCGACAATATCCAGCGGGTGGTGGCCGAGTACTACAAGATCAAGATCAACGACCTGCTCTCCCCGCGGCGGACCCGCTCGGTGGCGAGACCCCGGCAGGTGGCCATGGCCTTGTCCAAGGAACTGACCAGCCACAGTCTGCCGGAGATCGGTGAAAATTTTGGTGGCCGTGATCACACCACCGTCCTGCATGCCTGTCGCAAGGTCTTGCAGCTGCGGGAATCCAATCCGGAAATCGAGGAAGACTATCAGAGCCTGTTGCGGACGCTAACGTCCTGATGGGGGAGTCCGGCCGGGTGGCCGGTTCTGTATACAGTAAAGGAAGGGGCTGGGAGCCTCTGGCCCAAATAACCAGAACGGGAAAGCGCGATGAAATTCTCAATCAATAGAGAACAACTGCTCAAGCCCCTGCAACAGGTGGCCGCAGTGGTGGAAAAACGGCAGACCCTGCCGGTGCTGTCCAATGTCCTGCTGGAAGTGGGTGACGGACAACTTTCCATGACCGGCACTGATCTGGAGCTGGAGCTGGTGGCTCGCCTGCCCCTGGAAGGGGAGCATCAGGCAGGGGAAACCACAGTGCCGGCCCGTAAGCTGGTGGACATTGCCAAGAGCCTGCCAGCGGAAGCAGACATCCGTTTCGAAGTGGATGGTGAGCGTATGCTGGTCCGTTCCGGCCGCAGCCGTTTTACCCTCTCTACCCTGCCCGCTTCCGAGTTTCCCAACCTGGAAGAAGATGCCGCTGGCTCCAGCCTGGATATCCAGCCGGGTGTGCTGCGTGGTCTGATTGACCGCACTGCCTTCTCCATGGCCCAGCAGGACGTGCGCTATTACCTCAACGGCATGCTGTTCGAGCTGAAGCCGGGGCGCTTGCGCGCCGTGGCCACCGATGGCCACCGTCTGGCCCTGTGCGATGCGGAGCTGGATGTGCCCGTGGAAGAAGCCTCGGTGATCCTGCCGCGTAAAGGGGTGATGGAGTTGTCGCGCATCCTTGGTGATGCCGGCGAAAATGCCCGCCTGACCGTGGGTCGCAACCATGTCCGTATCGTGGTGGGTGCCATCACTTTCACCTCCAAGCTGGTGGACGGCAAGTTCCCCGAGTATGACCGGGTGATCCCCAAGGAAGGTTCGCGCACCATTATTGCTGACCGGGAAACCCTGCGTCAGGCCCTGGCTCGGGTGGCGATTCTGTCCAACGAGAAATACCGTGGTGTGCGGGTGCAGCTGTCCGAAGGCAGCCTGCGCATTGTTGCCAATAACCCGGAGCAGGAAGAAGCGGAAGAGGAAGTGTCCGTGGACTTCAATGGTCAGCCTCTGGAAATCGGCTTTAACGTGAGCTACCTGCTGGACGTGCTCAACACCATGGCTGGCACCCAGGCGGAGCTGGAAATGGGTGACAGCAACAGCAGCGCCCTGGTGCTGGACCCGGAGAGCAAGGCGGCTTTGTATGTGGTCATGCCCATGCGGCTGTGATCCGCAGTCCTTGCTCCTCCCCAAATACCCGGCCATCGCGCCGGGTATTTTTTTGCCCGGGATTTGCCGGCTGAGGTAAATGCATCGACATCATTACCATGAAGGATGCAAAGCACAGAGTTGAAGATCCTGTGCCAATGAATATGGTGCCCTCCTGGTCGAAAATGGGTTTTCCTCAGTGAGCTTTGTGTTCTCTGTGGTGGAAACAGTTTTAGCATCATCGCCCCTGCCCTCTCCCTGAGCTACAATCGGTGCAGTCATTTCTTGTCGCTGCGGCGGCTTCCCTGGTTGCTGTGGGTGGGGATTCCTTTCTATGTTGAGCCGTCTCCAGCTCGGAGATTTTCGCAATTACCGTCAGTTGGATATTGCTCTCTCCCCTTCCCTTAATGTGATTCTTGGCGATAACGGCAGTGGCAAGACCAGCCTGTTGGAGGCCATCTATTTCATTGGTAGTGGTGGTCGCTCCTTTCGGGGTGGCAGGCTGTCTCGGCTGGTCCGTGATGGCGCGCCGGCTGCCACCTTGTATGCGGAAGTATTAGCGGGAGAAAAACACCACCGGTTGGGGGTCCGTCGCACGCCTGGTGGCATTGATGCCATCAAGCTGAATGGGGAAACCCCGAAAGCTCTCAGTGAGGTGGCTGGTCTCCTGCCGGTTTTAGCCTTGCACCCCACCTCGGTGGAGCTGGTGTTTGGTGCCTCTGCCCTGCGCCGGCGCTTCATGGACTGGGGAATGTTCCACGTGGAACATGAATTTATGCCGGTATGGCGGACTGCCTCGGCGGCCCTGAAGCAGCGAAACGCCCTGCTGCGTACCGGGCGTCCGAACCCCCGTGAACTGGGGTTTTGGGACCAGCAACTGGCGCAGACTTCTGATAGAATCGAAGGGTTACGCCGTAGCTATCTGCAAGCCCTGCAGGCAGGGCTGGATACGGTGTTGTCTCATCT
Organism: Alcanivorax sp.; assembly: GCF_019431375.1. Taxonomy (NCBI): domain Bacteria; kingdom Pseudomonadati; phylum Pseudomonadota; class Gammaproteobacteria; order Oceanospirillales; family Alcanivoracaceae; genus Alcanivorax; species Alcanivorax sp. The sequence goes on from NZ_CP080267.1 coordinate 2,751,804, forward strand.
GGCGCCAGAGCTGAAAATTCGGGTCCAGCTACAGACGGGGCTGCAAAAAGATGAAAGCTATGCGGATGCCCTGTCTCGCCTTCGCCCTGACGATATCCGTCGCGGGTTCAGCCAGGCGGGGTTTCATCGCAGTGATATTCGTATCGAAACCCGGGGAGTGGTGGCGCGAGATCGCCTTTCCCGGGGGCAGGCCAAGCTGGTTGCCTATGGCCTGGTGCTGGCCCAGCTGCCCTTGATCAGTCAGGCGGGGAAAGTCTGTACCCTGCTGGTAGATGATCTGGCAGCGGAGCTGGACGAAGAACACCGTAATCAGATGCTGGGTTATCTGGCCTCCACGGGCCACCAGACCCTGATTACCGCACTGGATCAGCCTCAATGGCAGGCTGTGGTGCAGCAGAATAAAGCGTTACGGGCGATCGAGAGCAAAATGTTCCACGTGGAACATGGCCAACTTCGGCCCCTCACCGGGAGTGAATAAGGAAATACCATGGCGGAGAAAAATTACGATTCATCCAGCATTAAGGTGCTGAAAGGGTTGGACGCCGTTCGCAAGCGCCCTGGCATGTATATCGGGGATACGGATGATGGCACTGGCCTGCACCATATGGTCTTCGAGGTGGTGGATAACTCCATTGACGAAGCCCTGGCTGGCTTCTGTTCCGAGATCAAGGTGGTGATCCACCCGGATGAATCCGTGTCCGTCCAGGACGATGGCCGGGGTATTCCCGTGGACATGCACGAAGAAGAAGGGGTGTCCGCTGCCGAAGTGATCATGACCGTGCTCCATGCCGGCGGGAAATTCGACGACAACACCTACAAGGTGTCCGGCGGCCTCCATGGTGTGGGGGTTTCCGTGGTGAATGCCCTTTCCGAAGAGCTGAAGCTGACCATTCGCCGTAACGGCCAGGTCCACGAGCAGGTCTACCGTCACGGTGTACCGGCTATGCCACTGGAAGTGGTGGGCACTACCGACAGCAGCGGGACAGCCATTCATTTCCGCCCTTCTCCGGAAACCTTCACCAATATCAAATTCCACTACGATATTCTCGCCAAACGTCTGCGGGAGCTGAGCTTCCTGAACTCCGGCGTGCGTATTCACCTGCTGGATGAGCGTAACGGTGAGGAGGATGTGTTCGAGTATGAAGGTGGTCTGAGTGCCTTTGTCAGCTACCTGAACGAAAACAAGACGCCCCTGAACCAGGTGTTTCACTTTCAGTTTGACCGGGAAGAAGACGGTATCGCCGTGGAAGTGGCCATGCAGTGGAACGATTCCTACCAGGAAAACCTGTTCTGCTTTACCAACAACATTCCCCAGCGGGATGGCGGTACTCACCTGGCGGGCTTCCGCGCCGCCCTCACCCGTACCCTGAATAGCTACATGGAAAAGGAAGGCCTGCTCAAGAAGGAGAAGGCCAACCCCACCGGGGATGATGCCCGGGAAGGTCTTACCGCGGTAATTTCTGTAAAAGTGCCGGACCCCAAGTTTTCCAGCCAGACCAAAGACAAGCTGGTGTCTTCAGAGGTGAAAAGCGCGGTCGAACAGACCATGGGTGAGCTGTTCCAGGATTACCTGCTGGAAAATCCCCAGGAAGCCAAGGCTATTTCCTCGAAGATCATTGATGCGGCCCGCGCCCGGGATGCGGCGCGCAAGGCCCGGGAAATGACTCGCCGTAAAGGCGCACTGGATATTGCCGGCCTGCCCGGCAAACTGGCTGACTGCCAGCAGAAGGACCCTGCCCTCTCCGAACTCTATATTGTGGAGGGTGATTCTGCGGGGGGCTCTGCCAAACAGGGCCGCGATCGCAAGAATCAGGCGATCCTGCCGCTGAAGGGCAAGATCCTCAACGTGGAAAAGGCGCGCTTCGACAAGATGCTCTCCTCCCAGGAGGTGGGCACCCTGATCACCGCCCTGGGCTGTGGTATCGGCCGCGATGAATACAATGTGGAAAAACTCCGCTACCACCGCATCATCATCATGACGGATGCGGACGTGGATGGTTCCCACATCCGTACCCTGCTGCTCACCTTCTTCTTCCGTCAGATGCCGGAGCTGATCGAACGGGGCTATATCTACATTGCCCAGCCGCCGCTCTACAAGGTGAAAAAAGGTAAGCAGGAAACGTATCTCAAGGATGATCCGGCCATGGAGGAGTATCTGACCACCCTGGCTCTGGAGAAAACTGCCCTTTATCCGGGGGACGATGCACCGCCAATCAGCGGCGAGCCCCTGGCCAACCTGATTGCGGAATACCGCAACGTGATGAAGATTGTCGATCGTCAGTCCCGGGTGTTCCCCAAGGAAGTGCTGGAGCAGATGATCTACATGCCTTCGGTGAACGAAGAAGGCCTGAAGGATCAGTCGGCCATGGAAGACTGGTGTCAGGTGCTTGGCAAACGAGTGGATGCCATCACCGATGCCACCCAGACCTTTACCATCACTGCCGCCCGGGACGAGGAGCGGGGCCTGTACCTGCCACGTGTGCAAGTACTCGCTCACGGTGTGCCTCGCGAATACCGGGTAACTCTGGATTTCCTGCAATCGCCGGATTACCAGAAGATCAAGGCGCTTGGGGAAACCCTGGAAGGCCTGCTGGCTGCCGATGCTTATATCCAGCGTGGTGAGACCCAGCGTCCCATTCGCCACTTCGCCGATGCCCTGGAATGGCTGATGGTTCAGGCTCGCCGTGGCACTAGCTTCCAGCGCTACAAGGGGCTGGGCGAAATGAACGCGGAACAGCTGTGGGAAACCACCATGGATCCTGAAAGCCGTCGTATGCTGCAGGTCACCATCGAGGACGCCATCGCCGCAGACCAGATCTTTACCTGCCTGATGGGTGACGATGTGGATCCGCGCCGGAAGTTTATCGAGTCCAATGCCCTGCAGGTTTCCAACCTGGATGTCTGATACGGGTTGCTCACCGCAATGAACAGAAAAGGGGCCAGTCGGCCCCTTTTCTGTTTCTGTCCGGCCGCCCTTTTTTGTTCTCCCCTTCTCCTCCTTGTTTGATAGCAATCGTAAAAGCTGAATTGAATGTTGTTCAGTTTGTAAACAAATGAGTGTATTTTGTAATCATAATAAAGCTAAGGTTCGCTAAGCCGGATTTCAGGTTGGCAATTTCACGCTGGACCGGGAAAACGATTGTGGATTATCCGGACTTTTTTCCGGATTGTGCTGCTGCTGGTATGTGACAGCAATGCGAGGACCCGCAAAACCTCTCTGGTGATGAAGTCGGGATAAAGGAGTCGCATGGTGAAAAAGGAAAGGGATTGCCGCGGCCAGTATCGTCGCAAGGTGAAGCGCGGCGCTTGGCATCATCTGTTCAGTCTGTTGCCGCTGACCGGTATGGCGGGTTTGTTGCTACTGGCAATGGTGACGGTATTGATACCGGCCTGCCAGGCGTTGCAGAACTCGGGCGGGCCGCAGGAAACGTCCCGGGATAGCCGCTTGCCGGCGGCGTTAAGGGGCTAGCCGGAACGGCATAAAAAAAGCGAACCCTGAGGGTTCGCTTTTTGTCGCGTATCAAGTAACAGTGCTGCGTTACTCGACGGCGAAATCTTCCAGCTTGGCGCCCTTCTCCAGTGCGCCCTGCAGCCACAACGGACGTTTGCCACGGCCGGTCCAGGTGTTGCTGCTATCGTTCGGATCACGGTATTTCACCTTGGCCGGACGACGCACACCGGTTTTCTTCTTGGCGGCTTTCTTGCGGGTAGTTTTCTTTTTGCCGGCGGTATCCTTCAGCAATGCTTCCGGAGAGACGCCCAGATCCTTGGCCATTTTCTCAAGTACCGCCTGAGCATTCTTCAGCTCTGCCTTGCGCTTCTTGTCCAGTGCGGTTTCCGCTTGCTTGATCAGTTTTTCCAGTTCATCAACGGAAAGTTCATCAAGATTAATGCTCATTGAGTAGCCCTTGTTATCGATGATTAACAGCGGCACAAACTCTAGTTATTTTACCGGGGAAAGGCAATTAAACTCGCGGCAGATGGACAATAAAAAAACGATTTTAAAAGACTATTGTGGGTAATGTTGGCGAATCCAGTCTTCGGCCTCTTCGGTTACCTGTTTTGCCTTTTTACCGTCACTGTTAATCGGTGGGCTGATGCGTAAGGTAATCGTACCCGGCAGACGCATCCATGAACGAGCTGGCCAGCAATTGCCACTGTTATGCGTAATGGCCACAACCGGGACGCCAGCCTGACAAGCCAGCATGGAACCACCATGATTGAACTTGCCAAGCGTGCCCGGTGCCTGGCGCGTACCCTCCGGGTAAATCACCACAGGGATATCCGCAAGCAGGCGTTGCTTGCCTTGCTGCAATACGGATTTGAGTGCAGCACTGCCATTGCTGCGATTAATAGTAATCGGTTTGAGTAGGGCCAGCCCCCAACCAAAGAAAGGCAGCCACAGTAACTCGCGTTTGAGCACGGTGGCCTGTGGACTGATCAGCAATTGCATATAAAAGGTTTCAAAACTGCTCTGGTGATTCGCCAATACCACGAAAGCCCCGGAAGGCAGATTCTCGCGCCCTTCCACCTCTATGCGTACGCCGTTAAGCCGTTGCAGCAGCCACATGGCAAAGCGGGTCCACAGATTGACGAAATTATAGCGACGACGGTAGGGAAGAAAGGGGCCAATCAGTACGCAGAAAATGCTGTGGATAATGCCGGCCAGGTTATACAGCACAAAAAACAGAACGCTGCGGATCTTGATCGGCAGCGAATAATGCGTGTGCTGTGTCATGCCTAATCCTTCAAAATATGATCCGTAAAATCCGCCAGGGAGTCGTATATATCGACATGGCCCAGCGCAGTCGGCAAGCCCTTGCCCAGTGTCTTGGCTCCCTTGCCGGTTAATACCAGTACCGGCTGGCAACCACGGGCGACTCCGGCTTCCAGGTCCCGTAGGCTATCACCAATCAGGGGTGCGCCGGTGACATCGCCATACTCGGTAACAATCTGGTCGATCAGGCCGGGAGCCGGTTTGCGGCAGTCGCAACCATCGTCGGGTCCGTGAGGACAATAAAACACCTTGCCCATTTCCCCGCCCGCTTCCCGGACCAGATCCGCCAGTTGTTCATGCATGGCATCCAGTGTCGCCACAGTAAAATAGCCACGGGCAATACCAGACTGGTTGGTGGCTACCACCACGGTATAGCCTGCCCGGCTGAGACGGGCGATGGCGTCAATGCTGCCCGGTAATGGAATCCACTCGTCCAGGGTCTTGATATAGGCGTCAGAGTCTTCGTTGATGACGCCGTCGCGGTCGAGGATGATGAGGTTGTTCATGGGAATCCTGCCCGATATAAATTTTGAACCGTAGGAGCCATGCTCGCATGGCGAAAGGGTTTCGGGTTACCAACAAGTTACCGGAAAAATTGAAGGCGCTCCTACGGATAAACAAAGGCCGCTAGAAAGCGGCCCTGTTTTTTTCGCGTGCTTGCGTGAAGCGTGTTGCGTGCAAGCGCCAATTTATTCCTGCAGCAGACTGATATCCGCCACGTTCAGGAACAGGTCGCGCAGGAAGGCCAGCAGGGCCAGGCGGTTGTTGCGCACCGCTTCATCTTCCGCCATTACCATGACGGTGTCGAAGAAGGCATCAACCGGCTCACGCAGTTCGGCGAGCATTTCCAGCACGCCCTGATAGTCGCCCTTCTCCAGCAGCGGTTCGGACTGCTCGTAGCTGGCTACTACCAGATTGGTGAGGGTTTGCTCAGCCTCATCTTCCAGCAGGGCGCCGTCGATTTCTTCCGGCGGTGCCTTGTCCAGTTTGGCCAGGATGTTGGATACCCGCTTGTTGGCGGCGGCCAGAGCCTGGGCTTCTTCCCGTGGCTGGAAGGCAGCGACCGCTTTTACCCGACGGTCGAAATCCAGCGGCTTGCGGCAGGCGTCATCGATGGCCAGCACCGACAGGATCACCGGGGTAGCAATGCCCTGCTCCTGGTAGATGGCCCGGTAGCGACCCTTGATAAACTCGAACGCCTCGGCAGCCTCGGCGCGGTTGATGCGCAGCTCCAGCTGGTCGCCGGCTTTTTCCAGTAGATGCTGCAAATCCACATCCAGCTGGTTTTCGATGATGATGCGCAGCACCCCCAGGGTGGCTCGACGCAAGGCGTAGGGGTCCTTGGTGCCGCTGGGCTTCTGGCCGATGCCGAAGATGCCCACCAGGGTATCGATCTTGTCGGCAAGAGACACGGCCATACCGGTCTTGCTCTGCGGCAGCTTGTCGCCGGCGAAACGGGGCAGATACTGTTCGTACAGCGCCTGGGACACTTCCTCCGGCTGGCCTTCCAGGCGCGCCAGATAGAAACCCATAATGCCCTGCATGGTGTCGAACTCACCGACCATCTCGCTGTTCAGGTCGGCCTTGCTCAATTCACCAGCCAGTTTTGCCTGCTCGGGATTGCCACCGATCTGCTCGGCAATGATGGCGGCCAGGGCACCAATGCGTGCGCACTTGTCGGCCACCGTGCCCAGCTGTTGCTGGAACACGACTTTTTCGAGGCCCTTGCCGTGCTGGGCGAGGGTCTTCTTGCAATCGTTGTCGTAGAAGAAGGCCGCATCCGCCAGACGGGGACGAATCACCTTCTCGTTACCATGGATCACCTGCTGGGGATCCCTGGACTGGATGTTGCTGATGGTGATGAAACGGGGCATCAGCTTGCCGTCGGCATCCAGTACCGAGAAATATTTCTGGTGTTCTTCCATGGCGCTGATCAGGGCTTCCTGGGGAACGCGCAGGAAGTCCTCGTCGAAGCTGCCCGTCAGCGCTACCGGCCATTCCACCAGGGCGGTGACTTCGTTGAGCAGGTCCGGGTCGATCTGCGCGGTACCACCGGCTTCCTTACCGACGGCGATGGCCTGTTCTTCAATCATGGCCTTGCGGCGGGCGAAGTCGGCGATCACATGACCGTCTTTTTCCATGCGCTCGGCGTACTCGTTGGCAGTAGCCAGCTCGATGGCACCGGGGGCATGGAAACGGTGGCCGTAACTGGTGCGACCGGCCTGCAGGTCCAGCAGCTCGAACGGCACCACGTCCTCACCGAACAGGGCCACCAGCCAGTGGGCCGGGCGCACGAACTGTACCTTGCGCTTGCCCCAGCGCATGCGTTTGGGGATCGGCAACTTCTGTACCGCCTGGGCAAAGAAGTCGGGGATCAGTTCGGCGGCGGGTTTGCCCTTCTCGGTAATCTGGGCCACCAGGCGCTCCCCTTTGCCGGTGTCCTGACGGCCCAACTGATCCACAGTCAGCCCCAGAGAAGACGCAAAGCCTTCTGCGGCCTTGGTGGGGTTACCGTCCTTGTCGAAGGCGGCCTGCACGGCCGGGCCCTGACGCTCAATATCACGATCCGCCTGCTTCTCGTCCAGGCCACGTACCAGTACCGCCAGACGGCGGGGGGCGGCGAAGCTTTCCACTTCACCGTGGTTGAGACCGGCTTCGTCCAGTTGGCGGACAAATTCTTCCGTCAGCGCTGCACTCAGTGCGGGCAGCGCCTTGGGGGGCAGTTCTTCGGTGCCCAGTTCAATCAGTAAATCCCGGGACATTATTGCTTCCCCTTCTTTTTGGCGGCCTGCTTTGCGGCCTTTTCATCCTGCTTTTTCAATTCCGTCTCTACTTCCTCGCGAATGCTGGCATCCGCCATGGGGAAGCCAAGCGAACGGCGTTTGTCAAAGTAGGCCTGGGCCACAGCACGGGCCAGGGTGCGCACACGCAGAATAAAGCGCTGGCGTTCGGTGACGGAGATGGCCTTGCGAGCATCCAGCAGGTTGAAGGTATGGGAGGCTTTCAGCACATATTCATAGGCGGGCAACGGCAGGCCGGCCTCGATCAGCTTGGTGGATTCACCCTCGAACAGGTCGAACTGCTTGAAGAGTTCGTCCACGTTGGCGTGCTCAAAGTTGAACGTGGACATCTCGATTTCGTTCTGCAGGAACACATCGCCGTAGCTGACCTTGCCGAAGGGGCCGTCGGACCATACCAGGTTGTAGACCGAATCCACGCCCTGGATATACATGGCCAGGCGTTCCAGGCCATAGGTAATCTCGCCGGTGACCGGGTAACAGTCGATGCCGCCCACCTGCTGGAAGTAGGTGAACTGGGTGACTTCCATACCGTTGAGCCACACTTCCCAGCCCAGTCCCCAGGCACCCAGGGTGGGCGATTCCCAGTTGTCTTCCACAAAGCGGATATCGTGAACCAGCGGGTCAAAGCCCAGCATGCGCAGGGAACCCAGATACAGTTCCTGGATATTGTCCGGCGACGGTTTCAGTACCACCTGGAACTGGTAATAGTGCTGCAGCCGGTTGGGGTTTTCCCCGTAGCGCCCGTCGGTGGGCCGGCGTGAAGGCTGCACATAGGCACTGTTCCAGTTTTCCGGGCCGATGGCGCGCAGGAAAGTGGCCGGGTGAAAGGTGCCCGCGCCCACTTCCATATCCAGGGGCTGTACCACTACGCACCCCTGCTCGGCCCAGTACTGTTGCAGGGCCAGAATCAGGCCCTGGAATGTCATGATGTCCGTCTGCGGTTGTTCCGCCATGCTGAATCCTGTTGTTCGATTTCGATTTGCCCCAAAAAGCAGGCGCCAAGTATACCGGGCCGGCCGGGCCGGTGATACCGCTGGCCGGACGACCACCGACAGTGGAGTGTCAGGCGTGAACGGGGAGAATGACGCACCAGGCCAGCTCCGGTAATGTCGATGGCCAGAATGTCAGCAGCGGAATGATAACGAGAGATCTGACCGTTGGCCGATGACCAAGCCTGCCTTGATAGTGACAAACGCGAAGAGAAAAGCCATGAACGACCGCTGTCCCTGGTGCGGGGATGACCCGCTCTACCAGCACTACCACGACCACGAATGGGGTGTACCCGAATACGACGACCGGGCCCTGTTCGAATGCCTGAATCTGGAAGGCGCCCAGGCCGGGTTGAGCTGGATCACCGTGCTGCGCAAGCGCGAGCACTATCGCAAGGTGTTCGATGGCTTCGACGCGGAGAAGATCGCCCGCTATGACGACAGCAAGGTGGCCGCCCTGCTCCAGGATGCGGGGATTATCCGCAACCGTCTGAAGGTGGCAGCCACCATCGGCAACGCCCAGTCCTATCTGGCCCTGCGTGACCAGGGGCAGACCTTGAGTGATTTCCTCTGGGATTTTGTCGATGGCCAGCCGCAGATCAACCACTTCCACACTCTCAAGGAGGTGCCAGCCTCCACCCCGGTGGCCGAGGCCATGAGCAAGGCCCTGAAAAAACGGGGCTTCAAGTTTGTCGGCCCCACCATCGTCTACGCCTTCATGCAGGCTACCGGCATGGTCAACGATCACCTCACCACCTGCCCGCGGCATCGGGATCTCCGATAGCGCCTCTACCATTGCCGTAGGAGCGTCGCTGGCGGCGCGATAACCCAGCCCGGGATCAAAAGCTTTTCACCACATAGGGCACAGAGATCATTGAGGAAAACCGTTTTCTCTGTGCCCTATGTGGTAAATACCGCTTTTCCGGTGTTGGGTTATCGCGCCGCCAGCGACGCTCCTACAAAGAGGTTTGGAGCTATTGAAAAGTTGGTACAGCCCTTGCTCTGTATAAGGAAACCAGACAAGGAAAGTACGGTGGAAAGGCCATGAATCACAGCAAACCCATCGCCATCATCAAGACCGGTAGCACCTTCCCGCAGATCAGCGCTCACTACGGTGACTTCGACACCTGGATACACCAGGGGCTGGGCTCGGCCACCGGTGTCATGGTGATTGATGCGCAACGGGGTGGGGCACTGCCTGCCTTGAGCGAGCTGGCAGGTGTGGTAATTACCGGTTCCCACGCCATGGTCACCGATCAGGCGCCCTGGATGCGGGAGTTGATGCGCTGGTTGTATACCCTGGTTCATGAAGTGGTACAGATGCCAGTGCTGGGACTGTGTTTTGGCCACCAGCTGCTGGCTCGTGCCCTAGGTGGTGAAGTGGCGGATAACCCCATGGGGCTGGAAGTGGGCACCGTAGCCCTGCGCCTGACCGGCGCTGGTCGACAGGATGCCCTGTTAGGCGCCATCGCCGGACACCCGTGGGCACAAGTGGTGCACCGTCAGTCAGTGCTAACTCCGCCGCCCGGTGCCACGGTGCTGGCCAGCAATGTTCATGACGCCTGCCAGGCCTTCCGTTACGGGGAGCGGGTTTGGGGGGTGCAGTTTCATCCGGAATTCAGCGCCGATGTGATGCGCGCCTATCTGCAGGCGCTGCGTGGAGAAGGATTAAGTCAGCAACAGGTGGATAGTCACCTGCCGGAAGTGCGCGAATGCGACGATGCCAGTGCTATCCTGAGTCGGTTTGCGCAACTGTCGGCGACGCTCCTACCAAAAGCCCTGCTTACTCGGCCTGTCCCGCTCCAAACACCGCCCCGATCAGGGCACTGCCCTGCTGCATGGGGTTCTGGCGGATCAGCGCTTCCTGCTCGCCAATGCGGGTGTAGAGCTCGTCCATGCTGTTGTCGATGACGTAGCTTTCCAGGTTCAGGTCCGGCTTGTTAGTAAGTGGTAACTTATCGTACACCCCAAGCAAATTATTGTACTGATCGTAGAAACCGGTCTTCTTCAGGTTATCTTCCACGATCGGCTGATACCGTTGGCGCAGGCTGCTCTCGGTCTCTCCACGGAAGTAGGAAGTGGCCGCGGTATTGTCGCCGCGAATAATTCCCAGGGCATCATTGACACTCATGTTGGTGATGGCCTGTTTGAACACTGGTGCCGCTTCCGCCACCGCCTGTTCCGCGCCCCGGTTCATGGCGGTTTCCACCTTGTCCACATAGCTACCGAAACCGAACTGGCGCAGGGTATCGGCAACAGGCTGGGCGGCGGCGGGTAACTTCAGATTGAATGCCCCGGTCTGGGAGAGCTGGGCGCTGGCCCGGTCGGTGCCGGTGATCAGTGTTTCCTTGATGCCTGCAGCCAGTTTCGAGTCGGTGTCGTAGCCGGCGTTCTTGGCCATCTGGTTGCCCATGCCCACCCAGGGCATCGCTGCGTCCATGGTCTTGCAGCCGCTCAATACCAGTAGCCCCACCAGAACCCAAAGCTGTTTCATGCCACGTTCTCCTTATGATTTGCGGCCAATGCTACTGCATTCCGTGCTGGCTGCTAAACTCGTATTCTTAATTGTAGAAGCGGCGCTTGAGCCGCGAATCGTACCTGGGAAGGCCTTAGCAAGTAGATTCGCGGCTCAAGCGCCGCTCCTACACAGGGAGTGACGAGGGAATGACCGAAGACGACTACCGCGAACAACACAAAAAACGCCTGGCTTATATGCCCTGGCTGTACGGTCGCCTGAAAGCGAAGCATCGGGCCTGGGCCGAGCCCTGGCAGCGCGATATTCAGCAGGACTTGATGGCGCTGGAGACCGTTCGCTTCGGGGAGGACTGTTTTGTGGCGCCCCAGGCGGTGCTGTTGGCTGAGCCAGGTCGTGACATTATCGTGGGTGATGGCAGCCAGATCGCGGCAGATTGCGTTATTCACGGCCCGGTCCGTTTGGGCGAGCGGGTCAGCCTCAATCACCATGTGACCCTGGATGGCGGTGCCGCCGGCATCCAGATTGGCGACGATAGCCGCATCGCCGCCTATTGCACCCTCTATGCCTTCAACCACGGCCTCGACGCAGACCGCCGGATTCGCGAGCAGCCGGTGACCTCAAAAGGCATTCGCATCGGCCGGGATGTGTGGATCGGTGCCCGGGTCGGCATCGTCGATGGCGTCACCATTGGCGACCATGCCGTGGTCGGCATGGGGGCCGTGGTGACCCGGGATGTGGCACCCTGGACCATCGTCGCCGGTAACCCCGCCCGCCCCGTGGGTCGTCGCCCCGGCGCTCCCTGACTCTCCCCTCCCCTATGCTATTGAACACTCCGCCACATAATCGGTAACAGCCTTCTTGTTGAACGATGTTTAGCAATGCTGTTTATTAAACATCGTTAAATAAACAGTACAGACCGAGAGGGATATCCCATGGACGAGAGCGCGATTCAACGCCATTCCGGCGGCTGGTTGTTCTACGTGAAGGCGGCCTTTGGTATCAGCCTGGGCCTGATGATTCTGGGCATCGTCTGGCTGCCCACGGACCTGTGGATCAAGGGTTACCTGGTGATGGGCATCATGTTCGTGGTGGGCTCCACCATCACCCTGGCCAAGACCCTGCGCGATGACCACGAAGCGCGGCGGCTGATCAATCGCATCAGTGAGGCGAAGACCGAACGTCTACTCAAGGAATACACGGATTAAACCGATAACGAGGAGAGCGCTATGGCTACCGCCTGGAACAAACTAAAAACGCTGATGCGCGGCCAGGCCCGTGTCAGTATGGAACAGATCGTCAATGCCAACGACATGCTGCTGCTCGATCAGCAGCTCTATGAAACCGAGCACTCCCTGCGCGATGCCCGCCGACAACTGGCGCGGCTGATGGCTGAGCAGAAACTTAACCGCCGTCGCAGCGACGAGCTGGCCGGTCAGATACGCTACTACGAAGAGGGTGCCCGCCAGGCCCTGGCTGCCAGCGAGGAAACGCTGGCCCTGGATATCGGCAAACGGCTGGCCGACCTGGAACAGCAACAGGCGCGGCTTGAGCAACAGGGCATTGCCCTGAATCAGCAGGAAGCGGAGTACCAGCGCTTCATCCAGCAGGCGGCGGACCAGTTGAAAACCCTGCGCCATGAACAGTCCCTGGCGAGAACCCAGGAAGCCCTGTTTGGACAAAGCCGGAATCGGGAAGCGCAGGGGCGCGGACTGGCCGAGCGGCTCAGCGACAGCAAGCAGACCCTGCAGCAGATCCAGCAACGGCAGGAAGAATGCCGGCTGTTGTGGCACAGTGAGATCCACTGCGACTGGCAGACCGGCGACAGTCAGATGGATAGCCTGGACAAGCGCATGGCAGATGCGGGTATCGGCGATAGCCAGACCGAGCGGGCCCGGGCGATTCTGTCACGGCTTGGAACAGAGAACGGGCAAGTCTGAAGGACATCCCGCATTACTGTACAGGTCGTCATTCCGGACGGTGATTGCCTCAGTCATTGGAGGGCTCATCGTCCCGGGAGACGGCTCGGGCAACGAGAAATACAGAGTTGAGCATTTACCATGGCACGTCGTAACCAACACAGCCGTGAGGAACTGCAGGCACTGGCCGTTCATGCGGTACGCGAACTGGTGGAGGAACAGGGGCTGGCGAAACTCAGTGTGCGCAAGGTGGCGGAGCGAATCCGTTATACCCCGGGTATGCTCTACCATGTGTTCGCCAACCTGGATGATCTGATTCTGCACGCCAATGCTGCCACCCTGGATGCGCTGTTGGCAGAGGTGGAAACCGTTAACACAGGCTCCCCGCAGCAGGCCCTGCACCATATGGCCAGCGCCTACCTGGCCCTGGCCAGGGAACAGACCGCCCTTTGGCAGATGGTATTCATGCATCGCATGCAGAAAGCGGCGCCAGTGCCGGACTGGTATCAGCAGCGCACGGCCAGATTGTTTGCCCGGGTGGAGCGGCAGATGGCTCGGCTGGCGGAGGGCGAGTCAGACAACGCCATCCACCTGGCCGCACGCACTTTGTGGAGCAGTGTCCACGGCATTGCGGTACTGGCGGCGGAAAACAAACTGGATGTGGCCGGCGATGTGGATGAGCAGGCAATGCTGGATTCGTTGCTGGAAAACTATCTGAACAGTTGGGCGGGGCTGGAGTAGCAAGCTACAAGCTTGAAGCTGCAAGGCGCGAGATGATTTTTTTACGCTTTTAAGGGCCGTGCCCGCGTTGAAAGTTGCAACTTGTAACTTGCCACTCACCCAACCCCAAACATGAACTGCAAGGCGAGAAAATGAAAAAAGGGTTGTTCTCTCTGCTGGCGTCTCGTCGCTTCGGGCCTTTCTTTTTTACCCAGTTTCTCGGGGCCTTCAACGACAACGTGTTCCGCCAGGCGCTGATCCTGTTGATCGCCTCCGGGGCGGTGACCGCTGTCAGCGTCAATACGCTGAACAACGTGGCGCTGGCCCTGTTTATCCTGCCCTTCTTTTTGTTCTCGGCTCTGGCCGGCCAGGTGGCGGACAAGTACGACAAGGCGTCGCTGGTGCGCAAGATCAAGTTCGTGGAAGTCTGCATCATGTCTGCCGCCGCCGTGGGCTTTTTCTTTGATGCGGTGTATTTCCTGCTTGGTGTGTTGTTCTGCATGGGCCTGCAGTCCACCTTCTTCGGCCCGATCAAGTATTCCATCATTCCCCAGCAGCTGGATGACAAGGAACTGGTATCCGGTAATGCGCTGGTGGAAATGGGGACCTTCCTGGCCATTCTACTGGGGTCCATTTCCGGCGTGCTGTTGAAGATGGAGGGTGTAGGCGATGCCGTGGTGGCTATCGCTGTTGTAGGGCTGGCATTGCTCGGTTACCTGGCAGCTCGCGGCATCCCCTCTGCGCCGGCGGCGGACGATGGGCTGAAAATCAACTGGAACCTGTGGAAGGAAACCTGGCATATCGTCGGCTATGCCCGGGAAGTGAAATCCGTGTGGATGTGCGTGCTGGGCATCTCCTGGTTCTGGTTCCTCGGTGCCGCCTACACCACCCAGCTGAAGGTCTATGTGGACGATTACCTGTTGGGCACCGACGGCCTTTATGCGTTGCTGCTGGGGACTTTCTCCATCGGTATCGGCCTGGGCTCGTTTCTCTGCGAAAAGTTGTCCGGCAAACGGGTAGAACTGGGGCTGGTACCGCTGGGCTCCATTGGCCTGAGTGTATTCGGGGTGGATCTGTTCTTTTCCTACGCCGGGTTGGCAGGCAATGGCCAGGTGGATATCGCCGGCTTCCTGCAGCAAGCCGGTGGTTACCGGGTACTGATGGATCTGCTTGGTATCGGCGTGTTCGGTGGCTTTTATATCGTGCCGTTGTTCGCCTTTATTCAGCACCGCAGTAACCCCAAACACCTGTCGCGGATCATTGCGGCCAACAACATTCTCAATGCCCTGTTGATGGTGGGTTCGGCGGTGGCCGGCATCGTGTTGGTGGGTCTGCTGGAACTGACCGTGCCGCAGTTCTTCCTGGCGCTGGCGCTGGCCAATGTGCTGGTGGCCAGCTACATCTATACAGTGGTGCCGGAATTCCTTATTCGCCTGCTGGTATGGATGCTCACCCACACCATGTACCGGGTGAAGCACCATGGCATGGAGCATATTCCTGACGAAGGTCCCTGCATGCTGGTGTGCAACCATGTGAGCTATGTGGATGCCCTGCTGCTGGCCGGAGCTATCCGTCGCCCCGTGCGGTTTGTCATGTTCAAACCCATCTATGACATGCCCTTGCTCAACTATATTTTCCGTACCGGCAAGACCATCCCCATCGATTCCAAGGCTCGTAACCCGGCGATCTATGAGCGGGCCTTCGTGCGCATTCGTGAGGAGCTTGAGGCAGGCGAAGTGGTGTGCATCTTCCCGGAAGGCAAGCTCACCGACGATGGCGAGGTGGCGGAATTCCGTGCCGGCATCGAAAAAATCGTCGCCGATTATCCGGTACCGGTGGTTCCCATGGCCCTGTCTGGTCTGTGGGGCAGCTTCTTCAGCCACAAGGGTGGCAAAGCGCTCACCCGGCTGCCGCGACGATTCTGGTCGCGGATCAAACTGGCGGTGGGTGACGCGGTGGCGCCGGAACAGGTGCGTGCGGATGATCTGCGTGAGCGGGTGCTGGCCTTGCGGGAGCGGCCATGAAGCCACGGCCGCGGGGGTTGCGTAAAACATACGCACGGTAACTTGCACAAAAATGAAAACCGAGCACACTCAATAATAAAGCGGTCTCTGTTTATCTCTGGCGATACCGGGACACACCGGTAAGCCACAAAGGCCCGAAACCACAATAAGAACAGGAAACAACCGTGTCTGATTCCCCACTCTCGCCCGCTGCCCTGCGGGCGCGAATACAGCATTTGCTGTATCAATTGCCGCCGGTGCAGCGTGCCGACGAACGCCTGCAGCAGGTGGAGCAGGATGTCCTTCAGGGCCTCAAGCATCGCCTGGAAGGGCTCAATGAACCTGGCACCCTCGGGGGAACCGCGGACAGTTTTCAGCAATTGCTGGAAGTGTCCATGGAGCAGAGCCAGGAGCAGGCCCGCGCCATGCTGGTCAGCCAGGTCCTGGCGGGCACCACCGCCGATGAAGCCCGTCTGCTGGCTGCCCTGTCCGATGGTAGCGGTTTCCCCATGCTGACCCTGTTTACCGGCGGGCGTCTGTCACGGGGTGAGGTCCTGCATCGCCATTCCAATATCGGCCGGGCCGCTGGTATCCAGTGCACGGATTTCATTGCCTTCTACCTGAACCGCCTGTTTGCTCGCGGTCTGGTGGTCGCGTCCGGGTTCAGTGAAGCGCGGCGCATGGATTACGAGTTGCTGGAAGGTGACAGCGATTACCGCAAGGCGGAAGAGGCGCTCAAAGCACACTCCCCAAAACTGAAAGTCCGTCGTGAAACTCTCCACATGAGCCCGGTGGGCAACAAGGTGTGGGCGTTGTTGAGCGAAGCAGCAGTAACTGAGGAGTAGCCCAGTGATTACCGATATCAATCTGATTCTGGCGGATATTCAGGCCAATTGGTTTCTGTATCTGGCCATGCCCTTTGTGGCGGCTGCCATTGGTTATTACACCAAGGTGGTGGCCATCAAGATGATGTTCAAGCCACTGAATTTTGTGGGCTGGCGGCCTTTCCTGGGCTGGCAGGGCATCGTACCGCGCAAGGCCGCCACCATGGCCAGCATTGCCTGCGACCTGATGATGGAGCGGCTGCTCAAACCCGAGGATGTGTTCGACAAGCTGGATCCGCAACGGGTGGTAAAGGAAATCCGCGAACCGCTGATCCGTTCCGTGGAAGACATCACCCGCGAGGTGGCTGCCGAATACCAGCCGGGTCTGTGGGAGTCCGCGCCGGAATCAGTGAAGAACCTGATTATCCAGCGCATTCAGAATGAAGCGCCGCACATGGTCGAGCAGATCATGACGGACATCAAAAGCAACATCACTCGGGTGTTTGATCTCAAGGATCTGGTCACCAGTGCACTGGTGCGTGACAAGGAGTTGCTCAACCGGGTGTTTCTGGAAGCCGGTCATGTGGAGTTCAAGTTTATCCGCAACTCCGGCATCTACTTCGGTTTTGCCATCGGCATCGTGCAGGCCATCGTCTGGGCCATGACCCATAACATCTGGGTGATTCCGCTGTTCGGTCTGTTTACCGGCTGGTTCACCGACTGGCTGGCCCTGAAGATGATCTTCAACCCGAAACAGCCGGTGCGTTATCTGGGCCTGTTCGAATGGCAGGGGCTGTTCCTGCGCCGTCGCAAACAGGTGGCGGCCCGCTATGGGGAGCTGGTAGCCACAGAGATCGTCACCCCGGCGGCGGTGATCGGTGCCATCCTCACCGGGCCCATGTCCGACCGGTTGTTCGGCCTCGTCCAGAAACAGGTGCAGCGCACCATGGACGAACAGGCCGGCCTGGCCAAGCCGCTGGTGGTGTTCGCCGTGGGCAGCACCAAGTACCAGGAAATGAAACGCTCCGTATCCGAGAAGGTGATGCAGCACCTGCCGGAAACCCTGACCCACATGGAAGCCTACGCCGAAGAAGCCATGGACCTGAAAAACCTGCTGGTGACCAAGATGCAGGAACTCACCGAGGAGGAATTCGAGGGTCTTCTCAGGCCGGCTTTCCATCAGGACGAATGGATCCTGATTACTGTGGGGGCACTACTCGGCTTCCTGGTTGGTGAATTGCAGGTCCATGTGATGCTCCACTTCGCGGTACCGGTGGGGTAAGCGAGTCACGAGGTACGAGTTGCGAAAAGCCGGCACGTCAGGGGTTCGCAACTCGTACCTCGATCCTGAGCCTCTTGTTTCTGCCTGACCGATACCCGTACTGCACGCTGTTGCCCTGCTATCGGCAAGATCCCAAATGTAAGACATTGCCCACTATCCTTTCCCGGAACGCCCACTAGAATATTCCCCTTTCACATTGACTCTCTGGGGGAACATTCATGCTCAAGGACAAGCTCAAGGGCGCCCTGCCCGTGCCAAAGCTGATCGGGGTCGTGATCGGTGTACTGGTACTGGTGGTAGTTGCCAACAAATCCATTTTCTATGCCGAACCCGGCTATGTGTATCACGTGCGCACCATCACCGGTCAGGAACAGGTGGTGTCGGATGTGGGCTATCAGTTCTTTTTCTTCGGTCGCTGGAATTCCTGGAAACGGGCGCTGACGGTGCAGGCAGTGAAAGGCGGTACGGAAGACCTGGCCTATGTGGAAGTGGAAAGTTCGGAAACTTCTGCCGCCCTGCCGCCCCAGAACATCATGTTCCTGGATCAGGTGGATGCCAATGCCCAGGCCACGGTGCGCTTTACTATCCCCACCGACAAGGACAGCTTCCTGCAGCTGGCCCATGAATACCGTAACCCGGAAAACCTGCTGCGCACCGCGTTGATTCCCGCCTTCAAGGAAACCCTGCAGGCCAATGCGTCGTTGATGAGCGCCGAGGAGTACTACTCCGGCGGTCGCACCGAATTCAATACCGAATTCGAGAACCAGATGATCAATGGCATCTACATTGTTCGCCGGGAAGAGATAAGCGAAAAGAGAGTGGGTGATGTGAGAGGCAGCGCCAATGTTGCCATGGGCACCCAGCAGCAGGATTACGGCGATGATTCCAAGGTGGTCTTCGTGGTCCGCAAGATGCTGGACGATACCGGCATTCCACGGCGCAAATCCCAGCGCTTTATCGATTACGGCGTGTCGGTGGTGGAAGCCCGTATCACCCAGATGGACCCGAATCAGCGGTTTGTAGAGCGCATGCAGCTCAAGCAGAAAGCCTCTGCGGATCGGGCCATTGCCCGGGAACAACGGGTGCAGGAAGAAGAGCAGCGGCTGCTGGCCATCGCCCGGGGTGAGCGGGAAGTCGCCGAGCGTCAGGCCAAGGCCAAGGTGGATCAGATCCAGCGCACTACGGAAGCGGAAACCGAGAAACAGCTGGCCATTACCGAAGCGCAGAAAAAACAGGAACAGGCGGAAATCGACAAACAGACCGCTCAGGTCAACCTGGAGAAAGCGCGCATCGAAGCAGAAACCCGTCGAACCCTGGCTGATGCGGAGGCCTATCAGAAGAAAGCCGTGCTGCAGGCGGATAACGCCCTGGCGCAGAAGCTGGATGCGGAAATCGAGATCCAGAAAATCTGGGCAGAAGCCTTTGCCCAGCGCAAGGTCCCACAGTATGTCTTTGGCGGTGGCGACGGTAATACGCCTACCGGCTCGGATTCCGAAACCAAGGCCTTCATGCAGTTGCTGACCCTGGATGCGGCCAAGCGACTGAACTACGACCGGGATGTGAAGAACTAAACGCAAGGCCCAAGCTCCTGCAGCAGGACGGTGGACGCTGCAGGAGTTTCTGTTAGGGAGCGAACCCCGCGGCGGGGTTCGTTGGAACAATGACGATCCGCTTGCGCGTAGCGACTTGCTCCTCTTTCCCCGAAGCCGCTACAGTAGCGCCATGCTACACATCAGCCCCAACCTGTCCCTGCCGGAACAGGAAATCGACCTTCAGGCGATCCGTGCCCAGGGCAGCGGCGGCCAGAATGTGAACAAGGTCGCGTCAGCGATTCACCTGCGCTTCGATATTCGCGCCTCCTCCTTGCCAGAACGCTACAAGGAGCGCCTGCTGGCGCTCAGTGACCAGCGCATCACCAGCGATGGCGTGGTGGTCATCAAGGCCCAGCAGTTTCGCACCCAGGAAATGAACAAGGAAAACGCCCTGGCCCGGCTGGCCCAGTTGATCAAAAGCGTGACGGTGGAGCAGAAAACCCGCAAAGCCACCCGCCCTACCCTGGGCAGCAAGCGCCGGCGCATGGACAGCAAGACCAAACGGGGCAGAACCAAATCCCTGCGCGGCAAAGTCGATCCGGGCTGACAGCTACGGCGCGGCGCAGACCTTTCCCATCATCTGAAGCGATGATTCGCCTTGCAGTTTGTGGCTTGAAGCCTGCCGCTGTATTGACACAAAGCTCCCCTCCCTTGGCGTTATCTGACCACTCCCTTCACGTCCCTCTTTGCTAAGCTTGGCTTCGCTGATTTCATCACGGAGCCGAATCCATGAAAGCCGTCACCACATCAGGCTGGGGCCTGTCTGCCAAACTGGTCCTGGAAAACATCCCCGCGCCCACCCGCTTGGGGCCCAATGATGTGTTGGTGCAGGTGCATGCGGCCTCCGTGAATCCCAAGGACTGGAAGCTGAACTACCATGCGGCGGTGGCGCTGTCCCCTCTGCTGGTTAACAAGCTGCCGCCTTTCTTCGGCGATGACCTGGCCGGTGTGATCATCGACAAGGGCAGCAAGGTGCAGGACTTCGAGATTGGCGATGCGGTTTACGGCATGGACATGCGCCCGCGTACCGCGTCACTGGCAGAGTTGACCCGCATCGATCAGAAACGTATTGCCAAAAAACCACCGTCGCTCACCTTTCAACAGGCGGCGTCCATGCCGCTTGCCGCCCAGACCGCCCTGCAAGGCCTGAACAAGGGCAAGGCGGAAGCCGGCAAGACGGTGTTGATCATCGGTGCCTCCGGTGGTGTCGGTACCTTTGCGGTGCAGATTGCCAAGGCCATGGGGCTCCATGTCACCGGGGTATGCAGCGGTCGTAATGCGGACTTTGTCCGGGAGCTGGGTGCCGACGAGATCATCGATTACACCCAGGGCGACTACCGCAAAACGTCGGGGTCCTTCGATCTGGTCTTCGACGTCACTTCCTACGAATCACCGCTAAGCTGTGACGAATTGATCGCCGAGGATGGCTGGTTTATCTCCACCGGCGGTGACGCCCGCTCCATGCTGGTGACACCTTTCTATCGGGTATTCGGCAAGCATTGCGGCACTGTGGTGGTGGAATCCTGGAAGCGGGATCTGGACACTCTGTCGGACCTGGTCGAGAGCGGCAAACTGCGCCCCATCATCGACAGCATCTTTCCTCTGGCGCAAAGTCAGCAAGCCTATGATCGTAGCCGCACGGGTCGCTGTCGGGGCAAGGTGGTGATAGAGGTCGTTGCCTGAGGAGCTGAACTCCGACACTGCTCTATTCCAACAGGGCGGTAATGCCAATGTCCTGACCATCAACTCCCAGTTTCCGCCGTGTCGAGCGCCGGAAACGGTTGCCGGTCATAACTGACCGTGAGTATTTCCCAGACATGCCCGTCGGGCTTGTTCCAGGACGCCAGCCAGCAACGCCGCCGCAGCGTTGCTGTCCCGGGAAGGGTCGATGGTGTGATCGAGGTGTATTGTCATGTCTTCGTTGCAGCGATGATGTACACCGGAACCGGAAACGTTATCCCGCCCTGCTCTGTGCGAAATGGTGCCAGCACTTTTTCGGCCTCGTCGATAACCGCCTCAAGGGTTTGGTCATCCAGATGTATTTCGGCAAAAGGAAACCAGCCTTCCACATCTGCCAGTACCATCTCTCTGGTGTCGGCAAAATACGCTCTGCCTTCATGCGGGGTGATGTCAGCCGTGTCGATACCCGCTGCGGTGCAACAGGAAGCGAGCTTCCGGGTATCGCCCATTGAGAAGGGCAGACGCAGCGCATCGCCGACGGCTTTGTTGACCTGTCGTTCATACACATCAGCAATGGCCGCATAGGCTGGTAGGGAGTCCAGAGAACCGAACACCGCCACGGCCAGATGCCCCCCCGGTTTCAGGACGCGCATCATTTCCTCAAGCGCGGATTCTGGCGAAGGAAAAAACATCAGGCCGAATTGACTGACAACAGCATCGAACAGCGCATCATCAAAGGGAAGGTCCTCGGCCGGGCCTTCACGCCAATCGATTTCGGGTGAGCGCTCCCGGCCCACCGTCAGCATGGCAGGGTTGAGATCCACCGCCGACACCAAGCTATCGGAGCCAGTGCACCTGGCCACGGTTCGGGCCAGAATGCCGGTGCCGCAGGCAACATCCAGTACGCGTTGGCCAGGTAGTATTTCCGCCGCGGCGCCTACCCGCGGTGCCCATTCCTCGAACAGGGCAGGCACCAGTCGCTGTTCATAGGCGCGTGCCACACTTTCAGGTGCCGGGGTATGTTGTCCTGTCATGGTGAGCCTCCTTTGCCCTTCGGCACTGGCCTGTCACCTGCATACCAGTTTACTCCGATTGAAATGTCGCTTCACGGTGGTTGAGGCTCCCTACCACAGGCTATCACTCACGCTCCAGCTCATCACGATACTGACCTCGAACCGCCAGGCTATTCATTCTGGCCCGGTGGAGCAGGGCCTGTTGCGCGGTCAGGGTCTGTGCAGGGTTACCCTGCCAGGCGTTGAGAGCGGGCTCCTGCAGGGCGCGACCGTAGGAAAAGCTGAGATTCCAGGGGCGCCGGGACAGGCTATTGATGGCATTCAGATTGCGAGTGGCCTCCTCAGGCGTCTGGCCACCGGACAGAAAATTGATACCGGGCACAGCGGCGGGCACGGTGCGTCGGAATACCCGCAAAGTAGCCTCGGCAACCTCCTGGGGCGATGCCTGCTGTTCATGGTTCTTGCCCGGCGTCACCATGCTTGGTTTGAGCAGCATGTACTCCAGGGCTACCCCGTGGCGGTACAGGGCGGTAAAGACGTCATGCAATACCGCCTCGGCCACCCTGGCGCAGCGTTCCAGGGTGTGATCACCGTCGATCAAAACCTCCGGTTCAACGATGGGCACCACCCCCCGTTCCTGGCAGGTGGCGGCGTAGCTGGCGAGCACATTGGCGTTGGCTTCCATGGCCAGACGGGAGGGATTGTGATGGCCGATGTGATAAACGCAGCGCCACTTGGCAAACCGTGCCCCCAGAGTGGCATAGCCATCCACCCTGGCCTCCAGACCATCCAGGCCCCGGGATATCTCGTCGCCGGGGGCATTGGCCAGTGCCACCTTGCCCTTGTCCACCTTGATGCCAGGCACGATGCCTTGCCGTGCGGCCAGTTCCGGCAGGGGCGTGCCGGTCTCGTCCCGTTGTTCCAGGGTTTCCTCGAACAGGATGACGCCGTTGATGAACTGCCCCAGGTCCGTGGTCGACAGCAGCAGTGAGCGATAACTGCGGCGGCTCTCCTCGGTGGATTCCACCTTGATGGCCGCGAATCGCTTGGCGATGGTGGGGTGGCTCTCGTCAGCGGCAAGGATGCCCTTGCCATCCTGTACCAGTGCCTGGATGGTGGCTTCTAACTGGTCGCGAACGCTCATACCGTTCTCCTGGAAGCGGGGAAGGTGATATGAACCAGTATAAACCCGGATCACGGTCGATTTACGCCTTCGCCACGAGCCTCTCATTGGCGCTGCTTGTGGCTTTCTGTTCGGCGGGCACTCGCAGCCGCATGCAAAGGATGCGGCTATTGGCAAAAAGCATGTTGATGGCCCCCTGTTGCGGGAAACGTTGCTTGACGATGAGACACACAAACCATGACGTCGGCGGTGTGGAGGCAGTGCTAATATGGGAATTAGGGCCAGCGGCCCTGCTCTACACAACGATGTTGCCTGACAAGCCGATGGCCCTTTCCCCAACCCGCTCCAGGGAGAAATGGTCATGTCATTGTCACAATCACTCAGAATAGCCCTGTCGGTGGTGCTGTTTGCACTGCTGTCGGCTTGCGGTGACGAACCGCCACAAGCCTCCTCATCCGAAGAACCGGACGCTAGCCAACGTCTTTCCGCGTCCTGTGACAGTGCGGTAGCCCCCACACTTGAGCGGGCTCTGAAGCTGTTACATCACATGACCTATGACCAGGCCCGCGAGCACTTTACCGCTGCTACCAATCAGCAGCCGGATTGCGCCATGGCTCACTGGGGGGTGGCCATGACCTATGTCCACCCGCTCTGGTCGGACCCGCCATCCGCTGAGGAATACCAGGCGGGCCAGGGGCACCTGCGCCAAGCGCGCCAGTCATCGCAGAGCAGCCCCCGTGTGGAGGCGTTTATTGAAGCCGCCGGCCGCTATTATGCGGGCGACCAGCAGCGCAGTGAGGCTGACCACCTGGCTGCCTTTGAGGAAGGCTGGAAACAGGCATATCAGCAATATGGCGATGATCCGGAGGCCAGCAGTTTTTATGCCCTGGCGTTGTTGGGAACCGCCAGTGCCGACGACAAGGAATATCGTAAACAGAGGCAGGCCGGCGCCTTGGCGGCAGGCGTGCTGGAAGAGCACCCGGATCACCCCGGAGCTCACCATTACCTGATTCATGCCTTCGATTACCCGGCCCTGGCCGCCGAGGCGGAGGAAGTGGCGCTTCATTACGGAAAGCTGGCACCATCAGTCCCCCATGCCCTGCACATGCCCAGCCATATCCTCACCCGGCTGGGGCAGTGGCCGGAGGTGATCGACTATAACCAGCGGTCTGCCAAGGCGGCTCTGGAGATATCCAGTGATACGGCCACTTCGCTACATTTTGCCCACGCCATCGATTATCTGGTTTATGCACACTTGCAGCGCGGTGAATCCGACCAGGCGGAGCAGGCAGGCCAATGGTTGGCCGAATATAAAGATCGCCTCCAGCCCCACCTGGCCAGCGCCTATGCGCTGGCGGCGGTACCGGCTCGCCTGGCCCTGGAGCGCCGCGACTGGATGGCAGCGGCGGATCTGCCGTTGCGTGATCCTGCCAGCTATCCCTGGGAAAAAGCCCCGGTCACGGAAGCCATGACCCACTTCGCCCGGGGGCTGGGTGCTGCTCGTTTGGGGGATGAAGAGCGCGCCGGCCAGGCATTGACGGCCATGGAAACCCTGCGGGGGCAGATAGATTCGCCATACTGGTCCAATCAGGTGGCTATCCAGCAGCAAGCGCTGCGTGGTTGGCTGGAATTTGCCGCTAACAATACCGACAAGGCCCTGGAAAACCTGCAGGCTGCTGCCGATATGGAAGCTGCCACCGAGAAACATCCAGTGACACCGGGCGAACTGTTACCGGCCGGGGAGCTGCTCGGTGACCTGCAGCTGGCCCTTGGCCAGTATGATCAGGCGCTCGCTACCTACCAGCAGGCCCTGGAGCGCAGCGCACGACGCCTGCGCAGCCTTGCCGGTGCCGCCGAAGCCGCCCGGTTGGCGGGGCAACCGGGCATGGCGAGGGACTACTACGAGCAAGTGGTTGCTGTCATGTCGGAAAACAGTGACCGGGATGAATTGCGGCAGGCCCGGGTATATCTGGAAAAGACGGAAACAGGCGGGGAATAATCCCGGGAACATGGCGTCATCAGAGCGGACACAGGAAGCACTAATGGCGCTTTTTGTGTCCGCTTCGCCAGTGTTTTGGTTATCCTGCCCTGGCAGCTCGAGCTGCATGCAGCTTCTTGTAGCTTTCAATCAGGCGCTGGTGTTTTTCCAGCCCTTCCAGCTGCATGTTGGTGGGCGTCAGGCCGTGGAAACGGACCGTGCCATTCACTGAGCCCACCACCGCGTCCATGGTGTCCTCACCGAACATGCGCTGGAAGTTGCGCAGGTAGTCAGCCAGCTCCAGCTCGTCATCCAGGGTGATTTCCAGCACTGCCCGCATGGCCTGGTAGAACAGCCCGCGCACCACCGTGTTGTCGTTGAACTGCAGGAACATATCCACCAGTTCCAGGGCTTCGTCGTGACGCTGTAGCGCCAGGTTGATCAGCAACTTCAGCTCCAGCACGGTGAGCTGGCCCCACACGGTGTTCTCGTCGAACTCGATGCCGATCAGGGTGATGATGTCCGTGTAGTTGTCGATCTGGCTTTCTTCCAGTCGCTCTACCAGTTGGCTGAGCTGGTCGTCGTCGAGACGATGCAGGTTGAGAATGTCTTCCCGGTAATCCAGCGCCATATTGGTGTTGTCCCAGATCAGGTCTTCCACCGGGTACACCTCGGAAAAGTCCGGCACCAGGATTCGGCAGGCCGGCGCACCCAGTTGGTCGTATACCGCGACATACGCTTCTTTTTCCAGATCGTCGAGAATGGCAAACAGCCGCGCCGCTTCTTCGTCATTGGTTCCGGAAAAGTCCCACTCGCAGAAGTCTTCATCCGCCTGGGCGCTGAAGAAGCGCCAGCTCACCACGCCGGTGGAATCAATGAAGTGCTCCACGAAGTTATTGGGTTCGGTGACTTCCTGGCTGTTGAAGGTGGGCGGAGGGACATCGTTGAGGCCCTCGAAACTGCGGCCCTGCAACAGCTCGGTGAGGCTGCGCTCCAGGGCCACCTCGAAGCTCGGATGGGCGCCGAAGGAGGCAAACACTCCACCGGTGCGCGGGTTCATCAGCGTCACGCACATCACCGGGAACTGGCCACCCAGGGAGGCATCCTTCACCAGCACCGGGAAGCCCTGTTCTTCCAGCGCCTGGATGCCTTCGACAATCGTCGGGTACTTGGCCAGCACGGACTCGGGCACATCCGGCAGGGTGATTTCTTCCTCGATAATGTGCTTCTTCACCGCCCGCTCGAAGATTTCCGACAGGCACTGCACCTGGGCTTCTGCCAGGGTGTTGCCGGCGCTCATGCCGTTGCTGAGGAACAGGTTTTCGATCAGGTTGGAGGGGAAGTACACCGTTTCGCCATCGGAGTGGCGCACAAAGGGCAGCGCGCAGATGCCCCGGTCCACCCGGCCGGAGTTGGTATCAATCAGGTTGGAGCCGCCCAGCTCCCCGTCCGGGTTGTAGATGCCCAGGCAGTAGTCATCCAGGATGCCTGCTGGCAGCGCATCATTGGGGCCGGGTTTGAACCACTTTTCATTGGGGTAATGAACGAAGTCGCTGGCCGCGATCTCTTCACCGAAGAACTGGTCGTTGTAGAAGAAGTTGCAGTTGAGCCGCTCGATGAACTCGCCCAGGGCGGAACACAGGGCTGCTTCCTTGGTGGCACCCTTGCCGTTGGTAAAGCACATGGGCGAGGCCGCATCGCGGATATGCAGGGACCAGACATGGGGCACGATGTTGCGCCAGGAGGCGATCTCGATTTTCATGCCCAGCGCTTCGAGGATGGCGCTCATGTTGGCGATGGTCTGCTCCAGCGGCAGATCCTTGCCCTCGATAAAGGTGCGGTGCTGCTCGTCCGGCTGCACCATCAGCAAGGCCTGGGCATCCTCGTCCAGGTTGTCCACTTCCTCGATCTGGAATTCCGGCCCGGTCTGGATCACCTTCTTCACTGTGCAGCGATCAATGGAGCGCAGAATCCCCTGGCGGTCCTTGTCGGAAATATCCTCCGGCAGCTCCACCTGAATGCGGAAGATCTGGTTGTAGCGGTTTTCCGGGTCAACAATATTGTTCTGCGACAGGCGGATATTGTCCGTGGGGATATCCCGGGCCTTGCAGTACACCTTCACGAAATAGGCCGCGCACATGGCCGATGAGGCCAGGAAATAGTCAAACGGGCTGGGCGCCGAGCCATCGCCCTTGTAGCGGATGGGCTGGTCGGTGATGACGGTGAAGTCGTCGAACTTGGCTTCCAGACGAAGGTTATCGAGGAAGTTGACGTTGATTTCCATGGCGGGGCTACCGGGGTTAAGAAATGGTGAGCTAGGGGCGCCATTATCCAGCTTTTACCCTCCACCGTCTGTAGGGGCGACCTTTCCAGGGCATCAATCGGGGCTGCACCAAGCTGTTCAAACATTGATCTATATCTACATTCCCGTTTACCAGCCCTGTTAGCGTGAAATGCCGCATCTTCAACCGGAGACGGATCATGCGCATCGTATGGGGCCCGACCTATGAACTGGGCATTCTGGTCATCGACCAGCAGCACAAACGCATCGTGGATTACATCAACGACCTGGATCGCCTGGTCGATCAGCCTGATGCCCAGCTGGGGGTGGCCCGGGTGCTCTACGACCTGGTGGATTACACCGAATCCCACTTCAGTTTCGAGGAAGCGCTGATGGAGCGGGCCGGTTACAAGAGTCTGGATGACCACCACCACAAACACCGCCAGTTCACCTTCCACATCGAATCCCTGCTGCGCCGCAATGACGAGGGGGAAGCGGTGGCCCAGGAGCTACTGCGCCTGCTGGAGCGTTGGCTGCTACACCATATTCTCGAAGAGGACGGTGCCTACGCCGACGAGGTGCGGGACTTCATCAACAGCATCGGCCGAGAGCGTCTGGGAGGCTGGGTGAACGATAATCTGCGCAAGCATTTTCGGGTGGTGTAAACGTAGCGCTATTGGCATCCGGATAACAGCGGCCATGGAAGGTCGTGCTGTTGCGTTACGTGGAGGGGGCGCGGAGAATCAAACGAAGACACACATCCAGTGAGGGAGTCACGAGTGTCAGCGTCGCGCAGCGTAACCGTGTTTTATGACGAGGTAATGCTCGGCCATGATCCGCAAGTGGATTTGCCCTTTCTGCCCAGCCGGGTGGAAAAGCGGGTAAGGAATATTCTCGGTGGGTTGAATTTTAAATGGAACTACCCGGAACATCCCGGTCGGCTCTCCGCCATCATGGACCTGCTCAAGCAGGAGCCCATCCCCGGTGTGCAGTTCCAGTCCGGCCCGCGCGCCACCTACGAACAACTGGGTCGTGTCCACACCACTACCTATCTGGACCACATCTTTTCCCTGGAAGGGCAGCGCGCCTGGCTGGACAGCGACACCACCGCCGTGTCACCGGAGAGCATTCCGGCAGCCACCTCTGCGGCGGGCAATGCCATTGCCGCCGTGGAGAGCGTGGTGAAGGGGGAAACGCAAAGCGCGTTCGCCCTGGTGCGTCCCCCCGGACACCATGCGGAACCGGTGCGGGCGCGGGGCTTCTGCCTGTTCAATAACGTGGCCGTGGCCGCCGCCCATGCCCAGGCAAAACTGGGTTGCGAGCGTATCCTGATCGTTGACTGGGATGTACATCACGGCAACGGCACCCAGGACATCTTCTGGGCCGACCCGGATGTCCTGTTCTTCGACACCCACTGCGCCGCACCCTTTTACCCGGGGTCCGGCAACTTGAATGAGGTGGGCGCCGGCCTGGGTGAGGGCTATACGGTGAACGTGCCCTTACCGGAAGCCGCTGGCGACATCGCCATGGAAAAAGCCTTTCGGGATATCCTGATTCCCGCCGCGGATCGCTTTGAGCCCGACCTGGTACTGGTCTCCGCCGGCACCGACCCCCACCACAACGACATGGCATTCAACCTGAGCTACGACGGCTTCGCCGTGCTCACCAGCATCGTGCAGGGCATTGCCGACAAACACTGCGATGGCCGCTTGGTACTGGTGTTGGAAGGCGGCTACAACCTGACCTCTCTCGCCCGGGGTGTGCATACCATATTAACGGTGCTGGCCGGCGGCGACGTGCCGGAATTGATGGCGTGCGGACTCCGTGAGGTGATGGAAGCGGCGGAGTTTCATCGGGATGCGTTCGAGGAGGAATAGTCACCACTTGGTGCAGGTAGCGTTGTTCTTATGGTAATAACCTGATGGGTTTATTTTATGTAAGGACTCCCGCTGATGCTTAACCACATCACCATCGGGATTCGCAGTGCACTGGCGTTTGTGATCCCGCCTATTGTTGGCATGGTGTTGTTTGTGGTGTGTCTTCCATTGGGTAGGCGCCGAGCGACCAATCTGGGTATCGCCGTGGTCTGCTGGCTGGGCCTGGGGTTGGCAGGTATTCGCTTGCAGGTCGATGGAGAGAGCCACCTTCTGGGGCGGCGTCCGGCGATTTTTGTCATCAACCATCAAAGCGGCACAGACCCGATCATCGTGGCGTCCTTGGTACGGCGCGACATGGTCGCTATCGGCAAACATGAATTGCAGTTCCACCCTTTATTGGGCCCGCTGATGCGGATGTTCGGCACTGTGTTCGTGAAACGGGAACAGGGCTTGGGCCCAAAAGTATTGGCGCCCGTTCTACCTGCACTCGCTGCGGGCGATGCGGTGGTACTGGCTGCGGAGGGTAGGCGCAGCCGCGATGGTCGCCTGCAGCCCTTCAAGTCCGGTGCCTTGTGGTTGGCACAGCAGTCCGGGGCGCCATTGATCCCTGTGGTGTTGCACAACAGCGGTGAGGTTCTCCCTGCACAGGGATTGCTGATGAAACCGGGGACGGTACGCATTACGGTGCTTTCCCCTCAACCGGCTACGCTGACAACAGAACAATTGCGACAGGTCTTTGTGGATGCGCTGGAAGCCTAACCTGCTATTGCCGCTGTTACTGGGTCTCGGGCTTATTGCCAGGGCGGACACTGTCAGCCGCACATCGATGCCCGGCCCGGATTGCTTCGAGCTACAGGCAGAATTGCCAATACCGCTGGATGTATTACTGCCAATACTGGAAGTACCCTGCCATGTTCGCCAGTGGATGCCGGGTCTCGAAGCGCTCACCGTCCTTGATCGCCCTTCTGACACCCAAACCCTGATTTACATGGCCCGCCGGGCGCCCTGGCCACTGAGCGGTCGTGACGCGGTGATCCTGTTTGAACGTCACCCCGGTAATCCCGTGAAGCTCACTATGTCAGGCCGACCGGACGCCTGGCCTGAACAACCCGGCCATGTGCGAGTAACCTATACGGAAGGCAGTTGGACATTGCGGCCGCAGGATCATAACGGCGGTACCCGCGTGGTATACCGGCAACGGGTAGACCCGGGCGGCGGGATTCCGCAATGGCTGGCCGACAGGCTGGCACCGGGGCAAATGGAAGCGGCGCTGGTCGCACTGGAGGCGTATGTACGCAATCCGCAACGCTCTGATTGCTCTGCTGCTCAGTCTGCCCCTGATCGGGCAGAGTGACGAGCAGACTAACACCGACTGTGAAGAAGCCTTCTTCGCCTTGCAGCAGGCCTTGGCTCACGCCGGCATCGAGGATGCCCAGGCGAAGACCCTGCCGGGTTATCCCCACCTGGGTATCAATCGCTGGCTGGCTTATCAGCAACAGCAGGCTAGCACCGAAGCCCAGCAGCAACACTGGATTCGTCTGGCGACTGCCAAGGCCTGGCAGGATCAGGCACTGATGAGCCAGCGGTTACCTGCAGAGGGTGATGGCTTCACCCCGGCATCCGCCCAGGCGCTGCTGAACACCTGCCTCCCGGTATTGGCCGCACGTACCGAGTTTGCCGCCCTGCCCCAGGCTGACATCCCGGACAGCTATGCCACCTGGTTGCGGGTGATCGGCCTGTATCCCGTCACTGCCAGGCTGGCCGCCGGTTTCATCGAGGATTACCACGAAACCATGACCGCCCGTTTCAATGCGCCTTTGCCCAGGGCCAGGCAGCAATTCGCACCACTCGTTTCTTCCGAGGCGCCGGTAACGCCATCGAGCCTGTCGGATAACCCGCTGCAGATTCCTCTTCCCGATGACGAACAACGCCAGGCACTGCTGAAACACTACGCTCCGGCGCTCTCTGTGGCAGATACACAAACCTGGAATCGGCCCGGTCGCGTTGAGCTGGATGAAAGCGGCTTGCCGATGATCAACACCCGGGAACCCGTCAGCTACACCTGGATCAGCTGGACCCGTTTTCAGGGCCAGAACCTGCTGCAACTCAACTACCAGTTCTGGTTCAGCCAGAGGCCCAAAACCGGCTGGCTGGACGGCTATGGTGGAACGCTGGATGGTCTGATTTGGCGCGTTACCCTGAAGCCGGATGGCCATGTGTTGTTCTACGACAGCATTCATCCCTGCGGCTGTTACCACAAGATCTATCCGGTGGATCCGAACCTGAAACCGGCTGACATGAAAGGCGACAAACCTGTCCTCTATCCGGGAACCGTTGCCGATGCCCGCGATCAACGCGTCAGTCTGTTACTGGAGCCGGACACCCATTACCTGGTCCAAGTCGGCAGGGTGGACGACAGTCTTCCGGTGACGCCCTACTCGTTTGCCAGCGCCGATCGTTTGCGTGCGCTGCCGCAACCGGATGGCCGTATCGGCAGTCTGTTCAATGGAAAAGGACTGGTGCCGGTGTCGAAACGGGGGGAGCGGTTTTATCTGTGGCCCATGGGGATACCCTCCGCCGGTGCCATGCGGCAGCCGGGGGAGCATGCGATTGCCTTCAAGGGTAGGAGGCATTTTGATGAGGCGAAGCTGGCAGAAGCGCTGTTTGAATGAATCATTGACTGGGGCTCGGGCTAAAACATTGTTGGCCCTTGAGCGATGACGGTTTCGTTACTCTATCGGCCATGATCCAATACCGCGCCTGGTTGCCCAGGCAGCAGGATCGCGCCCAGGAAGGGCGCTCCTTCAGGGGCTAACCATCAGGCGACGGAGCCGAACACCTGAATGATATTGCCCAGCCGCGCCGTGAACTTGTCACCGCTGTTGAGCGGGCCGACGCCGGCGGGGGTGCCGGTGAAGACCAGGTCGCCGGGTTCCAGGGTGAAGGTCTGGCTGATTTCGCTGAGCAGTTCGAAGGTGGGGAACAGCATCTGGCCGGTGTGCCCGTGCTGGCGCACCTCGTCGTTGATTTCCAGGGTCACGTTGAGCTTCTGCTTTACGGAAATGCCGCGGGCATCGATAAAGCCGGATACCGGGGCGGCGCCGTCGAAGGCCTTGGCCCGTTCCCAGGGATGCCCTTTTTCTTTCAGGGTGTTCTGCACGTCACGCAGGGTCAGATCCAGACCCACGGCGTAGCCGGCAATGCTGAAGCGGACGTTGTCCAGGTCGGTTTCCCTGTGAATCCGTTTGCCGATCAGCACCACCATTTCCACTTCGTGGTGCACGGCGCCCTGCCCTTTGGGGAGCACCAGGGGTTCGTGCAGACTCACCAGCGAGGTGGCCGGCTTCATGAACAGGATGGGGGCATCTGGCACATCATTGCCCAGTTCCCTGGCGTGGTCGGCGTAGTTGCGGCCCACGCACACGGCCTTGCCCACCGGAATGTCGATGGGGGAGCCGTCGATCCAGCGATGCTGGTAACCGTCCTGATCCACCGGGGTGTTCACTTCATCAAACATCGAACAGTTTCCCCGGGTTCATGATGTTGTTGGGGTCGAAGACGTGTTTCACCGCTTTCATGCAGGCGATCTCTTCCGGGCTGCGGGAGTATTCCAGGTAGGGTTTCTTGGTCATGCCCACGCCGTGTTCCGCAGAGATGGAGCCGTTGTATTTCTGCACGATCTCGAACACCCACTTGGACACGTTATTGCACTTGGCGAAGAAATCTTCCTTGGCCAGGTCGGCGGGCTTGAGGATGTTCAGGTGCATGTTGCCGTCGCCGATGTGGCCGAACCAGACGATCTCGAAATCCGGGTAGGCGTCCTGCACCACCTTGTCGATGTCTTCCACGAAGTCCGGCACTTTCGCCACGGTCACGGAGATGTCGTTCTTGTAGGGGGTGTGCGGCGCAATGGATTCGGAGATGCGTTCGCGCAGCTGCCACAGCTGGTCCAGCTGCTGCAGGGACTGACTCATGACGCCGTCCAGCACCCAGCCTTCTTCTACACACTTCTCAAAGATGGCCATGGCCTGGTCGCCGGTGGCCTCCGACAGCTGCTCGAATTCCAGCAGACAGTAGAAGGGGCACTCGGTATCGAAGGGCTTGGCCACGCCGTGTTCCAGCACGTGAGCCATGGCCTTGTCGGAGAAAAATTCGAAGGCGGTCAGATCGATGTCCTGCTGGAAGGCATGCAGGATCTTCATGACTTCGCGGAAGCCTGGGGCGCCCAGAACCAGGGCGGTCAGGTCTTTCGGCTGGCGGGCCAGTTTCACGGTGGCTTCTACCACGAAGCCGAGGGTGCCTTCGGCGCCGATGAACAGGTGACGGAAGTCGTAGCCGGTGGCGTTCTTGATCAGGCCCTTGTTCAGGTCCAGCAGCTCACCCTTGCCGGTGACCACTTTCAGACCGGTGATCCAGTCGCGGGTCATGCCGTAACGGATTACCTTGATGCCACCGGCATTGGTGCCGATGTTGCCGCCAATCTGGCTGGAGCCTGCAGAGGCGAAGTCCACCGGGTAAAACAGGCCCTTCTCTTCGGCGAATTCCTGCAGCTGCTGGGTGATGACGCCGGGCTGCACGGTGACGGCGCGGTCGAATTCGTTGAAATCCAGGATTGTGTTCATGCGATCGAAGGCCACCACCAGCTCGCCGTTGGCGGCGACCGCCCCCGCGGATAGGCCGGTGCGGCCCCCGGACGGCACCAGGTGCAGGCCGTGGTCGTTGGCGATTTCCACGATCTGCTGCACTTCGTCGATGGTCTCCGGCAGCGCGATGGCCGTAGGGGCCGGGGCCCATACCTTGGTCCAGTCGACCCCGTAGCGCTGGGCGCTTTCCTGGTCGGTAAGGAGGCGATTGCCAAGCAAATCAGTCAGTTGCTCCAGCGCAGCATGGGCATGGGCGGTCATCAACGGGTCTCCTGCAGGGGTAAAACGCACGATGTTGAGGCGTTCTCAAGGCAACTTGAGCAATCCGACGGCGCGGCTGCTCTCAATTTGAGCGGGCTATGTTAACATACGCGCCCATTTCACAGGCTACCGAGACTTCAATCATGGCCGATACTTCTCTTGAGAAGGACAAGATCCGCGTTCTCCTGCTCGAGGGCATCCACGAAAACGCCGTGGAGAACCTGAAGGCGCACGGCTACAGCAATGTGGAGCTGCTGCCCACCGCGCTGACCGGCAACGACCTGGCAGACAAGATCAAGGATGCCCATTTCATTGGCATTCGTTCCCGCACCCAGCTCACCGAAGAGGTGTTCCAGGCGGCGGAGAAACTGATCGGTGTGGGTTGTTTCTGTATCGGTACCAATCAGGTGGATCTGACTGCCGCCCTGAAGCGTGGTATCCCGGTATTCAATGCCCCCTATTCCAACACCCGCTCGGTGGCCGAACTGGTGATTGCCCACACCATCAACCTGATGCGCGGCATTCCCGAGAAGAACGCTTCTGCCCATCGCGGCGGCTGGCTGAAGTCTGCCAAGGACAGCTATGAGATCCGTGGCAAGACCCTGGGTATCGTGGGTTACGGCAACATCGGCGCCCAGGTGTCCGTGCTGGCCGAATCCATGGGCATGAAGGTGAAGTTCTACGACGTGGTACCGAAACTGCCGCTGGGCAATGCCGAGCAGGTAGGTAGCCTCACCGAACTGCTGGGCCAGTCCGACGTGGTCAGCCTGCACGTGCCGGACACCGCTGCCACCCGCTGGATGATCAAGGAAGAGCAGATCCGCGCCATCAAGCCCAAGGGCTACCTGATCAACTATGCCCGCGGCAAAGTGGTGGATATCGACGCCCTGGCCGGTGCCCTGCGCGATGGCCACCTGCTGGGTGCCGCCATCGACGTGTTCCCGGAAGAGCCCAAGGGTAACGACGACGAGTTCATCAGCCCGCTGCGTGAATTCGACAACGTGATCCTGACCCCGCACATCGGTGGCTCCACCCAGGAAGCCCAGGTGAACATCGGCACCGAAGTATCCGAGAAGCTGATCCGCTACTCCGACAATGGCGCTACCCTGGGTGCGGTGAATTTCCCGGAAGTGGCCCTGCCGGCCCACCCGGACATGCACCGTCTGCTGCACATTCACAAGAACGTGCCCGGCGTGCTCACCCAGATCAACACCGTATTCTCCGAGAACGGTATCAACATCTGTGGCCAGTACCTGCAGACCAACGAGGAAATCGGTTACGTGGTCATTGATGTGGACAAGGGCTACAGCCAGCTGGCGCTGGAGAAGCTGCGTACCATCGACGGCACCATCCGTACCCGGGTGTTGTTCTAGGCGATTCGGTGTTTCTCGGGGAGTGGCTGTTCCGGCCCTCCTCCTGAACGGTGAAACGCTCGACAAAAAGCCGGTGCCGGGCTACCTTGCCTGCTCCGGCTTTTTTCGTATCTAACGCATGATAAGACGACTCAGGAAAGGATGCCTGTTGGTTGCAGGGCTGCTGGCATTGTCCGGCTGTGCCACAAACTCCCTGTTTGTGCCCTACCCCAACCAGGCCCAGCAATGGAAAGCCGCTTTGGCGACCGCCCCGGTGACGCCAGCGGCCACCGAGAAGCTGGAAAAGGCTGCCTCCGGCGGTGATGGTGTCCTTTACCTGCAGGAACTGGGCCGGGTCAGCCAGCTCACTGGCCAGCGTGAACAGAGCCGGGAAGCCTTTGCCGGTGCCATCCAGAAATACGATGAGGAAGATGCCAGCGCCCGCATCCAGCTTTCTTCTCTGGCCTCCTCCGGCACGTCCCTGGTCACCAACGACAATGCCCGCAGTTATGTGGCGCCGGACTACGAGCGCATCTTCACCCATGCCTACCAGGCGCTGAATTACTGGGACGCCAACGACCCTACTGGCACCGCGGTGGAATTGCGCGGGGCGGCCCTGGAGCAGCGGGTGGCGGCGGACAAGCGCGACAAGGAAATCGCCAAGGCCGAGGAAGCGGCGGAAGAAAACAACGTGGACCTGAGCCAGTTCGACGGTTATTTCGAAGGTATCAATGCGGTGGCCGGGGAAGTGAAAGCCAGCTTCCAGAATGCCTGGACCTTCTACCTGTCGGCCCTGTTCTGGGAAGCCCACGGCGAATACAACGATGCCTTGGTGGACTACAAGAAGGCCCTGGAGATTCACCCGGAGCTGGACATGCTCAAGGAAGATGTTGAGCGCGTGTCCAATGCCATGAAAGGTCGGCCTGAAAAAGACGGCATGGTGGCGGTACTTTACGAGCAGGGTTTTGTGCAGGCCCGGGAAGAATTCAGCCTGCCCATTCCCACTGTCCACGGCATCTTCTCGGTGGCCTTCCCCACCTATTCCCTGACCAGCAAGCCGCGCCCCAACAGCCTGCGGGTGCTGGATAGCGCCAGCCAGCCGTTGGCGGAAACCGTGGTACTGGCCGACGTGGGTGCCCTGGCCGCCAAGGATTTGAAAGAGCGACTGCCCGGCATGCTGGTACGCCAGACCCTGCGGGCCACCGCCAAGTACAACCTGCAGAAAAAGGCCAACGACGATTTCGGCCCGCTGGGGGCTTTTGCCACCCAGTTGTATAACCTGGTCAGCGAGCAGGCGGACCGGCGCAGCTGGCTGACCCTGCCTGCCTATGCCCAGGCAACACGATTTTCACTGCCCCAGGGGGAGCATACCCTTGTATTGAGCACCCCCGGGGGCAATGCTACGTTGACGGTACCGGTGGTAAACCGTGGCCTCACCGTGATTCATGTGGCGGCCGTTCCCGGCCAGCTGATTACCCGCGTGTTACCCGTTCAGGAGGGACCCTTATGACACTGTTACGCCCGATGCTGGCGCTGCTGCTGGCCGCCATGCTGGCGGCCTGCTCGGCCACCAATATGGGTCGCATGGAAGTGGATGAAGACGGCGAGACCATCACCAAGGTCTATTCCAGCAACAGCCTGCTGGCTAGCCGCATTTCCGTGCAGGACCTGAAGCAAAAGACCGTGGGCAACCTGCTCTATGTGCAGGCCACCCTGGAAAATGACTGGAAATTTGAACTGGATTTCCAATACAAGTTCAAATGGTTCGACAAGGACGGTTTCGAGCAGGCGCCGGAAGGCCAGCCCTGGCGGCAGGTGGTGATGGCCGGTCGTA
This sequence comes from Alcanivorax sp., assembly GCF_019431375.1. NCBI lineage: Bacteria > Pseudomonadati > Pseudomonadota > Gammaproteobacteria > Oceanospirillales > Alcanivoracaceae > Alcanivorax > Alcanivorax sp. Next base: position 2,789,226 of record NZ_CP080267.1, read on the forward strand.
GCCAGAACAGCGTCCAGGCCGTTGCCCCCAACCCGTCCGCGGTACGCTTTGAAATCTGGGTGCGTGAATAACTGTGCGCCTTTCTAAAAGGAACAAGGAGAAAACCATAATGCTACGCGTACTTTCCATGCTGCTGCTGGGCAGCGCCCTGGCCCTGTCCGGTTGTGCCTCCAAAGTGGATTATGGCGATGCCCAGGCCCGGGAAACCGTCAACACGGATTTCGGTTCCACCGACCTGCAGATGATCGCGGCCAAGATGGTGGATGACATGATGGTGTTCCCGCCCATCGTGCAGATGACCCAGAACCGTCGTCCGGTGGTGTTCGTGGATCGCATCAAGAACAAGACCACCGAGCACGTGGACACCGAGTCCATCACTGACACCATTCAGTCCAAGCTGATCAACTCCGGCAAGTTCCGTTTTGTGGACATGTCCGTGGTGGATCGTGTGCGTCAGCAGCTGGAATACCAGAGCGACTCCGGCCTGGTGGATCCGTCCACGGCCGCCGCCATGGGCCGCCAGATCGGCGCCGAGCTGATGATGTACGGTAACTTCTCTTCCATCGTCAAACGCGATGGCAGCACCAAGGACGTGTACTACAAGTTCACTCTCAAGCTGCTCAACATCCAGACCGGCATCATTGAGTGGACCAACGAAAAAGAAATCCGCAAGACTCGCAGCAAGAGCCTGTTCGGGTTGTAAGGACGCAGCACGCAACTGGCGTCACCGGTTGCGTGCATGCTAACCAGACATGGAGGCCGTTATGACCAAGCACCTGTTCGCTCCGTTATGTTTCATCCTGTTGCTGTGTGCGTCGCTGGCCCAGGCCGCCACGGAAACCGTTTCCGTGTCGGCCCGGGGCTATGGCGACAACCCGGAACAGGCCATGACCAATGCCCTGGTGGCGGCGGTGCGACAGGCCGGCGGGGTCAGCGTGGCCGTGGACCCGAATTTCCGCACCAATGTGCTGCAATGGGTGGTTCGCCAGCAGGGTGACGTGAGCACCTGGATCGGTACCGAAACCTCGGTGCCGGAGCCGCAGCTGCCCACCCTGGGCAATATCAAGAGTTACCAGGTGCAGTCGGTGAAGCAGGTGGAAGACGGCCTGTGGCAGGCCAATGTGCAGGCGGAGGTGCTGCGTCCCAAGACCCTGGGTGCGGATCGCTCCCACCTGCCCGGTATTGCCATCACCACCTTCGACAGCCGCCAACCTCGTTACGACCTGGGTGACGTGCAGGTGCCGGCCAGCCAGGTGCAGCGTCAGTTGCGCGATGATCTGGTCACCGCCTTTACCCAGTCCGGCCGCTTCCGGGTTCTGGACCGGGCGAACCTGGATGCCATTGATCAGGAGCAGTCAGTCGTCGCCAGTGGTAGTGTGGCGCCGGAAGAACTGGCCCGGCTGGGTCAGCGCAAGGGGGCCGATCTGCTGCTGGTAGGCACCATCGAAGATTTCAGCATCGGCGACAGCCAGCGGGAATTCTACGGTGCCAAGTTCTCCGGCTATGAACCGCGTATCCGGGTTCGCTATCGATTGATCGATACCACCACCAGCGAAATCCTGTGGGCAGACCTGTTCGACTGGAACCAGTCTGAAGCCTCCATCCGCGAGGTGGCTCGTCAGCTCAAGATTGACGACCGTAACCACCCGGAGCGGCTGGCGGATGAACTCTATCCCGTCATCGCCCGGGCCATGGCCGGTGCTGCTACGGATGTGCTCTACCCGGTGCAGATCATCAAGGTGCAGGGCGATACCGTGTTCCTGAGTCAGGGCCAGGGCCGGCTGGAGCAGGATGCCAGCATGCAGGTCTACCGCCCCGCCGGGGAAATGAAAGATCCGGACACCGGTCTGACCATCAAGCTGGAAGGCAACGCTCTGGCCACCCTGACCGTCACCGACGTACGCCCGGATTATGGCGTGGCGCGCCTGGACGGCCCGGCCAGCAGCCCCCTGCAAGCCGGCGACCGGGTACGCAGCGCCGGTGGTGCAGGCAGCCCGGCGGCCCGTCCCGCTGGCCAGCAGCCCAGCCCAGGGTCATCGGAAGCGCCGATTCAGTGGTAACAACAAGCCCCCGTAAGGGGGCTTTTTATTGGCTCAGCTGGAGATCACGTGTCACGCCCCAATATCTTGCTGGTCTACGACAAGGAATGCCCGGCCTGCCATGCTTACTGCCAGGTGGTGCGCATCCGCGAAAGCGTCGGTGAGCTGCACATCGTGGATGCCCGGGAAGATAGCGAAGTGATGCGCGAGATTACCGGCGCTGGCCTGGATATCGATCAGGGCATGGTGGTGAAGATGGGCGACCAGCTTTACTACGGTGCCGATGCCATCCATGCCCTGGCATTGATCGGCAGCCGCTCCGGCATATTCAACCGCTTCAACTATTGGATGTTCCGCTCCCGGCGCGTGTCGAAAGTGCTCTATCCGCTACTGCGATTCTTCCGCAACCTGTTGCTGAAACTGCTGGGCAAAACCCGCATCAACAACCTCAACCAGCCTGGTCGTGATCGGTTCTGATTGAGGCTGTAGGGCACCTTCCCAAGGCGCGAATTTCGGTGTCTTTTTGCTAAAGATGCCTACGTAAAATTCAGAGATATCGTCTTTCCTGCTCTTTCATTCAGCGCAATCGTGTCTGCATGATGTTGCTGAAACTGCTGGGCAAAAGCCGCATCAACAACCTCAAGGCGCGAATTTCGGTGTCTTTTTGCTAAAGATGCGTAAAATTCAGGATATCGTCTTTCCTGCTCTTTCATTCAGCGCAACCACGTTAGCGATATCAGGGAAGCCACTGAAGCGGACGTTACTCAGAGGCGGGACGGATTTACCACGTTACCACTGTCACGAATGCCCGTTACCCTTTCTTCTCCGACTGTTACCTCGCCAGCCTGGTGTGCAGGACGATTCTCTGGAGTGACCGCTCAGGGGCCACATCAACACTTTGCTATGTGCTTATGCCTGACCATTTGCACTGGTTGTTTCAGCTTGGGGATGGCGAGTCCTTGTCCAGAGTCATGCTCAGAGTGAAGGGTCGAAGTGGCCGGCTTTGCGGTTCGGCGGTTTGGCAAAAGGGATACCACGACCATGCGGTACGCAAAGAAGAAAGCATTCGGGATGTGGCGCGATATATCGTTGCCAACCCTTTGCGAGCCGGCCTTGTCAGATCGCTGAGAGACTACCCGTACTGGAACGCCGCCTGGCTATAACCCCCCTGTAGGAGCACCTCTTGAGGTGCGAACCCCGGCTTGAGGGGTTCACATGGGCCTGTGATTTACGGCAAGGCCTCTGTTCGCACCTCAAGAGGTGCTCCTACAGGTGCCTATTGGTAGGTGGCGGTGTTCAGGGCCATTTCCTGCTTTCGCTTTTTGCTGGCCACCCGTGCCTTGCGCTTCTTCCACCAGATCACCACGCCGGTGATCGACAGCATGGCCACGGCAATACCCATGATCGACACGATGATACGGCCCGGCATGCCGGCGATGCGCCCGGAATGCAGGGGGAACTGCAGCTGGTTGAAGACGTCGGCGGCGGTGCCCTGCCAGGGCACTTCATCGCCGATCAGCTTGCCGTTCTCTCCGTCGTAATAGAGGCTCTTCACTTTCATGCCGCCGCTGTCGTGGTCTTCACCTGGGTAGTAGAAGCGCACCCCGAAAACGGCGAAGTTGTCACTGTAGAAGGTATCGCCGATGGGCTCTTGCCACTGGCGGTTATCCGCTTCGGTGCGCGCTTTATCGAACAGGGCCGGCCAGCTTACCTGCGGTTCCACCGGGTCATGCAGGGCGGTGGGTGTGCGCGTCTCGAAAGGCCCGGGGGTCGTCTCGGACACCATGGACATGACCGGGTAGAAGATTTCCCGGTACAGGTTCAGGGAGAAAGAAGTAAAGGCCAGAATCAATAGCAGGCCGAACACCCACAGCCCAACCGCCGTATGCAGATCAAAATTCAGTTTGTAGGCACCGGCGCCGCGGCGAATCATCCAGGCCGGTTTCCAGCGCTGCAGCCAGCTCTTGCCCGCGGGCTTTTGGGTACGGCGCTTGCGCGGCAGGGTCAGTGCCATGGCGATAAAGGTATCGAACAGCCAGACCATGGCGGCGGCGCCCATCAGCCAGATGCCCCAGCGGTCGATACCCTTCCACTCCGGCAGGTGCAGCGTGAAGTGCAGCTTGTAGAGGAAGGACATCAGGTGTTCCGGGTGCAGGGAAATCTTGCCCCACTGGCGCTTGCCGACGATCTCGCCGGTCACCGGGTCCACGAAGGCGTGGTCGTAATCCAGTTCATAACGGCGCCCGGTCTCCGGGTTCACCTTGGCGTCTACCCAGATCTCCGCGTTATGGCCGGGTTCCGCCTGCAGATTAAAAAAGCTGGCGCGTACCCGGGGATCTTCGGCTTCCACCTGACGCACCAGTTCCAGCATGGGCAGGGGGTCGCCCTGACTCTGGCTTTCGAACAGGTGCGGGTTGAGCCACTCGTCCAGCTCGTGATCCCAGGAAATCAATGCCCCGGTGAGGCCGGCAATAATCAGAAAGCTGGCGATAAAAAGGCCGAACCAGCGATGAAGAACCACCAGAATTGCGCGCATGATGCACCTGTCACGATCAGACTGAGCGCGGCAGCATAACAGGAATAAAAGTAATTCTCATTACGAAAGTGGCTCAGGTGCTCTGTTTGCGACTACGCCACAGGGGATAGGGGATGCCGGCCACCCGATTGATGATAAATGCTTGGCCGACCAGCAGGGCCACGGCGCTGATCAGCACTGGCAGTTGCTGCAGTTCGTGCATCAGCCCCAGGGAAACAATCAGCGATGTGGCTCCGGCCGGTGGGTGGGCGACCCGGAACAGGATCATCAGCGCACTGGTAAAGCCCAGCGACAGGCTGGCGGCCACCACCCGTGGCCATTCCACCCCGGTGAGGAAGGCGGCGGGGGCATCGTGCAGCCCGCATACCCACAGCGCGGCCCAACCACAAAGGGCGCCAATCACGTGGCCGCTGAGTACATTGCGCGGCGAGGCCGCCTCCGCCAGGGGCAGGTGGAACAGCAGAAAGGCAGTGGCGCCCAGGGACGGAAAGATAAACGACTGCTGGGTGATCAGCGCGACGATGGCGATCAGGGCAATACTCAGCCCGCCATTCACCAGATTGAACAGCGCCAGCACCAGGCGGGGGTTGAACCGCTGGCTCATCACATCCAGGTGCAGTTGCCGCAGCAGGCCGCCGACCAGCTGCTGGCGCAGCCTGTCATTCTGTTCACTCATGCCGTGCACTATTCCGGGGCGGACAAGGAGCGCGCATGGTAAGGCTTTGCGGGGTTGTGGGCAATTTTGGTGCAGTTGCTATCGGTTGAGAGTGGGTCGAGCGGTAGCTAGTAGTAAGTCAGCAGCGCCAGGCCGGTCAGTATGGCCAGAATGCCTGTGCCACGGGTAAAGACGTGACCGCCTGGTAGCAGCTTTTCCAGCAGCACCAATACAGCCACGGCAGCGATAACGGTCAGATCCATGACGCCGCCAACAAATAACAGCGCCATCAGCAGCCAGCAGCAGCCCGTGCAGAAAGCGCCGTGGCGAATACCCATGCGCAGGGCACCGGATAACCCCGGCTGCCAGTGGCGAGTGATGAACAGCATGGGCCCCCTGCACCATCGCAAGCAGCTCTCTTTCCAGGGTGACCACTGGTACAGGCCGATCAGGATCAGCACCGTCGCGCTGAAGACAACACTATTACTGACCAGCATGGGGCTGAGCAGCGTCAGGCGTTCCAGCTGCCATTGCAGCACCGTGGCCAGCAGGCTGAACACGGACCAGACCAGCAGATAACCCAACACAAAAAGGGTGACGCCCAGCCCGACGTGGCGCAGTCGGTTATGCCGGGCAACCTGTTTGTAAAGCAGGATCATGGGCAGGGCACTGGGGATCATCATGCCGACCATCATGATGATCCACATCAGCAACATCACCAGGAAATCATTCCCCGACCAGGGGCGAAATGGCATGGGCATGTCCATGGTGGTCATGCCCTGCGCCATGTTGACCAGATACCACCAACTGAGCGCGACAATAGCAAACAGCGCCGCCAGCGTGATCGGCTGGCGGCGCAGGGGTTGCCAGAGCAGGTTTAACGCTTTCATGCCAGGCATGCCGGCGTTTACCTCAGTGGTGAATCCCTGCCGGGCCGATGTCCAGCCTTGCCATGTGAGCATGGGAGCCGCTCAGCGATAACGGCAGCGCACCGCTGGCCCGGGTGGTGCCACTGGCCACTTCGGCCACGGCAAATTCAAATCCTTGGGGAAGGTCGATGCGGGCTCGTAACGGCTCGCCGCTCATGGGGTTGATGATGGGTTCGCCATGGGCCTCGACCTGATCTGCCACCTTGACCTGGGCCGTGCGACCGTCCACATCGACCTCGATGGACAAGGGACAGAAAACCGGATCATGCATGGTGGTCATGGTGCTGGCGAAGACGTTGAAAAAGGTGGCGCCCGGTTCCGAGGTTTCGCCGGACAGAATCGCCAGCAGCGCTTCCCGTTGTTCCTCCGTGGCGCGTTCATCAATGAATGCCTGGGCGGCACCATTGCCCTCGTGGATCGGGCCCGGCCATTTCAGCACCATGGCAAAGTCGAGCCCGTCGAGGCGCACATCACCAAAATAGCCTTTCTCGATATGGGTGGCGCCGAGAGCTTCGCAGTCGCCATGGGTAGGCAGGGAATTGAATTGGCAGGGGCAGCCAAAAGCGCAGTTGCAGTTAATGAATTCCAGACCTTGGAGACGCCAATCGGGGGTAGTCATGGGGCGGTCCTCCTTCAGGGGGTTACCTGATCAGCATAACAAAAGGTCCGTGTATAAACGTTGTACAAAGAGCGGCAAAGGCTGGGTGGTTAGATTAAATTGAAGCAATAATTCAGTGTTATTTTCGATATGTTATGAGCCGTGGCAGCTACACAGGCTGAGCCGGGTTTGTGGCCAGCAATCGACAAAACAAGGAGTCACCGTGGAAGGCTTTTTCTCTCAGGCGCTGGTATTGCTGGCGGCGACGTTGTTGTTATTGCCCCTGTTCCAGCGACTGGGTCTGGGCAGTATCCTTGGCTATCTGGCGGCGGGGATCGCCGTGGGGCCGTTGGGACTGGCGCTGGTAAGCGGCGGCACCGACGTGCTGCATTTCGCCGAGCTGGGTGTGGTGCTGATGCTGTTCCTGGTGGGGCTGGAACTGGCGCCGCAACAGCTGTGGGCGCAACGCCAGCGATTGGTGGGGCTGGGTGCCAGCCAGGTGATTCTCAGCGCCCTGCTGCTGGCCGGTGCCTTCCTGCTGCTGGGCTTCGAAACCAACAAGAGCCTGGCCATCGGCTTTACCCTGGCGCTGTCCTCCACCGCCTTTGTGGTGCAGATGCTGGTGGAAAACAACCAGCTGGGCACGCCCCAGGGCCGTTCCGCGTTTTCCATCCTGCTGTTCCAGGATTTGGCGGTGATTCCCATCCTGCTGCTGTTGCCCCTGCTGGCCGGTACCCAGGCCGGTGAGGATAGCCCGCAGTTGCTGGCGGGTCTGGTGGCACTGGTCGCCATGGTGCTGGCGGGCAAGTATGCCCTCAATCCCTGGCTGGGCTGGCTGGCCAAACTGCGCAATCGGGAATTGATGATCGCCAGTGCCCTGATGCTGGTGCTGGGCGCCGCCGCCCTGATGGAGCATCTGGGCCTGTCCATGGGCCTGGGGGCCTTCGTGGCCGGCGTATTGCTGGCCAACTCCCCCTACCGGGAGCAACTGGAAACCGATATCCAGCCCTTCAAGAGCCTGTTGCTGGGGCTGTTCTTCCTGGCCATCGGCATGACCATGGATCTGCGTCTGCTGGTCGACAACCCCGGCGACATTGCCTTGTATCTGGTGGTGCTGCTGGGCCTGAAGGCGCTGGTGCTGGCGGTGATCAGTCGGCTGCGCGGGGTGGAATGGCGCAATACCGCCCTGTTTGGCATCCTGCTGTGCCAGGGCGGTGAATTCGCCTTCGTGCTGTTTACCCAGGCCCAGGCGCTGAATCTGCTGGACAACACCCTGGTGGGACAGCTCAACCTGGTGGTGGCCCTGTCCATGGCGGCCACCCCGTTGTTGTTGAAGCTGGTGTCCCTGTTGTGGCCGGACCGGCGTACCAGCAGCACTCGCCCGGATCTGGAAGCGGAAGATTTGCCTGACCACCACCCGCGGGTGGTGATTGCCGGGCTGGGCCGCTTCGGGCAGATCACCGCGCGGATACTGGTAGCCCGCAAGATTCCCTTCACCGCGCTGGATTCCGACCCGGACGAAATCGACATGCTGCGCCGCTACGGCAACGAGGTGTACTTCGGCGATGTGACCCGTCTGGACCTGCTGCGCAACGCCGGACTGGAACACGCCAAAGTCATGGTGCTGGCCGTGGACGACGTGGATGCGTCGCTCAAGGCGGCGGAACTGGTGCGCCACCATTTTCCTGACGTGACCATCGTGGCCCGAGCCCGGGACCGGTTCCACGCCTACAAGCTCCATGCCCTGGGGGTGGAGCAGGTGATCCGCGAAACCTTCGAGTCTGCCCTGCTCAGCACCCGCCTGACGCTGATGCAACTGGGCGTGCCGGAATCCACCGCCATCGACCTGGTGCGCAGCTTCCGCGAGCTGGACGAGGCCCTGCTGCGCGAGCAGGTTGAGCACCAGCACGACGGCGACAAGCTGGTGGAGGCAAACCAGCGTGGTCGCGCGGAATTGCAGTCTCTGCTTTCCCAGGATGACGGCAATAGCCGGTAACGCTATTGAGAACGGTTATCAAAATCATTATGATCCTTCGTCAGTTTCGGCTCACAGTGTTGTGGGGGCAGCGATCATTCTGCCTGCGGGGCCGATAAGTGTTTGAACTGACTGGGGTCTTCAATGAGAAAGCGAATTCTGATCGGGGCTGTCAATGCTTCGCTGTTAGTCTTCTCGCCCGGCCTTCTGGCTGATGAGGCGAATACGCCAGCCCATGAACTGGGTGAAATTTCTGTCGGTGCCTCTGCGCCGGGAACAGTGTCCGATAATACCGAGAGCTATGCGCCCAAAAGAGCCGTTTCCAGTGCCACAGGCCTGTCGATGAGTCTGCGGGAAACGCCGCAATCCGTATCGGTCACCACGCGTACGGAGATGGATGATTTCGGGCAAAACACCATCAATGATGTGTTGGCCAATACGACCGGTATTACCGTGCAGAAATATGAAACCGACCGGGCTGAATATAATGCCCGCGGTTTTGATATTGATACGTTCAAATATGATGGTGTGGGTTCACCATCGGGTCGACCCGGCGTGCGAGGCGATCTGGATACCGCGCTATTTGAACGCGTGGAAGTGATTCGTGGTGCCAATGGTCTGATGACCGGGGCAGGCGAGCCTTCCGCAGTGGTGAACTTTGTCCGCAAGCGCCCCACCCGTGATAGCCAGGCGTCTGTGGGCTTGACCGGAGGCTCCTGGGACACCTACCGCGCCGATGGCGATGTGTCAGGCAGTCTGACCGATAATGTCCGAGCCCGTGTGGTGACCGCTTACCGGGATGGAAACTCCTATCTGGACCGCTATGAAAAAGAGCGTGGCGTTCTCTATGGTGTTGTTGAAGCGGATCTGACCGAGAATACCTTGTTCACCGTTGGTTATTCCCGTCAGGAAGACAAAGCGGACCAGAACATGTGGGGCTCCTTGCCGCTTTTCTATGCGGATGGCACCCCGACAGACTTTAGCGTTTCCACCAGCACCGGTGCCGATTGGGCCTTCTGGGATACGGTCAAGGAAGATGCCTTTGTCGAACTGGCTCAACAGTTTGATAATGGCTGGGAAAGCAAAGCGGTTTACCAATACCGTAAATGGGAAGGTGACTCGAAGTTACTTTATCTCTTCGGTAATCCTACCCGTGATCTGGATGGCATGTTTGCCTACCCCAGCAAGTTCCAGAGTTATGAACGCCAGGAAACCGTTGATCTGTCTGCCCGGGGCCCCTATGAGGTCGGTGGGCGTGTCCATGAAATGGTCATCGGCTTTAACCGTGGCAAAGTCCGCCCGAAAGAAATGTCGACCTTTGCTGATTTCGGCGGTTCGCGCTTTACCCCCATTGACTCGGAGCAAGTGTTCACCGGGGACTTCCCCGAGCCAGCCTTTGACGGAGAGAAAGAAGGCAGTGACTGGGTTGACCGTTACCTGGGCGGCTATCTGGCCACCCGCCTTAACCTGGCTGACCCGCTGACGGCGGTGCTTGGTGCCCGTTATCAGGATGTGGAAAGCGAGGGCGAAGCCTACGGTGCTTCACGAACCAGCAGTGCCTCTGAGCTGGTCCCCTATGCTGGCGTGATCTTTGACCTTACCGAGCAGCACTCCCTGTACGCCAGCTATACCACTATCTTCAATCCACAAACAGAACTGAAGCCGGATGGCAGCCGTCTGGATCCGGTGGAAGGCGTTAACATTGAATATGGGCTGAAGAGCGAATGGTTCCAGGGTCGACTGAACACATCTTTAGTGGCATTCGAAACCGAGCAGAAGAATGTGGCTGAGGAGATTCAAAACAATACACCGAAAGCCGAATTCCGTGGGCAGGACTTCGACAGCGGGGGCTATGAAGCGGAAGTGTCCGGTGAGATTCTCAATGATTGGAATATCACTGCCGGCTACTCCTACCTGGATATCGAGGACGATGATGAAGGGAATGCGCTGAGAACCTACATTCCTGAAGACACCTTTACCCTGGCTACCACGTATCGCCCGGTCGGACTGAAGAAACTGAAAGTGGGAATGACCGTTAACTGGCAGAGCCGTGTGACCAACACCAGCGGAGGCAACGAAACGAAACAGGATAGTTATGCTCTGGTTAACCTGATGGCCGGCTATGACTTCACTGACAACTTCAATGCCAAACTGCGTGTTAACAATGTGACCGACGAAAAATATCTGAGCAGTCTGCGTTACTTTGGTCAGAGCTATTACGGCCCACCGACCAACGCAAACCTGAGTCTGAACTATACGTTCTAACCTCGGTTAATCACTGTGCAACCGTTTAACGCCGGCATCTGTGCAAGCAAGGGTGCCGGTGTTTTTTTATGTCTGAAAGCCCTGTAGGCGCCATACGAGCATGGCGCCTACAGAGTGCGGCTTACAATTTCAGCTTGTTCAGGCCGCGGCTGATGGCCTGGCCCAGACCGGCTTTCACTGCCGGCCCGATCAGCGGCAACTTGCCTTCAAACTCGATCACGTAATGCAACTGGCTGCCACCATCACCACTTTCTGAAAAGCGCATGGTGCCCTTGTGATTCTTCAGCGGGCTGCCCTTGCTGATCTTGTATTCGATCAGCTCGTTGGGGACCACCTTGGTGACCGTTTCTTCGAACGGCGGCGCGATCAGGATGCGCATACGGCGGGTGGAGCCCACGCCGTTGGGGCTGTCGATGCCGGGCTTCACCCGCTTGATCTTGGCCGGGGCGAAAATCACTTCCAGGTTCTCGTGGTCACTGAGAAAGTCGAACAGCTTGTCCACGGAAAACGGGAAGGTCTTGGTAATCTCGATACGCTGCATGAAAAGCACTCCGCTGGGGCCCGGCAGCGGGCCGGGCAAGTCTCACACCGGCCTGGCCGGTAAACAGGATGTCGATTCTGACCGCTGCCCCACAACCTGCAAGGTTAAATCGGGCCATAGGAGAAAGCAGCCCGGCGGGTTCTGTTTGAGTCATGCTTGCATGGCGAAGGCGTCAGAGCCTGTTCGCCATGCAAGCATAGCTCCTACGTAAAAATTAAGCCCAGCCCTCGGCCAGCCACCGGGTTACCTCCGCCGCCGGCATTTCCCGACAACCGCTGGCAGACTGCCCCGCCCACAACGGCGAGCAGTCCCCGCTCCCCTGCGATTCCGCTGCCGCGCGTAACGGGCCAATGGCATTACCCGCCAGCGGGAAGGCCGGTGCCGTGTCCGGCAGGGTGCCCAGGGTGTCCATCAGCCGGTTCACCATGCCCCGGGCCGGGCGGCCGGAAAATACCGTGGTCAGTGCGGTATGGCGGGCGCGGTCACTCTGCAGCCACTGCCGATGGATGCTCTTGGTGGTGGCCTCTGGGCATAGCAGATAGGCCGTGCCCACCTGAACCGCACTGGCACCCAGCGCGCGGGCGGCCTGGACCCCTGCGGGGGTGGCAATGCCGCCGGCGGCGATCACCGGAAGGGAAATGGCGTCGCAGATTTGCGGCAGCAAGCTGAAGGTGCCCTGCTGCCGGCTGAGGTCGTCGCTGAGGAAATGGCCACGATGGCCGCCGGCCTCCAGCCCCTGGGCAATTACCGCATCGGCGCCATGCTCTGCCAGCCAGATGGCCTCTTCCACCGTGGTGGCGCTGGACAGCACCCGGGCACCGGTGGCCTTTACCCGCGCCAGCAAAGCGGCTTCCGGCAAGCCGTAATGGAAGCTCACCACCGCAGGGCGATACTGTTCCAGCATCGCTGCACAGTCCGCGTCGAAGGGTTGTCGTGACGGGCCACGGGGGATCGCCGAGGTATCCGCCGCAAATTCTTCATAGAAGGGCTGCAGGGTTTCCACCCAGCGCTGCTCCCCGTCCGGGTCCGGCGTCGGTGGTGTATGGCAGAAGAAATTCACATTCCAGGGTTTGGTGGTGGCAGCGCGGAGTTGCGCCAACTGTTCTTCCAGTCCCTGCGCATTGAGCATCCCCGCCGGAACCGACCCCAAACCACCGGCTTCACACACCGCCGCCGCAAGGCGCCAGTCCTGCACACCCGCCATGGGGGCCTGGATCAGGGGAAGGGCTGTGCCAAACAGGGAGGGCATGGACGGCTCCAGTCGTAATCACGGGAACAGCAACGCTAACCGGAAACCGGGTGCGCTGCTACCGCTGTCCGAGGGGTGGAAGTGTGCGAGGTGTTATTGCTGAGCAATACGGGATAAATGCTGGCGAACGATCGGAGTGCTATGACTCGTCCACTTCCCGACGCTCCCTTTCATAGTCTTCGTAGGATTTGCTGGCCCGCTCCATACAGGCATCGTATTCCGACAGCGGCACCTTGTCGCACTGGATGCGATTGTTGAGCTGGATATTGTCATAAACCGCCTTCTGGCTGCAGGCGGTCAGAAATGTCATGGCGATAAAGAGCAGTGTTTTTTTCACAACAGGGGCTCCTTCAGGCCTCAATCCGACCCGGTTTTCTTCAATGCGGCTTGCCCACTCACCTCGGCACTGCCGATCCCGCGGGGGTCGCTGGCGGCGGTGACCTCATTGCTGTCCTTGCGCCACAGGATCGCCTGCATGTTGCCGTAGTCGCGGCCGGTGGAAACCACATGGTGGCCGCGCAGCATCAACTCCTTGGCGGCGTCGCTGCCGACAAATTCCGGCTCCGCCTGCACTTCATCGGGCAGGTACTGGTGGTGGAAGCGGACCCGGTTGACCCAGGCGTCCACCGGCTGGTTGTTGGCCGCTTCCAGCACGCCGAGCATGACCATGGTGATGATACGGCTGCCACCGGGGGTGCCGAGGATAGCCACGCGGTCGTCGAATTCCACGAAGGTGGGCGTCATGGACGACAGCGGGCGCTTGCCGGGGGCGATGGCGTTGGCCTCGCTGCCCACCAGACCATAGGCGTTAGGGACACCGGGCTTGGCGGAGAAATCATCCATTTCGTTGTTGAGCAGCACGCCGGTGCCCGGGGGCACGAAGCCACTGCCGAACGGCAGGTTGATGCTCAGGGTGGCGGCGACCCGGTTGCCGGCCTTGTCCAGCACCGACAGGTGGGTGGTGTGGAAACCCTCTTCCACGGTGAGCGGCTCGCCCAGGGTGTGGCTGGGGGTGGCTTCGTCCGGGTTGATGGTGCTGGCTCGCTGTTTGGCGTAATCGCTGCTCAACAGCTTATCCACAGGGATATCCACAAAGTCCGGGTCGCCCAGATAACGGGCCCGGTCCTGGTAGGCCCGGCGCATGGTTTCCACGATCAGGTGGGTGTCCGGTTCGCCATCGAACTGGCTGAGGATATTGAGGGCCTGGCCCATCACGATGCCACCGGCGGAGGGCGGTGGTGCAGAAACGATACGGGCATTTTTGAAGGTGCTCACGGTGGGTGAGCGCTCAATCACGTCGTAGTTGGCCAGGTCTTCCAGGGTCCAGATACCCCCGGCCTGCTCCACGCCTTCCACCAGTTTGCGGGCGACCTCCCCCTGGTAGAAGCCGGCCTTGCCCTTCTCGGCCAGCAGGGTCAGTACCCGGGCCAGATCCGGTTGCTTGATCACATGGCCAGCGGGGGGCACCTTGCCATTGTGCAGGAAGATGGCGGCGGCTTCCGGAAAGCGGTTGAGCACATCCTCACGGTAACCGGCGAGTTTGCGGTAGTGGTCTTCCACCTCGAACCCGTCCTTCGCCAGTCGGATGGCCGGGGCCAGGGAGTTCTTCAGGGGCAGCTTGCCGTAGTTGTCCGCCAGATGCACAAAGGCAGCGGCCTGGCCGGGGATACCGGCGGCGCTGGGGCCGTTCAGGGCCCAGTCACGCACCACCTTGCCATCGCGATCCTGGTACATGGTGGGGATGGCGGCGTCCGGGGCGGTTTCCCGGGCATCCACGAAGGTTTGCAGGCCGTCACTTTCCCGGTGCAGCAGCCAGAAACCGCCGCCGCCCATGCCCGCCGAGTAGGGTTCCACCACGGCCAGCGCTGCGGCTACGGCAATGGCCGCGTCATAGGCATTGCCGCCCTGCTCGAGGATCTCCATGCCGGCCTCAGTGGCCAGTGGGTGAGCACTCGCTACCGCGTTCTTGCCCGGCCCGGCGGCCTGGGCACTGACGGCGATCAGCAGTAGAAAGGAGAGCAGAATGCGCATGGGGTTCCTCCGTGGATGCGGATATTTTCTGTAGGAACACAGAGAGAGTGGCGCTCCTACAGGGGTTGTCAGCGTTATTATTATTGAGTGGCGATCCTGATGACGCGATCCAAGGCTACCGTTTCTGAACAGCCGGTACCCGCGACTGGTTCCGGTTCGCGGGGTTGGCCTGGCTGTCATGCCGGGGCTGACTGGCGTTGTCGGCTAACTTTATCCTTTCTTTCTTTCATGGCGTTTTTGCTCCAGCGCTTCTGCCACCAGCGGTGGCACGAAGTTGCTCACATCTCCGTCCAGCAGGGCGATTTCGCGGATCAGGGAGCTGGAGATAAAAGACAGGTGCTCCGCCGGGGTCAGGAAGACCGTCTCCAGTTCCGGGGCCAGTTGCCGGTTCATGTTGGCGAGCTGGAATTCGTATTCGAAGTCACTCACTGCCCGCAGGCCACGCAGCAGGATGTTGCCTTCCTCTTCCTTGCAGAAGTGAGCCAGCAGTTTGGAGAAGCCGGTGACTCGCACGTTGGGCAGGTGAGCCAGCACCTGATTGGTCAGGTCTACCCGTTCTTCCAGGGTGAACAGGGGGCCTTTCTTTTCGCTGGCGGCAATGCCGACTACCACTTCATCGAACATCTTGGCGGCCCGCTCTACCAGGTCCAGGTGGCCGTTGGTAATCGGATCGAAGGTGCCGGGGTAGATTACGCGGTTGGTCATGCTTGGCTCGCTCTGTCGCTGAATACCGTGCCCGGCCTGGCGCCGGGCACCCACAATGCCCGCAAGCATACCCCAAGCGTCTGCAAAGATGCAGGGTCAGGCCGGATACAGGTCGGGCTGATCACGTCGATATTGTTGGTACCAGCGGGCGCTGGCGGCGATCACCGCTTCCATGGCGGGGCGCGTTAGCCCTTGCTGTGCCAGGAAGGCATCGGTACTGGCAGTATCGAAGCGGGTGGGCTGGATAAAGTGCAGGGCCTCCGGCCAGGTGTTCATCAGTCGCGGCATGCCGGGCAGGCGCAGCAGGGCCGCCAGTACCGGGATCGGCAGATGCCGTTGCGGGGCCCGCCGTCCCAGAGTATTGGCAGCGATGGCCAGCAGGCCCTGCAAGTTGGGTGTGTCCGGATCCAGGGCCAGTAACCGTTGCGGCACGGTGTCGCTGGTGGCGGCAACGGCAATCAGTGCCGCCAGATGGTCCACGGCCACCAGCGGCAGCCAGTGCTCCGGGCTGCCGGGTACCATGGCCAGGCGCCCACTCGCCAGGTTGTCGAGCAGGGCAAACAGGGGCTGGGCAGTATCCAGGGTGCCGTTCTGGCTGTGCCCGGCCACGGTGGCGGGCTGCACCTCCACCAGATCCAGATCGCTGGCCGCCGCCAGGGCGCGCACCCGGATCGCTGCTTCCAGCTTGCTGGCTTCATAACCGCCGGCCCGGCGGTAGACGGCTTGCCAGTCCACTTGCTCTGGATCGTCGCCGGTGATCCCCAGCCGCTGCAGATGCTCCCGGTTTTCCAGCATAAAGCCACTGATAAACACCAGCCGGCTGCCATGGCGTCGGGCCAGCTCGGCCACCGCCAGGCTGCCGGCCACATTGGTGCGGTGGGCACTGTCCCGATCAAGCTGCCAGGCAAAGCGGGCACCCAGGTGAATGATGGCCCGGGGCGCGGGCAGATCCGCCGGCAGGCCCAGGCCGGGCAGATCCAGATCGCCCGGCACCGCCTGCAGGCGCTCGCCCTGCCCGCCCAGGGCATTCACCTGCTGGCGCAAGGCGGGGAGCTGGCTGTCCGGCTGGCGCAATACCGCCAGGATGTCATGGTGATGGCTTAACTGGGCGCAGACATGGCGGCCGATAAAGCCGCTGGCGCCGGTGATGAGCAGGGTCATGGCAGGTCTCCGTGATGAGGTATGCCACCACCCTAAAGGGTAGAGTATGCTCTAAGGTCAACAGCGAATTAAGGAGCCTCTGAATAACTCCTTGCACGCTTCAGTCTACGCTGAGTACGCAAGGAGTTATTCAGAGGCTCCTCAAGAGGCGGCCATGCAGATTGCCGAACTGGAACAGCGTACCGGGGTAAACCGCCACACCCTGCGCTACTACGAAAAGGCTGGCCTGCTGCAGGAAGTGGAGCGGCGCGGCAACAATTACCGGGACTACCCGGAAAAGGCGGTGGAGCGGGTGGCCATGGTGCGCCAGCTCAAGGTGCTGGGCTTTTCCCTGCGCGAGATTCGTGAGGTGCTCGATGCCTTGCGCAGCGACAGCATCGATTGCGAACAGGGTGCCGTGCTGATGGCGGAAAAGAAGGCAGCGGTGGACGACAAGATTCGCGAGCTGAAACAGGTCAGCGCCTTGCTGGGCCGGGAGCAGCAGCGGCTGGAAGACAGCGCGGCGGCATTGCGCGAAGAAGGACGCTGCAAGGGGTGATTGTTAGCACAGAGGGTGCAGGGTTCACGGAGGAAAAAGGTTCATGTGCGGTTACGGGAATTCAGACCTCTGACGTCCGACCTCAGACCCTGTACCACTCTCCCTCTAGTCTGTGATGAACCAGGATAAGCAGGCTGACGATGTCGATGCTGCTGGGTGTGAAGTAAACAATGTCGGGTGATTTTTCTCTTTCTGCGTTCCGTTTTTTTCAAAAGACCGTTTTGGTCAATGAATGGTGTTTTTGGTGAACACCCTTGCCTGACAATAGAGCACAAGCGCTGGAGATTTTGCCGAGCTCTGCTTAGCGTAGGGATCCCTTCTTCGTGCGGCTTCAGGGAGTCAATCATGGGCGCGTCACAAGCAAGCCAGAACGGCGTTAAAGAAATCAGTTTTGCGGCAGCTCAGCAGGCTGGTCGGGTATCCCCTGACGATGCGCTGGCCATTTATGATGCGCTGGAGCCGATTGAGACGGATTTCATGATCGGTGCCTGGAAAGGCGAAGGCTTCGAAACCGGTCATCCGCTGGATGGCGTGCTGGAACGTTGCCACTGGCATGGCAAGCGTTTTGACAGTGCGGAACACGTCCACCCGCTGGTCTTTCGCAAGGCGTCCGGCAAGCTCACAACGGTAAAGCCGTTGCTGGTGATGCCGGGGCTGGGGTTGCTCGACCGATTGCCGTTCCTGAAGTCAGAGCGCGTCGGAAAGGTGTTCCAGTGGATGCTGCCACTGCTGTCGGGTCGGCAGTCAGCTGCCCGCCTGCGCATGGTTACCTATCGGGGAAAAACCTCGGCCACCATGTCCTACGACAACCTGCCCATCAATGATGTGTTCCGCAAGGTGGATGACAACACCGTGCTCGGCATCATGGACCTGAAACGCATGAAGCAGCCGTTTTTCTTTGTGCTGCGTCGCGACGACCGCTGAGTCTTTCTGCCAGAATACCCCCTGAATAATAAGGAACGTCTGTGGGAGCGGTGCCTCCCACTGGGAAGATCGATTCGGGGGAAGGCGTATGGCCGAGTGGGCACCGCAATACAGCAAGGCTGAGCGTATCCGCCTGCTATTGTTTCATGCCGCCTGGGCTGTGCCGCTTTTCCTGCTGACGGAATTTTTCTTTTTCCCCTGGTTTGAACGCTATCTGGAAACCGCCCACTGCCACCGCTACGGGGCGTTCAATGGCCTGGAGCTGGTGCTCTATGGCCTGTTTATCGGCTTGCCGCTGGGATTGGCGCTGCTGGTGCTGGCCATCGAAGGCCGGCACAGTTTTCAGATATTGCGGCTGGGGCAGTTGCCCTTGCCCGGCGAAAAAGTGTTTCGCCCTACCCGCTATGTGTACGGCCATCGGGCGCGTATCAAACCGCTGATCTTTTTTCTGCTGGTCGTGTTTTTGTGTGGGGTGTCGGTGCAGGGGTTTTTCTGGGCGGATGCCATGATTGGCGAGCTGTCGCCGGACGTTAGCCGGTGCCTCGGCGTACCTGTCGCCTAGCGATACATTCTCCCGTAGGAGCGTCGCTGGCGGCGCGATTCCATGCGTTGGCTATCGCGCCGCCAGCGACGCTCCTACGGATAGGTGGGGATACCGGCAATTCAGGTTTTCCGCAGGATGTAGTTCGCCTTAGACTCAGTGCACCCTATGTGATGGGCTCAATAACCACTGTCCTCGGCGTCGCCGCTGAGCCGCTCACGGCGTTCCTGTTCTTCCTCGAACGCTGCCTTGATTTCTGCCAGCACGTCTTCCACATCGGCGATGTGCCCGTCGTCTTCCACATGCCCGGTAAGCTCGCTGTCCGGGGTCAGTTCGCCGCTTTCATACAGAGCCCAGATTTCCTGGCCGTAACGGCTGCCGCGCAGTGACGGGGCGTACTGGCCGTAATAGCGGGTCATGTTGTCCACGTCCCGGTAGAGCATGGCCTCGGCGCTGTTATTGGCGGCGGCATCCACGGCCTGGGGCAGGTCGATGATCACCGGGCCGTAGTCGTCCACCAGCACGTTGAATTCCGACAGGTCGCCGTGGATGATGCCGGCGCACAGCATGCGCACCACGTATTGCATCATCAGGGCATGATCTTCTTCTGCCTGCTCGGCGGACATCACCACCTCGCTGAGGCGCGGGGCCACATCGCCTTCATCGTCGGTGACCAGCTCCATCAGCAGCACCCCTTCGAGCATGTCGTAGGGCTTGGGCACGCGCACGCCGGCTTCTGCCAGTCGGCGCAGGGCATCCACTTCGGCGCTCTGCCAGATCTTTTCCTGCTGTTCCCGGCCGAACTTGGAGCCTTTCTCCATGGCCCGGCTGCGGCGGCTGTTACGCACCTTGCGGCCTTCCCGGTACTGGGCGGCTTTCTTGAAGTTCCGTTTGGCGGCTTCCTTGTAGACTTTCGCGCAGCGTATCTCGTCGCCACAGCGGACCACGAAGATATCCGCTTCCTTGCCACTCATAAGACGGCTGATGACCTCGTCGATGAGACCGTCATCTACCAGGGGTTGTAATCGTTGCGGGGTTTTCATGCCGCACTTATACCCTATTTGGCGTCCGGCTTCCCCTGCTACCTGAGGTTTTCGGGGTGAAATGGGGGGCGGCTACGATGGTGAAGGGAGCAACCCTGCCCCGTTGGGTGCCAACGGAGCAGGGAGGTTTCGGGCGGGTCAGGCTTGCAGCTTGTCCGCCAGGGCGGTGGCGTTGCGGGCGCTCATGCCGTAGATGGTGAGCTGCGGGTTGACCCCCAGGCTGGTGGGGAATACGGATCCGTCGATGACGTACAGGCCGTTCAGATACTTGTAGCTGCCATCGCTGTTCACCACACACCGGGACTCATCCTGACCCATGGCACAGCCCCCCATCACATGGGCGCTGCCCAGACCGGTGATGACAGGGTCATAGGCCAGCGTGTTGATGCCGTCCCTGGCCTCTTTCCAGCTGTTGTAATAGCCGGCATGGGCGTGGCTGGGACGGATTTTTCTGGCGCCGGCGGCGAAGTGCATTTCCGCCATGGTCAGGTGGGAGCGCTTGGCGCCTTCCAGCAGATAATCGTCAACGGGATAGTCGATGACCGGCTCGCCATTGTCTCGCAATTCCACATTGCCACCGGGGTTGTCGGCGTGGAAACCATCTCGCAACAAGGCGATGGAGGATGCCAGGTTCGGCAGCTGCTCGATTTCATTGCGGGCGTCGCCACCGTAACCGCCCATCAGGGCACCGGTCAGGCCCGGGTGCATGGGCATCATTTCCAGCTTGTAGCCCGCCGGGCCGTCCACGCCATGCTTGAACACGAACTCGTCGGAATACAGGGATTGCGGCGCGCCGTAATACGGCGCCACTTCCTGGTCGTAAATGCCGAAGGTGAAGGTGGTGGGGTGCAGGAAGGTGCGCTTGCCCACCCTGCCCTGGGGGTCCGGTGCCTCGGAACGCAACAGCAGGGCCGGGGTCTGGATGCCGCCGCCGGACGCAATCACGGTTTTCGCCTTGACGGTGACCGTGGCGCCGGTGGGCACCTTGTCGTTGTTGAGCGGACGCACTTCCACCCCGGTGACGGTATCGCCGTCGATAAGCAGGCGGTGGGCCTGGGCGCTGTGGATCAGGGTGGCGCCATTATTCATGGCGGCAGGCAGGGTGGTCACCAGCATGGATTGCTTGGCGTTGGTGGGGCAGCCCATACCGCAGTAACCGATGTTCCAGCAGCCTTCCACGTTGCGCGGGATCACCGCCCATTCCCAGCCCAAAGCGTCACAGCCTTTTTTCAGCACGTCGTTATTGGCGTTGGGGGGCATGATCCATTGGCTGATCTTGAGCCGTTCTTCCATCTTCTGGAACCAGGGGTCCAGATCCTTGCGCAGCAGGTTGTCCACGCCGAAGGTGTCCTGCCAGTACTGCAGGGTCTCGCTGGGCGTACGGAAGGAGCTGGTCCAGTTGACCACGGTGGTGCCGCCTACCGTGCGGCCCTGCAGGATGGTCATGCCGGCATCCTTGGTGGCGCGCATGGCGCCCTCCTGATACAGGTCCCGGTAGGCCTGGCCTTCGTTCAGGGTGAAGTCGTCGGAGCTCATCAGCTTGCCGGCTTCGATAAGAATCACCTTGAGCCCGCGCTGGGTGAGAATTTCCGCGCTGACACCACCGCCGGCACCGGTGCCAATGATCACCACATCCGCTTCCAGGGTGCGGTCAGCAGAAACGGTGCGCCCGTCGATCACATCCCAGCCATTCTTGATGCCGGTTTTCCACGGGTCGTTGATGCCCTTGATGGGCAGGGAAGACAGATCCTGCATGGCGTTGTCCTTTTATTCTTGGCTGTTGCAGAGGCAAAGAAAGGTCGATCAGGCGACAATTTTCTGCGGTGGTCCCGGGTAGCCGGTGCTGCGTGCGGCGTCGGGTTTCACATACCAGGCCATGAACATGGGTTGGGTGAGCCCCTTGAAGGCCATGCGCGACAGGCCGCGATCACTGGATGACCAGTGGGCCAGGGTCTGTTGCAGCTCGTCCTCGCTCTGCTCGGCAAAGCTGGCCCAGGTGCCGGTGATAAACCAGCGGGCAGCGCCCAGTTGCATCAGGTCGAGAATTTGAAAGAGGGTGGCACGGGTGCCGGGCATGGCCCCTTCCAGCAGGTCGTCGTAGGCTTTCATGCCGTCTTCGGCGCTGGCCCCCACATCGGTAAGCGCCTTGCCCAGCACGGCGCCGACCAGGGGGGTAAGCAGGTCCACGTCCTGCTGGCGAAAATGGCGATACCCTGCCGCCGGGCCGTCATTGCTGGAACAGCCGGTGAGCAGGGTGAGGCTGGAGCCGGTGGCCAGCAAGGCACTCCCGGCGGCGCCCAGCTTGAGAAAGCTGCGGCGATTGAGTCCCTGATCCATAGCGCACTCTTCTTTTTTTGTTGGTGGTTATCCGTAGGAGCGGCGCTCTCTGTGCTCTGCGAGTAGGCGGCGCGATAACCCAACGTATGGGATCGCGCCGCGAGCGACGCTCCTACAGAAAGGTGACGGCAAAAGTCCGCAGATACCCTTATTTCAAAAAGTACTTGTCGATCATCTTGTGCATGCCGCGGCCATAGGGCGGCAGGATGAGCTTGGTGGCGTTGAACTTGCCCTTCTTGTAGATGCCCTTGGCCTGGGAGAAGGTCAGGAAACCTTCCGGGCCGTGGTAGGCACCCATGCCGGAATCGCCGATGCCGCCGAACGGAATGTCGTCCACACCCACATGGGAAATGGTGTCGTTCAGGCAGACGCCGCCGGAGTGGGTGTTCTTCAGCACCCGGTCGCAGTTGCTCTGGTTCCAGTCGAAGTAGTACAGGGCCAGCGGACGGGGACGCTCATTCACGTACTCGATGGCATCGTCCAGGGTCTTGTAGGGCACCACGATCATCAGCGGGCCGAAGATTTCATCCTGGGCAATCTGCATGTCGTCAGTCACGTTCAGCACCAGGGTATGGGGGATTTTCTGGCTGCCGGTGAAGTCTTCGTTGGCCGGGTTGATCTCGACCACCTCGGCGCCCTTCTCGCGGGCATCCTTCAGATAGCCCTGCAAACGGCTAAGCTGGCGCGGGTTGACGATGGCGGTGAAATCCGGGTTGTTGACCATGGTGGGGTAGGACTGGGCCACCTGGGCTTTCCAGGCGTCCACGAATTCCTGCACCCGGTTTTCCGGGCAGAGGATGTAGTCCGGGGCCACGCAGGTCTGGCCGGAGTTCAGGCATTTGCCGAAGGCGATACGCTCGGCGGCGTCCTTCATGGGGAAGTCCTGGCCGATGATGCAGGGGCTCTTGCCGCCCAGCTCCAGGGTGACCGGAGTCAGGTTGGCAGCGGCGGCGCGCATGATGTGGCGGCCTACGGTGGTGGAGCCGGTGAACAGCAGGTGGTCAAACGGCAGGCTGGAAAACGCCTGGGCCACGTCCACTTCGCCATTGATCACGGCCACCTGTTCTTCCGGAAAGGTGTCGGCAATCAGTTTTTCCAGCAGCGCACCGGTGCGCGGCGTGGCTTCACTCATTTTGATCATCACCCGGTTGCCGGCAGCCAGAGCGGTAATCAGTGGTACCACGGCCAGCTGGATCGGGTAATTCCAGGGCACCATGATGCCCACCACACCCACCGGCTGATATTCCACCCAGGTCTTGCCCGGCCAGCTCAGTGCGCTGACGCTACGCTTCTGTGGCTTCATCCACTTGCGCAGCTTCTTGGTGGTGTACTTGAGCCCTTCCAGGGTGATCAACATCTCGGCCAGCTTGGTTTCGTCGGCGGCGCGGGTGGTGAAATCGTTGTTGAGGGCCTCGACCCAGGCATCCAGATTGTCCAGCAGCAGGGGCTTGATACGGCTGATCAGTTCGATGCGTTGTTCCGCGCTGGGGTAAGGGTGCTGGCGGTAAGCGGCTTTCTGGGCAGCGAAAATCTGCTGCATGCGTTCGACGTCGGCATTGTTGCTGTGGAGATCTTTCACTTCGGCGACCATGGTCACTTGCCTCCCGAGGCTTTTCATTATGTATGATGGCTAGACCGCCAGCCCTGGCTGGCGATCAAAAATTAACCTTGAGTCTGATTTTTAGAGTAATTACTCTAGGAGTCAACCTGCAGTAATGAAATCACAACATTTGGCCTACAATGACCAGCACCAAGGAACGGATCCTCAACACCAGCCTCACCCTCTTCAACCGCGAAGGGGAGCGCAATGTGACCACCAATCACATCGCCGAGGCGCTGGGCATCAGCCCGGGGAATCTCTACTACCACTTCCGTAACAAGGGCACGATCGTGGCGGCGCTGTTCGAGCGCTACAGCCAGCACCTGCTGACCCTGCTGGAAGCCCCCCAGGGGCCGCTGACCTGGACCATCAAGACCCACTATTTCGAGGGCTTGCTGGCCTCCATGTGGCAGTACCGATTCTTTCATCGTGATCTGACCCACTTCCTGCACGCCGACGCGGAGCTGGCCGCCCGCTATCAGGCCTTTGTGGAAATCGTGCTGGAACGGGGACGGGTGATTTACGGCGAGCTGCGCAGCAGCGGCATCCTGAAACTGGACGACGAACAGTTGCAGGGGTTGATGGTGAACACCTGGGTGCTGATGTCCTCCTGGGCGGCGCTGGTCCATGGCCTGCGCCCGGACGCGGCGGCGGATGAAGCCCTGGACGAATCCCTCATGCGCCACGGCATCTACCAGATCATCTGCCTGGAAGAACCCTTCCTGCGCGGCGAGACCCGCGAGCACCTGGAAGAAATGAAGGCCCGCTACCGGGCCGCGGATGATACCTCTACCCTGCTGCTCGGCCATGTGCCTGGGCTGGACAGAACCGGCAGCGAATAGCTGCCCTTCCCCGCTATTACTTCAAAAAAGGGTTTACCACAGAGGGCACAGAGAACACTGAGGAATACCCTCTCTTCTCCGTGTGCTATGTGGTGAACGCGCAGAGCTTCTCTCTGCTAAGAACCCATCCCTCCAATCCCTTTCAAACGCGGGCGTTGATGACCGCTGAATGTCTGGTTGTCAGTTTGCGGAAGTTCCCTCCCCATGTTTGTTTTGCTCGCCATCCCGCCGTTTTTCACCCGCGCGCAAGTTGAATATGTAGGATATGGCTTACATATTTTTGTAAGTTGCTGAGATAAAGTGAATTTTCTGATTTGGTGTTGCAAGAAAAGTCCGAACAAAATTTCCTGTTCAACACGCAAGTGCAAGAAAAGTCGGATGATAATAATTCCTGGATCGAAGATAACGCCTTGTTCGCCTTGGCGTTTCGAGTGGGTTCAGGAAAGAATGGAGCCGGGGATATATTGCAAAGTGATATATTGCATCTGCAATTGAATACACTGTTATGTATAAGGAGCGACAAGTGAAGGAAGAAATAAGAACGGCTGTGGAAGCCCTAAAGAAGCAAGACCTTGATGAAATGACGGTCGGTGTTGTTCTGGAGAATGCGGGCATAAAAATTCCTCAGGGCGAAGTTGAAGTGAAAGCCCTCATCGCATGCTTGGAAGAACTGGAGAGTGAAGGGGTTATCTCGGATTGTTCCGGGTCTAATGGTGGCTGGGGTCGCACAGTAGGCGCTGATGGTAGTTGGTCATTTAGTGCAGGCTTTAAAGTCGCATTCTAGGTCTGGTTACATAACAAGCGGCTGCACCGGATAAATTTCCGCTGTCATCTTTTGTGCAAAATTCAGCACAGAAGCCGCCATCAAAAATTCACCCGGTGAGCCGGGCGTTATGAGGTCCAAGCCCGTGAGTAATGAGGATATAAAAGCGGCGGTGTGTAAGGAGGCTCTAGCGACTCTTTCGGATAGCAGTAGCGCAATCGTCCCGCAGCTACGAGAGTCGATAGAAGCCCAGTTGAAATGGCTTATAGACTATTTCGAAGGCCGCACTAGCGAGAGGAGGCGGCTATTCGATCTTACTTTTGGGCATTATGCCGCTCGGGAAATTGACCCAAGAGAGGAAAGGCTAATAGATGCTCTCAATAAGGCTTTCTATGTGGCTGTCAAGACTAGGGAGGGTCTGAAAATTGATCTTAAAATTTTGGGCTACAGCTCATAACAAGGCCAAGCACGCGACATGCGCGTGTTGGCGGCGTTAGGTTGCTCTGCTTTTTCCTGTTTATTAAGGCCAGAGCGTTTTGAAATTCACTGCCAGTAATGGGCAGTCCAGCATCAGGTTCCGTGCCGGCTTACATATCCGGCAGCTTCGTTCCTGGTGCCATTTTTGAGTAAAGTGGTTGTGGCAGGGCTTCCCCGTTCGTTATGGGTTGCCACATTCCAGGTTGGCGGTAGCTGCAAAGTCTGCGTTCTTGCAGGTGCCATAAATTCAGGTTGGGTTCGCAGGCTCACATCGTGCCAGTAGTTGGCATTGGCGTGTCGCCAACCTAACCAGGCAAGGCAGCGGACGCAAAATACGCGCCGCTGCTCGCAGCGTTATGAGCTCATGGGGTGGTGAGTGGAAAAAATTGAGCCTTTTCTAATGTATTCAGGCCAGGCAGCGATTCTTGCGAGCGCTGTGTGGGTTATGGTGCGTGGTAGAACAATGGCGGGGGTGTTTCTGCTACTTGGTTTCTTGCTTATCTTTCAGTACGGGCATGTAGCACCAAATCTTCCTGAAAGTACGGGGTCTTGTTGGGCCACAGGAAAGTCATACTATGAGTGCCTACCAATTTGGTATCGCACTTCTGCGCACCTTAGTCAGCTTGGGTTGTTCGTTGTTGCATTTGGTGTTTTTCAATTTGGCCGCTCAAGTGCTCATAACAAGTAGCTGCACAGGAAAATTTACTCGCAAGCTCGCAATTTTCCTGTGAGCAAGGCGTTATAAGCTCGTTTACCCATGAGATATTTTTTAGCAGTTGTGGCGAACATATTTGCTCTTGCTATTTCGGTAGTCGGGCTAATGTCTACCTGTATGTGGGGCTGCCCCAATACGGGCATACAGCTCATGTTTAAAATTTCTTCGGTGTGCTTGTTGGTAAGCCTTGGTTTGCTCGTATATCTTTGGGTAACAAGCAAGAGCAGTAATAAACATACAGGCGGTCATTAATGCTGTCCCAAAATCTTATAACAAGGCCAGGCAGCATCGCCCCTGCGGGGCTGGACCTCGTTTCACTCGGCCGCTGCTGGCAGCGTTAGCCAGATAGAAAGTGTGATGAAGAAATTTACATTTGTGTTCCTACTTTTAGGGTTTTCGTTCATGTCATATGCCGGTGAAAATTGGGTAGTAGCTGAAACACATGTTGATGGGAAACCAGTTATCTATAAGTTTATTCATGAGCTTCCTGATGAGGCCCAGAGAAAGAAATTACCTTGGTTAGCTGTTGTATCCTGGAAATATGATGGTTCTGAAACAAACGGGCTTCCACCGAGCCTGGTTAATGATCGAATGATAGAGCTAGAAAACGGATTAGAAGCAATTGAAGGAAGAAAGATTATTTACCTAGATGTGTATACTGCTACTGGTAATAATCTCAAGGAATTCGTTTTCTACATTGCGGATCGTGAGGAGTTCATGGAGAAATTTAATGAATCACTATCTGGGCATAAACCTTACCCAATTGGTATAAATTTCTACGAAGATAAGGCCTGGAAAGACTTGAATGAACTGCTTGTCAGAGCGGGTCGTGGCTAACAATGTGGTGCACGGGAACCAATTACGCTCCACAAACATGTGGTTCGCTACGCTCACTTTACCACATGTTTGTTCCACTACATCGATCCCGTGACCACGGCGTTAGGTTGCTCTGCTTTTTCCTGTTTATTGAGGGCGGAGCGTTTTGAAATTCACTGCCAGTAACAGGCAGTCCAGCATCAGGTTCCGTGCCGGCTTACATATCCGGCAGCTTCGTTCCTGGTGCCATTGTTGAGTAAAGTGGTTGTGGCAGGGCTTTCCCGTTCGTTGTGGGTTGCCACATTCCAGGTTGGCGGTAGCTGCAAAGTCTGCGTTCTTGCAGGTGCCATAAATTCAGGTTGGGTTCGCAGGCTCACATCGTGCCAGTAGTTGGCATTGGCGTGTCGCCAACCTAACCAGGCAAGGCAGCGGACGCAAAATACGCGCCGCTGATCGCAGCGTTAATTTCTAATTTAAGGGAAGTCTGTGTACATATTGTTTGGGTTTATAGTCGATGTTCTGGTTGGCGGAGCTGTGCTCTACTGGGCTGCTAAAGTCGTCAGGGTTGATCTGAATTTCAAAGAAACGGTTATAGCTGCTGGTGCCGCCGCGATTCTGGCGCTTATCCCATATGTAGGTTGGCTGCTTTCTATAGTCGCTCTCTTCTATATCCTCTATCAATTCAGCTTAGCTGCTTTCCCTAACTTGGTTCTATTAGTGATAGTTAGCAGGCTTTTCGTGGCGCTTATATATTTTGGTTTAATGAGTGCATTCGGAAATTAACAAGAGCCTCCAGGCCGACCTTCGGCGGCTGAGGCAGGCGTTACAAGTCTTAAGTGTTGAGAGATGATCGAAATCGAATTCGAAGAGCCAAAATTGGAAACATGCGAGTGCTGTGGCAACACGTCAACGCGGTTAACTCGTTTCGTGTACCAAAACGGCGACGCCTTCGCAGTTTATTATGTCGTATTTACCGATGGGCATGACGATAAGGTTGCGTACGTCCTTGTCGGTTTGGGTGAGTGGGGCGAAGGGAGCGAACCTGAAATGCGAACGGCCTTTTCAGTGAAGATCTGGGACAACAGTCAGAACTGGGCGGTAACGGTAACAGATAAAGACGAATCACCTTGGAGTCATGTTACATTTCTTGGCAAGATATTGGACCGAGATGAAGCACTTCAGCATCCTTGGGTCAAAGACGTATATCACATCACCGATCACATAGTCGCTGAAGACAAGCCAGTAATTGAGTTCTTCGCATGATCCAACTTGTAACAAGTTGCTGTACTCGGACCCAACCACGCGCCGCAAGCCTGTGGTTTGCTGCGCAAACTTTACCACAAGCTTGCGGCGCGTAGTTGGGCCGGTAAGCAAAGCGTTATATGTCATGAAAAATTGCCTCATAGGAATATTGATAGGCTTGCTAGTGCCACTATCTGCGGAAGCTGAAAGTTGGGGGCCGGAGTTGATTGAGTTTGATTTCGAAGGTAGCGAGAAAATACAGACGATGCTTTGGATTTCAGGCTGGTCATACAGTACCACGGAGTTCCTTAAGTCAGTGGGCTGTTTGAATGCAGATACATACGTCGGGAGCCAAGAGCTCATAGTTGCCCTCAATAAAGTTTACGCGGGTCAGAGGGTTACTTCCGAGGAAGCAACTATGCAGCTGGGCCGCTACATTCGAGCAGCATATCCATGTGCTGCATATAACAAGAAACTGCAGCCGACCGCAGATGCGTCGGCTGAGTAAAGCGTTATACGCCCGGAGTTCGTGGGCATAGGAGGTTTGATGGAGGGGTTGCCTGATTCCGCTTGGATTTTTGCAGGGTCCGTTATTGCGGCACTAATCGTTCTTTTCTCCGGATGGTTGCAACAGAAAATTAGCCGCGCATCTACTGTTTCGGGATATCGACAGAAGTGGATTCAAGATATTCGGAAAGCATTTTCGGAATACATGAATGAGCTCGAAAAGTTATCTGACTTAGCCTCTGCAAACTCAGAGTCCGGCCATTCCTTTGGCGCACGCTCAACAGTTTTAGAGGATACTCGGCCGGTCCGTAAGGCACGCAATTATCTTCGGCTATATACCAACCCAGGAGAGCAAGAGCACTTGGATCTCCTGGAAGAGGCCAAATCCCTTGAGTCTTATCTCACTGATACAGCACGGAAGGATTTGAAGCTTAACGAGTATGAGCGCAGACGTGATGAGCTAACGAAAGCGTTCCAAGATATTCTGAAAGAAGAGTGGGACCGGGTAAAAATGGGGGAGTTGTGGTGGCGGATTCGTCGGTGCTGGAGGCGTATAACCAGTCACTCAAGCCGACGCTCGCAAGCTCGCGCGGCTTAGTTCAGCGTTAAATGAAATTGATATAGGCAGTATTTTTTGAACGAAGGCTACGGTTATTTATCTGTTCTCGTTAATTTCATAAAAGCGATTTTGATGGGTGTAGGCTATGCATTGCTCATATCTGTAACTGCAACGCTGTTGGGTTTTGAGGCTGATACTGTGGTTAGGGATCAACCGGCGCATAGAGTGGTTATGCTTTTCTCATTGTGCATTTTAGAGGCGCCATTAACCGTTATAGTGGTTTTCAAGTCTGTAGATGCGTTGTTTCTGGCTGCAAGAATTATTTTTAACCGCGTTAAGTAAG
This sequence comes from Alcanivorax sp., assembly GCF_019431375.1. Taxonomy (NCBI): domain Bacteria; kingdom Pseudomonadati; phylum Pseudomonadota; class Gammaproteobacteria; order Oceanospirillales; family Alcanivoracaceae; genus Alcanivorax; species Alcanivorax sp. The sequence continues at coordinate 2,819,157 of NZ_CP080267.1, forward strand.
TTGTAAGTTCTATTTAACAAGGGCCTTCAGGCCGAACTTCGGCGGCTGAGGCGGGCGTTATGCGTAAAGGATGGATCGCGTGAGTAACGAGGATTGGTACAGAAACAAAGAGTGGAGCAAAGAGGTTGAGGCTCAGTTCTTCGCCAAGCTCAAGCGTGCGCGCAGGAAGGAACAATATTTACGCATCCAAGCTTCTACAATCGCCCGCAATAACCCTGATGCGGCCTTGATGCTTCTAGAGCAATATTTCTCGCTCGATGATGATTTTGATCATGCTCAAGCCTACTGTGATATGGCATCAGCATTTCTAGCCAAAGGTGAGGTTCAAAAGGCGGTCCAGTCATACGGTAAAGCATTGGAAAGAGAAGCTGAATTTCCAAAGCTAAAAACAGATGCATATATCCTTTATCCGCTAACCATCGTCGAAAATAAGCTGAGCAACTTGTATCAGTCCGCCAACGAGATTCTCGATGCTCACCAAGATCGGTTAATGTTCCCAATAGATTACTTTCGTTGGCATGCGGCGAAAGCGATCATAGCTGCCCATTCAGGCGAAGAAGAACTCGCCTCTAGTCATGCGACGAGCGCGCTTGAGGCTGCCCAAATAAAGCAATCAGGCTTTAGGTTTCACCAAAATCTAGGTTTGGTGGGTAAAGAATTTAAAGGTGTGGTTGATGAGCTTCGTGCTATACACGCATAACCAGGCGGTCAACGGGACCGCTTTTCCGCGCCGCCTTCGGCTCTGCTCCAAAGCGGCCCGTTACCTTCGGCGTTGGTGCTAAATGAATCGAATACCTGAAGATTTTGATTTGAGCGCGCTTGTTGGAGAGGGTTTATCTCAGATTCGCATCGACCAGCATCAAATTCAGCTGCACTTCGATAAAGTATCTATCCAAGGCGGGGGGCAGGTTTTGCTGGAGAAGAGAGGGGACTCCAAGAAGATTTTCTCTGGTTCGTGGCTAACCACATGTGGGCTAGATGCGTTGATCGGAAGCAAAGTGGTTGGCTGGCAGAGAAGAAGTGATTTCCAGTTCAGCTTATCGTTTTCCTGCGGGGCAACCCTGGTTTTTGTTACTCAAGAGGGGCCCTATGAAGACTTCACTATTCTCGTGGGAGAACAGGAATTCTATGTCCTCTGAACCGCGCAGATCGTGCAAAGACCACTCTCTTTCTCCCAAAAACCATCATTGCCTCGCTGTGGCTCGGTTCGCCATGCAAGCATGGGCTCCAACAGCAGCGACTCTGGCTGTGGAGTGAGTCCACATCCCTCTCAACGAAACCCGAACCCCTGCACAAACGCCATCAACCGCTGCTCCAGCCAGTAGCGCTGGGGGCCGTGGTTAATAAAGCCCACGTGGCCGCCGTACTCGCTCACCTCCAGGGTCACCGCCGGGCCCAGTTCTTCCTGGCGCGGTAGCGTCTCCGGGGTCATGAAGGGGTCGTCCCGGTTCTGCAGCATCAGCGTGGGGGTGCGGATCTGCAGCAGCTTGGGGCCGGCTGAGCATTGCGCGTAGTAATGGTAGGCCCCGCGAAAGCCGTACAGAGGGGCGATGATCTGGTCGTCGTAACGCCAGAAGGAGCGGATGCCGCTCATGTTCAGCCGGTGCAGGCGCTTGGCCTCCGGCGGGTTTACCTTGTCCAGGTGGCGCTTCTTGTCGTCGAGCTGGCCGAGCAACACTTTCAGCAGATGCTGGCGGTACAGCTTTGAAAGGCCCCGATCCAGGCGGTTGGCGCACAGGTCCAGCCGCAGGGGGGCACAGACGGAGGCCACCGCTGTCAGCTTGCCGTTGTCCCGATGAGCCAGCCAGTTCAGCAGCCGGCTGCCACCCAGCGACACGCCGATGGCGATGCGGTTGCCGGTGGGGTCCTGGGCAAACACATGCTCGATCACCGCATCCACATCGTCGGTTTCCCCGGCGTGGTAGCACAGGGCGGTGTCATTGGGCTGCTTGGCGCCGCGACTGTTGATGGCCACCGAGCGCACTCCCGCATCGGCCAGTGCCTTCTGAATGCCACGCATATAGTGGGAGTCGCTGCAGCCGGACAGACCATGGAGCAGGATGACGGTGAGCTGCCCGGGGTGGCGTTGCGGCCCGGCCCAGTCCAGCAGCAGCCGGTCGCCATCCGCCGCCAGCGGCAGCCATTCGCTGTGCCGCTCCACCTCGGGCAAGGCGCGGCCCAGTGGCCCCCACAGGGTTTGTAAGTGGGGGTTGCGCAGCCACAGGGGAGGCTGGAACGGGGAGGCAACGATTTCGCCCATGGAATCTCTCACTCAATAGCAGTCGCGTCGACCGGCGCTATGGTAGCCTTTTGCTTTTCCCACTGGCACCCATTGATGACGGAGACCCCATGGCCCGCCGCTTTTACGACGATCAGGAATTTCAATCCGGCCTTGCCACCGAGCTGGGTGCCAATGCCAGTCATCATATTGGCAAGGTGCTGCGCATGGCGGAGGGAGAGGAACTGGTGGTATTCAATGGGCGCGGCGGTGAGTGGTCCGCGCGCATTGTGGCGGTGGGCAAGAAGGCCGTGACGGTGGAGCCGCAGCACTTTGTGGATGAGGATCGCACCGCGCCGCTGGCGGTCACGGTGGCCCTGCCCATGATCAAGGGTGACCGGATGGATTATGCCATCCAGAAGGCCACCGAGCTGGGCGCGGCCCGAATTGTGGTGCTGGATACGGAACGCTGTGAGGTGCGGCTCAAGGGCGACCGGCAGGAAAAGAAGCTGGGTCAGTGGCAACAAATTGCCATCAGTGCCTGTGAACAGTGCGGACTCAATCGCCCGCCCGTGATTGACGGGGTCGTGCCGTTGCCAGCGTGGCTTGGCGGCGATCTGCCCGCCCTGCGCCTGATTGCCCACCCGGGGGAAAAGCCGTTCTCACCGGCGGCCCTGGATGGCGTGGGCGAGCTGGCCCTACTCACCGGGCCAGAAGGTGGGTTCTCCGAGGAGGAATTGCAGGCGGCAGCGGACAAGGACTTCATCCCCTTCGCCCTGGGCAACCGGGTGCTGCGTGCGGAAACGGCGCCGGTGGCGCTGCTGGCGGCGTTATGGGCGTGGCAAAGCAGCGACTAGCTTCGAGCTGCTAGCGACCAGGCGCGGCCTGGTTTCTCGCAACGCTTCGCTAGGTGCCCGCGCCCAATCGGTGGCTGCATCCTGCTAGTCGCTCGAGGCTAGTCGCTAGAAGCTGATAACAACAAGGAAACGTTCATGCTGACAACCCTGGCCATCAGTAATTACCGCTCCGCCCTGGAGCTGGTGTTGCCGCTCGGGCCGTTGAATGTGATTACCGGTGCCAACGGTAGTGGCAAGTCCAATCTGTACCGGGCGCTGCGGCTGCTGGCGGCCACTGCCCAGGATGATGTGATCGCGGCGCTGGCCAGTGAGGGTGGGCTGGAGTCCACCTTCTGGGCCGGGCCGGAGACGCTCAGCACCGCCATGCGCAAGGGGTTGGTGCCGGTGGAGGGTGGGCCGCGTCAGCATAGTCGGCGTTTGAAGCTGGGCTTTGCCGATGAGGATTTCGGTTACCTGATCGAGCTGGGCCTGCCCCGGCCGGACAGCACCACCGCCTTCAACCTGGACCCGGAGATCAAGCGGGAAATTATCTGGGCCGGCGGGGCCTACCGACCTGGCGCCGCGCTGGTGGATCGGCGTGGCCCCTTGGTGAAAGCCCGCGTCGACAATAGCTGGCTATCCCTGGCCGATAACCTCAATAGCTTCGATAGTCTGTTCAGTCAGGTGGCCGATGCCCGCACGGCGCCGGAGGTGCTGGCATTGCGCGAGCGGATTCGTGGCTGGCGTTTCTACGACCACTTCCGCACCGACCGGGATGCCCCGGCCCGCCAGGTACAGATCGGCACCCGCACCCCGGTGCTACATCACGATGGCCGCGATCTGGCGGCGGCCCTGCAAACCATCCGCGAGGTAGGCGACAGCCAGGCCCTGGACGCTGCCATTGAAGATGCCTTCCCCGGTGCCAGGCTGAATATCGAGCCGTTGCCGGATGGTCGGCTGAAGCTGGAGTTTCATCAGTACGGACTGTTGCGACCGTTATCCGCGGCAGAGCTTTCCGATGGCACCCTGCGTTACCTGTTACTGGTCGCTGCCCTGCTCACCCCACGGCCGCCTTCACTGATGGTGCTTAACGAACCGGAAAACAGCCTGCATCCGGATCTGTTGCCGGCACTGGCGCGCCTCATCGAGCAGGCCAGTCAGCATAGCCAGTTATGGGTGGTCAGCCATGCCAGCCGGCTGGTGGCGGCGTTAAACGAACATCCGGATTGTCATGGGGTGGAGCTCACCAAGGAGCTGGGGGAAACACAGATCATCGGCCAGGGGCTGTTGAGTACGCCTAACTGGCATTGGTCGGAACATCACTGACGCAGGGAAATATGAAAAAACAATCGGGTGTACTGCAACGTTGGGATGATGAGCGTGGTTTCGGCTTTATCACCGACAAGAAAGGCCGGGACATTTTTGTTCATGTCAGTGCCTTTGGCAATATTCGTTCGCGCCCTAAAGCCGGGGAAAAAGTGCTGTTTCGGGTAGAGCCGGATGCCGCCAAAGGGGTGCGTGCCGTAGAGGTGGAACGGTGCTGGCGACCCGCTCATCTGTTGTTGCCGGAGTTCCTTTTCCCGCTGCTGATGGTGGGAGCGTTCTATGGCGGGCTGTGGTGGTTTTTCTCGCAGAATGCGTTCTGGTGTTTCCTGATTATTTTCCTGCTGTTAATCGCCGGCCTGACGTTCCTGATGTTCGGTCTGGATAAGCGAGCAGCGCTGAACGAACGCCAGCGGGTGCCAGAAAATACCCTGCATCTTTTGTCCCTCGCCGGTGGTTGGCCCGGTGCCCTGCTGGCGCGTTCGCTGTTTCGTCACAAAACCCGCAAGCAGCCTTTTCGCACTGTTTTCTGGCTGGAGGTCGTGGTAAATCTTGTGGCGGTAGGTGTCTTTCTGTTCAGTCCTCAAGCCGCGCCCTTGCGTGACTGGCTGGATGTGCAGGCGCTGGGCTGGTTGATCACCCTCAAGGAATGGGGCTGGATCAGCGGGCCGGTTTGAGAAAATAGCCTTATAAATATGCAACCATCACCAGGGAAGGAGAAAGAGATGCGGTTACCGGAAGACGTGGAACAGGTCTTGCTTGACCAGGGAAAGATTGCCGCCATCAAGCAGCTTCGGGAAAGTCAGGGTTTGTCCCTGAAAGAGGCCAAGCAATGGGTGGAGTCCCATCTCTCCCAGTATCAGCCGCCGGTCAATCCGCCCCTGGTAGCCAGCAACATACCCTGGGGGCGGATCATGTTGGCGCTGCTGATTGTCGGTGTGGCCGTTGCCATTGTTGCGACGGGGTAGTGAGTTTTTCTGTGGAAGAACAATAAATAATAAAACAGGGAAGAAAACATGAGACTACCGGAAGATGTGGAAAGCGTGCTGAAAGCACGAGGGGAAAAGGCGGCGGTCAGCCAGTTGTGCCGGCAGCATAAAATGACTCGTGCAGCCGCGACGGCCTGGGTGTCAGCCTGCGACGACAGGGGCTTGCGGGTAGCTGACAATCCGCTGAATAACGGGAAAATAGCGTTACTGCTGATGGCTGCTTTTCTCACAGGCATGCTTATCGCTGCTTTGCAGAAACTGTTTTGAACCCTTCGGGGCACACTGATCACGAGGAAAAAACATGCAGGTGACAAGCCCGATTCTTGCCCCGGTAGTGGTGCTGGTGGCCTGGTCCATGGTCATGTGGTTGTGGATGTATGTGACCCGGCTGCCGGCCATGAAAGCCGCCAACATGAAGCCGGATCCGCAGGCGCCCCGTGGCGAACAGATGAGCACCCTGCCCGCCAGTGTGCGCTGGAAGGCGGATAACTATAACCACCTGATGGAACAGCCCACGGCGTTCTATGCGGTGGCTTTGTCACTGGCACTGCTCGGTCAGGGTGATGGCATCAATCTGACGCTGGCCTGGGCTTATGTGGGTATCCGTGTAGTGCATTCGTTGCTGCAGGCGCTGATCAACAAGATCGAGCTGCGCTTTGTGCTGTTTGCGCTATCCTCATTGGTATTGATCGGCCTTACCGTCAACGCGTTGCGGGCGGTATTCTGATGGCGTTTGATGCGGAGCTGGCCCAGCGGGTGCGTGAAGGGCTGCTGGCTGTCAGTGGCGCCCTGCCCGATGAAAAGCGTATGTTCGGTGGGCTCTGTTTCATGATCGCCGGCAACATGTGCTGCGGCATTCTCGGTGACCGCTTGATGGCCCGGGTGGGACCGGATGCTTATGCGACCCTGCTAGGCGAGCCCGGAGCCAATGAGATGGATTTCACCGGTCGGCCCATGAAGGGCATGCTGATGATCGACGCCGATACAGTGGCCGATGATGCCGCACTGCAACGCTGGTTGACGCATTGTTTTGCCTTTGTACGTACCCTTCCCCCCAAGTAATCGTCAGGAATTACCATGCTGCAAATCGGGATTGTGATCTACGATGATGCCGAAGTGCTGGATTTTGCCGGCCCTTACGAAGTATTCGCCACCGCCGCCCGTCTGGCGGAGACCCCGCCCTGGGACGTAGCGTTGATTAGTGAGCATGCGGACGTGCGTGCCCGGGGCGGGTTTCCGGTACGCAGTCATTTCACCTTTGCCGAGATGCCACCGCTGGACGTGTTGCTGGTCAGTGGTGGTGTGCATACCGCTGCGATGTGCAATCCCGCTTTGCTCTCGGCATTGCGCCAGGCGGCGGGCACGGCGCAATGGGTCACGTCCGTCTGTACCGGGGCCTTTCTCCTGGCGGAAGCCGGGTTGCTGACCGACCAACAGGCCACCACACACTGGGAAGACATTGCCGATCTGCGCGAGCGCTTCCCTGCCCTGCGGGTACAGGAAACGGTTCGTTGGGTGGAAGACGGAAACCGTATTACCTCCGCCGGCATTTCCGCCGGGATCGACATGAGTCTGCATCTGGTGGAGCGGCTGCACAGCCGTGAGCTGGCAGAGAAAACGGCACGGCAGATGGATTACGCCTGGATGCAGGATGACCCGGCAAACTAAAAGGGCGCCATTGGCGCCCTTTTTTCAAACCGTAGCGGGTTATTCGGTGTAACCCACAATCACCACATCAACGGGCATGCTGCCCACCGCCACGGATTCCTCAGCCACAAGGGAGCCGTCTCCCTGAATGGCAAAGCGCGTCATCATTCCGTTGCCTCTCAGTGTCAGCAGCAGATGCTGGCCAGTTGTTGAAGTCGCCATGCCATCGGGAATGGAATCTGCAGCGATGGTTCCGGCCTCTTCAGCAAACCAGCCAACCGATTGGTTCACCTCATTGGCGGTATAGAGTATGCCTTGAGGTGAAACAAGCAGTTCGGTGACGCCCTGGACATCTTCCGCCGCATTGGACTCAAGGGAACCATCGTCATTCACAAGAAACTTTTCCATGCCCAGATTGAAAGAGGTGTACAGGGCGTTGCCGTCAGGCGTGATGGCAATGGATTTACCGTTGGCGCCGGTGGGTTTGATGAACGCATCCAGTTTGGTCAGGTAGCCATTCAACGGGTTGATTTCGAAGGGCACAACGCGGGCCGGATTGTTATCCGTGACGACCCACAGAAACCGGCCCGCAGGATCAACGACAATATCGACAGGGGCGGTGAAGCCGACCTGAAACGGGCCCTGATCTTCGCTCAGAGAACCGTTAACGGCGACGTGGTAAAGGCTGATGCTGTTGCTGGACCGGTTTACCACATAAAGATAATTGCCAGAGGGGTGAACCGCCAGGGCAACAGGATCGGTACCGGTGGCAACGTCACTGGTGTTGGGAATGCTTTCCAGCTCGTCCAATTCCTGCTCAACAAAGGTGGATCGGACACGACGGAACTGGGAAATCGTGTCGTCAGCCTTGTTGGCGATATAGACATATTTCCCGGTGGGGTGAGCTGTGATGGCGGAAGGATCATCACCGGACAGGGGGTCACTCAGGCCCAGAGGGGTCAGGGTGCCCTCGTCGTCCATCAGAAACTGGCTGATGTTGTCATCGCTACTGTTGATTACATAGGCAGCGGTATTGTGGGTGGTCAGTGCCTTGCCAGTGGTAAACACCAGATCCGAGGGGTAGTTATCCATCGGGATAGGGCGGGTCGTTGGTGTGGCCAGTTCCCCATTTTCACCGACCACAAAGGGCAGCATGGCTGAACTACTTTGGTCAGACAGGTAAATGCGATTGCTGACCGGGCTGGCTTTCAGTGTGCGGGGCTTGTCGGTGGGTACGTCGATGGACGTGTTATCCAGCAAGGAAGCGATGCCGTTGTCGGCAATGCCGAGCTGCCAGATAACATCATTGGTCAGGTCAGAAATATAAAGGTAGTGACCGCTGTTATCGAGGGTGATGCCCTCCAGCTGGCCGCCAAGGAGGGGGGAGTTGCTCTGAAAATCCAGGGTGCCGTCTTCAAGAATTTGATACTGGTACACCGCCCCATTGGTTCGTTGTATGGCGTACAGAAAGTCCTTGTCAGGATGCGCAATCAGCTTCCAGGCGTTATCAAAGAGCACCGTGTCTTCAAATGTCAGGGTGCCATCGTTGCCGATGCTGAAGTGAGAGACGCCATTCTCGCTGTCCGTGGCATACAGGTGCGCACCATTCCGGCTCAGTGCCAGATCGGTAAAAGCGGCATCCACATTGTCGGAGGTCACCAGATCCTGGGGCTCCATGGAAGCAATCTGGCCGTACTCGTCGAAATACAGCTGGTAGATGCCGTCGGCACCGTCGGCCACGTAGGCATAATCCCCGGAGGGATGCACAACGATGTCATTCAAGGCATTTCCTGGCAGGACATCACTGTAGATATAGTCAAACCGCCCCGTGGTTTCCAGGCCGTAATGGTAGACCCCACCACCATTGGCAATCGCCAGTACTTCATCATGCCCGGGACGCAGGGCCGTTGCGGTACTGGCATTGATGGACACCTTGTCCACCAGCTGCATACGACCGGATTGGGTATCCACGGCAAAACTGGACAAGGTGCCGCCGTTGTAGGCGGTGGCAAGCGCGTAGCGCTCTACACTGGGAGTGCCGGGGGACGGCGCGCCGGTATTGCCACCGGGACTGCCGCCGCCACCACCGCCACAGGCGGCAAGAAATGCGGAGCTGGCCAGTACCAGGGCGGGGGTAAGGTGGTGCAGAAAGCGTGTCATGAGTTTTCCCTCTCAATACATGTTTTTCCCTGGGTCGCGGTGAGATCCATAGCGGTTCAAAAAAATAGCCATTTTTTGTTGGCCTTTATCGGGCGTTACGAGTGCTAAAAGTTTAGAGGGGAGTGGCTGATGGCACTGTGCCATGCATCATGTTTTGCATAGCAATGCCATCCAGGTGAGGGCGGGTTGTGCTAGGTTAAACGGCGAAACAGCCAGGGGCTTTTTCTGAAACCAATTCAGAATGAATGACATGGCCTCCTGCCGGGCAGAAGGCCATGTCGCTGCGGACATGTCTTAATCAATCTCGTCCGGCTCGACACCGTGCAACTGTGTTGCACCACCGGCGGGCAGGCGAGTGGTGACGGGTTGGCGGGGGTCTGAGGAGCGGCGGATGATGTCACGATCCAGGCCGCCTCCTGCTGTGGTGAAGGTGTCGTAATGGACCTTGCCAGCACCGCCGGCACCGCCAGTGGTGCCCTGCGCCATGGGTTGGGTGGCAGGCGCGACGCGCAGGCTTTCCCCCGGGATGTCGCCAATCTTCAGGTAACCGGCAGCCATGGCCTGTTGGCCAGCAACCATGGCGATAGTCATTGTGGCGATTCGGAAGCATTGTTTGATCGGTGTCATGATAAATCTCCTTGATTGATGTGATTCATCAGGGAGTCGCTAGTCCGTTGCAGGTGGTTCAAAATTTTTTGGGGTGGTTATCGGTCGGGGAGAATGTCTTCTCGCCTGGCAGATGCTGAAGCATGGATGTGCTGGAAATAGGGATGGAACGAACACGACAACGTAAAGGGAAAAAGCGACATTGTCACAGAGTGTGGCTGATGGCGGCATGGCTGCTGGCAAGCGGTGGCGTGTTGGCCCAGGCAGAGTTGCGGATAACCTCCCCCATTACTGCCTATAGTGAAATCACGGTGTTGCTGCCGGAATCCGCCGTCGCGGATTCGCAGTGGTTGTTGGCGCTGGACGATACCGATATCTCTGCCCTGCTGGACACAGCAGAGCCCGGCAGATTGCATTTCACTCCCCCCTCTGCCCTGCCCACAGGCAATCATCAGTTGCGGTTGGTGGAAATGACGGCGGCAGGAGAGATGCGCGAACACGGGCTGTGGACCTTCACCGTGCGCCATTCCGAGCGCTTTCGCGAAGCGGGACTCAGTGCCCGTCTGGATGTGACAGTGAATGAGCGCCTGGACGAGGACAACCTGCCCGAGCCCTTGCCGGATGCCACTGTTATCGATGGAGGTTTGCGGGTGGGCGCCACGGCGGCGGATGGCCAGTGGCGCAGCAGCGCGGTGGTGGAAGCCCTGGGCACCAGCCGTGATCCGCTGGAAGGCAGTGGCCGTGATGGCTTGTCGCTGGGCTATGTACATGTGCAGGGCCAGCACGGCCCGTGGCAATGGACCGCCGGTGACCAGATTCCCCTGAGCTCCACGTTATTGATGCAGCCGGTGCTGCGCCGCGGCTTGTCCGCCGGTCTGAGTACCGACCCTGTCGACGTTACCCTGTGGTCATTGCGTACCCCGCCCCCCGGTGGCGGCAGCGCCCTGTGGACCCGTGAGTCGGAGCGGCGCAGTGATGGCGCCAGCCTCACCCACCGTCCGATCGCAGATTCGCCGGAAACGCTCAGTGTCACCGTCAGTTGGCTGCAGGGCGAAGGCCCCAGTGGCAATGGGGAATTCGGCAGCGGGGTGTTGTCCGATCCGGAAACCCGGTCCGGAGAGGCCAGCAGTGTGGCGCTGGAAAGCTGGCTGTTTGATGAGCGAGTGCACTGGCAGGGGGAATACGCCTGGTCCAGCCGGGAAAGTGATGCGGACAGCCTGTCTCCGGGCCCCGCTCTTGAAGAACAACGGGACGAGGCCTGGGACACCCGCCTCACCTGGTATCCACTGAGGAACTGGAAGCTGATGGGGCAGCCGGTAGCCATGAGCACTGGCATCGAACGCCGGGAAGTGGGTACGGCTTTCTACAGTCCCACCAATCCCCAGATGCTGGCGGACCGCAGTGTGCTGGGTGGCTATGGCTCCCTGTTCTGGGCCGGGCTGTCCCTGCAGGCCTATCTGGGGACCCAGGATGACAATGTGGACGACAACCCCTTATTGCCGGTGACGGAGCTGGAACAACAAAGCTATAGTTTGGGCTATGCCCCGCTGCTCAACGGCGGCGGTTGGCTGGGGCAACCGGCGTTCAATCTGAACTGGCAGGATACCGATCAAGACGTCAGCCGTGCAGCGGCCCTGCTCAATGAAGGGGATCTCTACCGCAACCGCCAGATGACGGCGTCGCTGGCTGTCCAGTACCCGCGCTGGTCCTGGGATCTGGCCCACAGTCGTGGCCGTGACCGCAGTGAGCAGACGGTTCTCTCCGATCTGGAAACCAAACTGTCGCAACTAAGTGTGCGTTTACCGGTGGGGCAACGGCTCACCCTGGAGCCCTATGGTCAGCGGGCAGACACGATGAACCGTTTGCTGCCAGACGACGACTCAACCCTGAGCCAGGCGGGAATGACACTGGGTATGCAGTGGAGCCGCCGGGTGTGGTCCAGCCTGACCTATACCTGGGGCCGGCTGGAACAGGACGGTGAAGACAGCCAGCGTCTGGATGACGTGCAAGGCAGTGTGAACTGGCAGTGGCGACAGCCCCGCGGCTGGGTCCCCGGTGTCAGCCTGAATCTGGGCGGTCAGTACTTCCGCCAACCGGTGCTGGATGCGCTGGACCGCGAGAATCAGTGGCAGGTCTTCGCCGGCGTCACCGCCAGTTGGGCCCGGACAGGAGTGCGGCCATGAAATCGATAGTGACCTTGATGATGTTGTTGGGCATGGCTTGCGGCATGGCGCGCTCGGATGTGCTCAGTGCCTCGGTGAACCCGGCTAGCCAGGGCATTGCACTGGGACGGCAGGCGCTGGTGTCGCTGAACTGGCAGGCGGTGAGGGATGAAACCAACTGTCTGGGTACCGTCACTTCCGCGTCCGTGGAAATTCGTGCCGGACAGATCAACGGGCCGTTGCTGCGCACCCAGCCACGACGGTTGTCCCGTTCCATTGTCTGTGACCCCACCTTTGGCACGCGTACCTTTTCCTTTTCGGACACTCTCAGCATTCCGTCCACCGTCAGTGAGCAGGCCCTGCAGTTAGGCAGTGACAGATTGGTGCTGGTGCGTACCTTCACAGATGGGCTTTCCGGCAGCAGCGCGGCGGCGACCCTGGCGCTGCGCTCCCCCGCCGCCGCGGGTTTTTCACTGACTGCCATCCAGCTGGAGCTGGCTCGCGGTGGCGCCCAGCGGGTGATCGAACAGGGGGAAGCCATATCGGCTAGAGCCATCTTCTACTATACCGGCAGCGGACTGTTGCGCGGCCAGTGGGAACTGGCTTCGCCACCGGGCACCGCCGGGGTGCCGCTGTTCCGACCGTTGCGCCAGGTGCAGCAACTACTTCCCGCCGGAGGAAACGCCACGATAAAAGCCCCGACGTTACCCAGCGATATACCGGGGCTGTATCTGCTGCGCTTCCGGCCGCACAGTGCCAGCGCAGAAACTACCTTGCCAGTGCTGCAGTATCAGGTGATCAGCAGTGAGGCAGGCCCCGCGGGCCTGGTTACGATTCCCCTGCTGGCCCCGGCCCGCGGAGCGGTGATGCACAGCGATACCCCCTTCCAGTGGCAGCCGGTTGCGGCGGCCACCAGTTATCGGTTGCGATTTTACGCCACCGTGGGGGCGCGCCTGCCCCGTCTTGATGGCGGGGTGGCTGAACCGTTACAACCGCGCGGCGACGGGCCAGTGACCGCCCAGTGGTTGTCCGCAGGGCAAACCCGCGCCCAGCCCGGGCCGCTGGTGTGGGAAAAACTGTCGGCACCGGGTACCTATCTTTGGCAGGTGGAAGCCCTGGATGGCGATGGCCAGATGGTTGGCGTGAGTGAATGGCGGGAGGTACAACGCCCATGACCGATTCCGTAGCAGAAGAGCGGGCGTTATTGCAGGCTGTGGCTCAGGGGGATCAGCGAGCCCTGCAGACACTGTACCGACGCTGGCAGCCGCGTCTGCAATATTACGTACAGTCCCGGCTGGGTGGTGATGCTGCCGCCGCCCAGGATGTGGTGCACGAAGTGATGCTGGATGTGTGGCGCCAGGCCGGCCGTTTCGAAGGTCGATCCAAGCCACTGACCTGGGCCATGTCCATGGCCCACAACAAGCTGGTGGATTACCTGCGCAAGTGGGGTCGGGAGGAAACCCGGGAAACCCTGCCGGAACCGGATGACCATGACGACGGGGACACCACCACCGCCATCCAGGGCGCCCAGGAAGCCGCCTACCTGCGCCACTGCCTGCAGCAGTTGCCGCCGGACCAGCGCGATGCCATCCAGCTGGCCTTCTTCGATGACATGGCCTACCCGGATATCGCCCAGGTGGTCGATTGCCCGCTGGGCACCGTCAAGACCCGTATTTTCCACGCCCGCGCCCAGCTCAAGCGCTGTCTGTCCGCGCTGATGAAAGGGTTGTGTCGTCTGGATGAACCGGATCGCTGCGGTCCTCGACCTACCTGAAACCATGGGCGACAGGAGAGACACAACCATGAACACACATCCGGATGATGCCCTGGTGGCCTATGCCAACCACACCCTGGACCCGGCGGAGCAACCCGCGCTGGACGCCCATCTGGCGGCCTGCGGCCGCTGCCGGGAAGAGCTGGACTGGCTCACTACCCTGCGCGCCGGCATGCAGGCCGAGCCCCTGCCGGCGGTGGATGAGCTGGGCCTGGCCCGGCTGATGCGCGAAGTGAAAGCGGAGCAACGACCAGCCCGCGCTGCAACGTCGGCCCGGTCCTGGTGGCGCGGTGCCATGGCGGCGGCGGTGCTGGTGATGCTGGTACAGTTCGGGGTCATTGCCGTGCAATGGCAACCGGACGCTGGCTACCAGCCCCTGAGTGAAAGTGGCCAGGTGGTTGGCCCGGTGCTGCAGGTGCGCTTTGCGCCGGCAGCGTCCCTGGCCGAGATACAGGCACTGCTGGAGCAGATCGAGGGCCGCATCGTGGATGGCCCCGGCGCTCTGGGCCTGTACCGGATCGCCCTGCCCGAAGAGGCTGACCATAAGGCTGCGCTGGCGACCCTGAAAGCGGCGGATGGCATTGTTATCCAGGCGCTGGCGGAGCTGACGCCATGAACTCCCGGCGGGTTGTGGCGCTGTTGCTGGCGGGATTGCTGACCAGTCAGTGGGGACTGGCCCGTACTGCCACCGCGCCCACCGGCGAGCCGGGCTCAACGACAGCCCCTTCAACCTCGACCTCCATACCGGGGACCGCCCCGGCCCGGGGAACGGATCCGGCTGCCGCACCACAGCGGCAAAGTGCGCCTCCGGCCCCGCCGACACGCCCGGTGATTCGGCCACCGGCGGCACAGCCTCCTGCGTTACAGCCCCCGCCTCCCCTGTCTCGCGAGGCAGCGGTGGAACTGGTAGTGGCCACCCCGGACATGGCCATCGCCCAACAGGTGGCCAGTTGGGCCGCCCCGCGCCAGTGGCGTCTGCGCCAGCGTCAGAACCTCTCTCACCTGGGGTGGGTCCTGTCGGTGTTTTCGGTTGCCGATGGACGCCAACTGGACAGCGACTTGGCGGCCCTGCGAGCGGCGCTGCCAGGCGTGATGGTGGACCAGAATCATCGCTACAAAGCGTTGTCCGGTGGGGTGAGCTACGGTCAGGCACTGACCGGCTGGCACAGCCACCCTGGCTGTGGTGAAGGGGCGACCCTGGGAATACTGGATACCGCCGTGGCAGCGGATCACCCGGCGCTGGTCGGCGCGGATCTGGTGCAGCGCAGCTTCCTGCCCAGCGGTGTGTCCACTCCCTCCATGGACCACGGCACGGCCATCGCTGCCCTGCTACTGGGCAATGGTGATGACGGCATCGTCGGGCTACTACCGGCGGCCCGGCTCTATGCGGCGGCGGTGTTTCGTGGCCGTGGCGATGAGACGGAAACGGACACGGCCCTGCTGTTGCAGGCATTGGACTGGCTGGCCGGAGAGCAGGTACCGGTGATTGCCATGAGCTTGGGCGGCCCCCGTAATCAGCTGTTGGAGATCGTGCTGCGCCAACTCCACCAGCGAGGCGTGCGGCTGGCCGCCGCCGTGGGCAATGACGGGCGACGCGCTGCGCCGCTGTGGCCGGCAGCCCAGCCGGAGGTGCTGGCGGTGACGGCGGTGGATGCCGGCAAGCGACTATACCGGCGAGCCAATCGCGGTGACGCCGTGGCCCTGGCGGCCCCCGGCGTGGATTTGTGGGCCGCCCGGGCCGGCGGCGGTCAGGGCTATGTCACCGGCACCTCCTTTGCGGTGCCCTTTGTGGCGGCGGCGCTGACCCGGCAGCAGGCTGCGGCACTGTTGGCGGGGGCCGAGGATCTGGGCGAACGGGGGCCGGATCCGCTGTACGGTGCCGGTCTGCTGCGTGAGAGGCTGCGGGCACTGTTGGCGGGGGCCGAGGATCTGGGCGAACGGGGGCCGGATCCGCTGTACGGTGCCGGTCTGCTGCGTGAGAGCGGTTGCCTGTGATGTTCTGGCGACAGGCAGGAATCGCAATATGGCTGGCCCTGTGGGTGGTGCCGGTCTGGGCCACCCAACCCTGCCCCATGGGGATGCGTTCGGCCAACTGGTGGTGGGGTGCGCCGGTGCTGGCGGCGACGTTGTTGGCCGTTCTGGTGGTGTTGGCGCTGGCGGGGTTCGCTTGGCGCCACTGGCGTTCGCCGCGCGCTCGGGTGGCGCTGGTGCTGGTCACGCTGATGCTGTTGTTCTGGGTTGCGATTGCCGGGCTTGGCGCTTTTGTGGCGGTGATGCTGATCTGTTATTGAGCGGGTTCGGCAAAGCGCTGCCGGTAGGCCGGGTAGTGGCTCAGGTCCGGCCCCGGATGTAACCGCGACGGCCAGTGGTACAACATGATCGCCAGTACATTGCGGTGTTCTCCCTTGTTCAGATCCGTGCCCCAGTGGGGTGAAGGGATCATCTCGGCCTGTGGATCGTAACGCTTTTCCAGGGCCTCACTGACGGCGCCGATAACCGGGCTGTCGCCCTCTCCTGCCAGCAGAAAGCACAGGGCCATTTCCGTATAGATATCAGGTTTGGTGTAGGCGATCAGATCCCGGTGATGGCGCTCCAGGTAGTCAAAAATCCAGGCGAAATCCTCGCGGCGGATCGGTTTCTGGTAGTAACCGCTGGCGGCGATGATCACATGGGTCATGCCGTAGACTTGGGCATCAAGGGCAGGCCCGGGTTGCGGCGGCTGGTCCGGGAACACCTGGCGAAAGGCCTGCTGGAAGGGTTCCCGCAGATCGCGAATACCCAGGTCGTGCAGGTAATAGACCATATTGGCCAGCTGTGGCGAGTAGGCGGCGATAACGTCCGGGTCGAGTATGAAGCGGGCAAAATCCACCTGGCGCAGGTAATCCAGCCCCTGCTCTGTACGGGTAAAGGGCGGCTTTCCGGCCAGACCGAATTGATCCACCTTGTTCAGGTAATAGAGCAGGTTCTTGGCAAAGGGAATCTCGTCGTAGGCCAGCAGTAACTGCTTGCGACGCTGGTGTTTTTGTGGCGGCGGCGCTGACCCGGCAGCAGGCTGCGGCACTGTTGGCGGGGGCCGAGGATCTGGGCGAACGGGGGCCGGATCCGCTGTACGGTGCCGGTCTGCTGCGTGAGAGCGGTTGCCTGTGATGTTCTGGCGACAGGCAGGAATCGCAATATGGCTGGCCCTGTGGGTGGTGCCGGTCTGGGCCACCCAACCCTGCCCCATGGGGATGCGTTCGGCCAACTGGTGGTGGGGTGCGCCGGTGCTGGCGGCGACGTTGTTGGCCGTTCTGGTGGTGTTGGCGCTGGCGGGGTTCGCTTGGCGCCACTGGCGTTCGCCGCGCGCTCGGGTGGCGCTGGTACTGGTCACGCTGATGCTGTTGTTCTGGGTTGCGATTGCCGGGCTTGGCGCTTTTGTGGCGGTGATGCTGATCTGTTATTGAGCGGGTTCGGCAAAGCGCTGCCGGTAGGCCGGGTAGTGGCTCAGGTCCGGCCCCGGATGTAACCGCGACGGCCAGTGGTACAACATGATCGCCAGTACATTGCGGTGTTCTCCCTTGTTCAGATCCGTGCCCCAGTGGGGTGAAGGGATCATCTCGGCCTGTGGATCGTAACGCTTTTCCAGGGCCTCACTGACGGCGCCGATAACCGGGCTGTCGCCCTCTCCTGCCAGCAGAAAGCACAGGGCCATTTCCGTATAGATATCAGGTTTGGTGTAGGCGATCAGATCCCGGTGATGGCGCTCCAGGTAGTCAAAAATCCAGGCGAAATCCTCGCGGCGGATCGGTTTCTGGTAGTAACCGCTGGCGGCGATGATCACATGGGTCATGCCGTAGACTTGGGCATCAAGGGCAGGCCCGGGTTGCGGCGGCTGGTCCGGGAACACCTGGCGAAAGGCCTGCTGGAAGGGTTCCCGCAGATCGCGAATACCCAGGTCGTGCAGGTAATAGACCATATTGGCCAGCTGTGGCGAGTAGGCGGCGATAACGTCCGGGTCGAGTATGAAGCGGGCAAAATCCACCTGGCGCAGGTAATCCAGCCCCTGCTCTGTACGGGTAAAGGGCGGCTTTCCGGCCAGACCGAATTGATCCACCTTGTTCAGGTAATAGAGCAGGTTCTTGGCAAAGGGAATCTCGTCGTAGGCCAGCAGTAACTGCTTGCGACGCTGGTGTTTGCCGGTGTCATCCCGGTAGGCATGGGCTATCTGTCTGGCCCGGCTCAGCCGGTAGTCCCGGTTGTGCAGTTGGCTCAGCTCCTGTTGCAGGAAATCGGCG
The DNA here is from genome assembly GCF_019431375.1 of Alcanivorax sp. Classification (NCBI taxonomy): domain Bacteria; kingdom Pseudomonadati; phylum Pseudomonadota; class Gammaproteobacteria; order Oceanospirillales; family Alcanivoracaceae; genus Alcanivorax; species Alcanivorax sp. The sequence continues at coordinate 2,837,146 of NZ_CP080267.1, forward strand.
TTGCCAATCAGATCCTGATAAATGATCGGCAGGTAGTCGGGATCGCCAGTGATCCGGTAAAGGCGGGTGGCGTAATGGCGTCGCTTGTTGGGAGACAGTCCAGGTAGCGCGCGCTCGTAGCGATCCCGAATCTGCTCGCCGATAGAGGGTGTTGGGAAGGTGGGGGATGGAGATGGCGGCGCTGGCTGGCAGGCGACCAATAGAGCCGCAAGCACACCAAGCCAGACAGACTGAACCCATCGCATAACGCACCGCCGGTTAACGTTCGTTTCAGGACCTTTCAATGTAGGCCTGCTAATGAAGCAGTCTGTGCCAGCGGTAACAATGGTGCAAAGCTTTACAGGGATTAACGTTTACCGGTGCTGCCTGCTATAACGCCAGTACACCACTGCCAGCAATGCCGCCAAAGTGGCCGGGGCCATCAGTGCGGTGAAATGCAGCAGGCGGAACAGCAAGGTGCCGACCACGCCGCCACAGACAAAACCGCCAATCAGTAATACGAATAGCAGCAGCCGGCGGCCGTTGAGGGGAATGCCGCGCAGTCGGTTGCCGAGCATGATCCCCAGGTCGGTGAAGATCCCGGACAGGTGGGTGGTGCGGATGATCGAGCCGCTGTAGGTGGTGACCATGGCGTTCTGCAGGCCGCAGGCCATGGACGCCAGGTAGATACCGAGATCACTGCCCCGTTGCAGGGACAACATGGCCATGACCAGCAGCGTGGCTTCGATCAGCAGGGAAAACCCGTAGTGACGGCCCAGCTTCAGGGCGGTGCTGGTGATCAGCATGCCACTGAGGGCGGCACCGGCCAGAAAGCTGAGCAGGGTCAGCAGCAGGTGCAGGGCATTGCTCAGGGCCAGATCCGCCAATGCCAGGCCTAGTAGCGACGAGGTGCCGGTCAGATGAGAGACAGACTGGTGGCTGAAGCCCAGCAGCCCCACCGCATTGACACTGCCCGCCAGAAAGGCGAGCAGGAAGGCTCCAACTTCTACCCAGGGAGGAAGGCGCGTCAGCAAGGAAAACCCCGATTCTTATCCGTGGTGATAGCGGCAGTGTAGCATGACGGCCGGTCGGGATTTTCCGGCTACTTCTTTTTCTTCTTCTTGCTGCTTTTTGAGCCTTTCTTTCCGTCGCCTTTTTTGCCGGATGTTTTCTTGTTGTCCTTCTTGTCGCTCTTCTTGCCCTTTTTGCTGGCGGACTTGGTGCTGTTTTTTTCTGACTTTTTCTCTGACTTTTCGTCTTTTGGCTTAACGGTTTTCAGTGCCTTGGTTTTTTTACCGCTTTTTTTCTTGTTGCGTACTTTTTCAACGTTGCTGTCGCTCAGGGAAGAAGAGGTTGAAGCCGTAGTTTCGGTGTCGAACATTTCCAGAGCCACGGTCCGGAAGCGGCGCAGACAGTAGCGCACTTGACCGAGGCTGAGTCCGCTTTGTTCGGCGGCTTGTTGCTGGGTGTTGCCCTGATCCAGGGCGAGCAATGCCCGTGCACGGGGACCGTTCGGTGCCGGTTGTTCGGCCTGGGCCTGGCAGAAGGTGCGCTGTGTGCTGGAAAGCAGAGAAGACTGGCTCATTGTGGATGATCCCCTGAGGTGGACCCGGCAAGGATGCCGGGCCTTGGACAAAAATCACAAGTCTTACACAATACGAGACAGTCAGAGGGGAAAGCAAAAAAACAATTTTGTTGTCAGAAAAGTGACATCTTTCAATCGCCTTTTTGTTGCTTTTCCATCATGTCGGCCTGCAGAATTTCGATCCAGTAGCCATCCGGGTCCTTGATGAAGGCCAAGCCTTTCATCTTGCCGTCATCCGGCTTCTTGATGAAATCCACGCCCAGTTTTTCGAACCGTTCGGCGGCAGCATAAACATCGGGAACGGTGATGCCGATATGGCCGAAGCCCTGGGGCTGGTCGTTGCCATTGTGGTAGGCAAAGTCCGCATCGTCTTCGCTGCCCCAGTTATGGGTCAGCTCCAGCATGGCTTCACGGCCAAAGGTATAGGTCAGTCGTTCGGCATCGTCCTCCGGCACCTGGCGCGCTTCGTCTTCACCCAGGTAGGCGAGGAAGTAGAGGCTGAACTTCATTGCCGGAAAATCCAGCTTGCGCACCAGACGCATGCCCAGCACCCGGGTGTAGAAATCCAGGCTGGTGGTGGGGTTCTTGATGCGCAACATGGTCTGGTTGAACAGGAAATCGCGGGTGGCGTCGTCCGGGGTTTCACAGAGGCCGTCGGCCTGTTCGAAATGACGGGACATGGGGGCTCCTGAATCTGTGGGGCATTGGGTCTTCAGGATATTGGGATGGCGGGAAAGGAATGCAAGACTTGGAGTAGGAGCGTAAAATTCGCAAAAATGCGCGGATGGCGACACGAGCAGACAGGACAGGGATTGATGGACAAATTGTTGATCGCGGCGGCGAGAAGCCAGGGCATGGCCAACCGCCGCTGCCGGTGCCACGGCGGGTAAAAGGTGAGGATCAGGCCGGGGTGTTTGCCACGGTCTTGAGGACTTTCTGCAGGCCGGCCACGGCGCCACCTGTGGGATATATTCGGTGTGCGTACTACGGTGGCGGATATGGGGCCGGCCCTGCTGGCCAATCTTCTGGAACTGAATGATACCCAGAGTGGCCTGTTGCACCTGGCATTTGATTACGCGGACAAGGAACGGTTGCCGCTACTGGACCTGAAGGATCTGGAGGCGGTGCTTAACTGGATGCTGGAACATCGCAAGGCACTACAGACGCAATATGGCAGCTTGTCGCCCCAGAGTCTGGGTGCCATTGTGCGATGCGCAGGTTCTTTGGGGAGCCGGCTGGATATTGACTTCGCCATGGCCATCTGCTCGATTTCAACTGCGCCAGCGACCTGGCGCAGACCTTCGCTGCCGTTGTTGGCGATGTGGCAATGCCCCATGCTTTGCTCTGGACGGTTCGTCTGATTCGCTCCAAGGGCGTGGGCATTTATTTTGTTACTCAATCCCCGGCAGATATTCCCGACAGTGTTCTGGGTCAGCTGGGCAATCGCATTCAACATGCCCTGCGGGCTTACACTCCCAAAGACCAGAAAGCCGTGAAAGCCGCAGCACAGACCTTTCGACCCAATCCGGCGCTGGATCGGAGATTATTGATCTGGTATCTCCTGCTTCTCACCTTCGGAACGGTTGTCACCATGGCGGCCTGGCGATCGAGCGTTTGCTGGCGCGTCGACAGGAGCAGCAAAAGGCACAGGCGAAAAAGCCGGAAGCTGAGAAGCAGGCCAGCCTGATGCCGCGGCAGACTGCCTGAGGCGTTCACCGCCTGTTTCTGGCCACTCAGCTCAGCCGGTTTCTGGTGCAGTTCCTGAAGCAGTTGCTGAAAGGAAAACGGTAATTTTTAGCTACGAGCTACGGTGCCGGTTTTGCATTTCGAAACTCGTTTCGCGTCTCCATGGCGCCTCTTTTTGTTGGTTGAAGGATCAGGCCGGGGTTTTTTCCACGGCTTGAGGACTTTCTGATGTCGATGTCGCTGAGGCCTGGGGCAGCAGCAGAGTGGTGGATTCCTTGGCGACGTACTGCTCGGCGATGCGCAGGCTGACCGCTTCTTCGCCCCATCTTCTTTCACTGCGCCAGCGCTGGCGCAGACCTTCGGCGGTGGCGGTGGCAATCGCTCGATCTGACGGGCGCGCGCCTCGTTGATCTGCTTCATCTTTTCACCTTCGGAGATATTGATCATCTCCTGCTTCTCACCTTCGGAACGGTTGATCGCGGCCTGGCGATCACCCTCGGAACGGTTGATGGCGGCCTGACGTTCGCCTTCGGATTCGGCGACCACGGCGCGACGTTCCCGCTCGGCACGAACCTGTTTCTCCATGGCGTCCTTGATGGACACGGGCAGGTTGATGTCGGCCACCTCGTAGCGTAGCACCTTTACGCCCCAGGGCTGGGCAGCTTCGTCCACGGCGCGGACCACTTCCATGTTGATTTCGCCGCGTTCCTCGAAGGTCTTGTCCAGATCAATCTTGCCGATAACAGAACGCAGGGTGGTCTGGGCCAGTTGCTGGGCGGCCATCACATAGTCATCCACGCCGTAACTGGCTGCCTTGGGATCGATCACCTGCAGGTACATGACGCCGTCGATGGAGACTTCGATGTTGTCCTTGGTGATACAGCTCTGGCGCGGTACGTCACGGACGATTTCCTTCTGGGAGTGCTTGTAGGCCACCCGGTCGATAAAGGGCATCAGAAAGTGGAGACCCGCTTCCAGGGATGTCTGGTACTTGCCCAGCCGTTCCACGACATATACCTGTCGCTGCGGCACGATGCGAATCACCATGAAGAGCAGAATGACAACGCCGAGGGCGATGAGAGCGGAAATAATTAAACCTGCCATGGATAAGGTTCCTTGTTATTGCTAGCGAGTTGAGATGAAAACGGATTGTCGATAGGGATCATTCAGGCGGTGTCTGCGGTCCTGGCGTCCAGGGTTCTACGGTGAGCCACAGACCGTCGTGTTGGGTGATACGAACCATGTCGCCGGGATGCAGAGGCTGGGAGCACTGTGCCTGCCAGCGGGCGCCCCGGTAGGAAACGGTGCCCACGCCGTTGCTGAAGGCGTCTGCCACGGTGGCGCGGCCACCGACCAGGCCGGCGCTGTCTGCCTCGCCCTCACCGCGGGGTCGCTCAGTACCCATCAGCTTGTCGTTGATCACGCGACGGACAAATACCAGCAACAACAGGCTGGTAAGGGCGAAAAGGGTCAGTTCCCAGGCGGTGTCGTCCAGCAGTCCGAGAAACTTGAGGCTGCCGACCAGCAAAGCGGCGATCCCGAAGAAGATCACCACCAGCCCGGACACGGCAAATTCCGCAATGACCAGGGCCAGCCCGGCGATAATCCAGTAACTGTATTCCGGCAGATCCATTCCTGTGCCCCTGTAGCGTGTGCATTATTTTGATGAATTAAGATAGCACGTTGGTGAAAGGTTAGTCGGTAGGAAAAGGCTGAAAATGAGCAGTTGCAAGCTACAAGCTTCAAGCTGCAACGCGGTAAAAGTCTCTTGTGCAGGAAGAGGTGGCCAGCCGCGAACCAATCGAAGGGGATTTAGTTAAAGACAGAAGTGACAGGATTGGGGCGCGGAGTAGGCCTTTACGCCGATCAGGCCTTCCCCCGCGTTGTAGCTTGCAGCTGGCTCAGTGCTGATGCCCGCCCACGCCATGGGCATGCTTGTGGGCTTTTTCTTCTTCGGTGGCATCACGAATATCGGTGATTTCCACCACAAAACGCAGGGACTTGCCGGCCAGGGGGTGGTTGGCGTCCACGTCCACGGTTTTCAGTCCCACCTTGAGAACGGTGAGCATGCGCGGGCCTTCGTCGGTAGAGACCGTGACCACCTTGCCCGGGGTAAGCTTGCCGGCATGCTTCAGATATTTGCGGGAAATGCGCTGGAACAGGGTGTTGTCGTATTCGCCGTAGGCGTCTTCCGGGCTCACGGTCACATCCACCTCGTCGCCCACAGCCTTGCCGGTGAGGGCGGCTTCCAGGCCCTTGATAATGTTGTTGTAGCCGTGCAGGTACGCCATGGGCTCACCGGTTTCCCGGGAGTTTTCGATTTCGCTGCCGTCGTCGGCGTTGAACAGGCTGTAATGCAGGGTAACGACCTTGTCGTTTTCGATGGTCATGCATGCTCCGGTTGTCAGGCGATCGGGATGGTGGGCAATTGTGGCGCCTTCATCGCCGCCGGGCAATTCTCTCAGTGGTTGTGTTTGCCGGGGAGCATGCGTTTCAGGGTGGCGTCCCGGTCAATGAAATGGTGCCACAGGGCGCCTGCCACATGGATGGATATCAGGGCCAGCAGCGCGGTCCATAGCACCTCCTTGTGGATGAAGGCGATCTGTTTGGCCAGGTCAGTATTGACCGTTGCTAGCTGGGGCACGGTAAAAACGGCAAATATTTCAATGGTTTTGCCGGCGAACTGGCGCATGGCAAAGCCGCTCAGGGGCATGGCGAGAAGCACCACATACAGTAGTCCGTGAACAAGACGGGATAATTGATGCTGCCAGGCGGCGCCAATGGGGGTCGGCCGAGGGTACAGGGCGCGGCCATAGAGCCGGATCAGGATGATAACCAGCGTGGTGATCCCCAGCGAAAAATGCAGCATTTTCCACCATTCGCGCATGGGGTCACTTTTCTCGTAGAACTCATGGAGCTCCACGGCTCCCCAGACCATCACCAGCAACAAAACCACCAGCCAGTGAAGCCCTTTGTGTAATGCGTGCCAGCTTGCCGGTGTTGGTGCCATGATCCGCGCTCCTGTTCATTAACCGCATTATCCCGGATAAAGATTAACCAGAGCTGAAGGGCATTCATTGATCCCGGTCAGTGTTTGGGTGCAGTCCCAGGGCTTTACGGTCTTCGCCCCGTTTGATCCGGGCCAGCAGGTCCCGGGATTGTCGGTACCAGCGCCGCCTGCCGTTTGGGCCCCATTTGAACCGTTTGTAAGTCCATTGGTACTGGGCCAGATTGCGATCAATGCAGCGCTGTAGGCCGGCGTTCATGGCAGTGAGGATTTCGGTGCAGTCGCTGGCCTGCTCGATTTCCGGTGCCGCTTCGAAGTGCAGATGGATGTCTTTTACCCCGCCCTGGCCACGGATGCAGGAAACAATGAACACGTGTGGCCGGTAGCGCTGCACCAGCTTGTCGATCAGTGCCGGGGTGGGTACCTCGTAGCCAAAGAAGGGCACGCAGGGATTGCTGCGGTTGCCCGGGTTATGGTCGGAGAGAATGCCGAGGGTGCCGCCGGCTTTCATGGCAGCCAGGGCCTGTTTCACCCCCTGGCTGTTGGTAGGGATCAGCACTGAACCGGTGCGTTCCCGGGCAGCCTTGACCATGGCATCCATCAGGGTGGCGGGATGGGGCTGGTACATGATCAGAGTCTTGTCCCGGTTACCCTTGTCGCCGACATACAGATTGCTGATTTCCCAGCTGCCTTGGTGCAAGGACAGCATCAGCACCGGTCGTTCACAGGCGCAGGCATCGAGAAAGGGCTGTTCGCCGTGGATATGGGTGATGCGCGCCAGAGTTTCTTCCACCGGGCGGTGCCAGACATGGCTGAATTCGGTGAGCGTGCGGCCCAATTCTGCCATGCTCTGGCGGCCAATGCGTTTGGCCTCGGCCAAGCTCATGTCCGGGTGGGTGGCCAGCAGGTTGATCAGCACCACCCGGTAGGCACTGGCATAGCGCAACGGGATCAGGGTAATCAGGGTGGCAATAAAGGCCCCGAAGGCGGTGACCAATGGCAGCGGTAACCAGGCAAGCAGGCGGACCACCAGCCAAAGGCGGCGGCCCTGGTATTGTTTACTCATGATGGCAATTCAATTGTCAGGGTCTCGCCATGCTGCGGGACCCGAAATGTCTTGGAATCGATCTGTTGTTCTTCCAGCGCCCTGGCCAGGGCCCGGGGCGGTGCGTCCATGGGCTCGTCGGTAAGCACAAAGGTGCCCCAGTGCATGGCGACCGACTGGCGGGCGCGAATCTCCCGGTGAATTGTAACCGCTTCAGCCGGGTTTATGTGTACTGGTGACATAAACCAGCGGGGTTCATAGGCACCGATGGGTAACAGGGCCAAGTCAACGGGGCCGAAAATATCGCTAATTTCGCCGAATAGCGGGGCATAGCCGGTATCTCCGGCGAAATAGAGGCTGAAGTCCGGAAAGTTCAGTCGCCAGCTGCACCACAGGGAACGGTTGTGGTCGCCGGGTCCGCGGCCGCTGAAGTGCTGGGCGGGCAGACAGAAGGCCTCCACCTGGCCGTGGTATTCGCTCTGCCACCAGCCCAGTTCGATAATGCGCTCAACGCCCAGTTTGCGTAGCCAGGCGGCGACCCCGCTGGGCACGAACCAGAGAATCTCCCGGCCAAAGCGGGCCTGGAGCTGTTTCACCGATGCCCTATCCAGGTGGTCGTAGTGGTTATGGGACACCAGCACCGCATTGATGGCCGGTAGTTGGTCAACTGCCAGTGCTGGCGGCACCGCCCGTTTCGGGCCGGCAAAGGACAACGGTGAGCAGCGCTCGGAAAATACCGGGTCGGTAATCAGGTTCCAGCCCCGGTGCTGGAACAGGAAGGTGGAATGACCGATCCAGGTCAGCTGGGGTTGTGGGCCCGGGTTGGCCAGCAGCTGCCGATCCGGCTGCTGCAGGGGGAATGACTGATGGCGGGGAAACTGACCCCGGGTGTTCCATTGCCAGCGCAGGAAGGCGCTCAGGCCATGGCGGGGGGTGGGGAAGCGATTGCGGTATACCCCGGATCGAGGGGGCACTTCTGCCGCCAGATCCGCCAGCCGTTCCCGGTCGATCATGCGCCGTCCCGCAGTCCTGCCACGGCGCCTTCGATGGCATCCAGGTCCGGAATCACCGCCAGGTCACCACCCACCTGGATGTACATGGCTTCCGCGGGGCCGGTGTCCACCGGTTCTTCCACCGGATCATCCTTGGCCACTTTCATCATCCGCGGGATCCCTTGCACAATCACCGCATAGAAGGTGCTTTTGCCGGCCACGGTATTCAGTACCGCGATGCGGGCATCTTGGCCAATGGTGATCTGCCCGGACTCGTTGAGTTTTTCAAAGGATAGCAGCGGAATATTCTGGTCCCGCCAGCTCAGCCAGCCCAGCAGCCACTCCGGCCCATGGCCGGGACGATCCGGCTGGCGCAGGGGGATGATTTCAGCAACCACGATGTTGGGGACCAGCCAGGGTCGTCCCTGCATGGGGATCAGCAGGCTGGAAATATCGGATGGCAAGCTGCTCATAATTAACCTCAATGTGTAAGCCGGACGCGGTGCAACGGGCCTGGTTCAGGCGTCCGGCGCCTGGCTGCTGGCGTTCTTCAATTCTCTTCTTACTCGATCCACCAGTTGCAGCGCAAGCTGCTCCGGGGAGCCACTGTAACTGACGCAGCCGGTCTCGCGGACGGAATCGGGCTGACTGCTGACCGCACAGGTGTCGGCGCTCTGTGCCCACACCGGGCAGCCGCTGGCGGCCAGGCGCGGGGCGGCGATGGCGCCGTCATTGCCCATGCCGGAAAACAGGATGGCGCCGCAGGCGTTGCCGTAGCCTTCGCCCACATGCTGTATCACCTGATCAATGGACGGGGCATAGGGGCCTTCCCAGGCCTGGCCGGTGGACTGGATGCGACCATCGTGGCGGAATTTCACCGCGTACTCCACCGGCGCAATGGCCAGTTCTCCATGGCGCAGAGCACTGCCGTCCACGCCTATTTTGCAATGAATGTTGTTGTCCCGGCCCAGTACGCCACACAGGGTGTCGAGGAAACTGCCGTCGATGTGCTGGGCCAGTACAAAGGCCACCGGCAGATTGGCCGGCAGGCAGTCGAGAAACTGTTTTACCGCCGCGGGTCCGCCCAGGCTTGCACCCAGCACCCAGACCCGATCACCGCATAGAAGGTGCTTTTGCCGGCCACGGTATTCAGTACCGCGATGCGGGCATCTTGGCCAATGGTGATCTGCCCGGACTCGTTGAGTTTTTCAAAGGATAGCAGCGGAATATTCTGGTCCCGCCAGCTCAGCCAGCCCAGCAGCCACTCCGGCCCATGGCCGGGACGATCCGGCTGGCGCAGGGGGATGATTTCAGCAACCACGATGTTGGGGACCAGCCAGGGTCGTCCCTGCATGGGGATCAGCAGGCTGGAAATATCGGATGGCAAGCTGCTCATAATTAACCTCAATGTGTAAGCCGGACGCGGTGCAACGGGCCTGGTTCAGGCGTCCGGCGCCTGGCTGCTGGCGTTCTTCAATTCTCTTCTTACTCGATCCACCAGTTGCAGCGCAAGCTGCTCCGGGGAGCCACTGTAACTGACGCAGCCGGTCTCGCGGACGGAATCGGGCTGACTGCTGACCGCACAGGTGTCGGCGCTCTGTGCCCACACCGGGCAGCCGCTGGCGGCCAGGCGCGGGGCGGCGATGGCGCCGTCATTGCCCATGCCGGAAAACAGGATGGCGCCGCAGGCGTTGCCGTAGCCTTCGCCCACATGCTGTATCACCTGATCAATGGACGGGGCATAGGGGCCTTCCCAGGCCTGGCCGGTGGACTGGATGCGACCATCGTGGCGGAATTTCACCGCGTACTCCACCGGCGCAATGGCCAGTTCTCCATGGCGCAGAGCACTGCCGTCCACGCCTATTTTGCAATGAATGTTGTTGTCCCGGCCCAGTACGCCACACAGGGTGTCGAGGAAACTGCCGTCGATGTGCTGGGCCAGTACAAAGGCCACCGGCAGATTGGCCGGCAGGCAGTCGAGAAACTGTTTTACCGCCGCGGGTCCGCCCAGGCTTGCACCCAGCACCCAGACCCGTTTGGGGTGATCGCCGGGGCGAATGGTTTCAAATTCCCGAGGGGTGGGGATTTTGACCTGCGGCAGTCGCTGGGGAATCACTTCCAGCCGTTCTTCCACCGCTGGCTTGCCAATGAAATCCACCAGCTTGGTTACCAGCCGCCGCTCCCATTTCGGGTAGCGGGCATCGGTGCGCGCCGGAGCCTGGCCGTCGCAGAACAGAATGGGTGCGGCGGCGTCTTCCAGCAGGTTATCGAGGAAAGACTGCCAGCGATCCTCGCTGGACAGGTCCACCACCCACAGGTCCAGGGCGCCTTCCGCCAGCCAACGTTGTTCCAGCGCTTCCGGATCGGTATTGACCACCACCTGGTAGCCTTGACCCTTCACCGCGCTGGATAAAAGGTGACCCTGCAATGTGCTGTCGGCAATCACACCGACCCGGCCCGGGGCGGTCATTCGCCACCGGTTTCCTGTAGCTCGCCCAGCAGTTCGCGAATGGTGGAGAGCAGTTCATTCTCCTGGAACGGCTTGCCCATGTAGCAGTTCACGCCGATGTCGAAGGCCCGTTCGCGGTGTTTTTCGCCGGTGCGGGAGGTAATCATGATGATTGGCACGTCCTGCAGGCGGCTGTCGTGGCGCACATGGGTGGCTACTTCAAAGCCGTCCATGCGCGGCATCTCGATATCCAGCAGCATCACATCCGGACGGATATCTTCCAGTTTGGCGATGGCATCCATACCGTCCTTGGCGGTGACCACTTCGTAGCCATTACGCTCCAGCAGACGGGTGGTCACCTTGCGCACGGTAACGGAATCATCGGTGACCATAACCAGCGGGGTATCGCGCCTGGTGTCGGTCTCTTCGTCTTCCTGCACCGGTTCCTGGGGCAGTACTGGAATGTCCGCGACACCCATGGCCGGCACCTGCACGTGGGCGGCACGAATCAGCGAGTGGATATCGAGAATGATCACCACGGAGCCATCCCCGAGGATGGTGGCACCGCTGATGCCGGCCACCGAGGCCAGCTGCGGGCCGACCGATTTCACAACCACTTCCCGGGAGCCCACCAGGTTGTCCACCACGATGGCCACAGTGTGTTCGGTACTGCGGATCAGCAGTACCGGCATGGGGGTGGTGTGGTTTTCCAGGTGCGGACTGCGGGTGCCGTGGACGAAGTTGCCCAGATATTGGAGTTCGTAGTCCTGGCCTACATAGGTGTAGACCGGGTTGTCTTCCTCGAAGTAATGCTGCAGCTCGAAGGGGCTGATACGCACGATACCTTCGATCTGGTTAAGCGGGATGGCGTAGGTATCTTCCGCCGCTTTCACCATCAGTGCCCGGTTCATGGCCAGGGTGAACGGCAGGCGGATAATAAAGCGGGTGCCCTGCCCCTTGTGGGAATCGATGGTCACCGAGCCGCCCATCTGCTTGATCTCGCTGGCCACCACGTCCATGCCCACGCCCCGGCCTGAAATCTGGGTAACCGCCGCGGCGGTGGAGAAGCCGGCGTGGAAAATGAACTGCTGGATTTCCTGCTCGGAGAGTTGCGCATCCGGGGCGATCAGGCCACGTTCCACCGCTTTCTTGCGCACCGCATCGGTGTCGATGCCCTTACCGTCGTCGGACAGGGTGATCACCACCTCGCCACCCTCACGGCCCAGTTCCAGGTTGATGCGTCCGGTATCGTCCTTGCCGGCACTCTGCCGGCCCTCAAGGGTTTCGATGCCGTGGTCAACGGCGTTACGCAGCATGTGCTCCAGCGGGGCCACCACCCGCTCCATCAGGGAGCGGTCCAGTTCCCCTTCCGGGTTGAGCACATCGAAATCCACTCGTTTGTTCACTTCGCCGGAAATCTGCCGGACGATACGACGCAGGCGTGGCACCAGGCGGCTGAAGGGCACCATGCGGGTGCGCATCAGTTTTTCCTGCAGCTCGGTGTTAATTCGTGATTGCTGCAGCAGCAGGGTTTCCGTGTCCTTGGTGCGGTCCAGCAGAGTGTTCTTCAGATCCAGCAAATCCGAGGCGGATTCCGACAGCTGCTTGGTGATCTGGTGCAGCTCGGAGTACTGGTCCATTTCCAGCGGGTCGAAATCCTCGTCGATTTCACCCCGGTCCACGCCCTTCTGGTAGTTGGACATGATCTGCGCTTCGGTTTCCGAATCCAGCCGGCGCAGCTGTTCATAGAGACGCTGAACCGTGTTGCCCATTTCCTCCACGTTGAAGGTGAACTCGGAAATCCCCTGCTCCACCCGGCCGCGGTTGATGGACGTTTCCCCGGCCAGGTTTACCAGCGCTTCCAGCACGTCGGCGCCCACCCGCACCATTTCCTGGGGCTGAGCCTGACTCTGACGCTGGCGGCGGTCATCCTGTTTCGGCTGTTGTGGTTGTGGCTTCTCGGCTGCCGGAGCCATGGCCGTGCCGCTTTCTTGCGGGGCGGCGACTGGCTGGCGGCGGGCGCTACGGGCCACCGATTCCATGCCCCGGACAATCTGGTCGTACCAGTTGATCATGGGCTGAAAATCTTCCTGGGTGGGCGCTTCGCGGCGCTTTTCCAGTTGCAGCAGATAGGTCTCGAAATCGTGGCTGATATCGCCCAGCGGTTTTAGCCCGGCCAGTCGCGCGCCGCCCTTGAGGGTATGCAGGGCGCGTTTGAGATCATCGGTGAAATCGTTGCTTTCCGGATGATCTTTCCAGGAGGTCAGGCAGGCGTCGATGATCTCTGCCAGCTCATCGGACTCTTCCAGGAAAATCTCCAGAATTTCCGGGTCGCTGTCTGATTCCCAGTCACTGTAGTCCTCGTCTGGCTGCTCACTGGTCGCCGGGGCGGGCTGTTCGGTGGGCGCCGGTTGCGGGGCTGCAGTGGGGGCCGGTGCAGGCGTGGCGCTGGTAACCGCAGGCAGGCTGAAGCCGGCCGGGTCAGCCACATAGCCATGGATCGCCTGAATCAGCACGTCGCCCTGGGGCAGCGGCCGGCCAGCCTTGAGCGCCTCCACCATTTCCGCCAGTTGGTCGTGGCAGCGATGCAGCAGGTCGAGCAGGGTCGGTTCGATGGCCAGGCGGCTTTGTGCCAGGCCTTCGTAAAGGGTTTCCAGCTCGTGGCCCAGGTCGCCCAGCTCGCTGACTTCCGCCATGCGTGCGCCACCCTTGAGGGTGTGCAGGTCGCGCTGCAGGGATTGCAATTCGATCAGGTTGTCCTGCTCGCCGATCCACTGTTCCAGGCTGTTGCCGGCGGATTCCAGAATCTCGTCCGCTTCTTCCAGAAAGATTTCCACCAGTTCCGGGTCACGCTCCGGTTGAGGGGGCGCCGGAGTGGCGGGCGCGTCCTCAACCGCAACGGGCGCGGGGCTGCTGGCGTCGTCGGCAAAGTCGGCAGCGGTGTCGTGGTCCTCGGGGGGCCTCTCCAGGGCGGGAGTGGCGGCCCGGGATTCACTGGCCGGCGTGTCACCACGCAGGAAAGCCTGGATAGCGCTGACCAGTTCCGGGGCATTGTCAGGGGCTCTGCCGCCGCGCAGTGCGTCGATCATGTCAGCGAGACGGTCATGGCAACGGTGCAGCAGGGCAAACAGGGCCGGGGTCGTCTGTTGCTGGCCAGCATTGTAGGCTTCGTAGAGGTTTTCCAGCTCGTGAGCCAGATCGCCCACTGGCGCAACGGCTGCCATCCGGGCGCCGCCCTTGAGGGTATGCAGATCCCGCTGCAGGCCGTCCACGTTGCCGGCATCACCCTGTTCCCACTGGTCCAGGGTGTGGCTTGCGGATTCCAGAATCTCTTCGGCCTCTTCCAGGAACAGGCTTACCAGCTCCGGGTCCATGTGGGCCTGGTAGTCATTGCTGCTGGCCCAGCTGCCGGTATCCGGGTTGCTGTCTGCCTCCGGGGCATCGGCAGGGTTGTCAGAAAAAGCGTCGTCCCACTGTGGTGATCGGCTGCCGGGACCCGGGCCATCGTCGTCCGGCCCGCTGTTTTCTGCCAGTTCGTGGAGGGCATCCACCAGGCCCAGTTCCGGGCGCACGGTCTGGCCGGCGGCCAGGCAGTCCATCATATTGACCAGAGCATCCTGGCCTTCACCGGCCAGCGAGAGCATCTGCTCACTGCAGGCCAGGCTGCCGGATTCCACCGCGCTATAGCAGGCTGCCAGTGCGGCTGCCAGGGCGTGAATTTCACCCAAGCCGGCGGTGGTGGCGCTGTTGGAGAGCAATTGCAGCTCGTCGCGCAGTTTCACCAGCTGTTCGGTGTGGTCCGGGTGCTGGGCCCACTGGGCCAGCAGTTGTTCCGCGTCCACGATCAGGTCCATGCCTTCCGACAGGAACACGGAAAGTATGTGCGGGTCCGGGCCGGAGTCCCGTTGTTCGGCCAAGCTATCGCGTTGCTGCTGCAACGACGAAATCAGGTGGTCGGCACCGGGCAGGTGGGACTGGTCGAGCTGTTCCAGATTGTCGCGCACCAGTTGATGGGCCTGGCGCAGCAGTTCGACTTGCTGGCTGCTGATCCGGCGGTTGCTGCTGATCAGATCACGGACCAGCTTTTCCGCCGGTTCCGCCACTTCGGCAACGGCTTCGATTTCGGCCATGCGGGCACTGCCCTTGAGGGTGTGCAGGGCACGGTGAACGCTGTCGTCCAGAGTATGCTCGGAGAGATCCGGGTCCACGGTGTCCAGCCACTCTTCGATCATTGCCAGGTTACGCTGGGCTTCGCTGGCAAAGATTTCCAGCAACACAGGATCGGGGCCATCGTCGCTACCGGCATCTGTCGACGTGTCATCACTGTCGCTCATGTCCGGAATATCAGCGAGGCTGTCGATACCAGTATCGGCGCTCTCGATGGTTTCCGTGGCGGGTTGCTGTGCTTCATCTGCGGGCAGACTCAACTCGAGAGTGCCGTCATCCTCATCGCCTTCCCAGGCAAGCGGGGTATCGTCGTCTTCAGCGGCATTATTGAAGGCAGCCAGGTCTTCTGCAGACAAGCTGTCGTCACTGTCCGCGTTGGTGTCTATGAACGATTCGCTTTCGACGGGCAGGCTGATTTCCAGCGTGTCGTCGAGCTGAGTTTCGTCACCGTCGACGTTGATGATCTCGTCGTTTTCTGTATCGGCGCCGTTGCTATCGCTGGTGCTGTTGCCGATAGCGGGTACCTGATCAATCTGGCCGCCGGCAGCCAGGGTATCGGCGGCGTCGGCCAGTGGTTGTACATCGAACGGGTCCGGCTGACGCAGGGTAAAGGCGTCCACAAGGGCCGGAACGCGATTACGAACTTCCTGGACCAGAGCGATCAGCACTGCGGTAGGTTCAATAGTGCGATCAATCACCCGGTTGAGCATGTTCTCCACGGACCAGCCCAGCTCTCCCACGGTGGTGGCACCGACCATGCGGCCGGAGCCTTTCAGGGTGTGGAAGGCGCGACGGAATTCCACCAGCGACTCTTCATCGCTGGTATTGGCGGCCCAGCGCGGGAAGTATTGATCCAGTGCGTCCAGTACTTCGCCGATTTCTTCCTGGAAAATTTCGATGATTTCATCATCGATCAGATCATCATCATCATCGTCTTCGGCTTTCGGAGCCTCGGCAATCGCTTGCGGCTCGGCAGCGGGCTGCTGTTCCGGAGCGGCGTCAGTCTCCAGATCGGTGGGCGCCAATCCGGTAATTTCGAGAGTGCGGTCGTCTTCGTCGTCTGCACTGTCCTGAGGTTCGTCGATGCTGTCGTCGAAGGCCTGTTCCAGGGAGAGATCCTGGTCCTGCTGGTTGTCATGGTCGAGGCTGATGTCGGCAGCGGGCTCGTTATCGACGGGAGCCGGTTCGACCGACATGTGACTGTCGGCCTGGGCCTCGGCATTCAGCTCAATGCGCTCCACCTCGACCTGGTCATCGACGAAGTCGTTGCCTTGGTCCAGTGGGTAGCCCAGGGCTTCCACGCTGGCGCGGGCCAGTTGCAGGATATCGTCAGTGGTTTCCGGGTCGTCGCTTAGACGTTCCAGATAGTATTCCACCGAGGTGATGGCATCGGCCAGGGTGTCCATGCTGCGCCAGTCCGGTTTGGGCTGGTCCGCATCAAGCAGCTTTTCCTGAATGAACTGCACGCACTGGCGCAGTATCAGTGCGGGTTTGTTCAGCTGGATGACTTCCAGGCCACCGCGCACGGCATTGAGCCGTTCGGGTACCGGGGCCAGGTGCTCGGGATTCCATTGCGAGGCGATGAACTCGACGATGCCGTCCTTGGCCTCTTCCAGGCCGGCGCGGCATTCGCGCAGTACCGCATCCATGGCCTGGCCCACGTGGCTTGGCATGTCGTTCTGGTCGCCGGCGTAGGACTTGCCACGACGATCACCACCGCTGATACCGGCCAGGGTGGCTTCCACGTAGAGCAAGGCGCCGGCGATGTCCATCAGGGTTTCGCGCTCGGCGGGACGTTTACCAGCGACAATGTCTTCCACCGCGTGGAGTTGTTCTTCCACCAGGGTGCGGGGTTGGCCAAGGCCAAGTACTGCCACGGTATCGGCCACCTGTTTCAGGGTGACGGTCTGCGGTTGCAACTTGCTGGCGTCGTTCTCGCCACTGTGCACGAAGGCTTCCAGGGCATCCTTGACGGTAGTGATCTCTTCGGAAAGCGCCTGCACCACCGAATTCATGGCTTCAGCATCCGGGCCGGTCATGCGCGCTCGTTCTCTGGCGCAGCAGTTCGACTTGCTGGCTGCTGATCCGGCGGTTGCTGCTGATCAGATCACGGACCAGCTTTTCCGCCGGTTCCGCCACTTCGGCAACGGCTTCGATTTCGGCCATGCGGGCACTGCCCTTGAGGGTGTGCAGGGCACGGTGAACGCTGTCGTCCAGAGTATGCTCGGAGAGATCCGGGTCCACGGTGTCCAGCCACTCTTCGATCATTGCCAGGTTACGCTGGGCTTCGCTGGCAAAGATTTCCAGCAACACAGGATCGGGGCCATCGTCGCTACCGGCATCTGTCGACGTGTCATCACTGTCGCTCATGTCCGGAATATCAGCGAGGCTGTCGATACCAGTATCGGCGCTCTCGATGGTTTCCGTGGCGGGTTGCTGTGCTTCATCTGCGGGCAGACTCAACTCGAGAGTGCCGTCATCCTCATCGCCTTCCCAGGCAAGCGGGGTATCGTCGTCTTCAGCGGCATTATTGAAGGCAGCCAGGTCTTCTGCAGACAAGCTGTCGTCACTGTCCGCGTTGGTGTCTATGAACGATTCGCTTTCGACGGGCAGGCTGATTTCCAGCGTGTCGTCGAGCTGAGTTTCGTCACCGTCGACGTTGATGATCTCGTCGTTTTCTGTATCGGCGCCGTTGCTATCGCTGGTGCTGTTGCCGATAGCGGGTACCTGATCAATCTGGCCGCCGGCAGCCAGGGTATCGGCGGCGTCGGCCAGTGGTTGTACATCGAACGGGTCCGGCTGACGCAGGGTAAAGGCGTCCACAAGGGCCGGAACGCGATTACGAACTTCCTGGACCAGAGCGATCAGCACTGCGGTAGGTTCAATAGTGCGATCAATCACCCGGTTGAGCATGTTCTCCACGGACCAGCCCAGCTCTCCCACGGTGGTGGCACCGACCATGCGGCCGGAGCCTTTCAGGGTGTGGAAGGCGCGACGGAATTCCACCAGCGACTCTTCATCGCTGGTATTGGCGGCCCAGCGCGGGAAGTATTGATCCAGTGCGTCCAGTACTTCGCCGATTTCTTCCTGGAAAATTTCGATGATTTCATCATCGATCAGATCATCATCATCATCGTCTTCGGCTTTCGGAGCCTCGGCAATCGCTTGCGGCTCGGCAGCGGGCTGCTGTTCCGGAGCGGCGTCAGTCTCCAGATCGGTGGGCGCCAATCCGGTAATTTCGAGAGTGCGGTCGTCTTCGTCGTCTGCACTGTCCTGAGGTTCGTCGATGCTGTCGTCGAAGGCCTGTTCCAGGGAGAGATCCTGGTCCTGCTGGTTGTCATGGTCGAGGCTGATGTCGGCAGCGGGCTCGTTATCGACGGGAGCCGGTTCGACCGACATGTGACTGTCGGCCTGGGCCTCGGCATTCAGCTCAATGCGCTCCACCTCGACCTGGTCATCGACGAAGTCGTTGCCTTGGTCCAGTGGGTAGCCCAGGGCTTCCACGCTGGCGCGGGCCAGTTGCAGGATATCGTCAGTGGTTTCCGGGTCGTCGCTTAGACGTTCCAGATAGTATTCCACCGAGGTGATGGCATCGGCCAGGGTGTCCATGCTGCGCCAGTCCGGTTTGGGCTGGTCCGCATCAAGCAGCTTTTCCTGAATGAACTGCACGCACTGGCGCAGTATCAGTGCGGGTTTGTTCAGCTGGATGACTTCCAGGCCACCGCGCACGGCATTGAGCCGTTCGGGTACCGGGGCCAGGTGCTCGGGATTCCATTGCGAGGCGATGAACTCGACGATGCCGTCCTTGGCCTCTTCCAGGCCGGCGCGGCATTCGCGCAGTACCGCATCCATGGCCTGGCCCACGTGGCTTGGCATGTCGTTCTGGTCGCCGGCGTAGGACTTGCCACGACGATCACCACCGCTGATACCGGCCAGGGTGGCTTCCACGTAGAGCAAGGCGCCGGCGATGTCCATCAGGGTTTCGCGCTCGGCGGGACGTTTACCAGCGACAATGTCTTCCACCGCGTGGAGTTGTTCTTCCACCAGGGTGCGGGGTTGGCCAAGGCCAAGTACTGCCACGGTATCGGCCACCTGTTTCAGGGTGACGGTCTGCGGTTGCAACTTGCTGGCGTCGTTCTCGCCACTGTGCACGAAGGCTTCCAGGGCATCCTTGACGGTAGTGATCTCTTCGGAAAGCGCCTGCACCACCGAATTCATGGCTTCAGCATCCGGGCCGGTCATGCGCGCTCGTTCTGCGTTGACCAGGTCATCGGAAGGCAGGGCATCGTCCAGCCGGAAACGGGCTTTCACGTCGCGGATGCGCGGGCTGTCCACCTCGGCCTTGGCCACGTAGTAGAGCAGATTCTTGAGCAGTTCGGTGGGGGCCGGCCGGTTCAGGCTGGCGGCGCCGTCGCTGACCAGTTCGCGCAGGTTTCGGTCAACATGCCCGAGCATCAGTTTTACCGAGGTGCCCAGGGCAATGGCGTCTTCGGAGAGTCCTTCCACCAGAGCGTTGCTGATGCTCCACAGGGGAGCCCGGGGGGCATCGCCTGTGATCTGTTCCAGTTTGGTGAAGACCTTGGCCATGTAGCCCAGGTTCTCCCCCATGTTGTCGTTGCGCAGCACGCCGAGCAGGGCAATCTGGAACATCTGGCGAATTTTCTTGGCCAGCTGAATAAATCGCGGGTCGTGGAGCAGGTCTTCAGGAATCTGGCCGTGGCCAGTGGCATCGGTCAGGTCCGGTTTGAACAGGGCGGTTTCTGACAGCAGGGGTTCGCCACGGGCGGCGCGCAGATCATTGAGCAACGGCAGCAGCACCACTGGCAGGTCGCGGCGGTTGCTGGCTACCCGGTCCAGATACGGCGGCAATTGCAGGATCGCCCGCATCAGGGTTTCCTGGCCATCGGCCACGTTGCCAACCCGGCCTTCCAGCAGCGCCTGGGCCAGCTTTTCCATTTCTTCGGCGAGCAGAGCAGCACCGTAGAACTCCACCATTTGCAGGGTGCCGTACACCTGATGCAGATGGGCCTGGCAAAAACGCATGCGGGTGGCGTCGTCCGGGGTATCCACGAACGCTTCCAGTGCCTGCTGCGCCTGGTTCAGGGTTTCCTGGATCTCCCCGCGAACCCAGTCCAGAGCCAGATAGTCGTGACGGTCACTCATGACGTCTCCTGTCATACTCAAACCTGCCATCACTGCGGGCAGGTTTTTTATTATCTACAGCGCTTATCGACAGCGCCGGAAGGCCAGCGTATCGGCGAAATGTATGCGTTCCAGATCCGGATGTTGCCAGTCGGTCACTTCCCCGGGACCGAGTACCAGAATGCCACCGGGTGCCAGCCGTTCCGCCAGCCGGTTGACGATCTGGCGTTTCCGCCAGCGGCGGAAGTAGATCAGCATGTTCTGGCAGAAAATCAGATCCATGTCGTTCATTGGCGCAGTGCTCAGATCCAGCACGTTGAGCCGGGCAAAACAGATGCGCTCGCGCAACACGGGTGCCACCGCCATGGTTTGCTCATTGCCGCTGGGCTGGAAATATTTTTCCCGCAATTGCGGATCTACCTGCAGTACCCGGCGTAACGGGTATTCCCCTTTACGGGCCTTGGCCAGGGTCGGCAGGCTGATATCGGTGGCGGTGATGCCGTAGAACAGTTTGCGGTCACTGCCGGTCAGCTGCTCATTGATCACCATGGCGAGGGAGTAGGCCTCCTCGCCGGTGGAGCACCCCACGCTCCACACATCCAGGCTGGCGCCGTCAGGTTGTTCCGCCTTGAAGCGCTGCACGAATTCCTCCACCAGGGCATAGGAGCCAGGGTGGCGGAAAAAACTGGTTTCCTGAACGGTGAGCCTGTCCACCAGCACCGACCATTCCATGGCCCGGGATTCGGTGGAGCCGACCATCAGGTGTTCGTAATAGGTGTCATAGTCCTCGATGCCCAGCTCGCGCATGCGAATGCTCAAGCTGGTTTCGAGAAAGGTCTTGCGCTCGTTGGACAGGGTCATGCCGGTGCGTTCTTCCAGCAGCGCCTGCCATAGCTGGAACTGCTCCGCATCCATGGCGGGCGTGCTTTTGATGGACCAGCGGTCTGTCACGGCAGCACCCATAGCATCACTCCTTTAGCCGGCGCGAGCCGGATCAGGAGTGCTCCGGCAGGCGGAAGCCGGCAACGGAATTACGCATCTCCTGCGCCATCTCGGCCAGGTTACCAATGGACCGCGCGGTGGCGGTGGTACCGGCGGAGGTCTGCGAGGTAATTTCCTGGATCACGTTCATGGTGTTGGAGATGTGACCCGCTGACGCTGCCTGCTGGCGCGCCGCGTTGGAAATGTTCTGGATCAGGTCCGCCAGGGTTTTCGATACGTTCTCAATTTCTTCCAGTGCCACACCAGCGTCCTGCGCCAGGCGGGCCCCTTTCACCACCTCGGCGGTGGTGGCTTCCATGGAGATTACCGCTTCGTTGGTATCGGTCTGAATGGTTTTTACCAGGGTTTCAATCTGCTTGGTTGCGGCGGCGGAACGTTCCGCCAGGCGCTGTACCTCATCCGCTACCACCGCGAAGCCCCGGCCGGCTTCACCGGCCATGGACGCCTGAATGGCGGCGTTCAATGCGAGGATGTTGGTCTGGTCGGCAATGTCGTTAATCAGGGATACGATGTCGCCAATCTCCTGGGAGGATTCACCCAGACGCTTGATCCGTTTGGAGGTTTCCTGGATCTGTTCGCGAATGGTGTCCATGCCGTGGATGGTGGCCTGTACCACTTCGGCGCCCTTGTTGGCGATGGCTACCGCCCGTTCCGCTACCGCGGCGGATTCGGCGGCGTTGGCGGATACCTGGTCAATGGACACCGCCATTTCGTTCACCGCCGCGGAGGCGCCGGCAATTTCCTGGGCCTGGTGCTCGGAGGCTTCGGCCAGGTGCATCGCTGTGGACTGGGTTTCCTGTGCCGCCGACGCTACCTGTACCGCCGAGTTGTTGATGGTTTGTACCAGGCTGCGCAGCTGGTCAATGGAGTAGTTGATGGAGTCCGCGATGGCACCGGTGAAGTCCTCGGTTACCGTCGCCTGTACGGTCAGGTCACCGTCCGCCAGGTCACCCAGTTCGTCGAGCAGTCGCAGAATGGCCGCCTGGTTACGCTGGTTCTCGCTTTCCAGTTCGTCCTTCAGTGTTGCCGCCTGACGGTTACGCTGGGCCATGATCAGGAAGAACAGCAGCACCGCGATGGCAGCAGACACGCCACCCAGGGTCACGGACGGGAAGAAAGTGTTGGTGGTGCCTTCGAACTGGTTGTTCAGGTTGCTGGATTCCTGCAGCAGGTCCTGGGAGCGACGGAAGATGGTGTCGGCCGCGTTACGTACCTGGAACAGTTCGGGAGCGGTTTCCAGGATTTCATCCACGGACTGGTTAACGAATTCGT
The DNA here is from genome assembly GCF_019431375.1 of Alcanivorax sp. Classification (NCBI taxonomy): domain Bacteria; kingdom Pseudomonadati; phylum Pseudomonadota; class Gammaproteobacteria; order Oceanospirillales; family Alcanivoracaceae; genus Alcanivorax; species Alcanivorax sp. The sequence continues at coordinate 2,859,472 of NZ_CP080267.1, forward strand.
CGAACAGGTCGGCAATCTCGGCCAGGTAATCCAGGGCATCCGGGTCGTTGACCTGGTCAATGCCCATGGCTTCGTCGCCCTCGATCATGCCGTTCATGACCCGGCCGAACAGGCTGGCATCACGGCCGAAGGCATCCGCCGCGATTACCGCGCCGTCACCACCTTCCAGTACCTTGGAAATGGAGCTGAGGATTCGCTCGGCCAGCAGGGACTGGCGCTGGGCAAAGGCGATCTGATCCGGCTCGGCGCCGGTGGCTACCAGAATGTCCACCACGCCTTCATATTCTGCCTGCAGGGAAGGAATGGTCTGGGCCAGGGTGTCTGCCACTTCGTGCAGATCCAGAACCGTATCTTCCCCGCGCAGGATAATGCCGGCGTTGCTGTTCACTTCGGACCACAGGCTGCTCAGGCGCTCTTTCACCTGCGCATTGCCAACCGGCTCGTCCTTGACGTCGTCCCAGGCGGCCTGGAAGCTCTGTTGGGATTTGGACAACAGCTCGAAGGCGTCCGGGTTGCCGGCGGCGGCTTCCAGGGCGTTTTTGGCGATCTGCTGGGAAATAACCCGCATATCCGAGGCCAGGGTAATGTTCTCCTGGGCCTTGTTCGCCGTTGTTGCGGAGAGCAGAAAGTTCACCACCGCCAGGACGATAAAGACGGCAAGGCCGATATACAGCGCGATATTCAGCGTGCTGCCTTCCGCGCCCCCCCGCAATTTGTCAAAGATTGCTCCCGAATTGAACTTCATAGTCTGGCTCCTGGCCTGGCGTTCGCTCTTCTTATGTACCCCAAATGCTTATATACAGCTCAGCCGGTGCGGGCGACCTGCATAAAGCGCGGATCCTCTGCCAGCCGGGTCAGGCTGAACACGGACCAGTACTCCCCGTCCCGCCGGTAGGCGCCGCGCACAAACGGTGTGACGCTGGCATCGCTGACCGGCAGTGATTCCACAAATTCATCAATGGGAAAATGTTGCATCCCCAGTACCTCGTCCACCGTCATGCCGGTGTACAAGTCATCCTGGTCCAGCACAAGCAACCGTCGGCGCTTTTCCTGGACCGGCGAACTCTTTTCCAGAAAGCCGCTGAGATCCATCACGGTCATCAGTCGGCCCCGGACATTGGCCACGCCCTTCATCCAGCTACGAGCGCCGGGAATCCGGGTGTAGGCCGGCACCGACAGGATTTCGGAAACCTCATCCAGCGGTGCCACGTATTTCTTGCCATCCATCACAAAGCCCACGCCGCTCCAGTAGCTGACCGCATCCTGCTGCATGGGCAGGTCTTTGGCCTGCTCGCGGCAGCGACGGTTATAGTCGGCCAGTTGGATATAGGCGGCGGAAGCAGTTGCGCTCATCAGGGGCTCCGGATATCAGCCGTCGGCCAGCATGCGATCGACGGTTTGCAGGAGCACATCCTCGTCCACCGGTTTGGTCAGGTAGTCCTTGGCGCCCTGGCGTTTGCCCCAGACACGATCGGTTTCCTGATCCTTGGTGGTGACGATAACAATGGGAATGTGCGCGGTGTCTGCGCCCTTGGTGAGTTGGCGGGTGGCCTGGAAGCCATTAAGGCCCGGCATCACCACATCCATCAGTACCAGTTCGGGCAGCTCGGAGCGGGCCATGGCCACGCCATCGGCCCCGTTGGCGGCCTCGAGTACCTCGTGGCCGTGCTTTTCCAGAATCTCCCGCAACTTGTAGGTTTCGGTAGGAGAGTCATCCACAATCAGAATACGTGCCATCTTATCCTCTTCAGGCTCAGCGACGCTGTCGCTTAACCGTTGATATGCTGTCGAATCGCGCCGAGAAGCTCGTCCTTGGAAAACGGCTTGGTCAGATACTCGTCGGACCCCACTATCCGCCCCTTGGCCTTGTCGAAAAGGCCGTCCTTGGACGACAGCATGATCACCGGGGTGGCCTTGAAGGCACTGTTGTTCTTGATCAGGGCGCAGGTCTGATACCCGTCAAGACGCGGCATCATGATGTCGACGAAAATAATGTTGGGTTTGCTGTCGGCGATTTTGGCCAAGGCATCGAAGCCATCGGTGGCGGTGATCACTTCACAACCTGCTTTCTTCAACAAGGTTTCAGCGGTACGACGGATGGTTTTGGAATCGTCGATCACCATTACCTTGAGGTCTTGGAAATTGTCAGTCATGGAAACTGCCTTTAACCGTGAACCGTTGTTGGCCGCAACTTATTGTAATTTTTGGCCTTTCTAGTAATTCGATGGGCGGGGTCTGTAGCGATGCGAGCCCAAGCGAAGTTTTTAACACAGATTCTACAATCAATCTATAAGACCCTATGAAACTTGGGAAAATGCCCCGCGCATCCCTGCATAGCGGTAGGCGTTCAGCGCTGCTAACATTCCCCGGCCTGCTTTATTGTCTGTGGAGACCCCATGAGCCTGCGTATTGGTGTGGTGATGGACCCCATCGCCAAAATCAAACCCTGGAAAGACAGCACCTTCGCCATGCTGCTGGAAGCGCAACGACGTGGCTGGTCATTGCTCTATATGGAGCCGGCGGATCTGTATGTGCGCGATGGTCGCACCTTTGCGGCCACTCGGGCACTGTCCGTCACCGACAATAACGACGATTGGTACCGTCTGGCCGACGCCGTGAATTACGATCTGGCCGATCTGGATATTATCCTGATGCGCCAGGACCCGCCGTTCAACGCGGAGTACATCTACGCCACCTATCTGCTGGAAAAGGTGGAACGGGAAGGCGTGCTGGTGGTAAACCGGCCCGGCAGTGTCCGCGACAGCAACGAAAAGCTGTTCGCCACCGACTTCCCGCAGTGCTGTGCGCCGACGCTGGTATCCAGCCAGTCCGGGCTGCTGCGCGACTTTGTACGGGAGTTTGGTGACACTGTGATGAAGCCGCTGGACGGCATGGGTGGCAGCAATATCTTCCGGGTGCGCAAGGACAGCCCCAATATCTCTGTGGTGATCGAGGTGCTGACCCAGCACGGCAAGACGCCGATCATGGCCCAGCGCTTCGTGCCGGAGATCACCGAGGGCGACAAGCGCATCCTGATGATCAATGGCGAGCCTGTGCCCTATGCGCTGGCGCGGATCCCCAAGGAAGGCGAGCTGCGTGGCAATCTGGCCGCCGGCGGCACCGGTCAGGGCCGCGAGCTGAGCGACCGCGATCGCTGGATCTGTGAGCAGGTGGGGCCCACGCTCAAGCGCAAGGGACTGTATTTCGTGGGCCTGGACGTGATCGGTGATTACCTCACTGAGATTAACGTGACCAGCCCCACCTGCATTCGCGAGCTGGACGCGATTTTCGACATCAACATTGCCGGCCAGCTGTTCGACATGTTGCTGGAGTTGCGGCAGCCGTCATAGACGATGAGTACGGTCCGGGGCACACTCTCCGGCCGTTTAAAGGCAGTAACAAAAAGAAGAAACCATGGCAGCCAATTCACCCGTCAGTGCCTCAGATCGCCTCACCTTTACGGTGTTCCTGGCGCTGGCGTTCCACGGCATTCTCATCTTCGGGGTCAGCTTTGCCCCCGAAAAGCAACGCGCCGCCCCGCATACCCTGGAAGTCACCCTGTCCCAGCATCGCAGCGATGAAGAACCGGACGAGGCGGACTTTATCGCGCAGAGTAACCAGCAGGGCTCCGGCGACCTGGCTGAGAAGCAGGAGCTGACCACCACTGAGCAGGTGGATTTCGCCGACAACAAGCTCGATAACGTGCAGCTCAAAGAAAAGACCACCCGCGAACGCCGCGACCGTCAGTCCCAGTTGCTGGTCATTACCACCGCCCGCACCAGCGACCACAAGGTGAAAGCGGACCAGCAGGAAAAAACAGATCCCAAGCCCCTCAAGGTGGCCAAACAGGAAAACCTGCAAGACCTGAGCCGGGAGATCGCCAGCCTGCAGGCCCGGCTGGACGCCCAGAAGCAGGCCTATGCCAAGCGCCCGCGCATCCGTCGCCTGACCTCGGTATCCGCCAAGGCCCACTACGAAGCCCAGTACATCGACAGCTTCCGCCGTGAGGTGGAAGCCATGGGTACCCGCAACTTCCCGTCCCAGGCGCTGAACAGCAACACCTTCGGTGCCGTGCGGCTGATGGTGGCGATCCAGAAGGATGGCAAGCTCAAGGAAGTGCGTCTGCTGAAGTCCTCCGGCCACAAGTTCCTGGACCAGGCCGCCATCCAGAGCGTGCGCCTCGCCGCCCCTTTCGATGCCTTTACGGCTGAGATGCGCAAGAACATGGATGTGCTGGAAATCATCCGCACCTGGAAGTTCGACAAGAACCAGCGGGTGTCGTCGAAGTAATAGCTACTAGCTACGCAGGACTTCGTCATTTCTACGAAGCCGCTGTAGGAGCCCATGCTTGCATGGCGAACCGCGTTTGCGCGGAAATCGCCCGCAGGGCGATCAGGCCTGTCAGCATTCGACAGGTCTCATTAGAAGGATCCGGTGGTTACCGTTGCACGTTTCCTTCGCTGTGGCTCGGATTCGCACCTCGAGAGGTGCTCCTACAGGGGGAAAAGGCGCCGATCAAGCCGCCCGACGCTTGCAGCTCTCCCCCCTGCCCCGGATACTGTCCCTATGGACAACACAAGCCTCAAACACCAGTTGCTGGTGGCCATGCCGCAGATGGCCGACCCCAACTTCGAACATTCCGTCACCTATATCGTTGAGTATGGCAGCGAGGGGGCCATGGGGCTGACTCTCAACCGCCCGGTGCAGATCAGTCTGGGCGATATCCTCAGCGATATGGACATCGAGATCGAGGTGCCGCCCTCGGAGCGCCACCGGGTGGTCGCTGGCGGGCCGGTGCAGCAGGAGGCCGGTTTTGTCTTGCACGCGGCATCGACCCACTGGCAGTCCAGTGTGCCGCTCAGCGACGGTCTGATGCTCACCACCAGCCGCGATATTCTGGAAGCCATCGCCATTGGTGAAGGGCCGGAGCAGTCGCTGATCTGCCTGGGCTACGCCGGCTGGGAACCCGGCCAGCTGGAGCAGGAGCTGGTGGAAAACGCCTGGCTCAGCACTCCGGCCAGCCGCGAACTGGTCCTGGACACCCCCTTCGAACAAACCTGGCAAGCCGCCGCTGCGCGTATCGGTGTGGATATGAGTTTGATTGCGACGCAGGCGGGGCACAGTTGAAACCAGTTAATAGTGAATAGTTAACAGTGAACAGTTACGCGGAATGGATTTTGAGCTTCTTCAATGACGTGCACCGCGCCCATCGCCTGTGCGCGGCTGCCGGCCTTGCAGAAACAGAAGTGCAAGACCGCGCAACTGTTAACTCTTCACTCTTCACTGTTCACTGCCCCTCATGATTCTCGCCTTCGATTACGGCACCCAAAAAATCGGCGTGGCCAGCGGTAACAGCCTGCTGGGCACCGCCACGCCGTTAAAGGCCCTGCCCTGCAAAAATACACAACCCAACTGGGAAGACATCGCGGCCCTGCTCAAGGAATGGGAGCCGGAAGCGTTGGTGGTTGGCCTGCCGTTGAACATGGATGGCAGTGAAAGCGAATCTACAGCACGGGCCAAGAAATTTGCGGGTCGATTGAAGGGCCGGTTTGGTATGAAGGTGTGGCTGGTGGATGAACGATTAAGCACTCGTGAAGCGCGGGAACGTACCGGGATTCAGAAAGCCGACTCGCGAGTGGATTCCATGGCAGCGGTGATTATTGCCGAAGGATTCTTTGCGGGCGATGCACAGATTTTTTAATGGAAATTATGTGGGGGAAGACGGGTTTGAGAGAAAAAACGAAAGCTAAGTCGTTGACCCTTGTGGTTGTTCTTTCAATTCTGGCAGCAGGCTGCGGTGGCGGCGGAAGCGGTGATGGTCAATCTGCTACCGGATCATATGCGCCGGTTCCCGATACCGTGACCTACCGGGAGGGCGGCGTGGTTAAAGGAATGCAGGTTTTCGACTACGGTGCAAGTAATGTCATTCGTTCCCGGTTTGTTGTGGACCCCGGTAATGATGGTAAGTGGGGAACGGGCGATGATGTGCGTGCGGGAGGGCTGACCTGCCAATATCAGCAATCTGAAAACCCGCTTCCTCCTGCGCTTCTGTCCGTAGTGCAAAACATGGGTACGAATGGTGATGGAAATTTTGCCCTCCAACAGCTCGATATTGAAAGCGATGGCCGACTTTCAGTCTGTCCGCGCTGGAAAGGAAAGCAACTCGTCAGGGAAGAAGTGCTTTGCAAGGGAGAGTTTTGCCCAGCCAGGTACCAACTTGGTTACAGGATGACGATTAGCCAGCGGGCGCTTGAGGGCGGTGGCTGGAGGCAATCCCAGCATGTGGTTTTCTATGGAGAGAATGACCAGATAACAACGGCTCCTCCTTTTCTTTCTCACATTCAAACCACGGAGTTATCGGGGGGCTCGCAGGCCGGCTTTGAGTTTGTTGTCACGGTAGATCCATCTCCTGAATATTCGGATTCCGTCAGTGTGCCGAATATCGCCGTCTATGCCGGCAATGGCTACCAGAAAAAAGTGGCCAAGTGGTTGCCTGGGGATCTGGAAAGTCGGGTGATCATTGATCGCTATGGTGACAATGACAGCTTTGTTGATACCCGTTACCGGACATTGACCTGGCTTCCAGAAAAAGGCGAGTTGCAGGATGGTGATGCCAGCCAGAATCCGCCTGCTTCAAATCAGCTCATGAAAGTCTATGACTTTGATGGAGAGGGAAGGCCTGCCGGGGAAATTTTCCTTGGTGCTGGTGATGATGAAATCTGGTTTAGCAGTGATGACACGATCTATGGGTTTCCGGATTTTGTTTACGACGAAAACGGCCAGCTTCAGTCGATGCTTGACCCACAGGGAGATCCGGGGCGCGAGTTCACCCATGAAGGAGATAAAATAAAAGCCATTCATGTCTCGGATCGGAAAAGACGGGAATACCATTATACAAATGGAAAGCTTGCCAGAATAAATCTGTTCTCTCGTAATGTTGAAAGGGTGGAGGTTGAGCAGAAGGTTCTCTTTCGTGATGACATCCCGGGTGTCGTGGCGTTTATTCCCGATCGTCGCTTCCCGAGAGACAAGGAAGGACATTTCCTGGATCCACTTATCCCTCAGGATAAAGACACAATCATGCGTCTTGGTCGTCCTTTCTGAATCTGCAGGAGCTCATGCGAGCATGGCTCCCGCAGTTCTCAGGGTTCTTGCTTCGGGGGCTTATTGCTTTATGCCTTCCACGGAAATAATGATATCCACGGTTTCCGATGCCGGACCCAGGTCATAGGTAATGCCGAAGTCCGCCAGTTTCAGGGTGGTGGACGCTTCCAGGCCCATGCGGTAACCGCCCCACGGATCATCGCCGTAGCCAAGCAGTTTGGCATCCAGGGTGACCGGCTTGGTGACGCCGTGCAGGGTGAAATCGCCGGTGATCTTGGCGGTTTTTTCGCCGGTCTTTTCAATCTTTGTGCTCTTGAAAGTGGCGGTGGGGTATTCGTCCACGTCCAGGAAGTCATCGCCGCGCAGGTGTTTGTCGCGCTCGGCGTGGTTGCTGTCCAGGCTGGCGACCTGGATGGTGGCTTCCACACTGCTGTTTTCCGGGTTGTCTGCGTCCACGGTGAAGCTGCCGTCGAAGTCGTTGAAGCGACCGTACAGCCAGCTGTAGCCCAGGTGGGAAATCTTGAACATGACAAACTGGTGGGCGCCTTTTTTATCAAACTGATAGGTGCCGCCGGGTTTGTCGGCAAACGCCATGCTGCTGAGCAGTAAGGCCAGGGCGGGGATGGTGATTTTCTTTGCTAACGTCAACATAAGCATCGAACTCCGTTTGGATTAAAGGTTGTCAGGAAAGGTTGTCAGGGTCACGGGGCGCCATGCCCAGCATGCGGCGCAGGGTGTCGTCTCGATCAAGCAGGTGGTGTTTGAGCGCGGCCAGGGCATGCACGCCGGCGAGGATGATGATTGCCCAGGTGGCGATCTCGTGGATGTCCCCGGCGATATCTTCCAGGCCTTTCTGGTCGCCGGTAATGGAGGGCACCGCGAACCAGTTGAACACATCAATGGCGGAGCCGTCGGCGCTGGTGATCAGATAGCCACTGATCATGGCGGTAAACAGCAGCAGGTACAGGGCCCAGTGGGTCAGGTGAGCGCTGATTCTTTCCCAGCGCTGGTGAGTGGGCAGGGCTTGCGGGGGCGGAGATACCAGCCGCCACAGCAACCGGAAAGTCATTACCAGAAACAGCAGGATACCCACGCTGCGATGGAGATGTGGGGCGCTACGGTACCAATCGTCGTAGTAAGTGAGATCGACCATGTACAGGCCCAGGGCAAACAGGCTCACCACCGTAATGGCCACCAGCCAGTGCAGCGCGATGGTGATAAGGCCGAACCGTTGTGAGTCGTTGCGCAGATGCATCCCTGTACCCTACCCGTTCTTCCTGATGGTTGGAGCGTTGCCCGCCAGACGGGTTCCACTCTTTACAAAACTTACCGCCGACGCGCAGCGTTTTTACATCTTCCAGCTCGCCGGCGGTGACTGCCATCCCAAAAAACTGAACGGTTTGATCGGATCATTGGTGGTCATCTGCCTTTGCTTGCACGCCAAAGGGGCTCATTCGCGCATAAGCACCAGCCTAACATTGCGGTTGAGGCTTTATTCTTGAGGAAACAGGCGCCATGCTTGGTCTTTCGCCATGCAAGCATGGCTCCTACAGTTAAGAGAATCTTCTGGAGAGCCCCTTGAGCTGGGACGAACAACAACTGCAGACACACCTGGACACCATGGCCAGAGCCATCACCGAACAATACGGTGAGCGGGCTCCGCTGCTGGTGGGGATCGAGTCCGGCGGGGCCTGGGTGGCCCGGGCACTGAACGCGAAGCTGGCCAAGCCGTTACCGCTGGGGACCCTGAACCCGGCCTTCTACCGGGATGACTTTGATACCCGCGGGCTCAAACGTACCGTGTCGCCGTCAAAATTGCCTTTCGAGGTGGACGGGCAGCATATTCTGCTGGTGGACGACGTGTTGATGACCGGCCGCACCATCCGTGCCGCCATGAACGAACTGTTCGATTTCGGTCGTCCGGCATCCATCGGCCTGGTGGTGCTGTTCGATATCGGCCACCGGGAATTGCCGATCCGTGCCGATATTTGCGGCGAAACTTTGGCATTGCCCCCCCATCAGCGGGTAGAATTACGCGGGCCCGCCCCCCTTGTGGCGGAGATACGAGACACAAGGCCTGAAGAATGACGCTTGCGCCATCCTCCCGCGTACAACTGACCGACGACGGTAAGCTACGCCATTTCCTGACTACCGAGCACCTGCCCCGCTCTTTGCTAGAAGATATTCTTGATACCGCCGCCAGTTTTGTGGACGTGGGTGGCCGGTCCATCAAGAAGGTGCCACTGCTGCGCGGCAAGACAGTGGTCAATCTGTTCTTCGAATCCAGCACCCGTACCCGCAGCACCTTCGAGCTGGCGGCCCAGCGCCTCAGCGCCGACGTGCTCAACCTGGACATCGCCAAATCCGCCACCAGCAAGGGCGAAACCCTGCTCGATACCCTGCGTAACCTGGAAGCCATGGCGGCGGACATGTTCGTGGTGCGCCATCAGGATTCTGGTGCACCCTTCTTCATCGCCAACGAAGTGACCCCCAATGTGGCGGTGATCAACGCCGGGGACGGGCGCCATGCCCACCCCACCCAGGCCATGCTCGACATGTACACCATTCGACATTACAAGGGCGGTTTCGAGGGGCTCAAGGTGGCCATCGTCGGTGACATCCTGCACTCCCGGGTGGCCCGTTCCCAGGTCCATGCCCTGAATATCCTTGGTGCCGATGAAGTGCGTCTCATTGGCCCGAAAACCCTGTTGCCGGTGGATGCCGAAGCCCTTGGTGCCAACGTGTTCACCGACATGGCCCAGGGCCTGAAGGATGTGGATGTGGTGATCATGCTGCGCCTGCAGAAAGAGCGCATGGATTCTGCCCTGCTGCCTAGCGAGGGTGAGTTTTTCCGTCTCTACGGGCTCAACAACGAAAAGCTCCAGCTGGCCAAACCGGATGCCATCGTCATGCATCCCGGGCCCATCAACCGCGGCGTGGAAATCGCTTCGGAAGTGGCGGACGGCCCCCGCTCGGTGATTCTCAACCAGGTGACCTTCGGTATCGCGGTGCGCATGGCGGTCATGTCCATGGCCATCAGCGGCCAGGAAAGCAGCGCCCATGGCCGCACAGGAGGTGAGCGTGGCCAGTAAGAAAGCCAATATCCTGATTCGCAAGGGCCGGGTCATCGACCCGGCCAGCGGCCGTGACGAAGTGGCGGACCTGCTGATCGAAAACGGCCGACTGGTGCGCATCGGCGCCAGCCTGGATGCGCCCGGCGCGGACATTGTGGACGCCGAAGGCCACTGGGTGCTGCCCGGCCTGGTGGATGCCTGTGTGCACCTGTCCCTGCCCGGCAGTGGCCGCAGCGGTGATATCGCCAGCGAAACCCGTGCCGCCGCCGCCGGTGGCATTACCCATCTGGTGGCTCAGCCTGACTGCGGGCCGGTGGACTCCACCGCCGTGGTACGGCTGATTCGCGAACAGGCCGGCCAGGCCGGGTTTGCGCGGATCATGCCCATTGCTGCCATGACCCAGGGTCTGGCCGGCGATCAGCTGGCGGAAATGGCCACCCTGGCCAAGGCCGGCTGTATTGCGGTGGGTAATGCGGGCCGCAAGGTGGCCAGTGCCCTGGTGCTCAAACGTTCCCTGGAGTACGCCTCGACCTTTGATTTGCCGGTCATGTTCCGGCCCCAGGATTCGGCGCTGAGCGCCGGTGGCTGTGCCCATGAGGGACCGGTGGCCACCCGTCTGGGGCTGCCGGGAATTCCGGCAGTAGCGGAAAGTGTGGATCTGTCCCGGGATCTGCTGCTGGTGGAAGCCACCGGCGTGCGTGCCCATTTCCAGCAGATATCCAGTGGCGACTCCCTGCGCCTGCTGCGTGCCGCCAAGCGCCGCGGCCTGCCGGTGACGGCGGACGTGAGCATCCAGCACCTGCTGCTGGATGAGTCGGCCCTGGAAGGCTTCAACAGCCACTGCCACGTGATTCCACCGCTGCGCAGTGCGGCGGATCGCGAGGCCCTGCTGGAAGCAGTGGCCGACGGCACCATCGATGCCATCTGCTCCCAGCACACCCCCATCGGCTCCTCCAGCAAGGCGGCGCCCTTCCCGGCCACCAAGCCGGGCATGGCCGGGCTGGATACCCTGCTGGGTCTGGTGTTGCAACTGGTGGAAGACGGCAAGCTGGAACTGCCCCGCGCCCTGGATGCCATCACTGCCGCGCCGGCGCGCTGCCTGGGCATCCTGGCCGGCCAATTGGAAACCGGCCGCCCGGCCAGCCTGTGCGTGCTGGATGCCAGCGCCGAGAAGGATTACGCCGAAAACTGGCTGTCCGCCGGCAACAACTCCCCCTGGCGCCGCGCGGTGCTCAAGGGCAACGTAAAGCTGACGGTGTGTCAGGGCAAGGTGAGTTGGCTGACGGACTGATTCAGTGAACAGTTAACAGTGAATAGTTAACAGTTCGCGGGATGGGTTCTTTGTTCCTTAACGCAAGAGGCCGCGCCTGAACTCCGGGCGCGGCCTCTTGCGTTTCAGTGCCCAGATGCCTGTGGGCGCGAGCTATTCACTGTTAACTCTTCACTGTTCACTGATTTGAAACACCTCCGCCCGCAACGCCTCCACCCCAACCACTCCCGGCGCCAGCCGCCAGCGTCCCTGTGAATCTTCGAATACCAGTGCCGGGGTGCCCTGCAGGCCCAGGCCGATCATCAGGGCGGTGTTGTTGTGGATCTGGCTGCGGATGGCGTCGGGGACCCGTGCCAGCGGGCGGATGCCGCCGTCGTCATAGTGGCCTTCGTGTTCCGCCAGGGCCGCCGCCGGGTCTGGGGCGGCGAGGATGGCGCCGCCCTGGGTGAAGCTGCGTTTGGGGTGGATCAGGCCGACGATGATATGGCGCACCTGCAGGGTATTGTCCGGGTGGTTGACCAGTGGCTGCATGTTCTCCCATAGCCGGGCGCAGTAGGGGCAGGCCATGTCGGTGAACACATAGGCTACCCGCTGTGGCGATTCGGCACCTTCGGCAACCCAGCTGCTGCTTTCCAGACGTGCCAGCAGGCTGTCCATGTCGGCGGGTTCGCCCACGGCGGACAGTGGTAGCAGCAAGGACAGCAGCAGAATTAGCATTTTCATGGGCGAGGATCATCCAGGTGGCTGGTAAGAAAGTGATGCAGGCTGGCCCGGGACAGCGGGCCGAAGTGGCGGGCCAGTTCGTTGCCGTCGCCATCAAACAGCAGTGTCAGTGGCAAGCCGCCGTTGCCGGCATGGTGACCCAGTGCCATCTGCGGGTCCAGCAGGGGCAGGTCAAAATGCAGCTCGGCCTGGATCAGATAGTCGCGCACGGCCTGGGCGGTTTCTCCCTGATTGGCGAGCACGAAGCGGACGTTGGGATAGCGAGCCTGGGCGTTGGCCAGCACCGGCATTTCCCGTCGGCAGGGTGGGCACCAGGTAGCCCAGAGATTGATCAGGGTGGGCCCCTGGGTCAGCTGTTTGAGGGGAACAGGGGTGCCCTGCAGGTTTTCCAGGGTGATATCCGGCAGTGGAGCAGCGGCGGGGCTCATGCTGTGCAGGGTAATCAGGGAAATGCCCAGGGCCATGATTGCCGCAGCGGTGCTGGAGAGTAATGCCAGGCGCAATTCCGGCCGCCGCCACAGGCACAGTGCGATCACCGGTAACGCTGCCAGTGCTCCGGGCCACCACCAACCGCCATCACGAATATCCGCCATGGCCAGCAGGCCGGCATATTGATCCGGGTAGCGCAGTACAAAGGCCAGGCGAGCACTCATTAAAGCTGACAGGGTGATCAGCCACAGCCACTTTTCCACCGGCTTGCCACGCCACTGCCACCAGAGGCTGGCCAGCACGGCGGTGGAAAAGGTGATGAGAGCAACAACAGTACCCGCCGGCAATGCCAGCGGGCCGATCAGGATGGCGTCCAAGGGGTGGTCCTTCTACCTACGGTGCGTCGTCCGGTCAGCCTGGATAGCGCTGGAACATTTCATCAACGGCTTTGCGAATTCGTTCGCTGCGACGTTCACTGCTCATTTCGTCATACAGGCGGTCACGGCTGGTGGCCTGCCAGACCACATTGTTGCTGGCCGGATCCACCATCTGTACCACCAGCTTGTATTCTTCGGTGATATCACCTTCCACCGGGGTGGTGGTGCCCACGCCTACATTGTTGCGGCTGAAGCCGAAACCGAACTGGAATACCGAGCCGTCGTAGCGTTGTTCGCGCTTGAAGAAATGTCTGACGTGCACGTCGGCCGGCCCGGAAGTAACGGGGGTCAGGCCCTTTTCCGCAAGGGCGGTTTTCAGGGCAGAGCGGGCGCGTTGATCATCCAGCGCTCGCGGTTGATCCTCGTTCTGTTCCACGAAGGCATAGCTGCGGTACTGGTTCAGGCTGGCGCCTTCCTGGCTGTCGATGACCACCGGGCTGACGCAGGCGCCAAGGAGCAGACTGATTGAAAGGAAAAACCAGCGCATGATTCTTCTCCCGGTTGCAATGAGTACCCCCAGTATCACAGGGGAATGGCACGATACCGTGAAAGATCAGCCCCGACAGAGTGTTGCCGGGGCCAACAGGTATGACCATTGCGCGGGCGAAGGGTTCAGGCGGTCAGGCTGGAAGGGCCTGTTCCAGCCGTGACCAGAAGCCGGTTTCGTTGGCGGCCTCGCGGAAAGCCTGCTGATCCTCGGGGTTCTGGCGCTGATAGATGCGGCCAATGTCGCGCAGCATGTCCGGGGCGTCCACCACGCTGACGGCGGAGGCAATGGCTTGCCAGCCGTTACGCGTATCCCGTGCCGCATCCAGGAATGCCTGCAACAGGTCGCCGCCGTCGCGCAGGCTGATTTCCACCACGGTTTGCAGGCCGTCGCGGTGAAAGCGGCGGGCAAAATCCAGAAGCAGGCCAGTCTTGCCGGATTTGGCGGCGTTGCGCATCAGCGCCTCGATGATCGACGGGTTATGCGTGCTGGGCAGGCGTGCCAGCATGTTGCGTTCATCGTCACCCAGGTATTGGGCCAGATCCAGAATCAGATCCCAGTGGCCGGCCTGGTGGGCAGCTTGCACCACGGCGTCAGCGACCTCCTCGCCCTGGCGCAGGGCGGTGTGGGCGACCACTTCCTGATAATCGCGTTGCATGGCCTTCACCAAAGGCAAGGTTTCTTCCAGCAGATTCTTGCTGACTGCGGCATTCACCAGCTCGGTGATTACGGTGCTGTTGCGCAGCGAGGGAAGATTGACGATCTTGCGGTGGTAACGAGGATTGATCACAGAAAGAGCACGCAGTACCGGCCCCCACAATTGCTGGCGGTGAGCCACATCCACCAGGGAGTCCAGGGTGCGTTCGTCTTGCTCGGCCATGATATTGCCCAGCCGGCTTTTCAGTTCGCCTTCCACATGATCAATGACCCAGATGGCCTTGGGCCATAGCTCCACATTTTCGGTGCCGGAGCGAACGATGCTGGCTAGCCGACTGTTATCAATCATGCGGATCACGTTGCTGAGCTGGGCGGTGTTTTCCATGTAGAAGGCGATGGTCAGTAGCGCACCATCATCTTTCACCGCGTTGACCACTTCACGAATCGAGGGGGCGGAAAGGGCGTCGGCAAAACGGCCCAGTAGCAGGAATTGTTTTTCCTGAATTTGTTTCAGTGCCACTTCGCGGATTATTTCCGCGGGGAGCCGTCGAATGATTTCACGAATCTTGCGCGGGTCTGCCTGGGCGGCAATCTCGCCGAGAAAATCCGGGGTCAGCCGTCGGGCAACTTTTACAGCGAAGTAGGGATCCATTTCGCCGACCAGGCGGGCGGCCATCTTGGCGCCGATGGCATAAGCCAGTTTTGCCAATTGCTTGATGGAGAGCCAGCGGGTCCAGCTGGCCAGATGCTGAAAGCCCTTGCGGTGCTGATCGTACATCTCCTGTTCGATATGTTCGCGCAGCTCACGCAGGTTGCTGGTACCCGCGTCCGCCAATGCCTGCCAGGTCGAGTGGTCGAGGGTCAGGTACTGGTCGAGTTTTTCCAGTTCAATCTGTATTTCCAGGTTCGAGGTCAGGTCGTTCATGTGGGCATCCTTGGTGCGGGGATTAGCGAAGGGCGCTGCGGGCAATGCTGCGCAGCCAGAGAGGCAAGGCCTGAATGCCGGTTTCGATGGCTTTTTCCAGGCGACTCTTTTCGCTTTCCAGATACTCATCCACTGCCCGGTCGATATCCTGAGTGACCGGTTCGGGCAGATAGGAAAGAAACCCGACTCGCTGATGCATGCGTTCGATGGCGTCCTTGTTATTCATGATCGATCCTGTTTTTGGTGTGCCGTTATGGGGTGTCCGTAATCGTAAAATCGCTGCGAAAAATCGATTCGGGAAAACACCGTCATTGCACTGTATCAAACGAGAGCAAACAGAAAGTACACATAACATTAAGCGACTGTGGGATTTTTGTATCGACATTCTTGCCAGCATTGTTGACCCCCCGAAACAGTGATACTTAATGACGGTGTAACTGATGGAACCAATAGCCTTTTGGAAACGGGGCTGCCACGGAGGCAATGTTGGCTGAAGAAAAAGTAAAGAAAATAAGGCCCGCCACAACACCCTGGGCCGGGCGGCTTGTCCGGCAAATGCGACAGGCTATGGCGCGAGCGCCAGGCGGTCACTATGTGCTGGATCAGGCGCGTGCCGTCGAGGATGTGTTGTTCGAGGACCTGCAGTCGCGGCTGGGCGGGATGAACAGCCATCATTATCTGCCGGAGCCGGCGCAGACATCATCCGGTGATGGGGAGGGGCGAGACAAATCCTTGCAGGCCCGGTTTGCGGCGCTTGCAGACCAGTCACTGGAGCAGACACCGGAAAGCGCCACGGCAAGAGTTTACGGACGCATCGTTAACCAGCTGCTTCCCGACGAAGTGAGAATCCTCACCGCCCTGTCGGACGGCTCCGATATTGCTATCAGTCATCTGGTGGCACGGGGTGGTCGTTTCAAGAACAGCGACAACCGGGTGATGTCATTTCTGAGCCGTGTAGGCAATGAAAGTGGTGTCATGCTTGCCGATGCGGTGCCGCATTATCTCGCGCATTTATTTGCGTTGGGTTTGCTCGATGGCGGCCCCGAAGACAATAAACAGACAGCAAAATACGAAGCCATCGAGAACGGTTCGGAGGTGCGCGCCGCCTGCGAGCAGATGCGTAAAGATTCCCGGCTTAAGCCGGTCTTTATTCGTGAAACCGCACACCTTTCAGCTTTTGGCAAGGCATTCTGGGCGGCCTGCTCCGGATAGCAACCTGTGCGCTGAAATAAAGTAAGGGGTTGTTTAGAGACTCCTCAAAAAGAACGAAAAGCGAGGCAACATGGAAGCGTATATCAACGAGTTTGCCGATAACATCTGGCTGTATTTATCCATGCCATTGATCAGCGCGGTGGTGGGTTATGCCACTAACGTGATTGCGATCAAGATGATGTTCTATCCGGTGGAATTTTTCGGCAAACCGCCGCTGCTTGGCTGGCAGGGCATCATTCCCCGACGGGCCGCCAAGATGGCGGCAATCTCCGTGGACACCATTACCACCTACCTGATTACCCAGGAAGAAATCTTTGCTCGCCTTGATCCGGAGCGGGTGGCCAGTGAACTGGAGCCACCCCTTAACGGCATGATTGAGGATGTGGTGGATTCCATCATGGTCCAGCACGAGCCGGGTCTGTGGGAATCCATGCCAGAGATGGTGAAAAAGCAGGTTTATAAAAGGGTAAAGAAAGAAGCGCCGGGTCTGATTTCCGACATCATGAAACAGATCAAGATCAACATCGCACAGATGTACGATCTCAAAGACATGGTGATCACCAATCTGACCAAGGACAAGGCCCTGCTTAACCGTATTTTTCAGGAAGTGGGGGCGGCGGAGTTTAAGTTTATCGGCCGTTCCGGCCTTTATTTTGGCGGTATTTTTGGCACCTTCCAGATGATCACCTGGATCTTCTACAAGGGCTCCTGGCTGCTGCCGGTTTTCGGTCTGGCGGTGGGCTATGCCACCAACTGGATTGCCCTGCAGATGATCTTCAATCCCAAGGAGTTGATGCGTCTGGGTCCGTTCAATGTGCAGGGCCTGTTCATGAAGCGGCAGGATGAAGTGGCAAGGGATTATGGTCGCCTGGTGTCGTCCTATGTGCTGACGCCGGCCAACATTATCGAAGGGATTCTCAAGGGGCCTTACTCCGACAAGGTGTTTGCCATGATCGGCAAGCATGTACAAAAAGCGGTGGATGAGCAGACCAGCTTTGCCAAGCCTTTTGTCACCTTTGCGGTGGGCACCCAGAACTACCGGGAAATGAAGGAGTCAGCGGTCGCAGAGCTGGTCAGTCGTTTGCCGGACACTCTCAAGCATATTGAAAACTATGCCAACGACGCGCTGGATCTGGAAAACACCCTGTCCACCCGTTTGCAGAGTCTCAAACCGGAAGAGTTTGAAGGCATGCTGCGCCCGGCGTTTGAACAGGATGAATGGATTCTGATTGCAGTGGGGGCGTTTCTTGGCTTCCTGGTCGGTGTGTTCCAGTTACTGGTGATGTTCTCTTGATGCTGTCCGGGAGTGATGTATGTCTACGCTGATGGTGATCTGGATCCTGTTATGTGCGCTGTGTTTTGCCGCAGGTCTGGTGTGGTCATGGCGACGGGCGCGGCGACGTTTGCGGGCCCGCATGGAGCAGGCGGTAGATGAGGAAATTCGTCAGCAGATCGCCCAGGAGGTGTTGCGCCATTTGCATGAAGGGGCTGCCCCCGATATCGGCAAGGCGGAGCGCTGATTTATGCAAATTACCATTCGCAAATCGTTTGTAGTCGGTGCCGGTGTACTGTTGATCATCGCCCTGGCCATTGGTGCCTATCTGGCCTGGTGGATATGGAAAAATCTGGGCGCGGAATTATTGTTGCGCGATCAGCAGGCCAGCGTGGTGGTGCCTAAGCCCATGTCGGTGGGTATCGACATTCTTGATGATCTGGACATCATGATTGATACCGTCATCGACACCACGGTGCCGATCGACCAGACCCTGACCCTGCCCGTCAAGGAGACCCTGGATGTGCAGGTGGGCTTCGATAATGCGGTGCCGATCAAGATGAATGTGCCGTTGAAAGACACCATCAAGCTGGATCAGATTATTCCCGTGGATGGTGAAGTCCGTGCCCGGGTGCTGGGTAAGTGGATCACTGTGCCGATCAAGGGCGAGCTACCCGTGAAAGCGGATGTGCCCATCGATGTGAATGTGCCGGTGGATCAGCTTGTCAAACTGCAGTTCAACGCTCCCGCGAAAGTGGACATTCTCGAAGACCTGTCGGTACCGCTGAAGGCGAATATAAAAACATCGATTCCCCTGAAGAGCGCCATGCAGGTGCCGGTGCGCTCCAGGCTACGTGCCAGCGCCACCATTCTGGAACCGGCGGATGCACTGATCGCGGAAATGGATTTGAAGCTGCCTCTGCGGGAAGTGGGGCTGTCATTCAGGAATAGTGATGACGCAAAGGTGAGCGAAGAGGCTGAGATAACGGCACCGGATGGGGAGCAGCCCTGATGGGGCGCTGGGTTCTGTGGGGCTGGGTAGCCCTGGCTGTGATCGTAGTGGGGCTGGTGTTGGGATTTGTGCTCTACACTCGCATTGTTATTGGCATCGGTTTGCAAGACCAGTATGCGCTGCTGCATCTTCCGGAAACCCTGATTGTGCAGACTCGCGCCGAGGAAGAGGCGGCCATCACCCTGCGAGGTCGTGTGGAGGTGGATGTCCCCTTCAAGCACAATGCCCTGCCGCTGCCATTGAAAGGCACCTACAAGGCCAACCTGGCCCTGGATACCATGGTGCCCCTGCGCATGACCATCGAGTACGAGGATGTGATTCCCATCGAGACCACGGTAGCCATCGAGGGGGACACCAAACTGATTTCCAAATGGCTGCCGCGCATGCCCATAGAAGGGGAGCTCCCCCTGAAGCTGGATGTGCCGGTGTCGCTGAAGGTCCCGGTGGATACCCGGATTCGCTTTGTTTATGACGGCCCGGTGCAGGTGGGTTTCAATCAGACCATTCATCCGCCGGTGGATACCATCCTGCACACCGCCATCGATCTGGACAAGGAAGTCAGTGCACCGATCACCAATGTGTTCGATGCCCGGGTCATTCCCGATAACCGGGAGCTGCCCATCATCCTCACCGACACCCGCCTGACCCTGCCTCTGCAGGACCTGAAGGTGCGGCCCATGGCGTCGCGGGTGCAGGAAAAATAACGGAATTGATTGACCACAGAGAACGCAGTGTTCTCTGTGGTGAAACCATCAAGACACCGTCACTCCTGGGCACGGTATCGCGGCGGCTTCGCGGATCCGTTCGCCCAGGTAGCGGGCGGCCTGGCCGGCATACTGCCCGTCCGCGTAGATCA
Organism: Alcanivorax sp.; assembly: GCF_019431375.1. NCBI lineage: Bacteria > Pseudomonadati > Pseudomonadota > Gammaproteobacteria > Oceanospirillales > Alcanivoracaceae > Alcanivorax > Alcanivorax sp. The sequence goes on from NZ_CP080267.1 coordinate 2,878,931, forward strand.
GATGCAGGTCCATCAGTCGCTCCACCCCCTCTTCCAGTGGCAGCACCTTCAGCGCGCCGCTCTCCAGGCCATCTCCGATCTCTGATTCAGGCACCCAGGCAAAGCCCAGTCCGCGGCGAATGGCAGCAATGCGTGTGGAAGGATGCGACACGGTCCAGCGTTGCTCAGCCCCCAGCCAGCCCGAGTCAATGCGACGGCTACCGGAATCGCGAATCACGATCTGCCGGTGCTGGCGCAGGTCATCATGGGTCAGGCTGTCCATCTGGTTGAGCGGATGGTCCGCCGCCGCCACCGCCACAAAACGTACCCGCATCAGTGGATCACCGAAGAACCCGGGCGGTACTCGCCCGCCGATCACCACATCGGCCTCCTTGCGCAGCAGGGCCTCGTCCGAGCCGGACAACACCGTTTCGGTGTACTCCACCCGGGTCAGCGGGCTGTGCTGGGCAAACGCATCCAGGGCCGACAGCATGCAGTGTTGGGGAAACAGGGCGTCGGCGGCTACCCGCACCAGCGGTTCCCAGCCCTGGCTGAGCTGGATGGCGGCGCTCTCAATGCGGTTGGCCTCCTCCACCAGTACCTTGGCCTGGCGATAGAGCATCTGCCCGGTCTCGGTGAGCTTGGCCCGACGGCCTTCCAGGGCAAAGGCGCGTACCCCCAGTTCAGTCTCGATCTTCTGTACCGCGTAGCTGATGGCGGACTGGCTCTTGTCCAGTGCCTCGGCGGCGCTGGCGTAACCGCCCTCGTCCACCACGGCAATCAGGGCTTGCCACTGGTCCAGGCTGATTTTGGCTGACATATCGAATTTCCTGACCTGAAAGTGAGTATTTCCCCATTCATATATCAGTTCAGGTTTAATTAGAAGTCTGAGGCGGTAAAAAAGCGCGATCAACACTGTGTTTCCTGCGCCGCCCGACTAAAATGCGCTCGCGCTTCTGGCCCGGGCTGTTCTCTGCTGCCCTCGTTGCCATACCCAATAACAACAGGTTCTGTGCTGCCACAGAGCCAGTGGAGCACTGTTCTGTCATGCAAATCGTTATTCGCAAATCCCTGCTGATTGCCATTCTTGCCCTGCTGCTGGTGACCTTTGCCCTGACGGTGGTGCTGGCCGGTTGGGTGTGGCGTCATCTGGGGGCGGAACTGGCGCTGCGTGACCAGATTGCCCAGGTGGCCATAACCCAGGCCCTGCCCATCGACGTGCAACTGCAGGAAGGCCTGCAGTTGCTGGTGGATGGCAACGTCGAAACCCGCGTGCCGGTTAATCAGGTGGTCCAGGTGCCCCTGCAGGAAACCCTGGACGTGACCGTGGACTTCGATGGCGCGGTGGACGTGAACCTGGATGTGCCATTCCAGACCATGGTGCGGGTGGACGAGATGATGCCGCTGGAAGCGGTGCTGGATGTGAAGATCATGGGGGTGTGGACCAAGCTTCCCATCCGGGGCGTGCTGCCGATTCGCCTTAACGTGCCCGTAAATACGGTAGTGCCGGTGCGCCAGAGCCTGCCCCTGGCATTTAGCCAGCCTGCCCGGGTGGCACTGGACCAGACGCTTTCCGTGCCGCTGAATACCCACATCAATACCACGGTGCCCTTGCATTCGGTACTGAATGTGCCCGAGCCGCCGCCATTCAAGGCCCTGGCTACCGTGCTGGAGCCAGCGGAAACCACCCTGACCCGCCTGGACCTGGCGTTGCCCATGAATGATCTGGGCCTGTCCTGGAAAGGTGAACCGGTTGCCGGCCCTTCCGCCGCCCTGGCCGGTGTCATCGGCGCGGCAAAAGCATCGAATGATTAGATTGAATGGCCCAATTCTATTGGGTTTTTCATCATCCTATCTGAGGTCATCATAGCCCCAACAAAGTCGCAAAGCCGGCAACCGCCGGTGACAAACAAGGAGTTGGGGTCATGAATATTCTGGTCATCAAAAGCAGCGTTTTCGGCGATAACGGTAATTCTTCCACCCTGGTCAACGAGCAGGTAGAGCGCCTGAAGGCACAGCATCCCGAGGCTAACGTGGTAGTGCGTGACCTGTCCGCCGAGCCGATTCCGCATCTGGACGGCGAGCGTGTCGGTGCCTTTTTTACCCCGGCGGATCAGCGCACTGACGATCAGCAGGCTGTGGAGGCCTTTTCCCAGACACTGATCGCCGAGCTGAAAGAGGCGGATCAGGTGGTACTTGGCCTGCCCATGTACAACTTCGGCATCCCCAGCCAGTTGAAGAGCTGGATTGACCATGTGGCCCGCGCCGGCATTACCTTCCGCTACACGGAAAATGGCCCGCAGGGGTTGCTGGAGGACAAGCCGGTCACCGTGGTTGCCGCCCGTGGCGGACTGTACGCCGGCACCGAGAACGATACGGTAACCCCGTACATCAAGCTGTTCTTCGGCTTTGTCGGCATCACCGACGTGTCTTTCGTGTTTGCCGAAGGCCTGAACATGGGTGACGAGGCAAAGGAAAAGGCCTTGAACGAAGCCCGCGAGGCATTGCAGGCGAGTTGAGGGATGGGTCGGACGTCGGAGGTCAGACATCCGACCCTAAAGAATAGCAACGAACACAACAGGAGATTTCCCCATGGGACTGCTGGTCGACGGTAAATGGCAGGACAAGTGGTACGACACCAAGAGCACCGGTGGACGTTTCAAGCGTTCCGAAAGCCAGTTCCGCAACTGGGTTACCGCCGACGGCAGCGCGGGTCCCAGTGGTGATAGTGGCTTTCAGGCAGAAAGCGGCCGCTATCACCTGTATGTGTCCTACGCTTGCCCCTGGGCCCATCGCACCCTGATCGTGCGGGCGCTGAAAGGTCTCCAACAGCATATCGGCGTGTCCGTGGTGCATCCGCACATGCTGGGAAACGGCTGGGAACTGCGCGATGACTTTGACGGCGCCACCGGTGATGGGCTGTATGGCTTCAGCAAGCTCTATGAGCTGTACCTGAAGGCGGATGACAACTACACCGGCCGCGTTACCGTTCCGGTGCTGTGGGACAAGCAGCGCGAAACCATCGTCAGTAATGAGTCCGCGGAAATCATCCGCATGCTCAACACCAGCTTTGACGGGCTGGGTGCGGCACCGGGTAATTTCTATCCCGAGGCTCTGCAGGCGGAGATTGATGCCATCAACGAGCATGTCTACAACGACGTGAACAATGGTGTCTACAAGGCCGGCTTCGCCACCAGCCAGGACGCCTACGATGAAGCGGTGGCGGCCCTGTTCGAGCAGCTGGATGCCCTTGAGCAACGGCTTGGCGAGCAGCGCTATCTGGTGGGTAACACATTGACCGAGGCGGACCTGCGTTTGTGGACCACCCTGGTGCGGTTCGATCCGGTGTACGTCACCCACTTCAAGTGTGACCGCAAGCGCATCGCGGATTACCCGAACCTGAACGGGTTTCTGAAAGAGATTTACCAACTGCCCGGCGTGGCGGAGACAGTGAATATGGCGCATATCCGCCACCACTATTTTCGCAGCCACCCGACGATCAATCCCCACGGGATTATTTCCATCGGGCCAGAGCTGGATTGGGATTCACCTCACGGGCGAGAGCGGTTGGGTGAAAGAGAGATCAGCGGCTAGCTACGAGCGACTAGCTGCGAGAAAAGCCAAACCGGTTTTCTTTTTAACTGGCAGCTAGTAGCTCGAAGCTCGTAGCTGCTTTCACAGGAGGTTCCCATGGAACGCACAATTCTCAACACTATTCGCGCACTGGATACATCCGATGGTGCTGGCGTTCGCCTGAAGCGAGCACTGGGTTACAACCCCATGGTGCGCCTGGACCCTTTCCTGATGCTGGATGCGTTCTCCTCCGACAACCCGGATGATTATATTGCCGGTTTCCCGCCGCATCCGCACCGGGGCTTTGAAACCGTGACCTACCTGATGGAAGGCCACATGAAGCATCGCGATCATCTGGGTAACGAAGGGGATCTGCAGCAGGGCGGTGTGCAGTGGATGACAGCCGGTCGAGGCATCATTCATGAGGAAATGCCGCAGCAACAGGATGGCTTGCTGCGCGGCTTTCAGCTGTGGATCAACCTGCCGGCGGCAGAAAAAATGAAGGCGGCCGGATACCGGGATATTACCGACAGTGAGATACCGCGTCTGGACCTGGCCAGTGGTGGCCAGATCAAGGCCATTGCCGGTGAGGTCACGATTGGTAACCAGGTGATCAGCGCACCGGTAAAAGGCGGCAGTACCGATCCGCTTTATCTGGACGTGAAATTGCGCGCCGGTGAAACGGTGACGGTGCCACTGACCCAGGGCTATAACGCCTTCCTGTACCTGTTCGAAGGTCAGGTCGGTGTTGCTGGCGAAACGGTGAAAACCGATCACCTGGCGACCTTCACTGACGGTGATCAGATCACCCTGGTGGCCGGTGATAATGGTGCCAGATTGTTGCTGCTGGCGGGCAAGCCCATCGGCGAACCCATTGCCCAGTACGGCCCGTTCGTGATGAACACCCAGGACGAGATCAACCAGGCCCTGAGTGATTATCGCGATGGTACCCTGACCGCCGAACCGTCCTCGCTGTGACGGTCAAGTTCAACCCCCAACTTGCCCCGGCACTCGCCGGGGCTTTTTTGTGGCGGAGAGTCTTGTCGCTAGCGTGAGGCGATCACCCATACCGCATGCACGATACCGGGAATGTAGCCGAGGATGGTCAACACGATATTGATCCAGAAATGCTTGCCGATCCCTTCCTGGAGAAACACTCCCAGTGGCGGAAGCAGGATGGCAATGAGAATGCGTAGCAGGTCCATGCGGTTCTCCTTCAGTCCGAAAACCCCACTGTAAATTCTTTACCTCATTACGTCTGTTAAAAAAATACAAAGCCTTGCACAGATTGGATTGCCTGCACCGTGATTTTCCGGGAAGCTGGGCGTTGTCATTGATCAGGGAAAGGAGAAAAACCATGAAAGTTCTGGCCATAGCGGGCAGTCTGCGCGAGCAATCCTTCAACCGCGGCCTGGTCCGTGCTGCCCAGGCATTGGCGCCGGCAGGGATGGAAATCATCGCTGCCGACATCAGTGATATTCCGCTCTATAACGGTGATGACGACGGAGACAATCGCCCTGCCCCGGTGACCGCCCTGGCAGAACAGGTAAAAGCTGCGGATGCCCTGTTGTTTGCCACCCCAGAATATAATTATTCCATCCCCGGTGTATTGAAGAATGCCATCGACTGGTTATCCCGGGTACCGGGCGGTATCTTCGCCGGCAAGCCTGCCGCCATCATGGGCGCCTCCATGGGAGGCATGGGCACCAGCCGCAGCCAGTACCACCTGCGCCAGGTGCTGGTGTTCCTGGATGTGCATCCGCTCAACAAGCCGGAAGTGTTCGTCTCCGCCGCCCACGAAAAATGCGATGACAAGGGCGACCTGCAGGACCAGGCCACCAAGGACATGATCGGCAAGCAACTGGCCGCCTTACAGGCCTGGGCGGACACTCTGAAATAAACGGTGCAGTTCGCATTGAGCGTAGGGTGCCATTGAGCCTCGGGCGAACTGCACCATTGCAGGCCTTGCAGGGCAAATTCAAAGCTGCTCTTCGCGACGAATCCATTTGGTGACATCCGGCGCCTGATAATTCGCGAAGCTTTCCAGTAGTGCCGCCGGAGTGTCGTGAACCTGCAGCAGATCCCTGTGTGCCTGTCTGAGAAAGCCCTGGTCAACGGCATGATCGAGAAAAGTGATCAGGTGGTCGTAATAGCCGTTCACGTTTAACAGGGCGCAGGGTTTGTGGTGAAAACCCAGTTGCGCCCAGGTAAGAATTTCGAAAATTTCTTCCAGCGTACCCATGCCACCGGGCAAGGCGATAAAGCCATCGGAGCAATCGGCCATGGCCGCCTTGCGTTCGTGCATGGAGCCCACCACCCGCAGTTCGGTGAGATGGTCGTTACCGATTTCCTTGCGCATCAGCGCATCGGGAATAATGCCGATCACTTCACCGCCCCGCTGCATCACCGCATTGGCGATGGCGCCCATGACTCCCACGCTGGCTCCGCCATAGACCAATCCCAGATTACGCTGAACCAGTTCCTGGGCGAGTCCTTCGGCGGCTTCAATGTAGTCGTTTCCCTCACCGGGGCTGGAGCCGCAATAGACGCAGATTTTTTTCATGGATATTCACCTAATCCCTGCGCCGTAGGAGCGTCGCTGGCGGCGCGATGGCAGACCTGGATCAAAAGCATTTTCACCACAGAGGGCACAGAGCACGCAGAGAAGAAACCCATCTTTTCCTCGGTGAATTCTGTGTCCTCTGTGGTAAATAGCGCTTTTCAGATTTTGGTTTTATGCACTGCGTTCAGGTTCGCGCCGCCAGCGACGCTCCTACGGCGGGGTATTTAAAAGTACCACTCACCCCGCCACCGCCGTAGGTTTACTCACCAACCGATCCGCCGGGAAATGGCAGGTAAAGACGCTGCCTTTGCCCAGCTCGCTCTTGATTTCCAGCTTGCCGTTGTGGCGGATCATTACATGTTTGACGATGGCCAGGCCCAGGCCGGTGCCGCCGGTTTCGGTGACGCGGCTATTGTCCGGGCGGTAGAAGCGTTCGGTGAGGCGCGGGATATGGGCCGGGTCGATACCGACACCGTTGTCGCTCACCGCCAGATGCGCGCCACGCTCATCCTGCCACCAGCGAATGCGGATCTGGCCACCGGCAGGAGTGTATTTCACCGCATTGGTGATCAGGTTGCCGAAGGCGCTTTCCAGTTCCGCCGGGTTGGCGATCAGGCGGGCTTCTTCGGGCACCTCCAGCTCGATGCTGTGACCCTTGTCGGCGCTGATCGCCAGGGCATTCTCGCGCATGCGCTTGAGCATGCCGTGCACCGGCACCGCCTGGCTCAGGTTGTCCGCATCGGTGCCTTCCAGCCGGGCCAGCAACAGCAGATCCGACACCAGGGCCTCCATGCGGTTGGATTGGTTGTCCATCTGGGCGAGGGCCCGGCGCAGTCGGGACTGTTCCTCCGGGACGGTGTCCAGCAGGGTTTCCAGGTAGCCCTTGAGCACGGTCAGCGGGGTTTTCAGTTCGTGGCTCACATTGGCCACGAAATCCTTGCGCATCTGTTCCAGATGATGGAGCCGGGTCACATCGCGGGCCATCATCAACTGCTCGCCCACGCCAAACTCGGTAATGCGAAATTGCAGGATACGGTTGTCGTCCACCGGTGAGGGAATCTCCAGGGCGTCGCGGAAATCCCCCTTGCCCAGGTATTCGGTGAATTTCGGATGGCGGACCAGATTGGTTAGCGGTTGGCCCAGATCCTGGCGGGCGTTGAACCCCATGTAGCGTTCCGCAGCCTGGTTCCAGTATTCTAGGTAGCCGTGCTGGTCGATCAGGATGACCACATCTTCCAGGGCGTTCACGGATTGCTGGGCACGGTGAATGATGCCCTGCAGATTTTCCTGGGCGCGGCGTTCTTTCTGAAAAAGGTGTTCCAGGCGGGTGTAGAACTCCCCCCACAGGCCGATGCTGTCCGGGGGCTCGGTATGGTCATCGCGGACCAGCCAGCTGTACAGGCCAAACAGTTGCCGGGTGCTCCAGATGATATAGCCCAGCAGGCCCACTATCAGTGGCCAGATGTGGCCCACCGCCAGCGCTGCCACAACGGACAGCAGAATCAGGCCGACTATGCGATTTACTTCCTTGGCCAGACTGGCTTTCATGATCTCGCTTCCGCCGCTCCGTTGTGGCTACATAGGTGCATTAACCGTAACCGACCCGCATTGCACCACCTCTCCGGATTGCGCGCAATGCGCTATGCAGAACGGGTCGGCTCAGCCTGCCTTGGCGGATTTTACCGAAAAACGGTAGCCGGTGCCGCGGACCGTCTGGATAAAGCGATCGTAGCCGAAGGGGGCCAGGGCCTTGCGCAGGCGGCGAATATGCACATCGATGGTGCGATCTTCCACATACACGTTGGCGCCCCATACCTGATCCAGCAACTGCGTCCGCGAGTAGGCCCGTTCCTGGTGGCTCATGAAGAATTCCAGCAGACGGTATTCCGTGGGCCCCATGTCCACCGGCTCATCGTCGGCGCTGATACGGTGGCTCACCGGATCCAGGCACAGCCCTTCCACCTCGATGGCCTTGTCCGCCGCCGTACTGGAGGCTCGGCGCAACACCGCCTTGATGCGCGAGATCAGCTCGCGGGTGGAAAACGGCTTGGTAATGTAGTCGTCGGCACCCACATCTAGGCCCTGGATCTTGTTGTCCTCTTCGCTCTTGGCGGTGAGCATGATGATGGGAATTTCGTTGGTGGTCTCATCACGCTTGAGGCGGCGGGCCAGCTCGATACCGGTGACAGACGGCAGCATCCAGTCCAGCAACACCAGATCCGGGCGCTCATCGACAATAATTTCGTGGCCACGCTGGGCATTTTCCGCCTCCAGCACATCAAAATCGGCCAGCTCCAGAGCAACGGCCACCATTTCCCGAATGGCGGGCTCGTCGTCAACAATCAAAATACGGTTACGGGACATGGCTTTCCTTCCTTGCCTGACACCTGAATCCGTGACTTCATCACGGCGCCTGATGCAAGCCTTTGCCGCCACAGAAAATTTTCTTCAGTCGATCGCATTCCCAGATGCGACGCTTCTTCAGAAAATTCCCTGTGACAACAAATTCTTACACCATGCATCCATGCTGAAGTCACGGATTCAGGTGATTATCTATGTTGCCCTATTAGATTGCTTTTTTGTGACATGTGTATGACAAATTGGTCGGAAATTGGGGGAAAAGCAAGGAAGGAAAGCGGCGAGCTACTAGCTGCTAGCTGCAACGCGACATGGGACAGTGCAACCCTTTGCGTTTTGGTTGCCCGCGCTTAAAGGGCTGTTTGTTTTTTCCTTGGCAGCGCGAAGTCCATGGCGAGCAGCAGTTGTACACCTGGGACTCGCGTCGTAGCTAGCAGCTAGGAGCTCGCCACTCAGAAGTACTGAAAATACAACCCGATAAACACGCACGCCCCGGCCCAGTGATTATTGAGGAACGCATGGAAGCTGGGCCAGCGTTCCCGGTAACGGATAAGGCTGTGCTGGAACAGGAAGCTCAGGGACATGCCAGCCAGGCCGGCATACCAGGGCCAGGAGAATTCCAGTCGCTGCCCCACCATGATGAGGGCCAGCAGGGTGAGGCCCTGGAGGATGGCGATCATCAGCCGGTCCGCGTCGCCGAACAGGATGGCGGTGCTCTTGATGCCCAGTTTCAGGTCGTCTTCCCGGTCACACATGGCGTATTCGGTATCGTAGGCCACGGTCCACACCAGGTTGGCCACATACAGCAGCCAGGCAATTTCCGGCACCGCGCCGGTTTCCGCGGCAAACGCCATGGGGATGGCCCAGCTGAAGGCGGCGCCCAGGAACAATTGCGGCATAAAGGTGAAGCGTTTGGTGAAGGGATACAGCACCGCCAGCCCCAGGCCGCCGAACGACAGCCAGAAGGTCAGCTCGTTGAGGAACAGCACCAGCACAAAGGCCAGTAGCCCCAGCCCACAGAACAGCGCCAGCGCCTTTTTGGCGCTGATGGCACCGGTGGCCAGCGGACGCCCCTTGGTGCGCTCCACATCGCCATCGAAATCCCGGTCGGCATAATCGTTAATCACACAGCCGGCGGCACGCATGATGATCACCCCGAGAATGAAGATCACCACGGTCTTCAGGCTGGGGGTGCCGTTCCCGGCAATCCACACCGCCCACAGGGTGGGCCACAGCAGCAGCAGGGTGCCGATGGGGCGATCCAGCCGCATTAGCTGGATATAGGGCCAGAAAGACGGGTAACGTTGTTCAACGAAGGCAAACATGGGACATCCGGTTGTCAGGGGCGGGGTTGAGTTTCAAGCTACAAGCTACAAGTTTCAAGGCGCGAGTCAGGCGTGTAGTCAACCGCAATCGCCGGAGCCGCGCCGCCGCCCTTAGTGCACCCAAAATGGAAGCGCGGCGATAACCTTGTCGTTTAACCAAGGCTCTTGCCCGCGCCTTGTAGCTTGCAGCTTGAAGCTTGCGTCTTCTCCCACAACGCCGGCAGGAAGTATTCTGCTACCAGCAACGGCTCGCCGCGTTTGATAAAGCGCGACTGGCGGCCCCAGCATACTGGCATGCCTTCTGCAGGGGCTCCGAGGCGGGCCCAGACCTGGTCTCGCAGGCAGGTGGGGCGTTTGTAGAGTTCCAGGCCCAGCGAGCGGCTGCCCATGTGGCCCAGGGAGCGGTTGGCGCCGCTCAGGCTGGTCAGGGGCAGCACGCTGCGGGCGGCGACCACCGGAGTGTCATCCAGCAGTAACGTGACTTCGCGGATCAGCGCGGCCCGGCGGGGGGGCAGGTTCAGCAATTGCCGTTCGTCGGCTCGGGGAAAGCTGATGGCGTGGTAGCCGGGCTCCACCCGGAACTGACCATGGCGCTTCAGGCGCAGGGTCAGGGACGCCGGATCCGCCATCCAGTCACGGATACGGGGCGGCAGCACCAGCTGTTCCAGCGGGCGCCAAAGGCTGTCAGGATGCAGGGCGGCAGGCAGCATGGGTCTCTCAACATCGCAGGCCGCAGGACTATGGCGCAAGCGGTGACTCAGGGCAAGTCAGCGGTGCGCCGGTCTGCGAGCGCTTGTCGGCAAGCGATAATGGCCTTGGGCCCGGTAAATGGACCCCGGCGCCAATGCGTGCCAGTGCCCAATGTCATTGATTTTTCGGGCGTGCGCCGATAGGTTATCGCCCCCCGAGAAACACCCTGTATGTAGCAGAGTAAGCGAGCACTTACTCCAACTCGACGAGGTTCACGATGAAGAAGTGGGAATGCGTAGTGTGCGGTTTCATCTATGACGAAGCCGAAGGTCTGCCCGATGAGGGTATTGCCCCCGGTACCGCCTGGGATGATGTGCCGGAAGACTGGGTCTGCCCGGATTGCGGCGTGGGCAAGGACGACTTCGAAATGGTGGAAATCTGAGCCACTGGCACGGTCACCCTGCCCGTTCACTGATTAATTAAGGACTGTTCATGCAACCTATCGTCATCATCGGTTCCGGCCTTGCCGGCTTCAATACCGTCAAGGAATTTCGCAAGCTGGACAAGGAAACGCCCATCGTCATGCTCACCAGCGACGACGGCCGTAACTATTCCAAACCCATGCTGTCCGCCGGTTTCACCAAGGAAAAGACCGCTGATGACCTGTGCATGGCCACGCCGGAGAAGGTTGCCGAGCAGTTCAATGTGGAAGTGCGCACCGACGTGCACGTGGCGGAAATCGACCCTTCCGGCAAGCGCGTGTTGCTGCCGGACGACCATCTGGACTACAGCAAGCTGGTGCTGGCCCTGGGCGCCGACACCTGGACCCCGCCGCTGGAAGGCGACGCCGTGGGCGATGTGTTCTCCGTCAACGACCTGATGGACTACGGCAAATTCCGCACCGCCCTGAAGGGCGCCAAGAAGGTCACCATCCTGGGTGGGGGCCTGATCGGCTGTGAGTTTGCCAATGACCTGTCCAACGGTGGCTATGAGGTGACCCTGGTGGAGCCCCAGGGTCGCTGCCTGCCGCTGCTGCTGCCGGAGCCGGCTTCTGCCGCCGTGGGCCGTGGTCTGGCGGATCTGGGCGTGACCTTCCACTTTGGTCCCCTGGCCCAGGCGGTGAACCACCACAGTGACAATAACCAGCTGGTCACCGTGCTGTCCGACGGCACCCGCATCGAATCCGACGTGGTGCTGTCCGCCATCGGTCTGCGCCCGCGCATTGCCCTGGCCAAGGAAGCCGGCCTGGCCACCAATCGTGGCATCATCACCGACAAGACCCTGCAGACCAGTGCCGACGACATCTACGCCCTGGGCGACTGCGCCGAGGTACAGGGCCATGTGCTGCCCTATGTACTGCCGCTGATGGCCTCCGCCCGTGCCCTGGCCAAGACCCTGGCCGGCGACACCACCGCGGTGAGCTACGGCGTGATGCCGGTCACCATCAAGACCCCGGCCTGCCCGGTGGTGGTGTGCCCGCCCGCGGATCCGGAAAACGGCGAATGGGAAATCCAGGAAGACGGCAACAACGTCCAGGCCCTGTTCCGTGGCAAGGACGGCAGCCTGCAGGGCTACGCCCTCACCGGCGACGCGGTGAAAGAGAAAATGAAGCTGAACAAGGAACTGCCGCCGTTAATGCCGTAACAGCCACAAGCTTCGAGCTGCAAGCTACAAGGCGCGGGCTGAATGGGTAGCGAACAAATCCTCTTTCCCCGCGCTACACTATGGGCGCGGCGATAGCGGTCATCGGTTTGCATGGCATGTCTTCGTGTTGCAGCTTGTAGCTTGAGGCTTGAAGCTCGCCCCTGACAGAAAAGGAACGTCCATGAAATTTGCACTGGTTCTGCTGGTCCTCGGCTGGCGTCTGCGCTGGCTGGCCTGGCGTAATGCGGGTTTTCGCAAGCAGCTGGAAAACCGCAATGTGGTGATGCAGTGGCGTACCTTTAACGGCAAGCCGGCGCGCAGCTTTCATTTCACCCCGGGCAAGGTGGTATCCAAAGGCGGCCTGCACGATCAGCCCACCGTCACCCTGAACTTCAAGGATGCCAGCTACGCCTTCCGCACCCTGCAGGTGGCTGGCAAGAATCAGATGGCGTTCATGGAAGGCATGCAGGCCGGCGATATCAAGATCGAAGGTGATCCCGGCCAGCTGATGTGGTTCATGACCCTGATGAAATTCATCATGCCGGGAAAGAAAAAGAAGTAAACGGCTCTGCCTTCCACACAATGCCCCACCTCCGGGGCATTGTTGTGTCTGCTCCCCGCAATGGAAAACGGCGAATTTGCCATTTCTTGCCTACCGCTTGTGCCCCATTTTAACCATATGTCCCCGCAGTCCCCGTTTTGCTGGGTGTGCCCGGCAGCGAAGCGTAATATCAATTAGTGAGGGGAGAAGTCCAAAGCGGACTTGTGCAATGTCTCTGATTGCCAACAGGATTTGATGTCGTCCGCTTTTCCCTATGCCAAGGATAGGGGGGAAATGACTCATGCAAGCCGCACTGAAAACGTTGCTTGAGCAGATGCGTATCACCGAGCTGGAGGTGGATTACCGCAAGCAACTGCTGGATTTTACCAACAGGGATATCGAGGTGCTGGTGGGCTGCAGGCCGTTGATCAGCGCTCATATTGACCATATCGTTGATGACTTCTACCGGATTCAGACCAGCAACCCGGATATTGCCAATCTGATTGGCGACGCCGACACCCTGGAGCGCCTGCAATGTGCCCAGCGTCGCTACATCATGGATCTTTTCTCCGGGGTCTATGGCATGGAGTACATCAACAACCGCTTGCGCATAGGACTGGTCCACAAGCGCATCGGTGTGGAGCCCAAGCTGTATTTGTCCGCCGTGCACTTGCTGCGCTCTCTGCTGCTGGATTGCATCGACCGTGAAGGCAAGGAAGAAGGGGCCACGCCGGAAGTGATCCGGTCGCTGGACAAGCTGATCTATTTCGATGTCACCCTGGTCTTCGAGACCTATATCCAGAGCATGCTGGCGGAGATCGAGGCAGCCAGAAATCGTACCGAAGAATATGCCCGCAGCCTGGAAGACACGGTGGCCAGGCGCAATGGGGAATTACGGACGGACTCTCTGACCGGGTTGACTTCCCGGCGCTATCTTCACGAAGAACTGTACCGAACCTTGCAGTCAGCCCAGCGCCGCAGTGAACCGGTATCGATGGTGTTCGTGGATGTGGACAATTTCAAGAAGATCAACGACCGCAAAGGCCACGCCCATGGCGACAAGGTGCTGCAGGAGCTGGGACGTATCCTGCTGGAAACGGCCCGCGGGGAAGATTCCTGTGTGCGTTTCGGGGGCGATGAATTCTGTGTGGTTCTGGCTAATGCAACGGAAGAGGAAACCATACGGACCTACTGCCAGCGAGTGAAGAGCTTGCTGTCGGAACGCTACCCTGATGTGACTATCAGTATGGGAGTGACCCAGACAGGCCCCCATCAGTACGAAGACGCTGATACGCTGTTGCGACATGCAGATACCTGTATGTATTCGCAAAAAAACAGTAACAAGAATGGTCACCATAAAGCGGGGCCCGACAAAACGGATGTGTGCAGCGGATGAAGAAACTGAAAAACGAGAAAGAGCTGGTCAAGAAGGCCATTGCCCTGGGCGTGGACTATGCCGAAAAGCGGGGCGTGGTGGAGTTCGAGCCCACCGATTCTGCGTCGGAAAAACTGGAGTACATCTATCGGCTGCTGGTGCATGACAAGGTAATTCAGCCGTTGCCGGAAGATCAGGTGTCCCAGCCGTCCATTCAGCACAAGCTGGCTATCTGGGCGTCCAAGCAAAAGTAGCCAGGTATCGCTTGTTGCTTGCCGGTCTGTTATAAAAATCCTTGAACCCGATCTTGTGGGCATGGATTCGTACGCCCGAAGGAAGTGCCCCTCTTCAAAAGGACCTGATATGCGCCGCATTGCCCTGTTGGCTATCGCCAGTATTGTCTTGCTACTGACTGCCTGTGCCACCACCACCGAAACCCATTCCACCTGGCAAACCAAAACCGGTGAATCTCATCCCACCTTCCGGCATATGTATGTGCTGGTGCTGGCGGAAGACCCTGCGGTTGCCGCCACGGCAGAAAAACAGGTGCGCAAGAGCCTGAATCGCCGGGCCGTGGAGGCCACTCTGGCCAGTGAGACCCTGGGTGAGCGAGACACCGATCGGGAGGCGTTCCGTGCCCAGGTCGAATCGGCAGTCAAGGCCAGCGGCGCCGACGGAGTCATGGTGGTGTCGCTGCTGAAGGTGGAAGAACGCTCCGAGTATGTGCCGCCCCAGGTGGACTATGTGCCGGTGCCCTCGGCACCGATGTATCTGGGCTACGGTCCCTATGTGGGCCACAGTTACGGTGCCATCTATCAGCCCGGTTATTATCACAACGCCAAGGACTACTACCTGCAGACCCAGGTCTACAGCGTGGAGCGCAAGCGCCCCGTTTGGCAGGCCCAGTCCCGCAGCATGAACCCGGACAGCCTGAACAATGGCGCCAAGGGCTACGCCAAGAGCATCGTGTCGCAGCTGGACAATGACGGGGCGCTGAAGCGTTAGGCCGCAGCGGGGGGGCCATGAAATTCATGGTGACCGGCGGCAAGCCCGTAACACGCCCGGCTTTCAAAAACCGCTCCGCCAGTCGGGGCGGTTTTGCGTTTATCGGTGCCGTTGGCGGCCATTGCGGGAATTCGCTACGGTTTGTGCCTCAATAAAAAACAGATGGAACGATAATGGCAAAGGGAATTGCGGGGGCACTGGCCGCAGCGCTGGTGACGGGATTGGCCGCGTTGGCGCAGCCGGTACTGGCGGAGCAGGACGAGAAGGTTTACCTGGTGGCACGGTTCGATCTTGATGGCACTACCTACAATCAGGTGGTGTTCTTTCAGGACGATGCCGTCAGTGATCTGAAAGGCTGTAAGCGGGAAATCATGTACGGCCGTAATGGCAACTGGCAGGTCTATTCCCATATCACCAATGCGGTGCGCGGCTTCACCTATAGCCTGAGCTACACCTGTGCCCTTGGCCGCCAGGACTTCAGTGGCTGGGACAAGAGTGGTCAGGTCAATCCCACCCACACCTATGAAGTGGTGGTCAGGGATGGGTCTTTGCAGGTCACCCCGCGCAACAGTTACAGCGCCTGCCTGAACAGGTTGCGTAGTGCCGGGGGCGAGACGGTCAAGCAGTACTGCGCCCGTTCTACCCAGGCCATCCAGTAGCGCGTACTTCGGCGAGGATCATTCGGTTGCTAGTGGGGCGCGGCCAGTCGCTGCTTCAGCACCCAGGCCATCAGCAGGCCGCGGGCGGCCATGAAGCCATTCATGGTCATCCACAGGCCATGGTTATCCCAGCCTCGTGTCAGACCCCACAACAGAAAAAACACCAACACGGAAACCAGCATGGTGTTGCGCATGGCGGCGCCCCAGGTGGCGCCCACGAAGATGCCGTCCAGCCAGAAGCCGGCGCTGGCGGTGAGGGGTAGCAGTAGCATCCATGGCAGATAGGTCGTGGCGGTGTCGCGGATAGCCGGCAGGTCGGTGAGCAGGTGAATCAGCGGCACGCCGCCGAGGCTGAAGGCCAGCAGACCGAGAGCTGCACAGGCCACGGTCCAGCGCCCGGTGGCGCGGATCGCGAGGCCCAGCGCCTGCCGATCGTTCCTGCCGTGGGCCTCGCCCACCAGCGCTTCTGCTGCGTTGGCAAAGCCGTCCAGCAGGTTGCTGAGTAGCAGCAGGAAGGTGATCAGTACCGCGTTGGCGGCCAGCACCGCGTCACCCAGCCGGGCGCCCTGGGCGGCGAAGAAAAAGAAGGTGCTGAGCAGGGCCAGGCTGCGCACAAAGATATCCCGGTTTACCGCCATCAACGCCAGCATGGCCGCCGGCTGCCACAGCCGCTCCTGTTGTGCCGGCGGGCGCAGGGCGGCGCGCAGCCAGAACAGGCCGCCGGCCAGGCCCACGTATTCCGCCGTGGCACTGGCGATAGCGACTCCGCGCACATCCAGATGCCAGACCTGCACCAGCAGCACGTCCAGCAGGGCATTGGTGCTATGCATCAGCACCGTCATCTTCAGCGGCACCCGGGTGTTGTGGGTGCCGATGGCAAAGCCGATCAGGGCAAAATTGGCCAGTGCTGCGGGCGCGCCAAGAATGCGGATATTGATGTAGTCCGCGGCCAGAGTCTGCACATCGTCACTGCCACCCAGCAGCCACAGACCGGTTTCGCGCAGCAGCGGCGACAGGGCAATCAGCGCCAGCCCCAACCCGGTGGACAGCAACAGGGCACGGAGCAACACCACCCGGGTATCCTTCTCGCCGCCCCGCGCCTGAGAGGCAAAGCCGGTGGTGCCCATGCGCAGGAAGTTGAACGAGAAGTACAGGAACATGAAGACGTTGCCGCCCAGCGCCACCGCCGCCAGATAGCGGGGATGGTCCAGATGCCCGACCACGGCCGTGTCCACCAGCCCCAGCAGCGGAGCGGTCAGATTGGACAGCAACAGCGGCCAGGCCAGCATCCAGATGCGGCGGTTAAGGGACAAACTCATTCAAACTCCGGGAGAACCTGCCTTGCCGTAGGAGCGTCGCTGGCGGCGCGATAACCCAAAAACCGAAAACACGTATTACCACAGAGGGCACAGAGTTCACCGAGGAAAAGAATGGGGTTTTCTCTGTGCCTCTGCGTCCTCTGTGGTGAAAGCGCTTTTGATTTGGGTTTATGCACTGCGTGCACCCTGCGGGCCGCCCTGTCGGGCGTTACCTGCACTACGTTCCGGTTCGCGCCGCCAGCGACGCTCCTACGGCAAGCGCTTTCACGAACTGCGCCGCAGCAACGTCAGCACAAACAAACTGCTGGCGGCCACCACGATGGACGGCCCCACCGGGGTGTTGGCAAACCAGCTCACCGCCAGCCCGGCCAGTACCGCCAGAGTACCCAGCACACTGGCTACGGCGGCCATCTGCGCCGGGGTATGGGTCAGCCGACGGGCACTGGCAGCGGGAATCACCAGCAGGGAGGTAATCAGCAGCACGCCCACGGTGCGGATAGCCCCGGCAATCAGCAGTGCCAGCAACAGCATCAGCAGCAGCCGGGTGCGCTGCACCGCCACCCCTTCCACCTGGGCCAGCTCTTCGCTGACAGTGATACTCAGCAGGGCGCGCCATTGCCACAGCATCAGCAGCAGAATCAGGACGGCCCCGGCCCACAGGGCCAGGGCATCCTGCCAGCCCACCGCCAGCAGGTCGCCGAACAGATAGGCAAACAGGTCCACCTGAATGCCCTCTTGCAGGCTGATGGCAATCACCCCCAAGGCCAGAGTGGTATGAGCGACAATACCCAGCAGGGTGTCGCTGGCCAGTTGCTGCTGATGCTGCAGCGCGGTGAGGGCACCGGCCAGGCCCAGGCATACAGCCACAACGGCCAGGTACAGGCTGATATCCAGCGCCAGCCCCAGGGCGGCGCCCAGCAGGGCGCCGTGGGCCAGGGTGTCGCCGAAAAAGGCCATCCGCCGCCATACCACGAAGGCGCCCATCGGGCCGGACACCAGGGCCACGGCCAGGCCGGCGAACAGCGGCGGCAGCAACAGCTCAATCATGGTGGCAATTCCCGTCGTGTTGATGGCCCGGCTGGGCGTCGCCATGCAGATCATGGTCGTGGTCATGATCGTGGGTGTAGAGCGCCAGGTTGGGGGTGCCGGCACCGGGGCCGAACAGCTCGTGGTAGGCCGGGTCCCGGCTCACCGATTCCGGGCTGCCGGAACAGCACACATGGCGTTGCAGGCAGATCACCTCGTCGGTGGCCGCCATCACCAGATGCAGGTCGTGGGAAATCAGCAGGATGGCACAGCCCAGGTCATCGCGGACCGACTTGAGCAGCCCGTAGAGGGCATTCTGGCCTGCCACATCCACCCCCTGGGCCGGTTCGTCCAGCACCAGCAGGTCCGGCTTGCGCAGCAGGGCCCGGGCCAGCAGCACCCGCTGCATCTCGCCGCCGGACAGCTGCTGCACCGCACGACGGCGCAGGTGGGCTACGCCGGCCTGCTCCAGCGCCGCCCGGCGGGCGGCGGTGGGGCCGGACGCCGCCAGCCACAGGAACCGGTCCACGGTGAGCGGCAGGCTGTCGTCGATCTTGATGTGCTGGGGCATGTAGCCCACCCGCAGCCCCTTACGCCGGTTTACCGAGCCGCTGGACGGGTTGACCAGCCCCAGCACCACCCGCGCCAGGGTGCTTTTACCGGCGCCGTTGGGGCCGATCAGGGTGGTGATCCGCCCCGGGGCCAGGGCCAGGCTCACCTCGGACAGCACGCTGTTGCCACCCAAGGTGACTGATACCGCCTGCACATTGACCAGAGGATCCGACATAGCAAAAGCGCCCGAAGAACAAAGGCGCAATGATATACTGCCGGCCTTTCGCCTGCACTGAAGGGTTAGCTACAAGCTGCAAGGCGGGGGATTAATCCGGAGCCAACCGTCCAACTCTTCTGCCGCGCCGCAACACCTTGGGCGCTGAAGCGCGGCGATAACCAGGTAGCCGGCACAGTCTTCCTCGCGCCTTGCAGCTTGAAGCTTGCTTCCCCCAACGTAATTCGAATTTGAGGAATTCCATGCGCCGTCTCTGGCTAACATTGCTGCTTATGCTCGCCTCTCCCGCTTGGAGCCAGACCCTGGTGGCAAGTGTGGAGCCGTTGGCCAAGGTGCTGCGCGGCCTCTATGGCGACCAGGTGCAGGTGGTGACCCTGTTGCAAGCCAACCAGAACCCCCATCAGCTGGCCCTGTCTCCGCGGCAGGCCATGTTGGTGCAGCAGGCGGATCTGCTGGTGTGGCTGGGCGAAACCGTAGAGGCGCCGCTGGCACCGCTGGTGGCCCGTCGGCAGGGAGCTACCCTGACCCTGCTGGAGCTGGAGGGTGTTCATCGCCGGGAAGGTGATCACAACCATGAGCATGACCACGAGCATCATGATTCGGATCATGGCGACGCCACCCTGGACCCGCACCTGTGGCTGTCGCTGGACAACATGATGCTGCTGGCCGGGGCGCTGGCACAGCGTTACCCGCAGGGGCTGAAAGCCGGTGAACCGGCACGCTGGCAGCAACAGGCCAAAGATCGCCATGCCCGTCACCGTCAGGCACTGGCTGGGCTGGAGATGGTGCCCTGGCTGAGTTACCACCAGCCCTGGGGTTATCTCACCGAAACACTGGGGCTGGCGGAACCGCTGGTGGTCTCACAGCAACTGGATGCGGGGCCGGGTAGCCGACGTTTTGTGGCGTTGGCCGGCGAGATTCGCGACCAGCAGGTCCGTTGCGCCATTCTTGAACCAGAAGCCCGCGCCGCCATGGTTTCCCGACTGTGCCCGGACTGCCAGATACACCCCCTGGACCCGCTCGGCCGCGACCATCCAGAGCTGGATTATCTGACCTGGCGGGACCATCTGGTGGAAGGGTTCAAGGCGTGTCTGCAGGCGGGGGCGGGCTGAAGCTACGAGCTACGAGCTACGAGCTACGAGCTACGAGCTACGAGCTACGAGCTACGAGCTACGAGCTACGAGCTACGAGCTACGAGCTACGAGCTACGAGCTACGCTCGCTGGATAAGAAAAGGTTGGAAAGTTCCCAAGGCTTCGGCATTTCTTACGAAGCCGCTGTAGGAGCACCTCTTGAGGTGCGAACCGCGTTTGCGCGGAAATCGACCGCAGGGCGATCAGGGATCTCAGGGCTCGACAGGTTTCAGAAAAGAATGGCGGTTAGTTTGATCTTTGCCGCCTCGCTACGCTCGGGTCGCATGTCGTAGATCCCCTGGGGGACAAGCATAGCTCCTACATAAGCCCCCCCCTTCGCGAAGGCTCGGTTCGCGCCGCCAGCGACGCTCCTACCCCGGGGCAGTAGACAGGGCTCAGCCTGCCTAGACGCTCATAGCTAGCCACTCGCAGCTGCTCACAGCTCCCGAATCGGAATCAACGTGGGTGGCGGCGGTGGTGGGGTATTGTCGCGAAGCTCCGGAGGGCGCACGTTTTCCGCCTGCCGTTGGCGAAATTCCTGCTGTTCGTCTTCCAGATAACGACTCTCCGGGCTGACCGCATTCATGCCCCGGCTTTCATCACTGGTATCCAGTTCCCGTGGAGATTCCAGATACATGGCCTCCAGCTCGCTGCCGTCCAGTGGCTGCGCGGGCAACGGATCCCGGGTTTGCGGGGCATCACTGTCCGGTGGTGCGGAGTCAGGAAGTTGTTCTGCCGCCACGACCAAGCCAGGAGCCATTAACAGGGCAATCATTATTTTTTTCATACCTCGATCATAGCGCTCCCTCAGGCCAGGGGGAACTGGCTGATGAACGGTATTGAGTGTCAAGGCGGGTCAAAAATTATCCGGAGGGCACAGAGCCATTGAGGCGACAACGGAAACCGGTATGCTGGAGCGCTTAATCTGAAACGGGTGCAGGGCCTGCATGGCACAGCAAAATAGCGCACAACCCCTCGCAATGGCCTGCTGGGATCTGTCCTGGCTGCTGGACCGTGACACCCGTCACGGCGCCTTTGCGTCGCTGGAAAAAGTGCTCGATGAAACCCAGCAACGCGGTTTCAATGCCCTGCGCCTGGACCCCTGCCCGCACCTGATTGCCTGCCCGGAAAACGGCGTCCATCTGGACCGTTGCGAGCTGCAGGCAACGGGTCACGATCCGGTGGAAGTGAAGATTCGCCACAGTCTGCAGCAACTGCTGCAATCCGCCCACGAGCGTGGTCTGAAGGTGTGGTTCAGCAGCCGCTTTGTGGACGACAGCCGCGCCCGTCGTTCCTTCGTACGGCGTCCGGAAGACTTCGTCACAGTGTGGAGCGATACCCTGGCCCTGGTGCAGGAATGGGGTTACCTGGATGACGTGGCAGGGGTGGATTTTTGTCATCATTTTCCCGCGCAGCCCTATGCCCATGGTGTTGCCCGCCGTGTGTTCAAGCGTTCCCCGGATCGGCCTTTGCCACAGCGCTGGTCCGCCAGCGCCGCCGAGCGCATCGAAGCGTATCTGCTGGATATTCCCCGAGCCCTGCATGCCCTGTTTCCCGGCGTGCCCATCGGGCTGAGCACCACCACCCAGATCAGCGAGCAGTTGCGGCAACTGGATACCAGTGAGCTGGATTTTCTCGATTTCAGCCTGTGGCTGGATGATGATCCGCGCTATCGACTGGCCAGCGGCGAGGCGGTTCCCATGACCGGGCTGGCCCGGCGCCTTGCCAGCCCGGTGAAGCAGTTATTGCTGGATGCTGGCGGCATGCACTGGCAGCGGCGAATGGAAGACCAGTTACAGCGGCGCATGGCCTTTACCCGTCTGCGGCGTCTGCAGCCGGTGATCGGTGAAGGCTTTGTTCGCCAGCCCCGCCATCTGCGTCGTCTGCCCACCGGCTGGGCCGATCTGCACGAGATGATGGTGGTCAGCGCCCTTACCCAGGGCGTGGAATCCATGACCCCCACCTCCCTGGCCTGCCCAGCCTATGACTGGCTGTGGCGGGAAGAAGAGTACCTGGCGCACCTGAATCACCTGATTCTGTCCGGGTCGGAATAAGCTACGAGCTACGAGCTACGAGCTACGAGCTACGAGCTACGAGCTACGAGCTACGAGCTACGAGCTACGAGCTACGAGCTACGAGCTACGAGCTACGAGCTACGAGCTACGAGCAAAAAAACCGCACCCTTCGGGCGCGGTTTTTTTGCTTTATCGGGAGCAGCAGCGCGGAGGAAACAGGTACATCGCCACCAAAGAATTTTTCTTCGCGTCGCAGCTAATAGCTAGTAGCTCGCCGCTTTCTTTACCCCGCCAGCGCCTCAATCCGCCACTGAAAAATCCGCGCAAATTCTTCCGGGTCCTTGCTGCCCTGCCCTTCGCTGTGTTCGGCAACCGGCCCGGCCAGCCGTGACAGCCAGAAACGCAGTGCCGCCACCGCCAGCGCCTCCAGTAACAGGCTGTCATCCACCTGGCCACCTTGCGCCCGATAGCCCTCCAGCAATGCCTGCTCCCGCTCTGCCACCGGTTTGCCGTGGCTGTCCACACACCAGTCGTTGAGCGTCACCGCCAGATCGTATTCCGGGTAGTCCAGGCAGGCGTTGTAGAAGTCCAGCAGGGCGCTGATATGGCCCTGCTGCCACAGCAGGTTGTCACGGAACAGGTCGCCGTGGATCAGGGTGGTGCCGGCAGGTCGTGCCTGCCAGTCGCTCAATAGTGCCCTGGCGCCCTCGCGGTGGTCGTCCGGCAGCTGGTTCAGCTGGCTGGCCAGCCTCTCCAGCCGCTGACGTTCATCGGGCAGGGCTTGCAGGGCGCGGGTATCACATTGATGCAGTCGTGCCAGTAGCGCGCCCACCTGTCGGCAGCGATCCAGATCCACGGCAAAATCGTGTTCCCCGGGTAGGCGCGGCATTAGCACTGCCGGCTTGCCGGCGACGGTGATCTGGTCATGGTCGTCATTATCCTGCAGCGGTGCGGGCACCGGCAGGCCCTGGTCTGCCAGATGCGCCAGCAGCACCAGATAGGGGGTCAGTGCATCGTGGTCCAGGGTTTCAAAGATGGTCAGCACCAGCGGGGCGGGCTGCTGATGGCGGTCCTCGGCTTCGATCAGGAAGGTGCTGTTCTCGATGCCGTGGCTGGCCGCCCGGAATGCCAGTAGCCGGTAGCCGTAACCGTCCAGAACGGTGGCAAGCTGGTTGTGACTGAGCGGCGTATAAACGGACATGGTGTCCCCTGTTGGCAAAAAGGCCGCAGATGACCGGACTCTGCGGGCGAGCAATGGTATAACAGGCGGTCATGAAAATGACGACGCATCTCCAACAATAACAAAAGGACGACTCGACATGCGTTACGGGATTCTGTTTCTCGGTTTGCTGTTTTCTGCCACCAGCCAGGCGGACGGTGTGGCGCACTATCAGGATCAACGTTTCGGCTATGTGGCCGGTAACCTGATTCATTTCAATCTGGATTATGACTCCCGCGAGGTAACACCGACCGGTCTTGCCGTGCGTCTGGGAGGTATGGTGGATGAACACTGGGGCGTGGAACTGCGCGCGGGCACAGGGCCGTCCGGAGATACCTGGCGTTCTGACAACAATGCCAGCAAGGTCGAGTATACCGTAGACCATGTGGCTGCCCTGCTGGGCACCGGCAAATGGTCGTTCGAGTCGCCAGTCAGCCTGTCCATGCTGGACCGCCATGTGGACAATTTCTTTGTGCAGGGGTTTGCCGGTGTTGCGGATGTGAAGATAAAAAATATTCGCCGTCGTTGTAATGCCACCACCTGCCGTCGTGACGATACCGACCGTAACGATGACACCAGCCTGGCGTTCGGTGCCGCTGTCGGCGTGCGTACCGCCTACAATATCGGTTTGAGCCTGCAATACATGCAGTATGTGGACAAGGATTACATCACCGTGACCGGCATTGAAGGCGGTCTGGAGTGGTATTTTTAGTAACGCTTCATGCCGCACGCTACAGGCAACATGGGCAGGCGGCAGGTACAGAGAGGAAAACCAATGAATCCTGCAGTATTCGAGCGTGGCGCGGTACGTGCCCTGATGAGCCTGCCCGGTGCGGTGCTGGACAAGTTGTCCGCCGGCCTGGAAACCCACAGTCGCTCCCATCTGGATTCCCGCCTGCGTTTCCTGCTGGCGCTTAGCGCCGCCAAGCCTACGCTGGATAGCGGCACCGTGGAACAGGCCCGCCGCCTGTACCGTGAGGTCATCAATCTGCTGGATGTGGCGCCGGTGTCCCTGCCGGTGGTGGTGGATCACCAGGTGCCGCTGGACGATGGCAGTCAGATGCGGGTGCGGCGTTATCGCCCGGCCCTGGCGCCGCGGGTGGCGCCGGCAATCCTGTTCATGCACGGCGGCGGTTTTACCGTGGGCGGGGTGGACGAGTACGACCGCCTGTGCCGCTACATTGCCGACCGCACCAATGCGGTAGTGTTGAGTGTGGATTACCGATTGTCTCCGGAGCATCCGTCCCCGGTGGCGGCCGATGACTGTATGGCCGCCTGGCGCTGGCTGCTGGATAACACCGCTGCCATGGGGCTGGATCCACAGCGTCTGGCAGTGATGGGCGACAGCGCGGGTGGCAATCTCAGTGCCGTGGTCTGCCAGCAGGCGAAACAGGCCGGCCTGGCGCTGCCTGCCCTGCAGGTGCTGATCTATCCCACCACCGACGGCGCCCTCAAGCATCCGTCAGTGCAGACCCTGGGCCAGGGCTTCGGGCTGGATCTGGCCCTGCTGACCTGGTTCCGCAGCCAGTTTATTCAGGACCCGGCGCTGATGGAGGACTACCGCGTGTCGCCCCTGCGCAACCCGGACCTGAGCGGCCTGCCGTCGACCATCCTGATCACCGCCACCGACCCGTTGCGCGACGAAGGGCTGGAATACGGCGAGAAACTGCGGGCGGCAGGGGTGGATGTTACCTCACTGGATTACCCGCAGCTGGTCCACGGTTTCCTTACTATGGGCGGGGTTATCCCTGCGGCCCGCAAGGCGGTCAACGCCATCTGCGACGCTACCGTTCAACGGTTGTGAATCAGTAGCAAGCCGCAAGCTACAAGCTGCAACGCGACAAGGAACATTGCATTTCCAGAACGATAGTGGCCGCGCTCACAGCATGGGCGCGGCTACTATCCTTGAAGATACAGAAAGTGGTGATCCGCGTTGCAGCTTGAAGCTTGTAGCTTGCAGCTGCCTCCTCAAAATTCTCCGCAGAACTGATTATAAAACTGTCGTGCCGTGCGCCCGGAGCGTACGCCTTTCTCCATGGAAAACCGCCGGGCGCGCACGTGCAATTGATCGCGGTCTTTCACTTCGCCAAATAGATGGTCGACGATCTCGAAATACTGCGGTTCGCTGATCGGGTAAAAACTCAGCGCCAGCCCGAAACGGTCGGACAGGGAAATCTTTTCCTCCACCACATCGCCGTGGTGAATCTCCCGACCCACCACCTGGCTTTGTTCGTTGTCCTTCATGTATTCGGGGACCAGATGGCGGCGGTTGCTGGTGGCGTACAGGCGCACATTTTCCGGCGGCAGTTCCAGGGAGCCCTCCAGCACGCTTTTCAGATGTTTGTACTGGTTTTCTCCGTCCTCGAACGACAGATCATCGCAGTACACGATAAAGCGCTGACTGCGTTCGCGAATATCGTCGACGATCTCCGCCAGGTCCTGCAGGTCGTCCTTGTCCACCTCGATCACCCGCAGCCCGCGCGGGGCATATTCGTTCAGCAGCGCCTTGACGATGGACGACTTGCCGGTGCCCCGGCTGCCCCACAGCAGCACATGGTTGCAGGGTTCACCGCGCAGAAACCGCTCCGTATTCTGCAGGATTTTCGCCTTCTGGGTCTCGATACCGAGCAGATCATCCAGCCGCACCGGATCCGGCCGGCTCACCGGTCGCAGGGTGCCAGATCGCCCCCGCCAGATCGCCGCGGGAATGTTTCGCCAATCGATGTTGGACGCCATGGACACCTCGTGAAAAAGAGTGGGAAAGCAATGACGCCGCCAGCAAGATAAGGGAGCCTGACAAACCGGTCTTTCGTTGGAGCCTTGCTGGCAAGGCAAAGGGGCGGCTGTTCTGAAAGGATTCGCCTTGCCAGCAAGGCTCCAACGGTGAAAAGTCTAACAAAAGTTTTTCCTCTGGAGCATGCGTGGTCGCTGAACTTTCACTATGCTTGAATCTCCAATGCATGGTCCACGACGACTATTTCAGGAGATCGTCAATGAAAGCTGTTGCCCTGGTTGTGCCCGCTTTTGCCTTGCTGGCCACCGCCTGCGCCACCCAGTACGACACTGACTACCCGGCAGGGCTGCCGGAAAGCACCACCACCTGCCCGGAAGATCCACCCGAGGCCTGCACCATGGATTACCGGCCTGCCTTCGGCTATGACGAGCAAGGCGGCATTCTCGGCGAATACGGTAATGCCTGCGGTGCCTGTGCCACCGACGGGGTGAAATACACCTCGCCCAAACAGCTTCCGAAACCGGCCGCTGCCCCGGACGACAAATAACCTCGAGGTCGCCCCTTGCCCAAGGCCCTGACCCTGCTGCTGGATTTTGACGACCAGTACCGTCGCGATGTGCAACAGAGCCACGCCTTTCTGCACCGCCGTGACCGCCGCTTTGCCCAGCAGCAGGAAGACCAGAAACAACCGCTCACCGTGCCCGCCTGGCTGGCGGCCCTGCATGCCCTGAACGGCCAGCGCCGTGAATTCGGCGCCGACCCGCGCCTGCGCCACTGGCGCCAGGCCCGCTGGGTGTTTGCCGGTCTGGGAGCGCTGCTTGGGGCGGGCTTCATGCTGGGCCTGCTGTGGTATGACGGCAGCCGGCAGATCAACCTGACTCTGCTGATCGGTCTGGTGGCCCTGCAACTGCTGCTGGCCCTGTTTACCAGCCTGCAGGCTTGGTTCGGCTGGCAGCCCTGGGGCAGCCTGCTGGGGCCGCGCCAGGGCGACGACCCACTGGCGGCCCTGCGCCCGGCCCTGTGTGCCCGTATTGCCCACACCGGTGGCCTGTTGTTTGCCATCAGCGGCCTGCTCACCTTGCTGGCGCTGGTGGTGGTACAGGATCTGGCCTTCGGCTGGAGCACCACCCTGCAGACCTCCGCCGACGGTTATCACCGGATTGTCGCCGCCCTGGCCCAGCCCTGGCAGACCCTGTGGCCAGCGGCGGTGCCCTCGGCGGAGTTGGTGAACGCGTCCCAGTTCTACCGCCTCACGGAAGCCCCGGCGGACAACCCGGCATTGTTGGGCACCTGGTGGCCTTTTGTGCTGATGCTGTGGCTGGTCTATGTGCTGCTGCCCCGGCTGATACTGCTGATGCTGGCGGCCCTGCAGGTGCGCTGGCAGGCGGGCCGGGCCCTGCGTGCCCATCCGGGCTGGCAGGGGCTGTTCTACCGTTTCGAGACCCCCTGGGTGGAAACCCGTGGCCAGGAAGACAGCCAGCCCGCCCCGGCGGCGGCGCAAACCGTGCTGTCCCCCTTGCCGGACAGCGCCACCCTGATTCACTGGGCCGGTGCCGGTCAGGCCGCTACGGATTTGGTGACACGTCTAAGCCGTGACGCCAGCCCGCTGCAACTGCGCGCCGGCGGCAACAGTACTCTCGACGAGGACCAGCAGGTGATCCAGCAGGCCGGCGCTCGCCAGCAGCCGGTAATCCTGGTCACCCGGGGCTGGGAGCCGCCCACCGGGGAACTCAGCGATTTCATCTACGATGCCCGCGATCACTGGCCCGCCGCCACCCTGCTGGCCCTGGTGCCGCTGGCGGACGAACAGGGCGCCGCGCTCACCGATGCCGGGCTGCTGGCCCAGTGGCAACGCTTTGTGGATCGCCAGGGCGACAGCCATCTGCTGCTGTGCGCTCCCCGGGAACAGGATCAACCATGAACGAAACGGCCCAACACCTGCCCCGCTTTGCCGTGGTCGGCCACCCCAACAAGGGCAAGTCCAGTGTGGTTGCCACCCTGGCCCAGAACGATTCCATCGCCATCGCCATGGAGCCGGGCACCACCCGCGACAGCCACCGCTACCCCATGAAGGTGGATGACGTGACCCTCTACGAGCTGATCGATACCCCCGGGTTCCAGCGTCCGCGCAAGGTGCTGGCCTGGCTGCAGGGCCACAGCCTGTCCGCCTCCGACCGCCCGGAAACCGTGGCCGCGTTCGTCACCCAGCACCAGGATGACTCCCGTTACCACGACGAATGCGAGTTGCTGCGGCCCATCGTGGAAGGCGCCGGCATCATCTACGTGGTGGATGGCTCGGTGCCCTACAACCGCGAACACGAAGCGGAAATGAACATCCTGCGCTGGACCGGTCGCGCCAGCCTGGCGCTGATCAATCAGATCGGCAGCGACGATCACAGTGCCGACTGGGAAGCGGCCCTGGGCCAGTATTTCCAGATCGTGCGCCGCTTCGACGCGGTCCACGCGCCCTTCGAGAAGCATCTGGACCTGCTGCGCAGCTTCGGGCAACTGGCCCCGGACTGGCGCGAGCCGCTGGATGCGGCCCTGGAATACCTGCAAGCCCTCAAATTCGGCCGCGACAGCCAGGCCCTGGAGCATATCGCCGACGCCCTGATCGACATGCTTGGCCACCAGGAAAGCGCGCGTCTGGGCGAGCACGAGCCCGCCAGGCCACTGTTGCCCAAGCTGCGTCAACGCTGGCAGAACTGGCAGCGCGAGCGGGAGCAGCGGCTACGTCGGGGGGTGGAAGATCTCTACCAGCATCGTCGCCTGCAACGGCAGGAGAGCGACCTGCTCACCCCGGACGATGGTGACCTGTTCAGCGAACGTACCCGCCAGCTGTGGGGCATCAGCAAGGCCCAGCTGGCCGCCGCCGGTTTCGGTGCCGGCGCAGTGGGGGGCGCCGGGCTGGATGCGGTGACCCTGGGGCATTCCCTGGGTACCGGCGCGCTGATCGGTGGCCTGCTCGGCGCTGCCGGCAGCTATTACTACGGCGACAAACTCACCCGCCTGAAACTGGGCTGCCTTGCCAGCTGGAACAGCGCCAACAGCCATCTGTTGGCTAACTGTGCGGTTTTTCCCTTGGAGCATGGCGTCAACCATGTCAGCGGACTGAACGGCCCGGCTATGCTCACGGAAATCTCCAATGGCATGGTCCAGCAGGTGCGCGCTGGACGGTGAAAAAGCCCTCCCAAGAAACCGTGGCCACATTTCGTCAAGCTGCTGTTGCGCTGAACAGGTGCCACCCTGGCCACCGCCTGCGCCACGAGTGCTGACGCAGCCAGCACATCGCCATCGCCATGGCAGGGCTGCCGGGGCACCACCCGCCCGACAGCCACCGAGGCTACCCCATGAAGGTGGATGACCTTTCAGGCCTCTACGCCCCAGTGATCGGCGCTGCGATCAGCTCGCAGCGATACCCCGGTTCCAGCGTCCGCGCAAGGTGCTGGCCTGGCTGCCCGCCACAGCCTGTCCGCCT
Source organism: Alcanivorax sp. (assembly GCF_019431375.1). Classification (NCBI taxonomy): domain Bacteria; kingdom Pseudomonadati; phylum Pseudomonadota; class Gammaproteobacteria; order Oceanospirillales; family Alcanivoracaceae; genus Alcanivorax; species Alcanivorax sp. The sequence goes on from NZ_CP080267.1 coordinate 2,908,353, forward strand.
CGCGACCAGCCCGGAAACCTCGCCGCCGCCACCAGCAATGACGACCAGCGACGCTTTCGATGACTCCCGTTACCACGCGACCATGCGAGTGGCGAATGCGACCCACTGTTGCTGGCTGGCCATCCAGCAGCAGGACGTGGCTGCGCATCACGCGATGGCATGCCATCTGACACGTGGTGGATGGCCGGTGCCCTACTGCCCCGCGAACACGAAGCGGGAAAATATTTGCGCCGCTGCCGGGCGGGTTTGGTTGCCTCGACCTTCGTGGTTTGCCATCCTGCGCTGGCCTGATCAACCGGCCTGGCTGCGACGATCCTTGCCTGATCATCACCGCCGTGACCGCCGCTTTGCCCAGCAGCAGGAAGACCAGAAACAACCGCTCACCGTGCCCGCCTGGCTGGCGGCCCTGCATGCCCTGAACGGCCAGCGCCGTGAATCCGGCGCCGACCCGCGCCTGCGCCACTGGCGCCAGGCCCGCTGGGTGTTTGCCGGTCTGGGAGCGCTGCTGGGGGCGGGCTTCATGCTGGGCCTGCTCTGGTACGACGGCAGCCGGCAGATCAATCTGACCCTGCTGATCGGGCTGGTGGCGCTGCAACTGCTGCTGGCCCTGTTCACCAGCCTGCAGGCCTGGTTCGGCTGGCAGCCCTGGGGCAGCCTGTTGGGCCCGCGCCAGGGCGACGACCCGCTGGCCTCCCTGCGCCCGGCCCTGTGTGCCCGCATCGCCCACACCGGTGGCCTGCTGTTTGCCATCAGCGGCCTGCTCACCCTGCTGGCGCTGGTGGTGGTGCAGGATCTGGCCTTCGGCTGGAGCACCACCCTGCAGACCTCCGCCGACGGTTATCACCGGATTGTCGCCGCCCTGGCCCAGCCCTGGCAGACCCTGTGGCCGGCGGCGGTGCCCTCGGCGGAGCTGGTGAACGCGTCCCAGTTCTACCGCCTCACGGAGGCCCCGGCGGACAACCCGGCATTGTTGGGCACCTGGTGGCCTTTTGTGCTGATGCTGTGGCTGGTCTATGTGCTGCTGCCCCGGCTGGTGCTGCTGATGCTGGCGGCCCTGCAGGTGCGCTGGCAGGCGGGCCGGGCCCTGCGTGCCCATCCGGGCTGGCAGGGGCTGTTCTACCGTTTCGAGACCCCCTGGGTGGAAACCCGTGGCCAGGAAGACAGCCAGCCCGCCCCGGCGGCGGCGCAAACCGTGCTGTCCCCCTTGCCGGACAGCGCCACCCTGATTCACTGGGCCGGTGCCGGTCAGGCCGCTACGGATTTGGTGACACGTCTAAGCCGTGACGCCAGCCCGCTGCAACTGCGCGCCGGCGGCAACAGTACTCTCGACGAGGACCAGCAGGTGATCCAGCAGGCCGGCGCTCGCCAGCAGCCGGTAATCCTGGTCACCCGGGGCTGGGAGCCGCCCACCGGGGAACTCAGCGATTTCATCTACGATGCCCGCGATCACTGGCCCGCCGCCACCCTGCTGGCCCTGGTGCCGCTGGCGGACGAACAGGGCGCCGCGCTCACCGATGCCGGGCTGCTGGCCCAGTGGCAACGCTTTGTGGATCGCCAGGGCGACAGCCATCTGCTGCTGTGCGCTCCGGCCCTGCAGGTGCGCTGGCAGGCGGGCCGGGCCCTGCGTGCCCATCCGGGCTGGCAGGGGCTGTTCTACCGTTTCGAGACCCCCTGGGTGGAAACCCGAGGTCAGGAAGACAGCCAGCCCGCCCCGGCGGCGGCACAAACCGTACTGTCCCCCCTGCCGGACAGTGCCACATTGATTCACTGGGCCGGTGCCGGTCAGGCCGCTACGGATTTGGTGACACGTCTAAGCCGTGACCCCGGCCCGCTGCAACTGCGCGCCGGCGGCAACAGTACTCTCGACGAGGACCAGCAGGTGATCCAGCAGGCCGGCGCTCGTCAGCAGCCGGTGATCCTGGTCACCCGGGGCTGGGAGCCGCCTACCGGTGAACTCAGCGATTTCATTGTCGATGCCCGCGACCACTGGCCCGCCGCCACCCTGCTGGCCCTGGTGCCGCTGGCGGACGAACAGGGCGCTGCGCTCACCGATGCCGGGCTGCTGGCCCAGTGGCAACGCTTTGTGGATCGCCAGGGCGACAGCCATCTGCTGCTGTGCGCTCCCCGGGAACAGGATCAACCATGAACGAAACGGCCCAACACCTGCCCCGCTTTGCCGTGGTCGGCCACCCCAACAAGGGCAAGTCCAGTGTGGTCGCCACCCTGGCCCAGAACGACTCCATCGCCATCGCCATGGAGCCGGGCACCACCCGCGACAGCCACCGTTATCCCATGAAAGTGGATGACGTGACCCTCTACGAGCTGATCGATACCCCCGGCTTCCAGCGTCCGCGCAAGGTGCTGGCCTGGCTGCAGGGCCACAGCCTGTCCGCCTCCGACCGCCCGGAAACCGTGGCCGCGTTCGTCACCCAGCACCAGGATGACTCCCGTTACCACGACGAATGCGAGTTGCTGCGGCCCATCGTGGAGGGCGCCGGCATCATCTACGTGGTGGATGGCTCGGTGCCCTACAATCGCGAACATGAAGCGGAAATGAACATCCTGCGCTGGACCGGTCGCCCCAGCCTGGCGCTGATCAATCAGATCGGCAGCGACGATCACAGTGCCGACTGGGAAGCGGCCCTGGGCCAGTATTTCCAGATCGTACGCCGCTTCGATGCGGTCCACGCGCCCTTCGAAAAGCATCTGGACCTGCTGCGCAGCTTCGGGCAACTGGCCCCGGACTGGCGCGAGCCGCTGGATGCGGCGCTGGAATACCTGCAGGCCCTCAAGTTCGGCCGCGACAGCCAGGCCCTGGAACATATCGCCGATGCCCTGATCGACATGCTCGGCCACCAGGAAAGCACCCGCCTGGGCGAGCACGAGCCCGCCAAGCCACTGTTGCCCAAGCTGCGTCAACGCTGGCAGAACTGGCAGCGCGAGCGGGAGCAGCGGCTGCGTCGGGGAGTGGAAGATCTCTACCAGCATCGTCGCCTGCAACGGCAGGAGAGCGACCTGCTCCCCCCGGACGATGGTGACCTGTTCAGCGAACGTACCCGCCAGCTGTGGGGCATCAGCAAGACCCAGCTGGCCGCCGCCGGTTTCGGTGCCGGCGCCGTGGGTGGCGCCGGGCTGGATGCGGTGACCCTGGGGCATTCCCTGGGTACTGGCGCGCTGATCGGTGGCCTGCTCGGCGCTGCCGGCAGCTACTACTACGGCGACAAACTCACCCGCCTGAAACTGGGCCCCCTTAGCGGCGGCTTCCGCGAAGCGGTCTACGGCCCCCTGAAAGACCCTCAATTCGCCTACGTGGTACTGGGCCGCGCCTTGGTGCACAGCTACGAAGTGAGCCAGCGCAATCACGCTGGCCGCGACGTGCTGGTGGTCAACGAAGCCGGCGAACACTGGCTCGAACACATGGACCGCAAGGAACGCCAGCGCCTGCACAAGACCCTGCAATCCCTCGCCAACCGAAAATTCGAACCAGGCAAACGCCAGCGCCTGATCGAGCAACTGGAACAGGCGCAGCAGGCGTTTGGGGAATGGCAGATGGCGCAGTTTGAAGGCAGTTAACAGTGAACAGTGAATAGTGAATAGTGAATAGTGAATAGTTAACAGCGACGCGGCCAATGTGTGGCAGGGGCTGAAACCCCTGGAGCCGCGCTGTCGCCGTGAACGCGGCTGCTGGCTTTGCTGCCGGACGAGTCCTGGCCCTGTTGCGGGCATTGTCATCAGCCCATGCAGTTATTCGTGCAGCTGGATTCCGGTGACCTGCCGGCAGACGCCGGCCAGCCGTTCGGTGACGGTGTGTTGCAGGTGTTCTACTGCACCAACATGGAAGAAGAATGCGAGGTGCTCTGTCAGGCCCATCTGCCCTTCTCCGAAGCCTCCCTGAGCCGGGTGATTCCCCGCGACCAGACCCAGGGATTTGACGCCCTGCCGGTGAGCATTCCCGATGCCTTTCCCGAGCAGTCCCTGACCGGCTGGAGCCGGCACAATGACTTCCCGGATCAGCAGGAAACCGTGGCCATCAACGATGACCTTCCCGATGGCACCCTCGCCCTGCTCCATGCCCACCGCCCTGCCCCACGGGCCGGCGACAAGCTTCTGGGCTGGCCGCACTGGGTGCAGAAAGTGGATTACCCTGTCTGCCCGTGTTGCCAGGAAAACATGAATTTTGTCTTGCAACTGGATTCGCTGTTCATTGCCTTGGACCCCCAGTCTGGGCAAGCTGAAACGACCGTACGAGGACGTGTCATGCTGCCCGAAGAAATCAAACTCAAGCTGGCCCCCCTGTCCCGGACCGCCTGGCGACCCCGGATAGGCCCTGCCGTGCCCGGCGCGCGCTCCAAGTTTGGGGGGCTGCCGTTGCTGCGGCCGGACGAGTCCTGGCCCTGTTGCGGGCATTGTCATCAACCCATGCAGTTATTCGTGCAGCTGGATTCCGGTGACCTGCCGGCAGACGCCGGCCAGCCGTTCGGTGATGGTGTGTTGCAGGTGTTCTACTGCACCAACATGGAAGAAGAGTGCGAGGTGCTTTGCCAGGCTCACTTGCCCTTCTCCGAAGCCTCCCTAAGCCGGGTGATTCCCCGCGACCAGACCCACGGCTTCGATGCCCTGCCGGTGACCATTCCCGATGCCTTTCCCGAGCAGTCCCTGACCGGCTGGAGCCGGCACAATGATTTCCCGGATCAGCAGGAAACTGTGGCCATCAACGATGACCTTCCCGATGGCACCCTAGCCCTGCTCCATGCTCATCGCCCTGCCCCACGGGCCGGCGACAAACTGCTGGGTTGGCCGCACTGGGTGCAGAATGTGGATTACCCTGTCTGCCCGTGTTGCCAGGAAAACATGAATTTTGTCTTGCAACTGGATTCCACAGATACCCTTCCCTTCTGGTTTGGTGATTACGGTTGCGCCTATGTTTTCCGGTGCGAAAATCATCCTGAGGTGATGACCATGACATGGTCAAGCCGTGGATAATTTCTGAAAAAATATTTTTTAAATTAAAAAAATTATCGTTGTGGATGTTGGTCGGCTAGCCCGTTGATGAATAGAAAAAGGGGCAGAAAAGTCTGCCCCTTAATGCTCTATGCGGATTTGCCGGGCAGGTTGATGGTCTTCGTGCCGTGCTATGGTCAACGTCAGGACGCCATCGCGCAGTGACGCATCAATGCGGTCCGGATCTGCATCTTCCGGCAGGGAAAGCACCCGCTGAAAGGCACCATAATAGCGCTCCACACGATAGTAGGCGGTGTCCCCGGCGGGGTGTTGCTGCTGTTTTTCCCCTTCGATGATCAGCCGGTCCCGGTCCACCCGGATAGAAAGGTCCTCCGCGTCCATGCCCGGGGCTTCCAGGCTGATGCGGTAGTGATCCCCTTCGTCTGCCAGGTCCAGGCTGGGGCGGAACGTGCCCGCCGTTGGCATACCGGGCAGGGACCGGAAGCTGTGCTGCAGCATCTGGTCGAATTGTCTTTGCCAGCTGTTCCAGAAGGCGGCAAAGGGGTCCGTGGGCGCAGGCACAGAAGATGACGTGCCCTGCTCCACGGGTAGCGGCACAGAGCCACGCTCCGTCTCCTCTTCGTGACGGAACCAGTTCCAGGGTTTGAGCTTGTCCCATTTCATGATGACACCTCCTTGCTGTGCTCAATGGCGTCAGCGGCAGGCGCCTGATCCCCGCTATGGATGTCGATGCGGCGGGGTTTCAGGGTGTCCGGGACTTCGCGGACCAGCTGAATATGCAGCAGGCCGTTATCCAGGCTGGCGCCACGAACCTCCACAAAGTCCGCCAGACTGAAACGCCGTTCAAAGGGTGAGTAATGAATGCCCTGGTGCACATAGCGACCCTTGTCCTTATCGGTTTCCTGGCGTTTGCCTCGAACGGTCAGCGTGCCCTCGGCAGTTTGGATCTCCAGCTCGTCGTGCCGGTAACCGGGCACTGCCAGGGTAATGCGATAGTGATTGTCGCCGATCACTTCGATATTGCAGGGCGGGTGCTCCCGCTCGCTGTGCTCGGCACGCAGGGCATTATCCAGCAGCGAGCCCAGGTGATCGAACCCGATGCTGCTTCGGTACAGGGGGGAGAGGTCGACTTTACCCATAACACATCCTCCTTAAAGCGATACGAAATGGTCACGCCGATTTCGGCAAATGGGCGACACCCGTCAGGGTGTGGCCCATCACCCTTGCGGGGCTGGCCCGCAAGGAGCCGCGTCGGTTTCCAGTTTTTAAATAGGGTCAACCGGTGAATTTTCAAGAGGCAGACGGCCCCGTTCACGGCGGTAATGCCCGGGCGAAACGCCCATCACTTTTTTAAATAATCGCGAAAAATAATAGGGGTCGTCATAGCCCAGACGGGCGGCAATCCGGGCCAGGGTATCGTCGCTGATATCCAGCAGATAGCAGGCATGGCTGACCTTGATGCGTTGAAACGCCTGCATGGGTGTTTGCCCGGTCTGGCGTTTGTATTCACGGATAAAGTGGTAGCGTGACAATTCACTGGTGGCGCTGACCAGTTCGTCCAGATTGAGGCGGCGGGTGAGGGCGGTCTGCAGGTAGCTGTTGACCTGGTTGATGTCCAGGGAGGCATGGCGGGTGGTGTGCTGGCGGCGCATCAGCGCCGCGAAGGCCAGCAGGCTGCGCAGCAGATTGGCGGCGTAGACCAGGTGTTCCGGTTGCACCCGGGTGGCGGCGGCCAGCAATGCCTGAAATTCCTCCGCCAGACGCGAATGCACCCCCACGGTCACCCGGTTCGCCTCGGGGCTGTCCCCGGCAATTTCGTCAAAATACTGCGTGACCTCATTGCCGCCCAGATGCACCCAGTAAATGCTCCAGGGATCGCTGTCATCGGCCTGATAGTGGTGGGGCAGGCCCTCCGGCAACAGCAACAGGTCACCGGCGGTCACTGACAATGTCTGGCCGTTGACCTGCAACAGGCCTTGCCCCGCGACGCAGTAAATCAGCAGGTCGTCCGCCGGTCTGGCCCGGCGCATACGGTGTCCGCCGGCATGGGGGTAGTAGCCGACCCCGTGGGGCAGGCAGCCGCGACACAGCGGATGGGCCGCCATGTTGGCCAGCACCGCCGGGGGGATCACGGTGCGCTGGCCGCTGGCGGGCAGGGGCCAGCGGGAGGTTTCCGCCGGGTGCTGATCGGTTGTCGTTGAAGAGTTCATAAACCGCAATATAGTCCATCTTTGCTCAAAAGTGGCTATCTCTATCCGTCAGTCGCTGTGCTACAACTAAACGTATACCGACAATACTTGCGTGGAGAGCTGTCATGACCCGTCGTCTGCCCTTGCTGATCAATGGCGAATTTGTCGCCAGCCAGACCGACCAGTGGATTCCGGTAACCAACCCGGCCACCCAGGAGGTGCTGTGCGAAGCCCCGGCGGCCACCGCCGGCGAAATGGAGCAGGCCATCGCCACCGCCAAGGCCGCCTTTGCCGACTGGAAGGAAGTGCCGGTGTCCGAACGGGCACGGCTGATGCTGCGCTACCAGGCCCTGCTCAAGGAGCACCAGGAAGAAATCGCCGAAATCCTCAGCCAGGAAACCGGCAAGACCTTCGAGGATGCCAAGGGCGATGTCTGGCGCGGTATCGAAGTGGCCGAGCAGGCTGCCAACATTGCCTCGCTGATGATGGGCGAGACCGCAGGCAACGTGGCGCGCAACATCGACAGCCACTCCTGGACCCAGCCCCTGGGCGTGTGCGCGGGCATTACCCCGTTCAACTTCCCGGCCATGATTCCGCTGTGGATGTTCCCGCTGGCCATCGCCGCCGGTAACACCTTCGTACTCAAGCCCTCCGAGCAGGACCCGATGACCCCCAACCGGCTGGCCGAGCTGTTCCAGCAAGCCGGTGCTGCGCCGGGGCTGCTGCAGGTGGTCCATGGTTGTCATGGTGCAAGGTGGTTCATGGTGGCAAGGAGCAGGTGGATACCCTGCTGACTCACCCCGACATCAAGGCCGTGTCCTTCGTGGGCTCGGTGCCGGTGGGCCAGCACGTGTACCGAACCGCCACCGATCATCTGAAACGGGCCCAGTGTTTCGCCGGCGCCAAGAACCACATGGTGATCATGCCGGATGCGAAAAAAGAACAGGTGATCAGCAGTCTGGTGGGCTCCTCCTGTGGCGCGGCGGGCCAGCGTTGCATGGCCATCAGCGTGGCGGTGTTCGTGGGCGATTCCAAAGCCTGGATCGATGAACTGAAAGACGAATTCGCCAACATTCGCCCCGGCGCCTGGAACGATCCCGAGGCCGCCTACGGCCCGCAGATCAGTCCCCAGGCGAAACAGCGCGTGCTCACCCTGATCAAGCAGGGCAAGGAAGAGGGTGCCACCTGCTTGCTGGATGGTTCCGAATGCACCGTGGACGGCCTGCCGGATGGCAACTGGGTGGGGCCCACCCTGTTTTCCGATGTGACGCCGGACATGTCCATCTACCGGGAAGAAATCTTCGGGCCGGTACTCTGCTGCGTCACCGTGGATACCCTGGAAGACGCCCTGGAGCTGGTCAACAACAGTCCCTACGGCAACGGCACCTCCATCTTCACCGCCTGTGGCGCCGCGGCGCGCAAATACCAGCATGAAGTGGAAGTGGGGCAGGTGGGCATCAATGTGCCGATTCCGGTACCGCTACCGTTCTTCAGCTTCACCGGCTGGAAAGGCTCGTTCTACGGTGACCAGCACGCCTACGGCAAACAGGCGGTGCGTTTCTACACAGAAACCAAAACCGTCACCAGCCGCTGGTTCGATTCAGACATCCCGGCGGGCGGCCCGAACATGAGTATCAATTTAAGGTGACAGGATTTGCCGTAGGAGCGTCGCTTGCGGCGCGATTCCAGCGTCAGGTAATCGCGCCGCAAGCGACGTTATTCGCTGCGCTCACCCCTTCGGGGCCGCCCTATAGGCGTTGCTCCGCTGCGCTACGCTCCTACGGCAAGGGTATTGAATGACTAAAAGGTCTTGAAAGGATCAATCCGTGGACTTTTCTTTTAGCGAAGAACAAATCGCCTTCCGCGAAACCGCGCGTCATTTTTCTGAAAAAGAGCTGGCGCCGTTTGCTGCCGAGTGGGATGCAAAAAGTGTGTTTCCCAAAGAAGCGATTCGCAAAGCCGGTGAGTTGGGTTTTTGTTCCCTGTACTGCGATGAAACACACGGCGGCATGGGCCTCAGCCGCCTGGATGCGGCGTTGATCTTTGAGCAACTTTCCCAGGGCTGCACCTCCACCACCGCCTTCATCACCATCCACAACATGGCCACCTGGATGCTCACCCGTTTTGGCAGTGATGTTATCCGGGCACGCTGGGCGGCCGATCTGATGAGTGGTGAAAAACTGGCGTCCTACTGCCTCACCGAACCGGGCGCCGGTTCCGATGCGGCCTCGTTGAGCACCACCGCCAAAAAAGACGGCGATGATTATGTGTTGAACGGTGCCAAGGCGTTTATCTCCGGGGCCGGCGATACCGATGTACTGGTGTTGATGGCGCGCACCGGCGGGCCCGGGGCCGGTGGCATTTCCTGCTTTGCGGTGCCGGCGGATGCCCCTGGCGTCAGCTATGGCCGCAACGAAGCCAAGATGGGCTGGAAAAGCCAACCCACCCGGGCGGTGATTCTGGAAGACGCACGGATTTCCGCCGACTGCCTGATCGGTGAAGAAGGGCAGGGCTTTCGTATCGCCATGGCCGGCCTGGATGGTGGCCGCATCAATATCGCCAGCTGTTCCCTGGGCGCCGCCCAGGCAGCCCTGCGCCAGGCCCAGCAATACGTGCAGGAACGCAAACAGTTCGGCCAGGCCATCGGTGATTTCCAGACCGTGCAATTCACCCTGGCGGACATGGCTACAGAGCTGGTGGCCGCCCAGCAGATGGTGCGCCTGGCCGCCTGGAAACTGGATCAGAATCACGGCGACAAGAGCATGCTGTGCGCCATGGCCAAGCGCCTGGCCACGGACCTGTGCTTCAACGTCTGCAACCAGGCGCTGCAACTGCATGGCGGCTATGGCTATATCACTGAGTACCCGCTGGAGCGATACGTGCGCGATGCGCGGGTGCACCAGATTCTGGAAGGCACCAATGAAATCATGCGCGTGATTATCGCGCGCAATGTGCTGAAAGATTTGTCGTTTCTGTAAAGGGTCGGACGTCGGAGGTCTGACGTCGAACGACAAGAAAATCTTGAATGGGTTTAGCGTCAGACTTCCGACGTCAGACGTCAGGCCCATCTCTAAACGCAAAAGAATATCCGCTCGGGAAAGCGGCAGGGAGAGACAACCATGAAAATCGGATTCTTCGGTGTCGGTCATATGGGTGGGCCCATGGCGGCCAATCTGGTCAAGGCCGGCCATGAGGTGGTGGCTTTTGATCTGGTGCCGGAACTACTGCAGGCCGCCGTGAAAGACGGCGCCAAGGAAGCCGCCAGTGCCAGCGAAGCGGTGCAGGGCGCTGAAGTGGTTGTCAGCATGCTGCCCTCCGCCGGCGCGGTGCGCGGCCTTTATCTCGGCGACAACGGTGTACTGCCACACATTGATAAAAGCGCCCTGATCATCGACTGCTCCACCATCGATGCAGACACCGCCCGCGACGTGGCCGCCATTGCTCGTGAGCAGGGCAGGGTGATGATCGATGCGCCGGTCTCCGGCGGCGTCGGCGGTGCCAAGGCCGGCACGCTCACCTTTATCTGTGGCGGCCAGGAAGAGGCCATCGACCGGGCCCGCCCGGTGCTGGAATGCATGGGTGCCCAGGTGTTCCGTGCCGGTGACAACGGCGCCGGCCAACTGGCAAAAATCTGCAACAACATGCTGCTGGCCATCCACATGATCGGCACTGCCGAAGCCCTGCAGATGGGCGCCGACCACGGCCTGGCCCCGGCAGTCCTCTCCGAGATCATGAAAGCCAGCTCCGGCGACAATTGGTCCCTGGACAAGTACAACCCCTGGCCCGGCGTCATGGAAAACGTCCCGTCTTCCAAAGACTACGAAGGCGGCTTCGCAGTGAAGCTGATGAACAAGGACCTGGGCCTGGCCCTGCAAGCCGCCCTCAGCACCCAATCCGCTACCCCCATGGGCAATCTGGCAAAAAGCCTCTATGCGGCCCATGGAAACCATGGCTACTCCGAGAAAGACTTTTCCAGTATCCAGCGATTTTTTCGCCACAAGGAGTAAAGCAGTTAACAGTTAACAGTGAATAGTTAACAGCGCGCGAGAGAGCGTCACTCCAACTGAAATGAAAAAGGCCGCGCCCAAATCCGGGTGCGGCCTTTTTTTGTTTTTGCTGTTAACTGTTCACTATTCACTGTTAACTATCGTCCGCTTGCCAAAGCCGATCCGGTTCATGCGCCAGAAACCGCGGGCGCCGTTTCTTCGCCGCGAAAGGTTCCACACAGGTGTTGTCGCGTCGGTTGAACACGAAGAACACATTGCTGCGCGGGTCCGGTGACATGTTGGCGTTGGAGCCGTGAAGGGTGTTGCAGTCAAACAGCAGCAGGCTGCCCGCCGGGCCGGTGGGGGCCTCGATGCCATAGCGGTCTATCATTTCTGTCAGCGCTTGTTCTGACGGCACACCGATCTGCTGGGTTTTCAGTGATTGCTTGTGGTGCTCGTCCGGCGTGGGCCCCACACAGGGAATAAAGTGTTTGTGGGACCCGGGGATCAGCATCAGTGGTCCGTTGAAGGGGTGATTGTCAGTCAGAATAATGGAGGCACTCACCGCATGCATGGCCGGCATGCCGTCTTCCGCATGCCAGGTTTCAAAATCGGAATGCCAGTTGAATCCCTTGCCCTTGAAGCCCGGCTTGTAATTGATACGGGACTGGTGCACATAGTGCCCACCACCGAGGATCTGCTCCACCCGTTGGGTAAGGCGTGGATCGCGGGCCAGGCGCTGGAATGCCCGGTGCAGAAAATGTACGGCAAACACAGACCTTATATCCTGACTACCCGGTTCGGTGATCGTGAAGGGTTTGTCCCGGTAGTCCTCTCGATTGAGCAGCTCGCTCATTGCCTCGGTCAGCGTGGCCACCTCGTCAGGCGCCAGAAAACCGGGTTCGAAAAGAAAGCCATTTTTGTCAAAACGATCAAGTTGTTGTTCGGTCAGTGGGCCGGGCAGGTGGCGGCCTTTTACCGTGTGCTCCCGGCGCTCGCGCCAGGGTTGTTCCGGGTGCTGCTGCAGCCGGGTGGGGTAGGGGTCGGCCTGCATCGGGGCCGGGCAAGTCAGATTCTGCGCTGACATCAAATCACCTCCGCGATCTAATCCACAGTTCAGAAACAGCCTGCAATAAGCCGTCTACGTTACACATCTCCAGTCATGGACCAGACAGGCGCACAGCCGCCGTCAGACCAAGAGGCAGAGCCACTGGCTGTCGGTGTGTCGGGTCAGGTCCGTTATTCAAGTGACCGGCGGAATCGCCGGCGACGGTGAAGATAAGGATTAGGCGTGAATTTTCAAGAGCGGGCGGTGATCTGGTCGGACAGTATCGCGCTATCCATGCCTCACGCCTGCAAAGGCATCCGGTGAGCAGCACATGGCCGCTCACCGGTGTCATGGTCAGGCAATATTGTTGATGCGCGGACCTTCGCGGAACAACTGGTCCAGCTCACCCTGATAGTAGGCTTCCACCCGCGGGTTCATCACGCTTTTCCACCCCTGGCCCGGCGTCATGGAAAACGTCCCGTCATCCAAAGACTACGAAGGCGGCTTCGCAGTGAAGCTGATGAACAAGGACCTGGGCCTGGCCCTGCCTGCAAGCCGCCCTCAGCACCCAATCCCCATGGGCACCCATGGGCAATCTGGCCAAATCCCTCTATGCAGCCCATGGAAACCATGGCTACTCCGAGAAAGACTTTTCCAGTATCCAGCGATTTTTTCGCCACAAGGAGTAGGGCAGTTAAGAGTTAACAGTTAACAGCGCGCGCGAGAGCGTCACTCTAGTTGAAATGATAAAGGCCGCGCCCAAATCCGGGTGCGGCCTTTTTTGTTTTCGCTGTTAACTGTTCACTATTCACTGTTAACTGTCATCTTCTTGCCAAAGCCGATCCGGCTCATGCCCAAGAAACCGCGGGCGCCGTTTCTTCGCCGCAAAAGGTTCCACACAGGCGTTGTCACGCCGATTGAACACGAAGAACACATTGCTGCGCGGGTCCGGTGACATGTTGGCGTTGGAGCCGTGAAGGGTGTTGCAGTCAAACAGCAGTAGGCTGCCCGCCGGTCCGGTGGGGGCCTCGATGCCATAGCGGTCTATCATTTTTGTCAGCGCTTGTTCTGACGGCACACCGATCTGCTGGGTTTTCAGTGATTGCTTGTGATGCTCGTCCGGCGTGGGCCCCACACAGGGAATAAAGTGTTTGTGGGACCCGGGGATTAGCATCAGCGGTCCGTTGAAGGGGTGATTGTCAGTCAGAATAATGGAAGCACTCACCGCATGCATAGCCGGCATGCCGTCTTCCGCATGCCAGGTTTCAAAATCGGAATGCCAGTTGAATCCCTTGCCCTTGAAGCCCGGCTTGTAATTGATACGGGACTGGTGCACATAGTGCCCACCACCGAGGATCTGCTCCACCCGTTGGGTAAGGCGTGGATCGCGGGCCAGGCGCTGGAATGCCCGGTGCAGAAAATGTACGGCAAACACAGACCTTATATCCTGACTACCCGGTTCGGTGATCGTGAAGGGTTTGTCCCGGTAGTCCTCTCGATTGAGCAGCTCGCTCATTGCCTCGGTCAGCGTGGCCACCTCGTCAGGCGCCAGAAAACCGGGTTCGAAAAGAAAGCCATTTTTGTCAAAACGATCAAGTTGTTGTTCGGTCAGTGGGCCGGGCAGGTGGCGGCCTTTTACCGTGTGCTCCCGGCGCTCGCGCCAGGGTTGTTCCGGGTGCTGCTGCAGCCGGGTGGGGTAGGGGTCGGCCTGCATCGGGGCCGGGCAAGTCAGATTCTGCGCTGACATCAAATCACCTCCGCGATCTAATCCACAGTTCAGAAACAGCCTGCAATAAGCCGTCTACGTTACACATCTCCAGTCATGGACCAGACAGGCGCACAGCCGCCGTCAGACCAAGAGGCAGAGCCACTGGCTGTCGGTGTGTCGGGTCAGGTCCGTTATTCAAGTGACCGGCGGAATCGCCGGCGACGGTGAAGATAAGGATTAGGCGTGAATTTTCAAGAGCGGGCGGTGATCTGGTCGGACAGTATCGCGCTATCCATGCCTCACGCCTGCAAAGGCATCCGGTGAGCAGCACATGGCCGCTCACCGGTGTCATGGTCAGGCAATATTGTTGATGCGCGGACCTTCGCGGAACAACTGGTCCAGCTCACCCTGATAGTAGGCTTCCACCCGCGGGTTCATCACGCTTTTCCACAGTGGAGGTACCATGGCCAGCAGCATCATGGCGGAATAACCGGCGGGCAGCTGCGGGCTCTCGTCATAGTGGCGCAGTACCTGGTAACGACGCTTGGCGTAGGCGTGATGGTCGCTGTGGCGTTGCAGCTGGAACAGCACCAGATTGGTCACCAGGAAATTCGAGTTCCAGCTGTGTGCCGGGGTAACCCGCTCATAGCGACCGGTTTGTAGCTGGCGACGATGCAGGCCGTAGTGCTCGATGTAGTTGACGATCTCCAGCGCCAGCGCCGCAAAGAAACTCTGGCCGACAAAGAACAGCACACCCTGCCAGCCCCACAGTACACCGAAGGCCACGGCGAACAGGAAGGAGATGCCGTACCACCAGATCAGCTCGTTATGGATGCTGATGTTATTCTTGCCCTTGCGTTCCAGATACTGCTTTTCCAGTTTCCACGCATTCTTGAAGTTACGCACGAACGCCTTGGGCAGAAAATCATACAGAGACTGGTTATAGCGGCTGGAAGAGGCATCATCCGGGGTGGACACATGCACATGGTGGCCACGCACATGCTCCACCTTGAAGCCGCCGTAGGTCACCGACGACAACAGCAGGCCGCCCATCCAGTTTTCCACTTTCGGGTCCTTGTGAATCAACTCGTGGCCCAGGTTGATGGCAATCATGCCGCCCAGCAAACCAATGGACATGATCCAGCCAAGCATGCCGGCCCAGGAATAGTCATTGCTGACGAACACATGGCCAGCATAGAACAGCAGGCCCAGCCAGGCCACGGCCAGTAGCAGGGGCAGGGCGCGGTAGCTCTTGTCCTGGGACAGTTCGGGAACCTGTTTTTCTTCATCCGGGTTCACCGGGTCCTTGCCGACCAGGTAATCCACTACCGGCACCAGAATGAAGAACACCGCCAGGATCATCCAGGCCCATATATTCTGGGTGCCCTGCTCACGACCCACCAGCGCGGAAAACGGCACCATGGGAAGAAAGAGCATCCAGCAGGCCAGGTAGCCCCACTTTTTCAAACGCAACAAGGTATCGGGATTGATTTTTTCCAACATGATAATGCCTCTCATAATGCTGTGCAGATCACTGCAAGATGACGTTGAAAGAAAAGAAATATTCGATCAGATCACTCGACGGGATTGACGCATTCGGCACGGGACGGATTGCCCTTGCAGCGCACTTTGCGCAGCAGGCTCATCATGTCCTTGTTGTAAACGCCCTGGTTGGCCAGATCGATACGGGCCTGACGAAACATCTCGTCGTAACGGGTGGTTTCCGCATCAGAAATATTGATCCACCACTTTTCATTCACTTCGCCGTCTGCGTTGTTGATGATGCGCATGGCGCGATCAAACTGGCCAGCCAGATACTTGCGGGACTGATCGGCAAAATCCGTGGGAAAAAGATCCTTGCGAAGAATCAACTGTGCGCTCAACTGGCCGAGCACCAGGTCAATAATGCCGCCGTCCGGCTGCATGCCCTTGTACAGTTCCAGGGCGGAATAACCGAAGATGGGTGCGAAGCAGGTATCCACGGAACCGTTGTTGAAACGAGTGGAGAAATTGGTGATATCCGACATCACCGGCGACATGCCCACACGCTTGGCCATATTCGCCTCGGCCACATCGTATTCCAGCACCGCAATGGATTTGCCCGCCAGCTCTTCCACCGTATCGATGCTGTTGTCTTTCACGAACAGATACGCCGCGCCCATGGGCACCAGGCCGCCGAACTCATAGGGGCCGGACACCAGGTGCGGGTTCACCTTGGGGTTACCGCTAGCCAGGATCGACACCACCATGCGCATGGCATCGTAGTCGGGGATGGCACCGATAGAATCCATGCTGCCGGTATAGCTGATGAATTGACGGCCGCGGATGCCAGTAAGCAAAGCGCCATCACATTGCTTCGCTTTCAGATCTTCGGCGGCGATCTTCTCGTCGGTATACGGCTTCAGCTCAATGTCCACGCCCCAGCCGAGAGCGGCGGTCTTGAAGTCCTTCATGATGCCGTAGAAATCGCCGTTGGCACCGACAAGGTCGAACACACAAAGCGTGCGTTTGTTGCTGATGCTGGCATGGGCGCTGTTGGTAACCAGTGACATGGAAATTACGAAAAAAATAATTAATTGTTTTGCATATGGCATGACGCTCTCCCTGGTGAAAGGCAACCCATCAGTAAGGTTTTTTTGTGGTTTGTTGCCTTCCTGTTCGTTTGTAGTACTCGGGGTTCGAACCGTGGAGATCGATGCTAGATATGCGTCCGGTGCTGGGGTAGGTTGTCTGTAGACAGATGGGGGTCATTTTTTGACAATGCGAATTTTCAGGTATTGCCGGTCATGAACCAGCCGATGGAATGGGAACTCTCCATCAACTATCTCCGCCAGGTGGCAGACCAGCTGACCGAGATGGGGATCGACGTTGCCCCCTGGCTGGCGGCCCATGACCTGTCGCTGGCCGATCTTGAGCAAGCCGATGCCAGCGTTCCCTGGGAAGTGGTCCGTGCCCTGTTTCTGGAAGCGGAAGCGATCACCGGAGAGCCGGCCCTGGGCCTGATGGTGGGTGATCGGCTACGCATCAACAATCACGGCATGGTTGGCTATGCGGCCATGAACAGTGGCTCTGTGCGCCAGGTGGTGGAATTGCTGGAGCGTTTCATTCCTCTGCGCATCAACCTAGTCATGGTCAGCCATCAGGTGGAAGGCAACTACCTGAACCTGCAGATCCGGGAATTGCTGCCGCTGGGTGATGTGGGGCCCTTCCTGCTGGGCGCCGTAGTGGTTGCGGTAAAGAACGTGCTCGACTTCATTACCCTGGGCAACTGCCAAGTGGCCCAGGCCAGCTTTACCTTTGCCGAAGCCTTCGACCGGGAGCTGCTGCGGTCCCAGTTCCGCTGTCCGGTACGTTATAACCAGGGCTGGACTGGCCTGTCCTTGCCGCTGGAGGTGGTGGACCAGCCACTGAGAACCGCGGACCCGGCCGCCTTCGAGCATGCGGAAAAGCTCTGCGAGCGGGAATTGCAGAACCTGGTGTCGGATGCCTCTGTGTCGGCTCGGGTGCGCCGGTTAATGCTGGCAAAGCAGGTGAACTTTCCCTCTCTCCCCATTACTGCTCGCATTCTTCACATGACCCCAAGAACCTTGCACCGCCGGTTGCTTGATGAAGGAACCTCGTTTCAGGAAATTCTGGATGAAGTGCGCCAATCACTGGCCTTGGAATATCTGAAAAGCCAGGAGATAACCATTCAGGAATTGGCCTATACATTGGGTTATTGTGACACTGCCAACTTCCGCCGTGCCTTCAAGCGCTGGACCGGTGTGGCGCCGTCGTTTTATCGTAATAACGACGTAGCCAGATAGTAAAAATCGTGACCATGTTGCCGCTCTGATAATAGATTAAATGATGTCTTATATTTCGGCAGGAAAGGTATTCATCCTATAAGCGGTGGAATGATTTCAAGGTTTGCAGCGTAAGTGAATAACAGGAACCTCAATCGCATCCCGCTTCATACTGCGCACCTCCACTTTAAGATCTTTATCGCCCATCTGACAGAAGGATTTTGCTTGAGAAAGGCTTTTAGCCAAGACCGGCGTGCTTTCGGAAGAGATTGCAAGATTCAGAGAGCGTGCCTGATCAATCATTTCATTTGTAACATCATCCGTGTTTGAGTATGGCGGCCGAACTGACGATGAGCAGCCACTGAAAGCTATAATCGACAATATTGATGAAAGAAAGATTCTCATGATTAATTCCGAAATATTTTTTATTATCTAAAGAGCACTCACTTTTTGGGGCTCAACGAAACGAGATGATTCTGACTCGGTCATAATATCCAACCAATCAATAATATCATCCCAGACGTCTTCCTTGTTGCTATCGTGGAGTGCGCAATGAGAGGCATCCTCATAAAAATGCCACTTTTTCATCTCGCTGGATGGCGTTTCTTCAATCAATCTCTTCGCCGCTTTGTGAGAAACCAGGTTATCTTCACCGCCTTGAAGAACAATCATTGGTTTGTCGATCTTGTCAAAATTGCTTCGGATCTCAGCTGACATTTTCTGTAAATTGGTAACGTAGCTTGCCGCAATGGCGGAATGTGTCATGTTGACTTCGTTAGCAACCCACTCTCGAGACCATTCATCAAAGATGGCGCGACGCCACATCCATTTTCCTGTTCTCCCTCCCATGGAGTAGATAGGAGCATTGGGGAACAGGCGACCAATAAGACCTGCATGCCAGGCGAAGCCATTGGCTAACCAGTCAGGCTGGGGGAGAGGGGCTATCTTCAGATTAATCACTACCGGTGGTGCATTGAGTATCAACCCATCGGTGCTGTCGTTGCCACGAATATCCCATTGCAGGGCGACGGCTGCGCCAAGCGATTCTCCCTGGAGATATACTGGAACATCAGGGTAGCGTCGGCGTACCTCTTCATAGGCCAGTGACACATCACCGAGGTAATCGTCCGGAGCGCTGGTATAGCCGGCACGACCAAACCCTTGAGACTGACCCCAGCCTCGCATGTCGAAAGCGAACATGGCGTAGCCATGATCAACAAGGTGATTGGCCCATGGAGCATAGACGCCGGTGTGAGCGGCCGTACCATGGAGGAGAAGGACAATTGCACGAGGTTGGGTCTCGGCAGGTTCCCACCATTGGCCATAGAGTTTCAGGCCATCATGGGTTTCGAGTACTTTTGTATCACTGGCACCAGGGTAAGCCAGATAAAAGTCCGGGGCGGGATTCTTTTGCGGCAGAGACGTGCAACCAATCAGCGCCAACATGGGTGCGACAGTGAACAGTGAGGCTTTTTTCATTATGAATAGTCTTTTTGTTTTTCTGCGTAGTCATGCATTAACGAGGAATAGTCACAAATTCTAGCTCTTGATGTCTAATAATCGAATAGGAATGACTTGCGGTGGCAATATTTGCCGCAATAGGGACACAAAAAGCCGCAACCATGTCATTGTGAGCCAAAGTTGGCATTGTATACTGTGTGAAAACAAGAATATCTCAATGTTTATCGGCCATTCGGAAAAGATTGTGTCGATGGCTACCTGAATACCTTTGAGCGGTGCTTGAAAGCTATGACCGAAGAGACTTTTGTCACCGGAATCGCATTATCTCAATGGGCGCATGGTGCCGCGAGGCTGGGTCTTCCTTCACTTGATATTATGAAGCGGTGCGATCTTGATCCTTTGTGTCTGGGGGATCTGGGAAGAAAAATACCGCTTTCGACGTTTGAAAATTTCATGCTTGAGCTGATTCTGGTTTCCGGGGATGAACTGTTGGGGTTGCACATCGGACAACAGATTATGCCAGCGCTTTATGGCTCGCTATCAATGGTTGTTCTAAGTGCGGACAGCCTTGAGGATGGGTTTAGAATGGCCGCCAGGTACGCGCCTATGGTTGTGGGAAACGCTGGGGGTGTAGAGATCAGAGAAGATGACAATGACAAGCTTTTTATCGGTCTTCTCGCGCACAAAAATGCGGTGGTAAGGCGGCACTGGATCGAATCCGTAGCCGCCTTGATTATCAAGGCCGCAAAATTCATGTTTCCCTCTTTCTCGCCCGAATGCCTCTACTTTGAGCATGCACCAACATCGAAACATATGGAAAAGTCATTGCTTGAATATTTTCGCTGCCCTATTCAATTTGGGGCAAGCTTTAATGGGGCAAGATTTGATGCAAAAAAGATGGCCGGTTATGTGAATGGCTATGGGAAATATAGTATGGAAATAGCAAGCAAGCTGGCCGACCAGCAGCTTGAAGATCAAAAAATACAGCAAACGTTTATCGACAGAATAAAAATTCAAATCCGTGATCTTATCGGTACTACATCACCACGCAGGGAGGTCGTTGCTGAGCGGCTGGGTATTTCGCCAAGAACCCTTGATAGGCGCCTCTCTAGCGCTGGCTATAGCTGGCAAGAGTTGATAGATGCTATCCGCAGCCAGCTTGCGTATGAGTATCTCTCTAAATCCGAAGAAAATATTGCTGATATAGCCCACCGGATTGGTTTTTCTGATGTCAGGGCTTTCCAGCGTCGGTTTCGGAAGTGGAGTGGTGTGTCACCAAACGAATATCGAAAATCCTTTAAGCGTTAGCCTTTCTCCTCCCGCCTTACCTTTTTATCAGAGCCAGGTTTTGCCAGTTTTGCCGCTTCTGTGGCGATATCAACCATGTTCCTATGGTCTAAAAAAAATAACAATTACGGCAGATATACAAATAACAATGAATGGTTACGTAGGCAAAGCCGATGCCGATTTGCAAAAGGGTTGCTTCCTTTTTCCTTGCACTATGCTTTCAGACTTTTGCCACAGCCGGACTTCACCCTCTCTCTGAAGAAGAAATGTCTGATGTCAGCGGTGCGGGTATTTCCGTGGCTCTGGACAATTTCATGTTTTCGATGTCACCGACCAGCTATTTTGAGCAGGTTGGTAGCTCGCCATCAGGAAACTGTTCAGGTTATGGCAGTGTGTCCGGTAACACAAACTGCTGGCGTCGGGGCGACCTGCGTTGGTATGGGCTCAATATCAGTGGCGCGTCCGGCCTTGGGAGTCATTGGGATGGCACTGCCTGCGATGCTGGTTCGTCAGGTTGTCCTCGTGGTGGAAAAATTGAATGGTTCTCTCCATTCGACAACCCTTACACAATGCGGGCATGGTCGCCTGAAGGCATAGACTACAGCGGTGAGACAGTTAACACGGATTCCGCCAATCCGGACAAGTCTATCTATGAATTTCTCGCGCCGACCCGGCAGCCAGATTATACCTTTTCTTTCTGGGGTGAGATTGAGGCTGGCGCTACTCGCAATGCCGCTACCCAGACATTATCTCAGGGAACCGGTGTCGCTAATGGTGGCGGCCTATTAAAAACCCAGACGCTGATCCGTGGCAATGCCGCCGGCAGTGTATTTCGTCTGTTTCAGTTCACGGACCCGGCACGTGAAACTTTCGCGATGTTTTACCACAGCTATCTGCGAGGGGACTTTCGCTTCAGTGTCGCTCAGGAAAACGCTGGTGGTGACACTATTGGTACACCACCCTTTTTTGATCAAGGAGAGGGGCTTCATTTTCGAAATGTAGAGGCCTTCCTTCCGTTGGGACAACTCTATTATCAGGCGTTTGTGCTGGGGCCTGTTGGCACAAATGGCAATTTCTTCCTTGAACTGACACGCATCCCTGATCAGCCAAATGTCTACCAAACGCATTACAGCTTCCTGAATGGCGACAGCCGTGGCTATGAAACGGCGCGCTGGGCCGTGCAGAACTGGAATCAACCCTGCACTGACGCACGTTGCGAACAATATCGCCAGACCCACGGTTATGTTCGTTATGGTGACTGGTACCCAGCTTCAGCAGGCTGGAGTGAACCTGTGGGAGCGACCAGGGAAGCCGTCGACTCAACGGAAGATGGCATTTTCTTCCGAGCATGCGACGCTTGCGGCTCCTTCAATGCCTTCGCGAATCGTGCCGTGACCATCGATAAACGTGGCACTACGGCAAGCATGCACAAGACACAGAATTATAACTGTAATGGCAGTGGAAGCTGTTCAGTCAGTACCACGAACAGAAGCTATGGAACCAGCTATTACACTATTCCGCTGGGGCCGGGGGGGCCGGTTTCCAATCAGGGGGGGGATAACAGCCTCTATTACAGCACCCGGACCGCGAACCTGGGGTCTGCCCGCATTGAAGGCTTAATGATAAATCAGCTTCGTCTTGAAAGTTGTCAGCCGGGGATTTGCTGATGGGAAACCATGTGTTGCTTTTCATGGCTTTGATGGTCTCGTCAAGTTTTAAGGCTAACGCCGATACGCTTAAGCCGATGGACGATAGCGAATTATCAGCGGTTAC
Source organism: Alcanivorax sp. (assembly GCF_019431375.1). NCBI lineage: Bacteria > Pseudomonadati > Pseudomonadota > Gammaproteobacteria > Oceanospirillales > Alcanivoracaceae > Alcanivorax > Alcanivorax sp. Next base: position 2,930,552 of record NZ_CP080267.1, read on the forward strand.
AGGCCAGGACAGTGTCCAGCTGACACTAAAGTTGCGTAATAACACCGACGAATCCAATAACCCCATTTCGTGCGATGGCCTTCTCAATCCCTGTCGAATGGGCATTGAATTTTCCAGCTATGACGGTGTATGGCTGATGCTCAAGGATTATTACGGCACCATGGAAGTTAATGATATCCGCATAGAAAGTGGATCTTTGAGCGATGCCAATACCGCCTACTTCGATCCGGAACGATTCTTGTCAGTGGATGGTACGGATACCAGTAATGATGCGGATTGCTTGCTGGAGGGTTGCAATCCCGCGGGTTTGGCCGCGTTAAAGTTGTCTTATCCGCTCAACAAGGATGTTGGTGTTTACAACGATTTCAACATCTTCATGAATGTAGGTCGTGTCGCTCTGGAATTCGATTCCCTGGGTACGCCGGGTTACATGCGTGATGCCGCCACAGGAAGTGTGCTGGGCTACCGTTTTTCGGATAGCACGGGTTTAAATGCGCCGGCCAGAATGCGCTTTGATGGAGACGCTTATGTCTTTGGTTTCTAGTCCGTTCAAAGTGGCATTTATTATCGCGAACGTTTTGGTGTCGGGGTTGGCGCTTGGTGCACTTAAGCCTATTAGTGACAATGAATTAGGCGATGTTGTGGCGCAGAGTGGAGGATTGTTTATTTCTGACCATATTGCGCCGAATGAACTCACGGGAGCACCTGGCGACGGGTCAGCTAATTTCGATTTTTATCGAATGGGCCTTGATGTGAAAATGGACATGAATCTGAACATGGCCAAATTCCAGTTAGGCTGTGGGGGGGTCAATGATCTTCTCACCACATCGCCGGCATGTGATATCGATATCGATTATTTGAGTTTCATGGGAATCAACAATGAAGGTGACTTTCCGTCACTGGATGGGCCCGACAGCACCTTCGATTTGATTCGACCCTATATTGAGTTGGCAATAAAGAACGATGACAGTCCTACCCTGCGTGAAGTGGTTGGGCTAAAGATAGGGGGACAGAAGATTAACGGTGCCCTGTCCATCGGGCGTGACTATACGGGTGTGGGAAAGCCGACAGAGGGTTTTGTGGGCCCCGGCCTGGAGAGCAATCTGACCAATCAGGAAACAGGCGCTGCCTGTAATCCCAATGCGACCGTCGGTTCAGGTGTGGTGGGCTGCCATTCAGGGATTAACAGTGTCTCGGGCTTTCTTTCCCTGGAGCTTTCGGCGGCAATGCGTGCCAGGGCTCGCCTGGCCGGCTTTATCAACGCGGATCTGAATACCTGTTTTGGGCGGATGAATCCTTCCCAATACGGCTGTAATCCAAGCACCACTCCTTTTCTGGTTGAGGCGGGGGGGACGCGAATGCAGCAGTTGCATGTGGCGGCTGCGCGACTGGAAGTCGATAATATCGATCTTGGCTGTACGATCTGGAATTTTCTTGTCTGCAGTCCCGCACAATTGGTTGCCAATGCTATCGTTGATGAAGGCTATGGCCAATTGATCGTCGATCTCAAACAGGTGCACTACCTGCTGACCCCGAACACTGAGAATTTTTTCATCTCGTTGCAGCGGGAGAAAGTGGCCTGGCCCAATTACAGCAAGACAACACCACCTGCCAATATTCCTTTCGATATTTGTAATCCCGCCTACGGGCAAACCACATCCCGTTGTGGCAGTGCGTACTCACCGACGGCAAACACCGGATGGTGGTTGAATGCGCCGGGAGCCAAGATTCTGAACATCAACCCGCCAAATCGACTTGACGTTGGTAATTTGAGTCTGGGAGACGTGATTAGCCTGTTGGGCCCAGAGGGCCGGCTGCTGATCGAGACCCCCAAAGTGGATCTGCCAAGGGTTGGCAACTGCCATGGCAGTGCCATGTTCTGTTGAGGGAATGGTGATGCGTCTATATGCAGGCTTATTTTGTCTGGTGTCTTTTTCAGCGCAAGCCATGGAGTCGCTGGATGATGCAAGCCTGTCCGGCATATCTGGCGCCGATGGACTGACGGTGACGCTGGATAGCCCTGCAGGTATCTCAGCGAACCAGCTCCAGTGGATCACTGACGATGCCGGACTCAACAATGGCAGTTGCAGCGGCGGTATTGAGGATCAGCACGCCTGCACCCTTATCAATGACCTGTCACTGGCTGGGGAGGGCGGCCCCCTGAGCATTGAGCAACAGTGGGACGTGGGCTCTGATCTGTCAGGGAACCCCTATCTTGGCCTATATAGCTCATGGGGCTCGGCAGCGACTCCGGTAAAGCTGACACTGGGCGCGATGACATTCAATACCGCTAACTGGAATGCCACGGCTAACTCACTGGGCCAGCTGGCGGTGCTGTCCAATGGCAGTCTGTCGCTGGAAAATCGCGGGGGCCTGTTTAATCAAGGCGGAAACTTCGCCAGTTTTCAGTTGCAAAGCGAAGGGGATCTGATTTATCGCCAAGGCGGAGCGGGTAGCCCGGAATTAAGCCTCGCCAACATGGTGTTCGATTACGGTTTTACCAATGGCGCGGCGGGAGGGCATAACCCGTCAACTGGTACGGTAGGTATTTCCAGTGATGGCCTCAGGTTCGCTAGCCCTTACGCAAATATGAATCTTGGCTTTGATGTAGCGTACAAAGGCAATCCGTCAGATTTTGATCGCGGTAGCCGGAGCCATCTGATCCATATGGGGTGGCTCGGTGGGCTGGTCAACCCAGAGGTTGTGATTGGAGGGGGCGGCTTTAGTTATGGCAGCTACTCATCAGGCGCAAACAGTTACCAGGATTACGATGGCAGTGTAACGGGTACTCGCACGCAGGGCTTGAACTTGCTTTTTCAAAACGACCTGGACTCCGACTTTGCCCTGATTGTGGGTGAAGGCGGCGGTAATCGAACCCATGCCAGTTTTACCCGGTGGAGAAAACTGGGTCCCGGGTCCGGGCCGATGCTGAACTTCCCCCTGATATTTGATGTGGCTCAGGGCGGCAGCGGGCCTCAGGGGCTGTGTGTTGGCGCGGCGACGGCGGGCATTCTAATGAATTGTGCGGCGGCGGGGGGAGAGTGGATTGACAGTGATCCGCCCGGTGACGGGGATGCAGCCTTTGCCGTGCTGTTGCGCGATGCGCACCTCAGGGCTTATCCCACCCAGGTTCAGGTGGTTGACCCGCTGGCGGGAGGTGTTGTGACACCGCTGGATTGGGGGGTTGCCTTTACCTATGGAAAGCTGGACGCGGATATCTTCATAAGGCCCGAAGGGCCGGGTGGAAGTGCCACGGGATTGCAGGCCGATATCTCTTTGGTGGCGCAGTCGCCTGATGCCTGGCGGCGTGCGAACAGTGCAGACCCTGCTGTAAGGAAAACGGCAGGAGCCGGCTGGGAGCGCAATACCCATGTCATGATTATGGATAGTTCAACCAATCAAGGCATCGGGTTTGTCAATGGAGACATTATCTGGACAGCAAGAGATCTTTATCTGCGGGTCACAGATGGAGACAGCGCCTACCCCGGCTTGCCGGGAGGGTTGTGGCTGCAGTCAGACAGTCGCATGAACTATCGTTTCCGGGGCATTTTCGGCGGCGGTGACATGAGTGATCTCAGTTACACCGCGCTGACCAAATTGTCACTGGCGGACATTAATCTCTCTACCGACCAGTTTATTTTCGTCCTGAACCCCCTTGTCGTTGGTGCCAATGGTGATGCCCCGATCGGCTTCAATGGGTTGCTGAATTTCGATGGCAATGCCTTTATGCGGTTCGGTGAAATTTCCAGCCCCCAATCCCAATTCTTCATTGATCAGGTGCAAGGTTCGATTGCATGGCGGGAGGGGAGTGTTTCGCTGGTTTCAGGCCAGAACACCACGAGTGGCAACCCTGAGGTAGCGGTAAAAAATCATATCGATCTTGGCCAGTCTGCCGGCGCCAATTTCGGTGGGGCGGCAGGCAACCCACTGATTGGAAGAGTAGGGTTTGGTACCGAAGATTTTGGCAGATTAGCCTTCCCGGAAGGAGTCTGGCACAGCGAGATCAGGCTTGCCATTCCTCAATGACATGGCGCCAAGAGACATTGGTGGCTGTATTCTTTTATAGCTCAGCTACAAACTTCCAACGAAACACTCTGGGAAATGCATGGTGACCCCAGTCATCATGGGCGAAGAATAATAAGTGAATTTTCAGGAGAGTTCGATGAAGCCTGTTAGCCCAACAGACCTGATATTTCTCCTATTGGAGAGAAGAAATCAGCCAATGCATGTCGGCGGGCTTTTCCTGGCAACTCCCCCCGAAGGGGCCGGTGAGGATTATGTTCAGGAATTGATTCGCAAGGCGATGGAATACAACCAGCCTTCTCCGCCCTTCAATCAGAAGCTGGTTTCCCGTGCGGGCGTGCAGTTCTGGAAGGAAGACGACGAATTCGACCTGGAATCCCATGTCTATCACCTCGCTTTGCCGAAGCCAGGGAGAGTGCGGGAATTGCTGGCGCTGGTATCAAAGCTGCATAGTGCCCTGCTGGACAGGCATAAACCGCTCTGGGAGTTCTACGTCATCGAAGGGGTGGAAGGAGGCCGCATTGCGGTTTACTCCAAAATCCACCATGCGCTAGTAGATGGTGTGTCAGCCATGCGTCTTCTTGAAAGAGGCACAACCCACCGGGCCGAGGATGAAATAGAACCCATATGGGCCCTGCCACGCAAACCAAAAAGCCGCCAGGACGATGTGGAAACCCGGCTGGACCCTGTTCGCCAGATCGTGGAGCAGGCCAATGGCATGCGCAAGATGGCCGGCTCCGCGACCAAGGTCGTATCGGAAGTGGTCGGCGCTATCCGGAAACGGAAGAAAGATGCTGACTATGTGTCCGTATTTCAGGCACCCAAAACAATACTGAATCAGAGAATTTCGGGAAGCCGCCGTTTTGCGGCGCAATCCTGGCCACTGGATCGCATTCGTGCCGCTGGCAAAAAACATGGGGCAACGGTTAACGATATTGTCCTGGCAATGTGCAGCTCTGCCCTACGTCAGTATTTGCAAGATATGAATGCGTTACCTGAAAAGCCCCTTGTCACCATGGTTCCCATGTCGTTGAGAACAGACGATTCGGAGGGTGGGAATCAGGTGGCGGTGATACTGGCTGATCTGGGAACCCATCTGCCGGACCCAAAAGAAAGGCTGGGTTGTATCCAGCGATCTGTACAAAACAGCAAGGATCGGTTTGCAAGAATGAACCAAGCCGAAAGTCTTGCCTACACATCAGCAATGATGACAGTGCATGGGACGAATATGGCATTGGGGGTAAACCCGGCCTGGCAAGCGTTCAATCTGGTTGTCTCCAACGTGCCGGGTGCCAACGGCAAGCGTTACTGGAACGGTGCTGAGATAGAAGGGATTTATCCGGTATCCATCGTCATGGACGGCGTGGCCCTGAATATCACCCTGACAAGCTACGACAAGAATCTTGAGTTCGGATTGATCGGCTGTCAGAGAACCATGCCGCACCTGCAACGGCTGCTTCAATATCTGGAGAACGGTTTGCAGGAAATCGAATAGCCGTTTTCCTTTTGGGCTCCGCCAGGCCTCCTGGCGCGGGAACGGCGTGGCGCGCTGGTTTCTGGTTCGAAGATGGAAACTGACGAAACAGTCAGGCGCGCTTTCTGGCGACAATAAAGACAGACAGGATGTCCGGCTGCCATTCATGGTCGACATCAAAACCGGCCCGCGCCAGCATGGCCAGCAACCCGTCCCTGCCGAAACGACTCACATGGGGTGCCAAACCCAGCGCCTGCATCAGCGGAATCAGCAGGCGCCAGTGCAGCTTCATGTCCGCAGCCAGCACCGTGCTGGAAACAAAAACACCGCCGGGCTTCAGCAGGGAGCTCACCCGGGAAATAGCCGCTTCGGGCTCTTCCACCAGGTGCAGAATATTCAGCCCCAGCACCGCATCAAAACTTTCCGGGGTCAGTGACAGGCTATCCATCGTGCCCTGCTGAAAGCGGATATTATCAATGCCGGCATCAGCAGCTTTGGCTTGCGCTATCTCCAGCATCTTTGCCGACACATCCGTTGCAAGAATGTCCCGGACGTAGGGCGCGTGAAGAATGGCTGTGCTACCGGTACCACAACCGAATTCGAACACGGACCAGTCCGGTTGAAAGTAGTCACGGGTGATCGCCAGCTTCTTCTGGTAGCTCGCTTCATCCTTGACCGGGCTTTTGGCATAACGGGCCGCCGCCTTGTCCCAGAATTGTTGTGCGCTTTTCATCTTTCAGCGTCCTTGCTGTAAATGCGATGCTTCACTGTCTTCCCCGGCTTATACAGGCCGGGAGCCATGAATATCGTAAGCCGTAAACGCCCTCTCCATCAGCCCCAGCCGCTTCGCGGCCTCCCGCCATGGCGCGATATGCGGCGCTACCAGATGGGCATCCAGAGAGGCATTGTCTGGCCACAGCTCGGAAAAGCGAATCAGGCCGGGATCAAACAGATCTTCCGCCACATCGTAGGCAATGCAGTCATCCTGGCTGCGCGTGGCATCGACAAAGGTTTTGAGGTGCGGCCTGACGGCGCCCATGGATTCAGGCGGGAAGCGGAGGGTGCCGAAAACGGCAACGTTTTTTTGCATGGTTATCCCGGGTTCTGACGTTGAGTCTTTCAGGTGCTCGCATGTTCCGTGAGCATTTCCTGCAGGCGACTTTCCAGCGCGGCATGAAAGGCATCGACGGCTTCAGGGTCCTCGTCTGTGCCATTGTCAGGCGGTGACATGGGTGCATTCAGATAGTGAACCAGTTTGGCCGGCCTGGGAATGGGGGTGCCGAACTTGCCAAGGATAACCGGGGCGGCCAGCCTGTAGCGGTTGTACACCCAGTCCGTTACCGGGTTCGATACCACGTGATAAATATCATCCGCTGCCGGGCAGGCGGAGAGAATGACCGGGGCGCCGGTACGCAAGGCCAGCTTTGCAAACCCCTTTCTGTCACTGATATCCAGCTGGTATTTCTGGCTGCTGGGCCGCAGTGCTTCACGCATGCCACCCGGCGCCACCAACACCAGCTCGCCATCGCGCAGCAGGCTCTCCGCATTGTGCTGTGAGCCCTCAACGAAACCGTAGGCTGTGGCCATATCGCGTAATACCGGCACCTTGAAGATATAGCGATCACCCAGCAGCCACACATCCCGCCCCAGTCTGGCCTTGATCGCAGCAGCAAGCAGGCCGCTGTCATAGGTGGCAAGGGAATGGTTCACCACAATCAGGGCCGGGCCGCTGGCCGGGATGTGCTCCAGGCCTTCAACGCGATGCTCGTGATAGCGGGCAGCGCGGTTCATGACGGTGTCTGCGATATTGATGATGTTCATGGTAACGGGCCGGTTTGAGTCTGTTTGTGTGAGAGGCTGGGCTGGCGCCCAGCGCAGCGGGTAAATTGGATTGAGAAACGAATAGAAATTTGATCCGCCTCCCGCTGCTTGTTGCGTGCTTGCTGTCTCACGATAGTGCAAATCTCCGCAAAACCGCAAAGCTAACAAACATCCAAACGACGAATGCTATTAGCAGCGATGAACGTAACACCGTAGGCTTCGCAGTATCAGAGCATACAGAGCAGGCTTCATCTTTTCGTAGCCGGGAGCCACAAGACGAACACAAGCCTGAGTTCACGCGGTAGTTACGCCTGAGCATCAAAAAAAGCCCTGCAGGTAATACCAGAACCCACGGCAGAAGAATTATGTATTGCCAGCTCATATTTACAACCTAGAACACATGGCGCCGCGCTCTGCGGAAAATTTGGAGCGTAGCGGAAATTTTGTTCCGCAGAAGCGCTTTGTTAGCTGTTTCATTCGTGGATGAAATACGCATCTGTTTCACGACCCTTATCCACCATTGGAACTTCAATTGATTCTAGCTTCACAAGTATTTTTTCTAACTTTTTATCTGAAGTTGTACGCTCATACATCTTGTTATAACGGTCTTTAAGCTCTGATCTTGTCACTCTAATCTGGTCAATGCTGAAAAGGTCTTGCTTTCGTAAGAGCTTTGCCAGCTCCAAGCGCTCCTAGAAACTCTTGCAAAAACTCTTTTCTTTTCATGGCTCGCTCGTGCATCTAACAGCGTATTAATTAGAAAGTTCCTTTGAACCCCTGATCGAGTTTTTCAGACACAATAGAAACAAAGTGCTTGATAATCATGAGCTTGTAAAGTGATCCAGGGTTGAGCTACAGCCTTTCCGCTGAAAACAAAAAAGCCCGCACTCAGCGGGCTTCATGTTGGTATCAGGCAGCTTGCGGGTTCTCGTGCATCCGGTTGGCCCGTCGGAACGTACCCAGATCATTAAACCTCACCCCATTCTCCTTCAACACCACATGGGCCCGCTTGGCGGTCATCTGCCGTACGTAGAAGGGGTCGCGGACCACGAAGTGGTGGATGGCGTGGGTGCTGCCGAAGTTGAAGCAGAAGGCTTGCAGGGGCCACAGCCACCAGACGTTGAGCACCTGGCATTGTTCGGTGATCTTGCCCGGTTCGTTGTCGCCGTAGTAGTGCATGTTGGACGAGATGAAGTGCAGGCAGAAGGTGCGCAGCATGTTGGGGGCGATCAGCACTACCACCAGCGGGGTGATCCAGCTGAACTGGGCGGTAACCACTTCCGGCCACGGGATGCTGCTGCCGGCCAGCCAGGCGGCGCCGTTGAGCAGGTGATAAAGCACGAAGAAGTGCCAGATGGCGTGGACGATAACGCCCAGCGGGTTGTAGCTGACCAGGCCGATCAGGCGAAAGTTCTTCAGATCTTTACGGTCGATAACGCCACGGCGGTACAGCTTGGCCGGTTCGGTCAGGTATTTCACCGCACGCAGGTACACGGCCAGCATGTTGTCGCCCACCATGATCAGGCGCTTGACGCCCCACTTTTCGCCGTTGGTGATGCCGCGCTCTTCCAGGTCGGTTTCGCTGCCGGAGTGCAACACATGGGCCCGCTTGGCGGTCATCTGCCGTACGTAGAAGGGGTCGCGGACCACGAAGTGGTGGATGGCGTGGGTGCTGCCGAAGTTGAAGCAGAAGGCCTGCAGAGGCCACAGCCACCAGACGTTGAGTACCTGACATTGCTCGGTGATCTTGCCCGGTTCGTTGTCGCCGTAGTAATGCATGTTGGACGAGATGAAGTGCAGGCAGAAGGTACGCAGCATGTTGGGGGCGATCAGCACCACTACCAGCGGGGTGATCCAGCTGAACTGGGCGGTGACCACTTCCGGCCACGGGATGCTGCTGCCGGCCAGCCAGGCGGCGCCGTTGAGCAGGTGGTAGAGCACGAAGAAGTGCCAGATGGCGTGGACGATCACGCCCAGGGGGTTGTAGCTGACCAGGCCGATCAGGCGGAAGTTCTTCAGGTCTTTGCGGGTGATGACGCCACGGCGGTAGAGCTTCAGGGGTTCGGTCAGGTATTTCACCGCACGCAGGTACACGGCCAGCATGTTGTCGCCCACCATGATCAGGCGCTTGAGGCCCCACTTTTCCCCGTTGGTGATACCGCGCTCTTCCAGATCGGTTTCGCTGCCGGAGTGCTTGTGGTGATGGAAATGCAGGTGGCGGCGTACCCAGGGGTTGATGGTGGTGGGGCGCCACAGGTAGACGCCGAGCATCATCAGATGATGCACGACCTTGTTGTTCTTGAAGTACATCCAGTGGATCAGGTCGTGCTCCAATTCGTGGAGCAGCGAGGTCCAGAAGGCGGTAAGGACAATGACCAGCCAGGCGGGCATGATACCTTGCAGGTACAGCACCGCGTTGAGGGTGCAGCCGGCAATGGCCACGGCGAAGATGGTGAAGCCGATGGCGTTCTGGTGCTTGAGCCAGCCGTGCCGTTGCCGTATATCATCACTGATCGCGATGATCTCGCGTTGAATTGTCTTGTCTGTTGCGGACTTGCCGCGGGCAGGTGCTGTTGCCATGGGAAACCTCCATTTCTCGATGGCGACTACTTTAGGCAGGGCCGACAAGGAAAACTCGCCCTTGCCCGCCAATCGTTTGACCGGGGACGCCAATGAAAGAAGAAAAACAGGCGGTAGCCTTGCTGATGGCGCCATTGCTGCACCTGCTCCACGAGCGGGGCCTGGACGGCGAGGCCATCCTGCGCCGCCACGGGCTGGACCCGCAGATGGTGCGGGACCCGGAGGCCCGGCTGGGGGCGGCGGTGTCCACGGCCCTGCTGGATGATTGCCTGGCCCAGCTGGGCGACCCGGCCATGGGCATCGAGATTGCCCGCCATGCCCAGTACAACACCTTCGGGGCTCTGGGGTTGGCAGTGGCGGCGGGGGGCGACCTGTACAGTGTGCTCAACCGCATTACCCGTTTTCATCGCCTGATCAGCGACCTGGTGCGCACCGAGCTGACCGTGGATGACGCCACCGTGGCCCTGCAGTTTTCCTCCAACACCGATCACCAGCCCCACCCCCAGGCCATCGTGTTTGTCATGGCCACTATCGTGCGCTTGCTGCGTATCCGCATTCACCGGGACCACAACCCGGTGGCGGTGTCCGCCCCGGACTGGATCGAGCCGGGCCTGCGCCAGGCCATGGGGCGCTATTTCCGTTGCCCGGTAACGGAGTCAGATCACTATGCGCTGGCGTTCGACAAGGCCAACGCCCAGCAGATGCTGGCCGCCAGCGATACCCAGCTCGCCGCCATGCTGGATGCCACCCTGGCCCAGCGCCTGGCGGACTCGGAGCGGGGCTCGCTGGCCAGCAAGCTGACACTGTGGATCGAACAACGCCTGCCCGACGGCGAGCCGTCCCTGACGGAGGCGGCGGCGGAATGCTGCATGAGCTCACGCAGCCTGCAGCGGCGGCTGGCTGATGAGGGGTTGAGCTGGAAGCAGCTGGTGGAAGACACCCGCAAGATGCTGGTGGAGCGCCACCTGCGCACACCGGGGATGACGGTGACGCAGATGGCCTTTCTGCTGGGGTTTTCTGAAGTGAGTGCGTTTTCCCGGGCGTTCAAGAAATGGTTCGGGGTGTCGCCGAGTCAGTTTCGGTGATGCGGCTCGTCATCGCCGATTTGGAGGCGCGTGCCTGCAAGCGATAAACGCCGGATTCGCCATGCAAGCATAGCTCCAACAGCGAGTCACGCCTTGCCGGTGCGCTCGCGGTGGGGGCAGCCGGGCCAGCAGCAGGGGCGGCGTTTGCCGGCGGTGAGGTTTTCCCGGGCGCGGGTGATGCGTCCCTGACGGGTGGCCTCTTTTTTGGCATCTTCAATCCAGCAGATCCATTCGTTGCGGGCCAATGGGGTGATGTCTTCCCATTGCGCCAGCATGGCGCTGTCCGCCTGGAGGGTTTGGCGAAGGTCGTCGGGCAGTGGATGAACCACGCCGCCGCTGATGGTTTGCGTTGCCATGATCCGGCTTCCCTGTGAGATCAACGCACCGACAATAACAAAAGGCGGTGGTCGGCCTCTATGACGTGAGTCTCCTGAAGGGCTGTGCGTCTTCCAGTTCGAAGGCCAGGGCCAGCAGCAGGGCGTCTTCACCGTTGGCGGCGGACAGCTGGACGCCGATGGGCAGGCCATCGTCGGTCTGGCCCAGGGGCAGGGAGATGCCGGGGCCGCCAGAGGCGTTGTTGGCGGGGGTGAAGGTGGTGTAGCGCAGCAGCCGTTCCAGTTGGGTGTCGAAGGGCAGGTCGGCGCCCAGGTAGCCGATTTCCGGGGTGGTGTGGGCCAGTACCGGGCTGAGGATCACGTCGTATTGTTCAAAGGTGTCGGCGTAGCGTTGCCGGGCCAGGCGTAGCTGGCGGAGCATGCCCGGGGTTTTCAGGAAACGTTGTTGGTAATACTCGGCCAGGCCGCGGGTGAGCGGGTCCAGTTGCTTGGCATCGAAGCCTTGCGGGAACAGGGCCTTGCCGCCCTTGCTGACCAGAAAGCCGAGCATGGCCCAGTAGAGCAAAAAGTCTTCCACGAACCGGGCCGGCAGATCGATGCGGGCCTCTTCCACGGTGTGGCCCAGGCTTTCCAGCAGGCGGGCAGTGTCCTGCACGGCGCGGCGGGTCTGCGGGCAGGTGGCATCGCCGGTGACGGAGTCGATCATCATGCCCACGCGCAGCCGTTGCTTGCCCGGGCCAGTGACCTGGCCGATGGGTTTGAGTTTGCGGTTGCGGTAGTAGCGTTCCGCTTCCATGAAGAAGTGGGCTGTGTCGCGGACGCTGCGGGTGAGCACCCCATCGTTGACGATATTCACCGGCAGCACCTTGGCGGCGTCCTGGTCGATCAGGCGGCCGCGGGTGCCTTTCAGGCCCACCAGGCCGCAGCAGGCGGCGGGGATGCGGATGGAGCCACCGCCGTCGTTGCCATGGGCGATGGGCACGGCGCCGGCGGCCACCAGGGCAGCGCTGCCCCCGGAGGATCCGCCGGCGGAGTAGTCGGTGTGCCAGGGGTTGCGAGTGGCGGGCACGCCGGCCTGTTCGGTACTGGCGGTGAAGCCGAAGGCGGGCAGGGTGCTTTTGCCCAGCAGGTTGAAGCCCTGGGCCAGGTACTGCTTGGCGATGCCGCTGGTTTTCTTCAGTGGCGCCTGGCCCAGGGCGCGACTGCCGTGGCCGGTGGGCAGGCCACGCAGGTCCAGGTTGTCCTTGATCAGGCTGGGTACGCCGGCGAAGAAGCCGTTGAAGCGTTTGCTGTCGGCACGCTGGCGGGCGGCCTCAAAGGTGTCCACGGTGAGTCCCTGCAGGGTGGGTTCCACCCGTTGCAGCCGTGCGATAGCCGCCTCGGTGACTTCCCGGGTGCTGACCTGGCCCTGGCGCAGCCGCTCGGCCAGTTCGGTGGCGTCGTCGTGCCCGAGGGCGTCGTCACTGAAGGCGTGGAGGTGTTTGCTGGCCATGGGGCTCTCCCGGCTAAAAAAGATGCACGATCGTACCATTATTGGTTGGTGCGAGTGGGCCAATTGTTTTGCCTGGTGCTTACCTGAAAGGGGCAAGTTTCAAGTTGCAAGTTTCAAGGCGCGGTAAAGGGCGTCGCGAATGACATGGCCTTGCCCGCGTGCCACTCCGGTGAGAGCGCGAGAGACAACGCTGTTGGCCGGCACCACCCTGACACGCGTTGAAACTTGCAACTTGAAACTTGCTCCTTCCGTTACCGTGCGCGTTCGACCCGTTTGTGCTGGGCCAGCAGGTGGCGGGCCAGGTTGGTGAGTTCGGCGATGCTGCCGACTACCGCATCCGGGCGGTGGGGGTGTTTGACGGTGTTGGGGAAGATCTTGTCCAGCCAGGCCTGGCCCCAGCCGGCGCCGTTGTAGAAGATGGAGGTGATGCCCGCTTCCTTGGCGGCGATCACGTCGGTGGTGCTGTCGCCCACGTACCAGCAGCTTTCCGATGGCGGAATGCCCAGTTTTTCCATGGCCAGCAGTAGCATTTCCGGAGACGGCTTGCGCTTGCTCACGTCGCTGCCGCATACCACCACATCGAACAGGTCTTCCCAGCCGGTGCCGTCCACCAGTGCCAGTTCGTGTTCGAGAAAGTCCCGCTTGCGGTTGGAAATCAGGCCGACCTTTACGCCGATGGCGCGGATGCGTTCCAGTTGTTCGCGGATGTCGTCCTCCAGCGGAAACACTTCGTCCACGTATTTCTTGTAGGCCTCGTCGAAGGCCTGGTGAGCACGCCCCTTGGCGTCCTGGTCGCTGCCGAACAGCACTTCGAAAATATCGGTGCGGGAAATCTTTCGTTGCGACACGATCTTGGGGTGCAGGCGCTGGTTGTCTTTCACATAGATCAGCAGCTTGGCGTCTTCGATGGTTTTGGAATCCTCCGGGTCCAGCAGCCGGTCCCACAGGTCCAGCTCTTTCAGGTGGGGCAGTACATCGTCCACGGCGTGGTACATGGCATCGTGGGTGTCCACCAGGGTGGCGTGCCAGTCGATGAGGATGGCCTCGGGTTTTGCGTGGGGCAGTTGCAGAATGCTCATGGTGCTCAGTCCTTGCCGTTGACAATTTTATTGTTAGCACAAAACCTGTGGCGACGTTGTGAACCCGTGGCGAATGGGGACTGGTCAGGTTGCTGGCCACCCGTATAGCATCTCTATTCAGGGTGGCATTGTGCAAGGGAGTGAAATCATGGTGTGTGCTGTAGGGAAGAACGCGCTGGGCTGGGTGGTGCTGGTCAGTGGCTTGTTGCTGTCGGGGTTGTCGCTGGCCGGTGAGTTGCCGTCGGACGAAGCCATTCGTTCCGCGCTGAAACAGGCCCATGAGCGCTATAAAGGCCTGGATGACGGTGCCAACGCGGATTATATCCCGGCCCTGGCCAAGGTGGATTCGGACATTTTCGGCATTGTGCTGGTGACGGTGGATGGCCGGGTGTTCAGTGTGGGTGATGCGCAGTCAGAGGTATCGATCCAGTCCATCTCCAAGGTGTTCACCATGGCCCTGGTGACGGAAGAAAAAGGGGTGGATGTGCTGCCAAAGAGTGTGGGTGTGGATGCCACCGGGCAGGTTTTCAATTCGATTCATGCGATTGAGCAGCATAAAGGCCATGAAATGAATCCGCTGGTGAATGCCGGTGCGATTACTACCACCAGCATGGTAGAGGGTAAGGGCTATAACGATATCTGGAACAGGATCCTTGGCTTTTACAGTGATTTCGCCGGACGTGAGCTGACGGTACTTGAAGACATTTACCGCTCTGAAGCCGAGACCAATCAGCGCAATCAGGCCATCGCCCACCTGATGTATGCCTATGGGCATATTGAAGGGGATCCGTTGCAAGCCACGGATATTTATACCCGCCAATGCTCAGTGGGCGTCAATGCCAGGGACCTGGGCATCATGGCATCCACCCTGGCCAATGCGGGTGTTAACCCGGTTACCGGAAAGGCACTGGTGAAACCCGAAAACATGCCGGAAATTCTGGCAGTAATGGCGACGGCCGGACTGTATGACGATGCCGGTAAATGGCTTTACCAAACCGGGCTGCCGGCAAAGAGTGGCGTCGGCGGTGGCATTATTGCCGTGTCGCCGGGAAAGTTTGGTATTGCTGCCATTTCCCCGCCGCTGGATGAAGTGGGCAACAGTGTGCGTGCCCAGAAAGCCATTGCCGATATTTCCGCTGCTTTGGGCGGAAACCCTTACCAGGTTATGCCTTACGAAAAATGATGAAGAACGCAATATTTTTTCAGCCTGCATCAGCGCGGCTGCGTCAATTTTTGGGGTCGTTGATTAGGGCAGGAAGGCGGGTGGTTATTGCCAGTCTGGTTGCCGGATTCAGTTGCCATGGTGTTAATGCGGACCAGACCTATGAAGCGGCAAACAGGGAGGCGCAGCGATGGCAGCCACCGGCGTTTGATGTTCAGCAGTGGGACTGGATACAGGTGGATTCCGGTGAGTGGGTAAAGGGCCGGATCAAGACGCTCCACAATCAGTCGGTTGAGTTCGATAGCGATCATTTTGACCTGATTTCCATTGATTGGGAGGACATCGTTTATATCCAGACGGGCCGAACCATGGCTGTGCTGCTGGATGGCGGCAACATCATCCTCGGCAAGCTGGCCACGGAAAACGGCAGGCTTATGGTGGGTGGCATGCAGGTGCCGTTCGAGCAGGTGGTGGGTATTGCTTCTGCTTCTCCCAGGGAATTTGATTTGTGGTCTGCGGATGTGTCTGTGGGTCTGAATTTTCGCAGTGGCAACGTGGAGCAAAAAGATCTCAACACCAAGGCTGTTCTCAAGCGGCGCACGGTGAAGAGCAACACTCGCATGAGTTATACCGGTAATTACTCGGAGTCCGAGTCCGAGCAACTGGCCAATAACCATACGGCAGAGGTGACCCACGACTACCGGATTAGTCATAAATGGTTTGTCAGGCCGATCCAGGCCCAGTATTACAGGGATCCATTTCAAAACCGGGCGGCGGAATGGACGGTGGGTTTCGGTGCCGGTTATCAGATTTTTGATACGCCCAAGATTGACTGGTCAGTGGCTGCCGGGCCGGGTTACCAGCGAACGGAATATGTGGATGTGGTGCCGGGTGAGGATCGAACTGTGTCCACGCCCGCTTTTCTTATGGGGACGTTCTACGAGCAGGAACTCACCAGCAATATCGACATCCATCTGGATTACCAGGTGACCTTGACCGAGAGCAAGGCCGGTCGGGCCAAACATAGTTTCTATTCCGCGCTGGACGTGGATCTGACCCAGCGTCTGGATCTGCGTTTAGCCGGGACCTGGAAGCGAATCGAAAGGCCTCAGTCGGACAGTGACGGGATTACACCGAAAAAGGATGATTTTACTGTCACCCTGGGGCTGGCTCTGGAGATTTGAAAACGCAAAGACCGCGTCCTGAGGTTGGGGGCGGCCTCTTGCGTTTGACGACAGAGGGGCTGCCCCGCGTGTTATCAATTATCCATTATTAATTGCTTTTTGCTTGCGTTGTTCGACTCAGAGCTGGCCGAGTACGGTCTCGGCGCTGCTCTTGTCCACGCCTTTTTCATCCACACCCAGGTATTCCACCACGCCATCGTTGGCGATCAGGGCGAAGCGTTTGCTGCGGATGCCCATGCCGCCACCGGTGGCATCCAGTTCCAGGCCCAGGGCCTTGGCGAATTCTGCGTTGCCGTCCGCCAGCATGGTGATGTGCTCGGCATTCTGGTCTTTCTGCCAGGCATCCATGACGAAGGCGTCGTTGACCGCCATGCAGGCGATGGCGTCAGCCTTTTCCAGAATGGCATCGGCGTTGATCACGAAGCCGGGCATGTGGGTGTTGGAGCAGCCCGGGGTAAAGGCGCCGGGTACCGCGAACAGGACCACTTTACGGCCCTTGAAAAAATCACCGGTGTCCAGGTCTTCGGGGCCTTTGGCGCCGTTGGTCTTGATGGTGAGAGCGGGAAGGGTGTCGCCGACTGCAATGGTCATGATTGGCATCCTTTCTGAAGTGGATGTCCACTGTAACAAAGACGCAGTGACAGAAAAGGGGAGAATGACAGGAGAGCAGAAACAGAAAGCGCCCCGTTAGAGGGGCGCTTTCTGTGGTTCAGAGGATGGCGGATTAGCCGAGCAGACCCAGCAGGCCATCCAGTATCGGACCCAGTACCGGGATGGTGGTCAGGGCGTCGCTCAGCGGGGCCAGCAGGCTGCTGGCTTCGCTTTCACCCAGCAGGGCCACCAACAGGTTGCCGACCAGGTCGCCTACCAGCGGCAGCTGTTCCACCAGGGCAGAAACGGTATCCAGCAAGTTGCCGTCCTGGTCCATGATGCCGTCCAGCAGACCGGAGGGGTCGCCGCTCAGCAGGCCGCCCAGCAGGCTGCTCAGCAGGTCGCCGAGGACCGGAAGCTGTTCCAGCATGGCCAGGTCCGGGGTGAGGATGTCGCCACCGGCGCCACCTTGCAGGGTGGTGAGGATCTGGTTGAGCAGGTCGCCCAGTACCGGGATCTCGTTGAGCATGTCAGTGCCGGGCAGCAGCTCGCCGCCGGTGCCGGCGCCGGTGAGAGCGGACAGCAGGCCATTGAGTAGGTCACCCAGCAGCGGGATCTGTTCCAGCAGGCCGGTGAACTGTTCCAGCTGGCCGGCGGAGTCGGTCAGGCAGTCCAGCGGGTTGGCGGCATCACAGGACACCGCGCCCAGCAGCTGGTTGACCACATCGCCCAGTACCGGCACGTTGGCCAGCAGGTCGGTGACCATGGTCAGCTGATCGCCTTCCAGGCCGCCCATCAGGGCTTCCAGGCTCAGGGCGTCGGTGGGCAGGCCACCGCTGTCGCCACCGGCAACACCGTTGAGGATGTCGCCCAGCACCGGAATTTGTGTCAGCAGCTCAGGCAGGGATTGCAGGTCGCCGAGGGTGCCGAACAGGTCGCCGCCGTTACCCAGCAGGCCGGCCAGCAGCTCGCCCAGTACCGGGATCTGTTCCAGCATGGCCGGCAGCTCGCCCAGCAGTTCCATGTTGCCCGGGTTGGCCAGGCCAGCCAGCAGGTCTTCCAGGATGGCGGGATCCAGCGGGCTCTCACCCATCAGTTCGCCGATGGGGCCCAGGTTCTCGCCGGCAGACAGCAGGCAGGTGAACGGGTCAGAGCCTTCCGGACACAGTTCGCCGAGACCGCCGGTCAGGTTGAGGATGGAACCCACGCCGCCCAGTACTTCGGTGATGCACTGCTCCGGGTCAAACGCATCGGCGCCGGTGGCAATGGGGCACAGGGCCATGGACAGGCTGTTCACGGTGCCGATCAGGGGTTCGCCCATGGCCAGGTTGTCAGCCACCTGGGTCAGGCATACCTGCGGGTTGAGCGCGTCGTCGCAGCCCAGGTAGCCCAGCACGCCGGCCAGGGTGCTGTCCGGAACGGTGTTGAGGACTTCCAGCAGGCACTGCACCGGGTTTTCAGAGCTGGGGCACAGCTGCTGGCCGATGGCACCGCTGTTGTCCAGAATTCCACCCAGGGTGTCCACCAGATAGGGGACGCTCTCTTCCAGACAGGTCGGCAGGAAGGTGGGCTCGGTGACGCTGCCAAGCAGGTCAGTGTCGGTGGCGGCAACGGTGTTGGCGCAGAGCAGGCCGAGTACGTTGTCGTTACCCAGGGAGATGTTGGTCAGCGCTTCGTTCTCGCAGGCCAACACATCAATCACGCCGCCCAACTGGGTGCCCAGCAGCGCCTGCGGGCAGACGGAAGCGGTGAAGTGGTTGTTGGTGTCGACCAGAGTCAGAAGCTGCTGCTTCTCTTCTTCGGTGAGTGGCGGGGTGTCGTCGCCACCAGTGGTGTCACCATCATCGGTTTCGCCACCTGTCTCATCGCCGGTATTGCTGCTGTCATCGCCGCTATTGCCGGTTTCTTCATTGGTGGAGTTGTTGCTGGCGGGCGTGCTACCGCCGCCGCCGCCACCGCAGGCGGCCAGAGTGACGAGCAGAGAGCTCATCAGCAGGATTCTCAAAAGATGTAGCATGGGTACTTCCCCCTTTCTTCCATGAACACAAAAGTGTGTATGACAGGCGTATCAGCGCGATCCACCCATGCGCGCAACTATATAAAACTCATTGCTCAACCAATGTTGGCTAAAAATGTCGTTTTGTATCTGATGTTGCAGTGTTTTGTAATGCACACTGGGAGTGCTTGAATGGGTGCGCAGGTAAGTCGCTGGGATATCAATGAAAAGGAGGCAAAATGACGCAGAATATTGTAATCACTGGAGCAAATAGGGGCATCGGCCTTGCACTGGCAAAACACTGGAAAGCCCGTGGCGAGCGGGTGCTGGCGGTGTGCCGGCAGCCGTCCAGCGCATTGCTAGACAGTGGTGTGGAGATTATTGATGGCGTGGACGTGAGCACCGCTGACGGGGTCACCAACCTGACCAGCGCTCTGGGTGATACGCCCGTGGATATTCTCTACAACAACGCTGGCATCATGCTCAGTGAGACGGTGGACGAAATGGACTTTGAACAACTCCTGGACCAGTTCAAGGTCAACACCCTGGGCCCGCTGCGCGTTACCATGGCATTACTGGGCAATCTCCATGAGGGCAGCAAGGTAGGTCTGATGACCTCGCGGATGGGATCCATCGCGGATAACACCTCCGGGAAGAAGTACGGTTATCGCATCAGTAAGGCCGGTTTGAACGCAGCGGGTAAATCCCTGGCGCTGGACCTGCATGACCGGGGCATCGCGGTGGCCATCCTGCATCCGGGCTGGGTGCAGACCGACATGACCGGGCATAGCGGCAACCTGACGGTGGACGAAGCGGCTACCAACCTGATTGCCCGCATGGATGAACTGAACCTGGAAAACAGCGGTACGTTCTGGCACTCCGATGGCAGCGTGTTGCCCTGGTGATCGCGGTTGGCGTCTTGATTTAGAAAAACGTTTCATCAACGAGAGCATAGGGTTTCCGGCTTTCGTTGGAGCGATGCTCGCATGGCGAAGGGTTGGAGAGGGTTCGCCATGCAAGCATGGCTCCAACAGGGTGAGCGGGCTTGATGGTCTCGAGAACCGGATTTTTCTGTGGTCTGTGTTCTACGGAAAAAAATCAGCCCAGCAGAAAAGTATTCTCATAAAGCGCGGTCAGCCCCCGTTCCCGGAAGACCGGTTCATGGTCGAGAATCATTTTTCTGGAAAGTAGCGCTATGCTGTAGTCGTTCTCATAGAGGTTTCTTACCTGCGGTTCACCCACAGAAAACGGCGGGCCATCCATCTGCTGTTGATCATATTCCAGGGTGATAAGTAACTGCGGTGCCTTGTCGGTCAGTGTCAGTAGATGGCGAGCATAACGTTCGCGCATGGTATCCGGCAGGGCGATCAGGGCGGCGCGGTCGTAGATGGCATCCACTGCTCCCAGAACATCGGGCTGCAACAGAAAGATATCGCCTTGAAAGACGGTGAGATCGCCATGCTGGTAACGCTTGCCGCCTTGCCAGTCGGTGATGATCGGCTGGTGATTCAATGAGGCGAACAGATCGGTGACGGCTTTATCGGATAACTCCGCACCGATCACGCGATAGCCTTGTTCCAGCAGATAGCCGATATCCAGCGTCTTGCCGCACAGGGGAAGAAAGACGGTCTGGCCGGCTTTCAACGGCAGGTCGCCGAGGTAACGTTGCAGTAGTGGATGGACTTGCGGAAGGTGAAAGCCCAGCTCCGAGTTGTGCCATTTCTGATGCCAGAATTCCGGGTTCATGGGGCCGCCTGTTGGTGAACTTGTGCCTTCCACGGCGGGAAGGCTTGTGATCGCTTCTTGCGCTGGTAGGGTAGCTTCTTTTGCTCAGGGAAGGCAGACCATGACTCATGCAATACGTTTTCAGCATCGCCGTTACACCATTCGACGAAAATTCTTCCGGCTCTTCGGTGATGCCTTTCATCTTTATACGGATACCGGCGAGCTGGCGTTATATTCCAACATGAAGCGCTTCCGCATCCGCGAAGATATCCGCCTGTATGCGGATGACAGTCAGGAACAGGAACTACTGCGTATCTCCACCCGCAGTATTTTCGATTTTGCCGGTGCCTATGACGTGCATGACTCACAGAATAATGAGCATGTGGGCACCTTGCGCAGGGCGGGATTCAAGTCGTCTTTTCTACGCGACCACTGGACCTTTCTGGATAACGAGGGCCAGGAAATCGGCACGCTGGAGGAAGACTCTATGCTCAAGGCGCTGGTGCGTCGTTATATCGAAGTGCTGGCGTTTTTCTTTCCGCAGCACTACCACGTCACCATGGGCGACACGCCGGTGGCGGAATACCGTCAGCGGTTTAATCCCTTCATCCTGAAACTGGATGTGGATTTCAGCGCCGACCGTGACGGCCGGCTGGACAAGCGCCTGGGGATTGCTGCCGGGGTGCTGTTGTCGGCTATTGAAGGGCGGCAGGAGTAAAAAGATTCATCGCGGCTTAGAGGGAACGGAAGCGATCACCAACCGCGTAGGGTGCACTGAGCCTAAGGCGAACTGCACCGATTCGGCGTTTGATGGTGCAGTTCGCCTTAGGCTCAGTGCACCCTACGTTTTGAAAGCCGTGGGAATTTGCGGCCATAAAAAAATCCCGGACAGGCGTTTCCCGTCCGGGATGGCGTGCTGTGATTGAGGGAATCAGTGGCGGCGTCGCAGTCCGCCGCCAACCAGCAGGATCAGGAAGGGCAGTAGCGCGCCGATGCTGAAGGCGCCGCCACCTCCACCGCTGTAAGACGGCCGGTTGCTGGTGTACATGGGCTGGGCAGTGTCCACGCGGTTGCTGGCAGGGGCGTTGGCCTGGCGTTGTTCCTTGGCCAGTTTTTCGATTTGCCGGCGTTTGGCGTTGCGACGTTCGATACCGTATTCCTCGAAGACTTCATCGCGCAGTACCACCATGGAGGTGTAGTTGGTGACCAGGCCGTATTCCAGGCCCAGGTCGACGATGCCCTGCTGCAGGTCCTTTTCCTCACCGAAATAATTAATTTCCCGCTGCATGTCCTGGATGGTGGCATAGGCCCACAGTCGTTCCAGCTCCGGGTTGTCGCCGCCACTGGCGGGAAAGTTGAAACGGGTTTTGTATTGCTTGTCCTGACCGGCCACGTTGGCGCGCAGGGTGACTTTCGCCGGGCCGTCGCCCCAGTAATGGCCGAGGAGCACGATCTGGCGACCGTGGTAGATGCTGCCGATGCGCTGCGGTTGCAGATCGGCGGTGCGTACCCCGTCGATATCGATCGCCACATCGTTCATGGCCTGGTGGGTGAGCTTGGCGGTGGCGTTGAGAATCTGTCCGGCGATGTCATCGCTGTTGGAAACGCTGATGGCAAAGCCGTTGCTGGCGTCGGTCATGGCACTGAGCATGGGGCGGTTGGCACTGTTGCCCATGACAAAGGTGAACAGGCGAACGTCGTGGCTTTCCAGCAGATCGATAAAATCCTTCTGTTTGGTCTTGCCCACGTTGGCCACGCCATCGGTAACCAGCACGATGCCGGTGGGGCGGTCTGCATCAAGGGGATTGAGGGCCAGGCTCAGGCCGCCGAACAGGTTGGTGCCGCCGCGGGGTTTCAGCTGCATCAGTGTTTCCGTGTAGTGACGAATGCTGTCCGGGGTAGCGTCGACAAAACCGCTGGTGATTTCTTCGGCGCGATCATCAAACAGCACGATACGGAAACGGTCGCCGCCGCGCAGTTTGCCCAGGGCCTGGCTGACGCCGTCGGCCAGGGTGGCCAGCTTGGCACTCATGGAGCCGGAAATATCCAGCACGAACACCCAGTCGCTGCCGGTGGTGATCGGTGGCAGATCGTCACCGGGGGTAATGCTGAGCATGAAGGTGCCGCGGTCTTTCCCCGGCGCCTTGTAGGCCACCAGGTCTACGCTGCCGGGCAGGTCCTGCTGGTGGCGCCAGTAGACGACGATGTCCTGGTCCAGGGTAAAGGCGTTGGCCGGCTGGCCATTGGTGGTCGGTGGCGCGAAATTGGCGCTTTCGCTATTTTCGTCTTCCTCACTGGTAGCGGTGCGGTTATCCAGTGTTACCTGCCATTGCTGTGGGCCCAGTTGCTGGATCTGTGCCTGGGGGTGCTTGGGCAGGCGCAGGGCATCCACCGGGTAGCCACTGCGCAGGTTCAGGGTAAAGCTGAAGTGTTCTTCCACGCTGTCATTGGCGGTCCAGAACGCCAGCTTCTTTTCGTCCACGCCGCCCTCTTCCAGGGGGTACACATAGCGGCCGATGCCGGTGTCCACAAAGGCCGGCTGCATATAGACCAGCCGTACCCGGGTTTCCTGGCCGGCGCGTACCGGTTGCACCAGTACATCAAAGGCCTTGTAGCTGTCCTTCTCGGTGAGGCCCGCCTCGCGGCCGGCGGCCTTTTCCTTTTCGTAGACCTGACGGGCCTGCTGTTTTTCCAGCACTTCACCGATCACTGGCTTGCCGTCGATCCACACGGTGAACTCGGCCACGGTGCCGCGCTCGGGGACCGGGAAGCGGTAGTAGGCTTCCAGGTCCTGGTCATTGGGATTGTGGAAGACCTGCTCCACTTCGGTGATGGCGTAGCCGTCTTCCACATCCACGGTGACATGCTGTTCGCGGATCTGTAATGGCGGCAGGCTGCTATTGGCCGGGGTCATTAATCCGGCGGCCAACGCCGGGGTGGTGATGCTTCCAAGCAGCAGGACCAGGCCGGCAAACAAACGGGTGAATCCGTTCCTGAAACCCATGATGGTTCTCCTTGTTATTGATCACGGGAACAGTTGTAGATCATCGGACATGAATTGTTAAACGGTGTTCATTAACAATTCATGTCCCGGGGTGTTCAATAGGAAATGCTGGCCTGTGCCCTGGTATGCCCAGCAACAAGATGCGGTTTCACAGGCCTATTTTTCATAGGGTTTTATCGCTTTTAGGGTGTGCTTTGCTGCGTCTGGTTCGAATTTGTTGTGGTTGTGAAAAACCGGGATGCAGGCGGCAGATGTTGCGCGCTTAATAGGGGTCTTCAGGACCGTTGGTGCTTTTATCCCTGTGCTCACTCTGGTCCGCTTTGTTCGCGCGTTGCGATCGTCTTGGGAAACTGACCTGTCCCTGGAGGTGCAACATGCGACGCTCACTATTGCTCTATTATTGCCGACGGTTTCTTCCTGTTCTCACAGCCTGCTTGCTATTGGTACCCGCCGTGGAAGCCAAGGGGCCGCCACCGGGCAAAGGCGGCGGTGGTGGTGGGGGTTCGGTCACCACCACCTACAGTGGTGAGGCCACGGCCGTGGATATCACCCTGAAAACGTTTCTGCTCGGGGAGACCCGGGTTGTCCTCAACAATACCGGCATGCTGGATGCCAGTGGCGGCATGCGGGAGAAAGGCATCAGTGCGGTGGCGGAGACCGGCCTGGTCAATGTCGGGGCTGATATTCTTTCTGCTTCAGTGGTTGGCAGCGGTGACATGACACATGCCCAGTCCACGGTGGTGGGGCTGGATGTGTCGGTACTTGGGCTGTTGACGGTATCGGCCGCGGTGCTGGAGGCTCAGGCGCAAACCCTTTGTACTGATCAGGGCGTGGTGACGTCCGGGTCGTCGCGGCTGGTGGGCTTACGCATCAATGGCTACGACATTCAGGTATCCGGGCACCCCAACCAGACCGTGGAGATTCCCGGACTGGCCAGTGTGATCATCAACGAACAGATCGTTGATCAGAACACGATTGTTACCAATGCCCTGCATATCACCTTGCTGGATAACCATCTGCTTTACGGTGCCCTCAGTGCGGATGTGGTGATCAGCCACGCTCGCGCCGGTATTACTTGCGGCGATACGTTTGTCTGCCCGGTGAAGGATTTCGTCACCGGGGGCGGTCAGCTGGATGTGGCCGGCGGCAGATTGTCGTTCGGTATGGTGGGTGGTCTGAAAGCTAACGGCCTGAGCGGTCATTTCAATGGCGTTGACCATCGCAGCGGCGGCCCGCATATCCGTGCTCACGAGTTGAGTGATTATGTGCTGGTGGATGCCCTGACCCGGCGCCTGGACTATGTCTGCGATGGCACGGGTAACAGTCTGTGCCGGGTTACCGTTACCGACGCGGGTGAGCCGGGCAGAGCGGATTACTTCGCTATCATGTCCGGTGGATACGCCGAATCGGGGCTGTTGTCACGGGGCAATCTGCAACTGCACAAGCCAGGTCAGTGCGCCGTCGATGATGGCGGTGGCAAGGGCGGCGGAAACGGCGGAGGTAAAGGCAAGAAGAAATGACGACTGGCACGGTTCCGGTCATCACCGGAGCCGTGCTATTCCGCAATGATCATCAAGGTGAATTCCCCTTCTTCCTGAGCGGCCTGCTTGCCGTTGCGTAGCAGCAGGGAAGCAGATTCACCATGACAATCCGGGGTGTCGCTGGCGGGGATAAAATCAGCTTGTGCCTGGCTGATCCGGCCTGCGCCATCGCGGACCTGCAACGAATAATCCATGCTGCGCGGCCCTCGCAGGCAGAGCTGGTCTGCCCGGTATTGCCGTGATTCTGTGGCCTGCAACTGTGACAGGCCTTCTACCTTGAACGACGGCGGGATAATCAGCGTGATTGTCGCCCTGGCCGAGTCACTGACCGAGGAAGCGAAACTGACACTTCCTGCCATCATCAGGGCAGCGATCCATGCTGCCTTTGCCTTAAACATCATTCCTCCCGGAAGGAACTACGTCACACCTTCCATGATTCATGGTGGCGCTTTTTTGACCGCACTTACTAGCGCAAAGTGACTGAGTGGTTTTGTTTTGAGTTCTATAGAACGGCGTTCAGTCTGTATTTGTAGTTGTTTTCAGCAATGAAAACAGGCATATGCGATACCGGTATGACGTACGGCTACCGTTTATCGTCCGATTAGTGGTTATAAAAGCAGCGATGAAAAGTGTCGGCGATGGTGGTTTTGATGGGAATTGCGGTGCTATCTGTAACTTGCAGCCAGGCCTGTGAGGATTTTGTAAATAGCGGTGTAATCCATGTCTTACGTTCACTGGCGTCATTGTCTTACCCGGCATTGCCGGGATACGTACGGCGGTTCTTTGCCAACCTGCTACATTCCTCCCCCGCTGATGAATTGACGGATAGGGTACTAAGGATGGATTGCAGCAGCGCGGTAAAGAATAGCTACCTGGTATTGATGACTAGCCTGATGGCCGCCTGTGGTGGCGGCGGAGGAAGTAGTGAGGCAGGCCCGTCAAATTCGCCTGATAACAACAATGACAATGGCAACAACGAGATAGTGGCACTGGAAAGAGTGGCCGCTGCCAGTTTTGGTAGTGAAGAGGATGTTGTGCTGTTGGCCCCCGGGTCCTTGATGGATGAAACCCATTTGCCGCTGAGCCGTATGGCTCTCAATCTGAATGAGGCCCTGAACGTGGATATGACAGGGGCCGACCGGGATGATCAGAGCCAAGCCTGTGAAGGCGGTGGTGAACATGTGGTAACCGACCGTTCTGACGACGATGTGGCTTCGCCTTTTTCGGGCGCGTTGCATGATGTGATCGAAAGTGATGACCGAAACTGTTTTTCCAGCGACACAGTCGCAGGGTCAGGCAGAGCTGACGGTGTACGCCGTATTGGTTATCCGGTTTCCGGAATCGGTGGCGGGAATTTTTTTGCTGAAACCGATTTCATTGGGTTTGAGCATTCAGGCATGTCACTGGATTCCCCTTTTTCTGTGTCGCAATCATTCGATGATGATACGGTGATATTTTCCCGCTACTGGTATGGCTTTATCCATCTGCGCCGTGATTCAGCAGACGAAGACTACGGGAGTGCAGGTGGAGAACTGGAGCAGTATTCCGTTGTCGGCACCATGGCTATTGATGGTGACGGCAGTGGCACCGGAACCACCCAGTTAGGAAACAGTGAACAACAGCGGTTCTGGCTGGAATATGGCATAGACGGCGATATGACCTTTGAGGAAGGGCATATCGAGCGCTATCAAGGTCGTTATGGCTACTCCACCAATGTGTTGCCGGAGAGCTGTCCGCAGGGCAGTTTTCATGTGGAAACGGTTCAGGACCTGTACGTAAAGCAGGTGGCGGAGGACGAAGGGCTGCTGGATAAAGCAGACGAAGTCAGCAGCGGGTCTTTAACGATGGTGGATGATGCCGGCAACCAGGCAGCGGTCAGCTATGACGCCGGTGCTGAAACGCTCACGGTGACATTGAATGACAATGCGCCGAAAGCGTTTACCTACAGCCAGATAGAAGCCCTGATGACACAGCGCTGCGGCGGGTTTTGAAAACAGCGGCCAAGCCCGCTGTTTTCTTATCAACGTTATCGCTGTAATTGTTGCCGGGTCTGGTCGATCAATGCGGCAAAATCCGGTTTGGCGATGACTGCCAATACCAGGCTGAAGATGCCGTTCAGAATGGCCAGGTGCGCATCCGCCTGCATCAGGCAGAAGGCAATCACGATCATGGCAACCGCATCGAGAAGACCCAGCAGCAAGAACATGCTGGTCTGGACCTTGATGACGGCCTCCCCATCGGCGTTAGTCGGTGTGGTGCCTTGCAAGGGGCGCTTCGCGATGGCTGTCGGGGCCAGCAGCAGATTGCGGAGCGGTCTGGCCACCACCAACATCAGTGCCATGGCGCCAAGCGCACCCATGCGCAAGGTATCCTCGGGTAGCAGATCCATGGGGGCCTGATACTGGCCGAACCAGATCATCAGGGCGATGGCGATACCGATCATCATGGGGGCGGCGAGCACGGTGAACCAGAGCAGGTTGAGGCGTGGCACTGCCTGGTGGGAAGCAACGGACATGATGTCTCCTTATTATTTTAAACAACTAGCTTCGAGCTACTAGCTTCTAGTTAAGCGCGGGTCTGGCCCGCTAGGGCCTGAAGCGCCAGAGGCCGCGCCCCAGGTTTGGACGCGGCCTCTGGCGCTTCAAGAGAACAAGACCTGTCTCGCGTTAAAACTAGCAGCTAGAAGCTAGTGGCTCGCCACTGCTTCAGTCTCTGAAATTATTGAACTGCAGCGGCGTTTCGATTTTCGATTCGCGCAGCAGGGCCATCACCGCTTGCAGGTCATCACGCTTCTTGCCGTTCACGCGCACCTGGTCCCCTTGAATGGAAGCCTGCACCTTGAGTTTGCTGTCCTTGATCATCTTGACGATCTGCTTGCCGAGGGGTTGCTCGATGCCCTGGCGGAAGGTCAGTGTCAGTGAGAAGGTCTTGCCGCTGTGCTCGGGCTTTTCCGGGCGGTCGGCGCCGGCAACGCTGATGCCCTGTTTGACTGCTGCCTTGGCAAACAGCTCTTCCAGCTGCTGCACCTGAAAGTCCGACTGGGTCTTCAGGGTCACGTCCAGGCCATTCTGCTCAATGCTGGCCTCGACGCCACGGAAGTCAAAACGGTTGGCGAGTTCGCGGTTGGCGTTATCCACCGCGTGGCGCAGGGCCACTTCATCAATTTCAGAGACGATATCGAAAGAAGGCATGGTAAGTCCGCACGCATATTCTGTTGTAGGAAGGGGGCAATTATAGTCTTTTTTGATCCGCGAGTGGGCCCTGCGGGGTGCGCCGCCGATAGCCGCCGATAAATTGGTACGCTTGCTTCATATGCAATAAATGCCTCAATGGTTAGAGTGTGAGCGCACACCGGAGTGTGCTTACTCAACCCTGCCAGGAGGCAAACATGTCACTAAAAGAACGGTTGTCTGCGGACAACCTGCTGGATTCTCTCCCGGTTTCCCGGGATCTTCTCACCCGCCTGGGCGTACTCGGTGCCCAGGTCTCCCGCAAAATCGCCATCGACCAGGTCACCGTAGAAGACGGTACGCTCAATAATCTGCGCGTGGAAAAGGTCACCCTGGGTAGCGCCAGTATCGGCAACCTGCACGTGGAAAATACCCAGGCCTCGGTGGATAGCGCCAAAGCGGTGCTGAATCAGGTGCGCACCATCGTCGAGCTGGGCTTCCGGCTGAACTGGAAAATTGACCTGGGCTGGCTCGGCAGCTGGGATGGCAGCGAGGATATGGGCAGCCTGGATATCCCGGTGGATCTGGGCACCATCACGGTGCCGGACCTGGGCAATATCGACCTGCAGATTCCGGCCATCGATATTCCCGGCCTGGTGGCGCAGATGAAACCCATCGACCAGCTCAACCTGGGCAACCTGGATCTGTCCGGGGTGCGCCTGGACAAGTTGGGCCTTCCCAGTGCCGGGTTGTCCGTGTCCGGCATGGGCATTGGTGAGTTGTCGCTCAGCTCCCTGTCGGTGCCGGCGGCGAACGGCGAAGCCCTGCGCGTGAATCGGGCGGCTCCCACCGAACAGCTCATCCTGCCCGGCGCCAGCCTGGAAAACATCAGCATCCCGTCCGTGACGATGCCGGCGGCCACCAGCCAGGCGTTCAATGTGGACGCCACTGCCTCGGATAAATCCCTGGGCGTGGATCTGGGCATCCTCAAGGTGAGCATTGCAGTCACCCCCACGGTGCATCTGAACGTGGGCAGCATGACGCTCAGTGATGCCAAACTCGGTGCCACTCTGGGCAAGGTGTCTCTCAATGACATCAGCCTGCCGGTGGCAATGGAAGGTATCAGCGGCGGTGAGCTGGGTCTGAACAGCATCAGCGTTAATAAACTCACATTCTGAACAGGGAGGTTGTCATGACATTGAGCCACAAGGAATTCGAAAAACGTTGGGAGCAGGCCCACCGCAAACAGCACATCACCCAGAAGAAGTCGTCCATTGCCCCGCTGGTGCACCTGTCGGTACTGACGATTCTGGATAACTACATGCGCCAGCTGCACAAGGCGGTGGATGGCCATGCGCTCAGCAAGGAAGAGTGCGACGCGGTCTGTGAAAAAATTGCCGAGCTGAAACCGCTGGCGAAAAAAGCGGATGCCAAGGCGGCGAAATACCTGAAGGTCTGACCCTCAGTTTATTTGTTGTCGTTGTTCCTGCCGTCACCGGGCCTGCACCCTTTGCAGCCCGGTGACAACCCGCGGCAGGCCCGAAGAAAGCTTGTCTCGTTCAGGGGAATGTCGTTTATGTCGATCCAGCTCGATGTACACCTCAACCTGAATGTCCGCGATGCTACCCTGGCGATCAATGAACGTGGCAATGTCCTGTGTCAGCTGTTGGCTGCCAAACGTTGCTCCCGGGCGGCAATCACCTGGTTGCGTCCACCATGCTTGGCGGCATAGAGGGCCGTGTCGGCAGACTTGAGCAGGCCGTTCATGTCCTGGATGTCATTGTAGGGGTAGCAGGCGACGCCGAAGCTGGCGGTGACACGCAGGGTTGTGCCGTTGCAGGGTATTTCCAGCGCCTCGATTCTGGCACGCAGGCGCTCGGCTACCTTGATGGCGTTATCCAGCGGTGTGGCCGGTAGCAGAATGGCAAACTCCTCGCCGCCATAACGGCCCACCTCGTCATACTGGCGGGCATTATCCATCATGATTTCCGACACCTTAACCAGTACCGCATCGCCGGCATCGTGGCCGTGGGTGTCATTGATACCCTTGAAGTGATCAATATCCAGCATGATGCACGATAGCTGCGAGGTGGGTGTACGCCGGGTGCGGTTGAGTTCGCTTTCACCCCGCTCGATAAACGAGCGTCGGTTGGTAAGCCGGGTCAGGCCGTCCACCGTGGACATTTCCCGATAGAGGTCCTCCCGGTTGCTCCAGCGCTCGGTGGCGACCAGTCCGATGTAAAGAATGAGTAGCAGAGTCACCGCCAGCACGGACTGGAACACAAACCAGAACATGACCGGGCTGCCATCTGCCTGGTAAGGGGGGCGGGCAAACAAGGGGGCATGGTTAAAGCCGCCGTTCAGGTACAAAAAGATAAACACGGCCAGTGCGATACAGACCAGGCCATAGGCCTGCTTGAGCTTGTGGATACTGGCCAGCGGGGACGCAATGTTGACGCCCAGCAATAACAGCAGCAGCCCGGCGGTGAATTGGGTGCCGGTAAGCCAGCTACTGATCAGACAGACCAGGGCATAAGAGAAGATGATCACGCTTTCCATCAGTGACCAGCTGGATTTGCGCTGGCGCCGATAACGGGCGGCCAGCAGGAAGCTGCCCAGCAGTAGAGCGTGCAAGGCAAACAGGCCGAACAGGGCCTTTACCACCGGCGGGTTCACCCAGTCCGGAGCAACCAGGGCAACACCGGCTAGCCACAGGCTCAGCGCCACCGGGCAGATCATCACCAGCGAGGCCAGCAGAACCATGCGATCGATGTGCGGCCAGTCCAGCGGGTTTGATAGCCAGCTATGGCGTTCGGCGCCGCCGGGGCGGGCGGCAAGCGGTTTGGTTGTGGTCATGGTGTCCCCCTTGTTCCTGTTGTTTTTGTGTGGGAGTCCCTTCAGGGGCGAGGCCTTTCCATTGGCGCGCAAGCGTGGCCCGATGGATAGCCGGGAAAACCGGAGATGACGCTTTGTTTGGTTATAGGTATGGACTGGTTATTAAGCAACCGCTTGTCAGGGTGGACTGCTTAACGGTGGAAAAACCGGCATGAAGGCGTTTCATGAGGTACGTGGGTGCAATGTGGGGGCAACGGCGGGTGCCAGATAGCCCTCGTCCATTGAGATTCTCAAGGATGGCCTTGCTGGCACACCGTCCAGCAGGGCGCCCTGCAAAATCAAATACCACAAGGACTGCCGTACTGTGGATGTGACCTGGCGGCGACCGGCTGACGTTCTGGTGTGACAGTGTGTTTTGCCTGTGCCTCGGGCTGTGCTTTATGGTCGAAGCATGATCGTGCAGCACGGTCAAAAGACTCGCGCCAATCCGCAGGGAGAATCGCCATGCCGTTCCAGCCCGATGTCCACCTCAACCTCAATGTCCGTGGTCTGGGGGTGTCCGCTACCCTGGCCATCAACGAGCGCAGCAATGCCCTGCGCCAGCAGGGGCGGCAGGTCTACAAGCTGGGGCTGGGGCAGTCACCCTTTCCGGTGCCGCCGTCCGTGGTCAGTGCATTGCGCGAGTTTGCCGGCGAGAAGGATTATCTGCCGGTAAAAGGGCTGCCGGCGCTGCAGGAAGCCATCGCCAGTCATCTGCACCGCGAGCACGATGTGCCCTTCCGGGCCGAAGACATCATGATCGGGCCGGGCTCCAAGGAGCTCATGTTTATCCTGCAACTGGTCTACTACGGCGACCTGGTGATTCCCACGCCGAGCTGGGTCTCCTATGCGCCCCAGGCCAGCATCATCGGCCGCCGTGTCCATTGGGTACCGACCCATCGACACAATAACTGGAAGCTTGGTGCGGACAGTCTCGATGCCCTGTGCCAGCGTGACCCGGGCCGGCCACGGCTGGTGATTCTCAACTATCCGGCCAACCCCCACGGCTATACGTTCACTGACGATGAGCTGCGCGACATTGCCGAGGTGGCCCGTAAGCACCGGCTGATTCTGCTCAGCGACGAAATCTACGGACGCACCCGCTACGATGGCCAGCACCGTTCCATTGCCCGCTATTACCCGGAAGGCACCATCATCAGCGATGGCATGAGCAAGTGGTGTGGCGCCGGTGGTTGGCGGCTGGGCGCCTTTGCCTTTCCACCCAACCTGTCCTGGCTGCGCGATGCCATGGCCACCGTGGCCAGTGAAACCTACACCTCGGTGTCCGCGCCTATTCAGCATGCGGCGGTGAGCGCCTTTCAGGGTGGTGCTGATATGGACGATTACCTGTTCCAGTGCCGTCGTATTCTCCAGGGGCTGGCCAGGTTTCAGGTGGATGCCTACCAACAGGCCGGGCTGGATCTGGCCATGCCCGACGGCGGCTTTTACCTGTTCCCGGATTTCACGCCTCTGACGGAGCGCTTGCATCAGCGGGGCATTCACGACAGCACCGCCCTGTGCGAGGCACTACTGGAAGAAACCGGTGTGGCCACTTTGCCCGGTGAAGCCTTTGGTCGTCCTTCTGGGGAGCTGACCTTGCGGCAGGCCTTTGTGGACTTTGATGGTCAGGCCGCTCTCGATGGCGCGGCATCGGTGCCAGCAGAGCAATCACTGGGTGAGGATTTCCTGCGCCAGTATTGTGGTAACTGCACCACCGCCATGGATCGTATCGTGTATTGGTTGGGGTAGTCTTTCGTGTTGTTGCAAGCATGGCGCCTGAAAAAACCATCCGGTATAGATGGCAACGGGCATGCATATGCTGCTTGTTAAAGTGGCAAAAAAATATTTTTTTTGCCACTTTCTGATGGTTTTTCCCAGGTCATTTTTCCGCGTTGTTTAGAGGCTGGGCGCCAGCGCCGCCCCAGGAAAACGGAATCTGATAGCGGGTCATCAGTCCGCCCACGGTGATCAGCACCCGCACCATGGCTACGAAGGAGTCCGGCATCACCAGCCGCAGGCGGCGGAATTCATCCAGCAGGGTGCGCAGGTTATCCGCCAGGGTGGTATCGGTATCCTGGCGGGCGGAGACCAGTGCCGCGGACAGTTTTTCCAGTCGCTCTTCGGTGAGCCCGCCAAAACCGGCGGCTTCGAACAGCGGTAGCAGCGGTCCGTCGCCCATGCCCAGCAATCGCATCAGCAGCGCGGTGTAATGCTGGCGATCCTCCGCGGCTACATGCTCCACGGCACCGAAATCCAGCACCGCCAGATCACCGTCCGGGGTAACGATAAAGTTGCCCGGGTGCGGGTCCGCATGGAACAGACCGAACTCCAGCACCTGTTGCATCATGCTGGCCTGCAACCGCTCCAGCAGGGGAATGGCCTGCGCTTCATCCTCACGCAACAAGGTGGACAGGCTTTTCCCCTCAATCCACTCCGTTACCAGCATCTGTGCACTGCACAGGGTCGGGTAGACCCGCGGCACCTTGATGCCCGGCAGGTGTGGCAGCTCACTGAACTCCTGCATGTGGGCCATTTCCAGGCGGAAGTCCAGCTCCCGTTCGGTGGTGGTGATCAACTGGTTGATGATCTGCTCCACATCCACTTCGCGTAGCAGCGGTTTCAGCGCCTTGGCCAGCAATCGCAGGGCGGCGGCATCTTCAGAGAACTCCTGGCTGACCCGGGGCTGCTGCAGCTTCACTGCTACCTCTGCGCCGGATTTCAGGGTGGCGTTATGGACCTGGGCGATGGAAGCGGCGGCCATGGGGATGATGTTGAAGGCACTGAAGGAATCCGCCCAGTCGTGGCCCAGCTGGGCCTTCAGCCAGGGCTGAATGTCATCAAAATGGGCCTTGGGGGCGTTCTCTCGCAGATGGGCAAAGGCGTCGATATAGGGCGCGGGCAGCAGATCCGGCCGGCAGCTGAGAAACTGGGCAAACTTGATCCAGGCGCCGCCGTTATCACGGAACAGGGTGGCGAGGCTGGCGGCCACTTCCTGGTGGAGGGGCTGCAGGGCCTGCTCGTCGCTACTGCCCAGTATCTTGCGATGTTTCCATACCACCTTCTGCAGGCTGGCGGCGGTGGCCAGCACCCGCTTGTAGCGGCCACGGGCGTTCCACAGCATGCGAGTGGTCTCGCCGAGAGTCTGGGGCTGGTCGGGCGTGGTCGATTCCATGGGGATCCCTTGCCAATGCGATATTGGCAGCATAGCAAAGGTGCCAGGGCCCTGTGTCAGTAATCAGAAAATGCTGGTATATCTTTGTATACCCCGGTGAAGCACGGACAGAGTGAAGTGGCGGGTTTTGAAAGTGAATATCCCGTGAAAATTTTGGTGGTGTTTAATAAAAACTATCGCCGCCGTTGGCAAACTAAACTGGCCAAGGCAGCCTCTAAAGGACTACAACTAGGTAACAACGACGCCGAACCCACCCACAAGGAAGGAGAGCGCTATGACAGACAGTAAATGCCCGATTAATCACGCGGCAGGTGGCGGCACCACGAACCAGGACTGGTGGCCCAACCAGCTACGCCTGGATCTCCTCAATCAGCATTCCTCCAAGTCCAATCCCATGGATGAGGACTTCGATTACGCCAAAGCTTTCAGCCGTCTTGATCTTGATGCAGTGAAAAAAGATCTGGATGCACTGATGACCGATTCCCAGGACTGGTGGCCGGCGGATTTCGGTCACTATGGCGGTCTGTTTATTCGCATGGCCTGGCATAGTGCCGGCACCTACCGTATCGGTGATGGCCGGGGCGGCGGTGGTCGTGGCCAGCAGCGTTTTGCGCCACTGAACAGCTGGCCGGACAACGTGAACCTGGACAAGGCCCGCCGTCTGCTGTGGCCGATCAAGCAAAAGTATGGCCGCAATATTTCCTGGGCGGACCTGATGATTCTCGCCGGTAACGTGGCGCTGGAATCCATGGGCTTCAAGACTTTCGGCTTTGCCGGTGGCCGGGAAGACACCTGGGAGCCGGACCTGGATGTGTACTGGGGTGCCGAGCAAGGCTGGCTGGATGGCGACAAGCGCTATTCTGGGAAGCGCGACCTGGAAAACCCGCTGGCGGCAGTACAGATGGGCCTGATCTATGTGAACCCGGAAGGCCCGGACGGCAACCCGGACCCGAAGGCCGCGGCGCACGATATCCGCGAAACCTTTGCGCGCATGGCCATGGATGATGAGGAAACCGTGGCGCTGATCGCCGGTGGCCACACCTTCGGCAAGGCCCATGGCGCCGGTGATCCGGAAAAAGTGGGCCCTGAACCGGAGGCAGCGAGCCTGGCCGAACAGGGTCTGGGCTGGCACAACCCGGTGGGTACCGGTAAAGGTGATGACACCATGGGCGGCGGCCCGGAAGTGACCTGGACCCAGACGCCCACCCAGTGGAGCAACTACTTCTTTGAAAACCTGTTTGGCTACGAGTGGGAGCTTACCACCAGCCCGGCAGGCGCCAAGCAGTGGGTGGCCAAGGACGCGGACGAAATCATCCCCTACGCCCAGGACAAGAGCAAAAAGCGCAAGCCGATGATGCTGACCACGGATCTGTCCCTGCGCTTTGATCCGGACTACGAAAAGATTTCCCGGCGCTTCTACGAGAACCCGGACCAGTTCGCCGACGCCTTTGCCCGCGCCTGGTTCAAGCTCACTCACCGTGACATGGGCCCCCGTGTCCGTTACCTGGGCCCGGAAGTGCCCAAAGAAGAGCTGATCTGGCAGGACCCGGTGCCGCCGGTGGATCACGAGCTGGTCAACGACCAGGACATCGCGGCACTGAAGAGCAAGATCCTGGAAAGCGGATTGTCCGTGTCCGAGCTGGTGTCCACCGCCTGGGCCTCCGCCTCCACCTTCCGTGGTGGCGACAAGCGTGGCGGCGCCAACGGTGCCCGCATTCGCCTGGCACCGCAGAAGGACTGGGAAGTAAACCAGCCGCAGCAACTGGCAAAAGTGCTGAAGACCCTGGAAGGCATCCAGAGCGACTTCAACAGCGGCAACAAGAAGGTGTCGCTGGCGGACCTGATCGTGCTGGCTGGTGGTGTCGGTATCGAAAAGGCGGCGAAGGATGCCGGCCACGATGTGACCGTGCCCTTCCATCCGGGACGGACCGATGCCACCGAAGCGCAGACCGACGTGGCTTCCTTCGAGCCACTGGAGCCGGCGGCGGATGGTTTCCGCAACTACCAGAAAGGCAAGTTCAGCATCGGTGCCGAACACCTGTTGGTGGACCGGGCGCAACTGCTCACGCTGACGGCGCCGGAGATGACCGCACTGGTGGGTGGCCTGCGTGTACTGGGCGCCAATCACGATGGTAGCCAACACGGTGTGTTCACCGACAAGCCCGGCACATTGAGCAACGATTTCTTCGTCAACCTGCTCGACATGGGCACGGAATGGAAAGCCACTTCCAGTGATGAAGAAGCGTTCGAAGGCCGTGATCGCGACAGCGGCCAGGTGAAATGGACCGGTACCCGGGTGGACCTGGTTTTCGGTTCCAACTCGGTGCTGCGTGCCCTGGCAGAGGTCTATGCCTGTGCCGATGGTCAGGAAAAGCTGGTCAACGATTTCGTGGCCGCCTGGACCAAGGTGATGGAGCTGGATCGCTTTGATCTGAAGAAGTAATCCATCACTGTCAGTCCAAAAACGGTGCGCTGGAAACAGCGCACCGTTTTTTTGTGTCTGCTTGTCAGGAAAAGACGGCCATCCCCCGGTTTCTCATTGGGGTGCGGTAAACGGTAGGAGCGTCGCTGGCGGCGCGATGCGAGACGTTGGCAATCGCGCCGCCAGCGACGCTCCTACAACAAGCCTGGGTTCCTGATGTTATTCTTTGGGGGTATGACTACCGGGAGTCGCCATGCCATCCCTGAGCTGGCTACAGAAATATCGCCCCCACAAGTTACCGTTCCGGCGCCATGTCACCCGCGCGTCGGTGGCGCTGATTTATCGTGGGCCCCGTGAGCGCGATGGAGAACTGTTGTTTATCCAGCGGGCCCGTCGCGATGGGGATCCCTGGTCCGGGGACATGGCGTTTCCCGGCGGGCGTCTGGAGCCAGGTGATACCTCCAGCCGCCACACCGCCATGCGCGAAACCCTGGAAGAAACCGGGCTGGATCTGTTTCGTCAGGGGGAGTATCAGGCGCGCCTGTCGGATCTGCTCACCCGCCATCACAGCCGCTGGAGCCCCATGGTGGTGACGCCTCACGTGTTCGCCTGGCGGGGCGATAACGCCATGTCGCTGAACCATGAAGCACAAAGGGGGATCTGGATTCCGCTGGAGTATCTGGGCAATCCGGCACACCGTTCCACGCTGCAAATTCGTACGCCACTGGGAAGAATGACGTTCCCCTGTTGCCGTTATCAGGGCTACTGCATTTGGGGTTTGAGCTACAGCATGCTGCAGGAGTTTCTGAGAAAGCGCGGGGCGGGGTAAGGCAGGTGCGATGATGGTGGGCGGGGGCTGATCTGACTGGGTGTTACATAAAAAAAGGGCGCCTCCCGAAGGAGGCGCCCTTTTTTATAACTGGAACGATCGCTTACAGAGCGACGATGTTCTCAGCCTGAGGACCTTTCTGACCTTGAGTCATGGTGAACTCAACTTGCTGGCCTTCAGCCAGGGTCTTGAAGCCAGAGCCGGTGATGGCGCTGAAATGTGCGAACACATCCGGACCACCTTCCTGCTCGATAAAACCAAAACCTTTAGCTTCGTTGAACCACTTAACGGTACCTTTCACTGTAGACATAATACTAATCCTGAAAATAATGATGTAAATCGCCGGTTAGGGCGTGTGTAGCTGAAAAACGGAACTTGGACTTGTGGACTGCAGGACGAGTTATACGAATAAAACAGCGAAATGTAGTACTTGATTCAAGCGTGATTTTTTAGCTATGGGCAACGTTACAGAGGTTGCCCGCCTCTGTCCAGCTAAATATTGCTACCGGCAGTCAGTTCGGTCTGGATCACAGCCGCCAGGGCAAGGGAGGAATCCGATATACTCCCGCTTTGTCATAGCGGAGCACAGTAATGAGTGAGCAAACGGAAGGCGGTAAGCGTCGGGCACCCCTGGGCCAACGGATCGCCCGGGCCATGCTGCGCCTCACCGGCTGGCAGGCAGGACCGTTTCCGGATATCCAGCGGGCGGTGATCGCCGGCGGCCCGCATACCTCTAACTGGGACGGGGTGTTGGCCCTGGTCAGCCGCTCGGCCTTGCAGCAAGACGTGAACGTGATGATCAAGCACAGCCTGTTCAAGGGCCCGCTGGGCTGGCTGCTGCGCAAGCTTGGCGCCATGCCCATTGAGCGCGGCAAAGCCGGCGGCATGGTCGAGCAGACCGTGGCGCAATTCCGCCAGCGCGACAAACTGCTCATCGCCGTCACCCCGGAAGGCACCCGTAGCAATGCGGAGCAATGGAAACTGGGCTTCTACCACATCGCCAAACAGGCCAACGTGCCGATCATCCTGGCGCTGGCGGACTACAAGGCGAAAACCTTTTCCTTCCCGGTGGTGATTTACCCCAGCGATGATATGGACGCCGACCTGCAGCAGATCTATACCCACTTCGCCAGCGCTACGCCGAGGCACCCTGGCAAACTGTCGGGGCCGGTACGGGAGCGTTACGGGCAGTAGGGGTGCTCCTTGTAGAAGCCAGCCTGCTGGCGATAAGCCTTTGTCTATACAGGCATCGCTTGCAGGCAAGCTCCCAGAGTTGGTCTCTTTGCCCTATCAGGGCTGTGCTCAGCGGATGTTCTCGAACATCTTGTGCTTGCGCGGAGCAGACACTAGTACCAGTCCGACGGTATAAAGAATCCAGCTTGCATAGGTCTCGATTTCCACCTCTTTACCTTCCAGTGTGCCTAGGGAAAGCGCTACCGCAACGACAATTAACCCCCAGCCAATCAAATACACCTTCATGAGAATTCCCTCTCCGATGAACTGGCACGATCATCCAATATTGTTACATTGGCCGATGTTTAGGTTTCAAAACGTAAAGTTTGTAAAGGTGGCGGTCAATTGTTCTGGGCAGGTCTTATGTAAAATATGACGAATGGAGAGATTGTGGCTGAACCAGCTTGGGTGTCGAAAACCCGGGGGCAGGTCTGAATGGCACTTGCGTAAGGCTACAATGACGGGTCTTCCCTTGAGTGAGTGTCATGCGCAGACCATACCGGTGGCGGGTTTGCCATGAGAGTGCCGAGGGTTTATGCGTGTCCCCGAGTTATCGTTTTTAATTTTGAGTTGAAAAAATGATTAACACCAAAATCTACAAGGCCGTTTATAGCTTGGCTGAAAAGCTGATGGAAGCTGCCAGAAAAGACGATCAAGCGGAGTTTGATTCCTTCTATGGGCAACTGAAGGCCATTTGCACCGATAACGAAAACACTGATAAAGATCATCCCGAGCAGTGGGAAACACTGGCGGATTTCACCGAAGACCTGGAGGCAGCGCTGACGGTATACGAAAAAGCCCGGGAGAAGGCGCTTGCTATCAATGCCAAAGACCATCTCTCATCAATCGGTCTTTCCATGGCCAAATTGCAAGTAGACCTGGGGCAGAAAGAGGCTGCAATCAAGAGCCTTGAGAGTGCACAAGTGAGTGCGAACAAGATTGAGGATAAGCAGCTCAAATCGGAAATTGATGAGTTGCTTGGGAGTTTGTTGGCGGGGCAGGAAGAACAATAAGAAGAGCAGGGCAAGGTCTGACTCCGGTTGCTGTCCGCTTATTTGACACTGATGATTTTTCGTGGGGGCAGGGATGCTGTGCACTATCTATGAGATTTTTTCTGCTGTTGTGCTTCTCGCTGCTATGTTCGCAAAGATGTATTCCTATACTTGGATGATTGTGGCAGGAAGAAGCCATGAGCCATGGGTTGTATGGCTGGTTTTGTTTGCTGTCGGTAATCTTTACGTGGCGATTTACGTTTGTGGGTCCTGATGTTGGTCTTACGCTATCAGATGCTGTGTCGCCAATGGAAAATAGAATGGATAACTGGATAAACCAATTCTGTCCCCTCCATGGTTTCTCTCTGTGAGAGCCTAATTACTGCCCGCCCCTGTCTTCCCGTCGAGCCTTGGCTCGCGATCGCCATATCTGTACGCCGCCCGACGTAATTAATGCGTGCCCCTTATTCGCTATTCTGGTGTGAAAAATAGTTCTCATTGCTTCTTGGCGCCTTATGCAAGACTCTTTTAAGAGACGGTCTGTAGGTTCAAGTGTCGGCATGGGAGATGCGCCATGGCGAAGAATCAAATGAAATTGATCGACCAATATCAGCGGTTATTGCCTGCTTCCCTTTCTCAGCGTTATGGCGGTTCGGGGCCATACACTATGGCGCAAGTCGAACGAACCATGGAGCATCTTCGACTGGATCGAACCTGTATTTACTACGCTTACCTGATGTACTGCGAAAAGGCGGCGTTGGACCCGGAAATATTTACTGACCAGGCTGTGGCGAATATGTCACAGGATATCGACGCCGCGTCAATGCCCGGTGCGGGCGTTGGGCCGTTGGCCAGCCTTTTTGGTATTGATGGTTTTGCAGGAGACGGTGGATGCGATGGTGGTGGTGCCGGGGGAGGTGGAGAGTAAAACGAGACCCTGTGGTACACACTGACGGTTGCTAGTTGGCAGGCAGAGGCAACGAAAGAGGAATGGGTAAGGTCTGGCTGGACAAGGGTGGGACGGCGCCGATTTCTCGCTAGTAAATGGTTAAAGGCTGGCATTCTGGTCAGTTATTGCCCTTGATGGTTGTGCGATGCAGTATGGTTGGACAACAAAAACCAAGGGAAGGGAATGACTATGAAGAAGGTAATGGCTGCAATTGCTCTTGTAATGATGGTTTCTGGTGCCGCACTGGCCCACTCCGGTGGTACTGACGCCAACGGGTGCCATGCAGGCAAAAAACCATACCACTGCCACTGAGTTTTGGTGCGCGATAGCTTCCCGGCTATCGCGCGATACTCCCACTTCCCCCGTTGTGATTGTCTAGTTACTGCGCGCCTTGTCTTCCCGTCGAGCCTTGGCTCGCGGTCGCCATATCTGTACGCCGCCCGGGACCAGGTATTCAGAGACGGTTTTGAACCAGAGTAGTCCCTTGATATTGCCGTTGAGCCTGATCTTTCCCTGGCGCATGCCGACAAAAAACAAGCGCTGATCGTCCAGCAGCTGGATCAGGGTGGCTACCCCATAGTCGGCATCCTTGAAACTCACGGAAATATGGCAGCGGTCACGCAGGCCGGAGCCGCTGCGAACGCGATTGGGGCCGAAATGGAACCAGCGAGCGATACGCCCGTCGTGGGTGCGCCACACCATCATGATGTTGCGCTTTTGCAGCTCCTTGCGAAAAGCCGGGTCGCGCCATGCCAGCCAGCGCAGACGCAGGGCGACATATAGCAAGATCAGGCGAAAGGCCAGGTGATGTTTTCTCCTGGCCAGCCATGCACGGGAGCGGGTGGTGAGGCGCGGGGCTGGTGGCATTCTTGTTCTGTGGGCTTGTTGTGGTGAGCGAACCTTAGCAGCTGGAGCAGGCGGGGAACACGTATGAATCAGGAAGACTAGCCGGGGTCCGCAAGAGCCTGGTTCCTGTGGAGTGCCACTCTGGTAAGTTATGCGTGTCCCCTTCTTCCGCGCTATTTCTTCTAGAGAGAGGGGTTGCTTCAGGTTGCACTATTCGCGTGTGAGTCGGATAGCTCGAGAGGGCGGGACAAGACCTGGCCCTCGTGACTACGGGATCAGGAGCTACAAT
Organism: Alcanivorax sp.; assembly: GCF_019431375.1. Lineage (NCBI taxonomy): Bacteria > Pseudomonadati > Pseudomonadota > Gammaproteobacteria > Oceanospirillales > Alcanivoracaceae > Alcanivorax > Alcanivorax sp. Next base: position 2,972,420 of record NZ_CP080267.1, read on the forward strand.
GAATAGTCCTTTTGCTTTTATCTTGGTTGCTGCGCTTTTTGTTGTGAGTAGCCTTTTCTTGAGTTGGTGGCTAGAAAGCAGAGGCTGGGTTACGAAAGAAAAACCTTCAATTTATGTGGCTATGGGGTTGTCTTCTTTTGTTTTTATGCTCATGCCTGTTTTGATAGACGGCCCAATAAGAAATAGATATTACGAAAGAATTGATGACGTTCATTTCTACATGGGGCCATTCATCTTCTTTATAGTGATGATATGGATTTCTGTAATTTTGGAGAGGGATTAAATTCAAGAGGGTGTCTCGTATCCGCTACTCCTGAAAAAGTTTTGAGCTTAAATCTTTTACTAGATTTTCCGTAGCCTTTATTAAAGAGTTTAGCCCTGAAGCTGTGATGATGATTCTCTGATTTCGAATGGAGTAATGATCAGGGTGTTTATCTATTACAGATAAAATATTTTGTTCGTTGCGCATCATGTCAGGGCGTCCGGAGGAGTGCAGCAATGTGTTTCTTATTAGAAGGGCGCTCTTGATATGGCAGATATCTTTCCTTTGGAGGGCCTTTTCACCGAAGGCTTTGATAAAAACTGGGCTGAACTTTTTAATAAGAGAGTTTGACTGGGGCTGGGGCATGTCGTTCTGCCTAAGCAAAAGCAGCATCTCTTCGAGGTGCCCGAAAACCATAAGGAAGACCGACTCCCTTAAGCGATATTTGAAGTCATGATTGTAAACATGGAGCCAATAAGTTGAGTTATTTTCAATCTCTTCAATTGTGGACTTCGCTTCTTCTAACAAGGCATTTACATGATTGTGAAAGTCCGCGAGCAAGCCCAAATTGATTAGGGCATGACCTTGGAAAACTTCCTTCATCTTATGCTGCTTCCTTGGCTATTTGGACTCAAGTTGGGCAGACCGGTGCTCAATGCGCCTCGTCCCAATTCTTCCCAATCCCCGCATCCACAATCAACGGCACCTTCAACTCCGCCGCTGACTCCATGCGTGCCTTCACTTCCTTGACCAGATCTTCCACCTGATCTTCCGCCACTTCAAACACCAGTTCATCGTGCACCTGCATGATCATCTTGGCGTCGAAGTGGGTGGTGTCGAGCCAGTCGTGGACCTTGATCATGGCCTTCTTGATGATATCCGCCGCGGTGCCCTGCATGGGGGCGTTGATGGCGGTGCGTTCGGCGGCCTGGCGGCGCTGGCCGTTGCTGCTGCGGATTTCCGGCAGGTAGAGGCGGCGGCCGAACAGGGTTTCCACGTAGCCTTGTTCCGAGGCCTGGGCGCGGGTTTCTTCCATGTAGCGTTTTACGCCCGGGTAGCGCTCGAAGTAGAGCTCGATGTAGTCCTGGGCTTCCTTGCGCGGCAGGCCGAGCTGTTTGGCCAGGCCGAAGGCGCTCATGCCGTAGATGAGGCCGAAGTTGATGGCCTTGGCGTTGCGGCGGTCGTTGTCGCTGACGTCTTCCAGGCTCTTGCCCCACACTTCCGCGGCGGTGGCGCGGTGGATATCCAGGCCTTTTTCGAAGGCGTCGGTGAGGCCTTTATCGCCTGACAGGTGGGCCATGATGCGCAGTTCGATCTGGGAGTAGTCACAGGCGACGATCTTGCGACCTTTCGGGGCGAGGAAGGCCTGGCGGATCTTGCGGCCTTCCTCGGAGCGCACCGGAATGTTCTGCAGGTTCGGATCGCTGGAGGACAGACGCCCGGTGGCGGCCACCGCCTGGTGGTAGGAGGTGTGCACGCGGCCGGTGCGCTGGTTGATCAGCTCCGGCAGTTTGTCGGTGTAGGTGTTCTTGAGCTTGGCCACGCCACGGTAATCCATGATCACCTGGGGCAGCGGGTATTCCAGGGCCAGTTCCTGCAGTACCGGTTCGGCAGTGGACGGGGCGCCCTTGGGGGTCTTCTTGATGACCGGAATTTCCAGCTTTTCGTAGAGAATTTCGCCCAGCTGTTTGGGGCTGGCCAGGTTGAATTCCTGCCCGGCGATTTCGAAAGCCTTTTCCTGCAGTTCGGCCATGCGCTTGGCCAGGAACTGGCTCTGGTGCTTGAGCAGGGTGGCGTCCACGTAGGTGCCGTTGCGTTCGATGCGGCTGAGCACGGTGACCAGGGGCAGTTCGATGTCGCGGAATACCTCTGGCAGGCGGCCTTCCTTTTCCAGTTTGGGCCACAGGGTCTGGTGCAAGCGCAGGGTCACGTCCGCGTCTTCGGCGGCGTAGCGGCTGGCTTCGTGCAGGCCCACCTGGTTGAAGGTGAGCTGCTTGGCGCCCTTGCCGGCGATCTCTTCAAAGCTGATGGTCTTGCGCCCCAGGTACTTGAGCGCCAGGGAATCCATGTCGTGGCGGGTGGCCACGGAATCGAGCACGTAGGATTCCAGCATGGTGTCGTAGGCCACGCCGCGCAGGGTGATGCCCACGTCTTCGGCCAGCACGCTCATGTCGTACTTCAGGTTCTGGCCAATCTTCTTGATGTTGTCGTCTTCCAGCAGCGGTTTGAAGGCGTCCATGACCCGCTGCTTGTCGAGCTGGTCCGGGGCGCCTGGGTAGTTGTGGCCGAAGGGGATGTAGGCGGCCTTGTCGTCCACGGCCACACAGAAGCCCACCAGTTCCGCGTTCATGTAGTTGAGGCTGGTGGTTTCGGTGTCGAAGGAAAACTCGCCGGCGTCTTTCAGTTTGGCGATCCACTTGTCGAGCATGGCTTCGCTATAGACGATGTCGTAGGCGTCGCGGCCGAAGGCGGGGGTTGCGGGCGCATCGTCATCCGCGTCCATCTCCACCTCTTTGCCGGCGTCTTCGGCCACCGGGTCCTTGCCGCCCAGCAGCTCCTTGAGCCAGCCCTTGAATTCCAGGGTGCGGTAGTACTCGGCCAGCTTTTCCGCGTCCGGGGCCTGCAGTTTCAGGTCGTCCTGGTCTTCGCTGAGTTCGCAGTCCAGCTTGATGGTGGCCAGCTGGTAGGAGAGGAAGGCCTGTTCCTTGTGTTCTTCCAGTTTCTTGCCCAGGGTCTTGGCGCCGCGGAAGCTGAGCTCGGCCACCTTGTCCAGATTCTGGTAGATGTTTTCCAGGGAGCCCAGGCCCTGAATCAGGCCCAGGGCGGTCTTCTCGCCCACGCCGGGCACGCCGGGGATGTTGTCCACCTTGTCGCCCATGAGGGCGAGGAAGTCGATGATCAGTTCCGGGCCCACGCCGAACTTCTTCTTTACGCCTTCAATGTCGTAGAGGGCGTCGTTCATGGTGTTGATCAGGGTGACCTTGTCGGTGACCAGCTGGGCCATGTCCTTGTCGCCGGTGGAGATCAGCACGTGCTTGCCCTGTTCGTCGAAGATGCGCGCGAAGGTGCCGATCACGTCGTCCGCTTCCACGCCTTCCTCGATGATCAGCGGCAGGCCCATGGCGCGGATCAGGTCGTGCAGGGGCTGCACCTGTTCGCGCAGGTCGTCGGGCATGGGCGGGCGGTTGGATTTGTATTGCTCGAACAGTTCGTCGCGGAAGGTCTTGCCCTTGGCGTCGAAAATCACCGCCATGTATTCCGGCTCGTAGTCCTTCATCAGCTTGCGCAGCATGGCCGCCACGCCGCGCACCGCCCCGGTGGGCTGGCCGCTGGAGGTGGTGAGCGGCGGCAGGGCGTGAAAGGCGCGGTACAGGTAGGAGGAACCATCGACCAGGATGATGGGTTTTTCGGCTGCGGACATGGTGTTCGGCTTCTGCTGATGAGTGAGTGGAGAGAGTGTAGCGGAAATGGGCGGATTCGGCAGGCAGGGCTAATCTGTAGGAGCACCTCTTGAGGTGCGAACCCGGCGAGGTGACGTTAGGGGGGGGGGGCGCTTGGAGGTTATGCCGTCGCTAAGGCTCCGGTTCGCACCTCAAGAGGTGCTCCTACATGGTGCTGGCGGCCTCAGGGGTGTTTGTCGTCGTCCGGGTTGTGGAGGATGTGGGTGTCCGGGTCGTAGCGGTCTTTCAGGTCGTCCTTGAGCATCTTGTCCCACAGGGGTACGCCCACGAAGTAGGCGGCGCGGCCGATGGCGTGGGCGGCCACCGGGGCGGTGAGCAGGATGAACAGGATGATGGCCAGGGTGCGGGGCATCCAGGAAGTGGGTGGCCACGGCCAGCATCACCAACCCGGCGCCCAGGGTGCCGGCCTTGGTGGTGGCGTGCATGCGCATCAGCAGGTCGGGCATGCGCAGCACGCCGATGCCGGCCAGAAACATGAAGAAGGTGCCAGCGACCATCATCACCGATACCAGCAGGTCATTGATCACCTCGGTGGCCTCCTTTTTCCAGGTAACGGGCAAAACCGACGGCGGTGAGGAAGGCGGTGAGCGCCAGCACCATGGCCACATCCAGAAACGCGGGCCGGTCGTTGTTCAGGGCATAGATGCCGATAAAGGCCACGGTGAGCGAGGCCATCAGCTCCAGGGCCACCACCCGGTCGGGCAGGGTGGGGCCGCGCACCAGCCGCACCAGGGCGCACAGCAGCGCCAGGCTGAGCAGCAGATAGCTGAGAAATATTGCGCCTTCCAGCATGCCGGTCTCCGTTTTCAATCGCCTGTGTTTCTTTCGTAGGAGCTATGCTTGCATGGCGAATTTCATTGCGAAGGCAGCGGGTTCGCCATGCAAGCATAGCTCCTACGGCGGGTTTGTCGTGTTGCCCGCCACCTGCCGCGCTTCCTATTCCAGTAACGCCAGTACCCGGTCTTCCAGTGCGTGAATCTGTTGTCGCAGGTCGGCCTCGTCGTCCAGGTACATCACATGAAGATAGAGCACGCTGCGGTCGCTGGACACGTCCAGACTCAGGGTGCCCGGGGTCAGGGAAATCATGTTGGCGAGGATGGTAATGGCGCCATCGGTTTTGGCTCGCAGGGGCACCGCCACCACCGCCGGGCGCATATAGTGGGTGGGGGTGAGCACGTCGTAGGCCACCCGCAAATTGGATGCCACCAGGTCGCGCAGGAAGTGGCTGAGCAACAAAAACAGGCGGGGCACTTTTTTGCGATAGCGGGCGAAGTCCGGCACGTCGCGCAGGGCGAAGCCGAGAATCAGGTAACCCAGTACAAAGCCCACCAGCAAATTGGCACCACTGAAGTTGCCGGTGACGGCGGCCCAGATCAGGGCCAGGATCAGGTTCCAGCTCAACGGGCTCATGGTGCCTCTCCGAGTACCGCAGTGATATAGAGGCTCGGGTCCAGTAACTGCTCGGCGGCGGCCTGGGACAGTACCAGCACCGGCTGGGCGCCCAGGCCGATGGCCACGGTGATCAGCGCCAGGCCGGCCACCGTGGCGTAGAGCAGGGTGTTGCTGCCGCTGGCGGCGCAAGCGGTGTTTTCCGGTGCCGCCTTCCAGAATACCTCAGCCCAGATCTTGGTCATGGAGTAGAGGGTCAGCAGGCCCACCAGCAGGGCGGCGGCGACCAGCGCCCAGGCACCGGCTTCCACGCCACCGCGGATGACGATGAACTTGCCGAAGAAGCCGGATAGTGGCGGCATGCCCGCCAGGGACAGGGCGGGGATCAGGAACAGCAGGGCCAGCCAGGGCTTGTCACGATACAGGCCGCCCAGTTGCTTGAGCTCGTAGCTGCCACGCAGGCGGTAGACCAGGCCGCTGACAAAGAACAGGTTCGCCTTCACGATGATGTGGTGAATGATGTAGAAGATGCCGCCGGCCAGGGCCAGCACGCTCACCGAGGCTAGCGCCAGGCCCATCATCATGTAGCCGATCTGGCTGACGATATGGAATGACAGGATGCGGCGGAATTCGAACTGGGCGGCGGCGCCCAGTACCCCGGTGACCATGGTCAGCCCGGCGCCCCACAGCAGCACCTGGCGGACCAGTGGGTCGTCCATGCCGAAGATCAGGGTGAACACCCGGAACAGGGCATACACCCCCACCTTGGTGAGCAGCCCGGCGAACAGGGCGGACACCGCCACCTGGGGCGTGTGGTAGGACGCGGGCAGCCAGAAGAAGAACGGAAACGCCGCCGCCTTGATGCCGAAGGCCACCATGAACAGCATGGCGATGACCGTGGTCATGCCGGAATCCACTTCGCCCAGCTTTACGGCAATGTCGGCCATGTTGAGTGTGCCCACCAGGCCGTAAAGCAGCCCCACGGCGGACAGGAACAGGGCAGAGGACACCAGGTTGAGGGTCACGTACTTGATGGCCCCCTCCATTTGCGCCCGCTCACCACCCAGAATCAGCAGGGAGAAGGACGCCACCAGCATCACCTCGAACCACACGTACAGGTTGAAGATATCGCCGGTAAGAAAGGCGCCGTTGACCCCGGCCAGCAGCAGGTGCATGAGCGGGAAATAGCCGCCCTTGCGGTGAGCGATGCTGATGCTGCCCAGGGAATAAAATGCAGTGGCGGCACCGGTGACGGCGCTGAGCAACACCATGATGGCGGCGAGCAGATCACTGACCAGCACGATACCAAAGGGCGCCGGCCAGCGGCCCAGTTCGGTGACGATATGGCCCTGTTCCCAGGTGGCGAGTAACAGTGCCACGGCACTGGCCACCAGGGTGACGCTGCCGATTACGGCCAATGCGGCCTGTACTCGCTGGGAGTGTCGGCCCAGCAGGGACAGGGCGCCCGCTGCCAGCGGGATAAGAATGGGCAGGATGACCAGCAGGTTCATGTGTCGGTATCCCGCATCTGGTGCATGTCATCCGCTTCCACGACTTCGTAGGCGCGGCGAATCAGTACCACTGCAAAGGCCAGCACGCCGAAGCCGATGACAATGGCGGTGAGAATCAGCGCCTGGGCCAGCGGATCGGCCACCAGGCCAGCGGGTACCTGGGCATCATCCGGCACCAGCGGCGGGGCATCCCGGTGCAAGCCGGCGGCGGTGAAGATCAGCAGGTTGGCGGCGTTGGACAGCAGCACCAGCCCGATCACCAGTTTGACGATGGAGCGGCGCAGCATCATGTAGATGGCGGCGGCGTAGAGCACGCCCACCACCAGGGCCATCAGGCTGGTCATGTGTCTTGCTCCGCCAGGTTGATGATGATGGTGCTGGCGGTGCCGACCACCACCAGAAACACCCCGAGATCGAACAGCAGCGGCGAGCCCAGTTTCAGCTCGCCGAATACTGGCAGGCTTACCGTCAACCAGTGGGCGGTGAGGAACGGCAGACCGCTGAACAGGCCAAGTACCCCGGCCACCAGGGCCAGGATCAGCCCCCAGGCGATCAAATCGCGTGGGTCCACCCGCAGCACTCGCCGGGCACCGGCTTCGCTCATGGCAAACAGATGCACGGCGATGGCCGCGGACGCCACCAGCCCGGCGATAAAGCCCCCGCCCGGCGCGTTGTGGCCGCGCAGCAGCAAGAACAGGGCGAACAGCAACAGCAGCGGCAGCAGGAAAAAGCCGGTGGTGCGCAGGATCAGCGACTGGGTGCGCAGGGCGTTGCGGTCCGGGGGTGGTATGCGGCGTCTAGACTGCATAGAGCCTCCGGGAAGCAAGTTGCAAGTTACAAGTTGCAACGCGGGCAGGGCTTTGCCTGTTTTTCAAAGCAGTGAGGCCGCGCCCCCCGCTGCCGACGCGGCTCGTTGCGTTCAAGATAAAGGAAATCTCCAACCGCGTTGCAACTTGTAACTTGTAGCTTGCAACTTCTCTGTTAGTCATGGGTTTCCTCCGGTTCCGTGGTGTCACCCTTGCTGCGCAGTTTGAGCATGGCGTAGACCCCGGTGGCGGCCAGCGCCAGCACGAAGATTTCGCCCAGGGTATCCAGGGCGCGGAAGTCCACCAGAATCACGTTGACGATATTGCGGCCGTAACCGGCGGGCACGCTCTCGGTGATGAAGTAGTGGGCAATGCTGCCGTGGTAGCGGCTGCCCAGCACACTGAGCAACAGGGCGGTGACCATGCCACCTACGGTGATGCCCACCAGGGCATCAGCCAGCCGGGTACGGGTGCGGGTGAGGCGCAGGAAGCCGGGCAACCGGAACAGCACTAGCACCAGCATGATCACCGTGAGGGTTTCCACCAGTACCTGGGTGATGCTCAGGTCCGGGGCGCTGAACAGCACGTAGAGCAGGGCGATGGAAAAGCCCACCGCCCCCAGGCTGGCCACTGCCCCCAGTCGTGATTGCAGGGTCACCGCTGCCAGGGTGGCGGTGACCAGCACGGCGGCGATCACCGCTTCGTGGAGCTGAATGTCGGTGAAGTCCGGGCGCAGCTTGAGGGCATCCGGGTGCAGCCACAGGGCCGCCGCGACCAGACCTACCAGGGTCAGCAGGGTGCTGATCAGGTAATAGCGCAGGTAGCCGCTTTGCAGCAACCGGGTCTGGCCACTGGAAAGCGCCACCAGGCCATCCATGAGGCGGTGATAGGCCTGTTCCGGGCCAAAGCGGGCGGCGGTGTCCGCCCAGCGGGTGTGATGGCGGAAGCCCTGCCAGTAGCGGAACAGCACCAGCCCCACCAGCACCGCGCCGATGCTGATCAGCAGGGCGGTGTTGATGCCGTGCCACAGGGCCAGCGGTTGCGTCACTGCTTCGCCCAGGCTGGCGCTGGCGGCGGCACTGAGCAGGCTGCGGTCAATCAGCCCCGGGGCCAGACCCAGCAGCAGGCCCAGGCTGGCCAGCAGCGCCGGGCCCAGCAGCATGGCCGGGGGCGCTTCGCTGGGGGTGTGGGTGAGCGCGGCGGGCGCGCCGAACCAGGGGCGGATGCCGATCACGGCGGCCACGGCTACCCCCAGGGTGGCGGCGATCACGATGGCGGCACTGAACAGGGGCGCGAGGGCATGGCCATGGTTGAGGCCGGCCTCCAGCAGTTGTTCCTTGGCGATAAAACCGAACAGGGGTATCACCCCGGCCAGGGACAGGGCGGCGAGACCGGCGCTGGCGCTGGTGACGGGCAGGTAGCGGGACCAGCCGCCGGTGTCGAGAAAATCCTTGCGCCCGGTCTGGTGGTCAATGATGCCGGCCACCATGAACAGGGCGCCCTTGTAGAGCGAGTGGGCCAGCAGGTAGCTCATGGCGGCGAGCAGGGCGGTGCGGGTGCCCAGGCCGATCAGCATCGTCAGGGTGCCCAGGGCCATTACGGTGGAATAGGCGAGCATGCGCTTGATGCCGGTGGCGCGCAGGGCCAGGAACACCCCCAGCACCATGGTGATGGCGCCGGCGCCGCCCAGCAGCAGTAGCCATAGCTCGGTGCCGCCCATGGCCGGGTGCAACCGTGCCAGCAGGTAGATGCCCGCCTTCACCATGGTGGCCGAGTGCAGGTAGGCGCTCACCGGGGTGGGCGCGGCCATGGCGTTGGGTAGCCAGAAGTGGAACGGGAACTGGGCGCTTTTGGTAAAGGCGCCGAGCACGATCAGCACCAGTGTCAGCCCGTAGAGCGGATGGGCAACGATGGTGTCGCCCCGGGTGATCAGCACCGACAGCTCATAGCTGCCGCCGATCTGACCCAGCAGAATAAAGCCGGTCATCAACGCCAGCCCGCCACCCACGGTGACGATCAGCCCCTGCAGGGCCTTGGCCCGGGCGTTGGCGTCCTCATGGTTGAAGCCGATCAGCAGGTAGGAGGTGATGCTGGTGAGTTCCCAGAACACGAACAACACGATCAGGTTGTCGCTGAGCACCACGCCCAACATGGCGGCCATGAAACACAGCAGCAGTACGTAGAGCCGGGGAAGATCCCGGTGACCTTCCAGGTAGCGGCCAGCATAGATAAAGATCAGCGCGCCGATGGCGCAGATCATCAGGGCAAACAGCAGTGACAGGCCATCCAGCATGAAGCTCAGCGGCATGGCCAGGTCGGGTACCCAGTCGAGCCGCGACAACAGGGTGTTGCCCTGGGTAACGGGTTGCCAGTGGCTGAAAAAATACAGGGTCAGCCCGGCGGGAAGCAGGGAGAGAAGCCAGCCACTGTAACGGGGGAATAGCCGATGCAGGGCGGGGGCCAGGGGTGCGAGCAAGAATCCAGACAAGATGCCTGTCAGCATGGCGCTCCGTTATCAGTAGCCCGCTTTCGCGGAATATGGCATCACCGTAAAACGATGATTAGCATGGAATTATGCTACGCATTATGTGAAATCTCAGGCAAGGTAAAGTTCCGTTTTGAGGCGAAAAAAGGCGGCTTGTGGCTACTTATTTAAGAGAGATGATCGGGATAAAAAATGCATATTTTTGGGTTTTCGCTTTGAGTGTGTAACAAGAAGAAAACAAATGGGGGGTGCGTGCCTGTTTCCTGTTGTCCGGTTTGCTCGCTGTGACAGCTGCTGCTGTCGGTGGGATTCTTGCAAGGGAAGGGGGGCATGGCATACTTGCCGAGTTTTGCTGCCTGTGGGTAGCACAAGGATTGTTATTCAAGAGAGCACATGATGTTGCCTGCAATTGTTCTGCTTCCTCTTCTGGCGGCGCTGCTTCCCATGTTTACTCGCCAGCTGGGGAGGCGCTGGTGCGCCCTGTTGGTGGCGCTGCCGGTGGTGGCTGCCCTGGGGCTGCTGGCCCAGGCGTCAATGCCGATCTGGGAAGGGGGGATGCAGCAGTGGTCACTGGACTGGCTGCCGTCCCTGGGGCTGAATCTGGCCCTGCGGCTGGATGGCCTGGCGCTGTTGTTCTGCGTGTTGATTCTGGGCATCGGTTTGTTGGTGGTGGTGTATGCCCACTATTACCTGCCGGCCAAGGATGATGGCGGCCGTTTCTATACCTTGTTGCTGTTGTTCATGTTCAGCATGCTGGGGGTGGTGACCAGCGATAACCTGCTGTTTCTGGTGTTTTTCTGGGAGCTGACCAGTCTCAGTTCCTTTTTGCTGATCAGCTACAAGCAATACGACAGTGCTGCTCGCAAGGGTGCTCGTATGGCGCTGACGGTCACCGGCATGGGCGGCCTGGCGCTGCTGGCCGGGGTGCTGCTGATTGGTCATGTGGTGGGCAGCTTCTCGTTGAGTACGGTGCTTGAGAGTGGTGCGCTGGTTCAGCAACACGCTCTCTACCCGGTGATCCTCTGCCTGGTGTTGCTGGGGGCGTTTACCAAGAGTGCCCAGTTCCCGTTCCATTTCTGGTTGCCCCATGCCATGGCGGCGCCGACGCCGGTGAGTGCCTACCTGCATTCGGCCACCATGGTGAAGGCCGGCATTTTCCTGCTGGCGCGTTTCTATCCGGTGCTGGCGGGCACCGACCTGTGGTTCTATCTGGTCACCGCCGCCGGTATGGCCACCCTGCTGTGGGGGGCGGTATGGGCCCTGTTCCAGCATGATCTGAAAGGGTTGCTGGCGTTTTCCACTATCAGTCACCTGGGTCTGATTACCTTGCTGTTCGGGCTGAATTCGCCGCTGGCGGCGGTGGCAGGTGTGTTTCATATCATCAACCACGCCACCTTCAAGGCGGGCCTGTTCATGGCTGCGGGCATTATCGATCAGCAGACAGGCACCCGCGACATGCGCCGAATCAATGGCCTGTGGAAGTACATGCCCTACACGGCGGTACTGGCCATGGTGGCGTCGGCGGCCATGGCCGGGGTGCCGTTGCTGAACGGCTTCCTGTCCAAGGAAATGTTCTTTACCGAGACCCTGCAGTCCGACCAGCTGGGCGCCCTGAGCTGGCTGTTGCCGCTGGGCGCGACCCTGGGCGGGGTGTTCTCGGTGGCCTACTCGGCGCGCTTTATCCACGATGTGTTCTTCAATGGCGAGCCGGTGAATCTGCCCAAGTTCCCGCCCCAGGAACCGCCCCGTTACATGAAGATCCCGGTGGAAATCCTGGTGGCCCTGTGTGTGGCGGTGGGGGTGTTCCCGGCGATCACCGTGGCGGCGCTGCTGGCGGTGGCGGCCACGGCTACCCTGGGTGGTACCCTGCCCGAGTATCACCTGGCGGTGTGGCACGGGCTCAATATTCCGCTGTTGATGAGTGTCATCGCCCTGGTCGGGGGTATCGCGGTGTACGCGTGCCGTCGCGGGCTGTTTGCCTGGTATGCGCGTTTGCCGGAGATTGATGCCAAGCGGGTGTTCGAAGGCCGGATCCAGGCCGTGGTGCGGCTGGCCGCTGGTGTTACCCGGCGATTGCAGAGCGGGTCACTGCAGGGTTATCTGGCCTGGGTGCTGGCGCTGGTGGCGGCGGTGCTGGTATGGCAGTTGCCCAACCTGGCCAGCTTCACCGGAGAGCGCGCCATGCTACCGGTGGATGGGGTATCGGTTCTCTGTGCCTTGATGCTGATTGCTGCCGCCCTGCTGACCACGGTGCTGCACCGCCAGCGGATGATGGCGATTATCTGCCTGAGTGTGGTGGGGCTGATTGTGTCGCTGATTTTCGTGCGCTTCTCGGCGCCGGATCTGGCCCTGACACAGCTTTCTGTGGAAGTGGTCAGCGTGCTGCTGCTGATGCTGGCCATGTACTTCCTGCCGGCGCGGGCCAAGGCGGATTCCAACTCCTTGCGGGTGGGTCGTGATGCGGTGCTGGCGGTGCTGATCGGCACGGGGGTGGCGGTGGCCGCCTTGCTGGTAATGACCACCGAGATTGCCACCATCAGCCCCTTCTTCCTGGAAAACAGCGTGCCCGGCGGGGGCGGTACCAATGTGGTGAACGTGATCCTGGTGGACTTCCGTGGCTTTGATACCTTTGGCGAGATTACCGTGCTGGGCATCGCGGCCCTGGGGATCTATGCCCTGCTCAGTGACTTGAAGCTGGTGTCTGCCAAGTACGACCCCTTTGGCCGGCCCTGGGCCCATGACGCCCACCCGCTGGTGCTGGTGACCCTGTCGCGGCCATTGTTGCCGCTGGCGCTGATGATTGCGGTGTATATCTTCCTGCGCGGCCACAATCTGCCTGGCGGTGGCTTTGTGGCGGGGCTGATTACCTCGGTGGCACTGCTGCTGCAGTACGTGGCATCCGGGGTGACCTGGGTGCACAAACGTATTCCTGGCGATTACCACCCGCTGGTGGCCCTTGGCGTGTTGCTGGCGGGCCTGACCGGGGTAGCCAGCTGGGCCTTCGATGCGCCCTTCCTGACCAGTACCTTTACCCATGTGCACCTGCCCATGATCGGCGACTTCGAGCTGGCCAGTGCCATGTTGTTTGATACCGGCGTGTTCCTCACCGTGGTGGGCGCCACCCTGCTGATCCTGGCCAACCTGGGCAAGCTGTCGTTGCTGGATGACAAGAAGGAGACCACCTGATGGAGTTGTTAGTGGCGCTGATTATCGGCGTGCTGGTGGCCACCGGCGTATACCTGTGCCTGCGTGCGCGCACCTTTTCGGTGGTGCTTGGGCTGACCCTGCTGGGTTACGGGGTGAATGTGTTCCTGTTTGCCATGGGCGGCCTGAAGATCAACCAGGTGGCGGTGGTCGGTGCCAGTGAAGACCCCACCGACCCGCTGACCCAGGCGTTGGTGCTCACCGCTATCGTGATCGGTTTCGCCATGACTGCCTTCCTGGTGGTGCTGGCCCTGCGCAGTCAGGGGGAGCAGCACAGTGACCATGTGGATGGTCAGGACGGGGAGCAACGTTCATGACGCACTGGATTATTGCGCCCATCCTGATTCCTGCCCTCGCCGGGCTGCTGCTGTTGCTGGAGGTGCGCGAGCGGCAACGGTTGCGGCGCTTTACCGGTCTGCTCTCCTGTATTGCCCTGGTGCCGGTGGCGCTGGTGCTGTGGCAACAGGCCGCCCAGGGTGACGTGGGGGTGTATCAGCTGGGCGACTGGCAGGCGCCGTTCGGTATCGTGCTGGTGCTGGACAAGCTCAGCGCCCTGATGCTGTTGCTCACTGCGGTGCTGGCGTTGCCGGCACTCTTATATGGCTGCGCCGGTGATGATCGCCGGGGGCCCAACTTCCATTCCCTGTTCCAGTTTCAGTTGATGGGTATCAACGGGGCGTTCCTCACCGGTGACCTGTTCAACCTGTTCGTGTTCTTCGAGGTGTTGCTGATCGCCTCCTACGGCCTGGCGTTGCATGGCCGTGGCCCGGATCGGGTCAAGGCCGGCCTGCATTATGTGGTGCTGAACCTGGCCGGCTCGGCCCTGTTCCTGATCGCCCTGGGACTGATCTACGGCACCACCGGCACCCTCAACATGGCCGACTTCGCGGTCAAGGCCCAGGCCCTTGAGGGCAGCGAGCAGATCCTGCTGACCGTGGCGGTGCTGTTGCTGTGGGTGGTGTTCGGCCTGAAGGCGGCCCTGTTTCCGCTGTACTTCTGGCTGCCGGCCACCTATGCCAATGCCACCGCGCCGGTGGCGGCGCTGTTTGCGATCATGACCAAGGTGGGCATCTACGCCATCCTGCGCATGCAGGCGCTGGCCTTCAGTGACGGGCCGCTGGCGGGGCTGGGGGCCGATCTGCTCTGGTGGTTGGCGCTGGTAACCCTGGCGCTGGCGGCTATCGGTGCCCTGGCGGCGAAACGGTTGGGCGGGCTGGTGGCCTATCTGGTGGTCATGTCCGTGGGCACGCTGGTGGCGGCACTGAGTCTGGGAGACCCCGAGACTGTCGGTCCGGCACTCTATTACCTGATCCATTCCACCCTGATCTGTGGTGCCCTGTTCCTGCTCTGTGATCTGCTGCGCCGCTCCCGGGGCGATAGCGATGACCGGCTGGAGTCCGGTCCGCCACTGGCCCACGGCAACTGGTTGGGCGCGGCCTTTTTTGCTGCCGCGGTGGCGGTGGTGGGGTTGCCGCCCCTGTCCGGTTTTGTCGGTAAGGTGGCGCTGTTGCAGGCGGTGCCCAGTGCCCCTTACTGGGCGCTCCTGTTGCTGGCGGGGCTGGCTGGCCTGGTGGGTCTGAGCCGGGCCGGGTCGACGTTGTTCTGGCGGGTGCATGGTGAGGCTGTCGGCAAGAAACTCGGTAAGCGGCGTGTCATTCCCATGCTGGCCCTGTTGCTGGTGAGCCCGGTGTTGACCCTGGCCGCGGAGCCTCTGCTGCAGCTATGCGCTGGCGTGGCCGACCAGCTGGCGGACCAGACGATTTATATTCGCGCGGTGTTGGGAGGTGCCTCATGAAGCGCTTGCTTCCCTATCCCAGTCTTACCCTGGTGCTGTGGCTGACCTGGCTGCTCCTCAATGGCTTCAGTGTGGGCCATGCCTTGTTGGGGCTGATTCTGGCGGTGGTGTTGCCGCTGGGCACCCGGCCTTTCTGGCCACAGGTGCCGCTGGTTCGTGATCGTATGGGGCTGCTGCGTTTCGTGCTGCGGGTGGCCAAGGATATTCTGCTGGCCAACCTGGCGGTGGCCCTGAAAGTGCTGGGGCCGGTGAAGGATCTGCAGCCCGGTTTTGTGGAAGTGCCACTGGACCTGCGCGACAGCTTTGCCATTACTGTGCTTACCAGCACGGTGTCGCTAACCCCGGGGACCGTGTCCGCCGATGTCAGTGAGGACCGCACCCGGTTGCTGGTGCATGCCCTGCACGTGGAAGATCCGGAGGCCCTGGTGGCGGAAATCAAGCAGCGCTACGAAGGGCCGATCAAGGAGATTTTCGAATGCTAGAGAGTGCCATCTCGTTGACGTTTGGCCTGCTTACGGTGGCCTGGGTGTTGAACCTGTATCGGCTGGTGATCGGCCCCTCCCTGCCGGATCGGGTGCTGGCGCTGGATACCATGTATATCAACAGCATTGCCCTGATCGTGGTCTATGGCATCCAGGTGGACAGCAAGCTGTATTTCGAGGCCGCCATGCTGATTGCCCTGATCGGTTTTGTCAGCACCGTGGCGGTGGCCAAATACATTACCCGCGGCGACATTATTGAGTGATGGTCGGACGTCTGAGGTCTGACGTCGGAAGTCTGGGTCTGTGTTTTAGCGTCAGACGTCCGACCTCCGACATTTGACCTTCTATCAAGTACCTGGGCCCTGTATTCGTACAATGGCTGGAGAATAAAGTGGACACAGTAATTGAATGGCTGGTGGCGATTTTTGTAGTGGTGGGCGGCATTTTTGCGCTGATCGGATCCATCGGCCTGGCGCGCCTACCGGATTTCTACACTCGCCTGCACGGTCCTACCAAGGCCACCACCCTGGGAGTGGGCGGTACCATCATTGCGTCCCTGCTGTTTTTTTCCTGGCAGGAGCGCGGGCTGCAACTGCATGAGGTGCTGATCACCCTGTTCCTGTTCATCACGGCCCCGGTATCGGCCCACATGTTGGCCAAGGCGGCCATGCACCGGGATCTGAAACGGATGAAGGGCACGCGCGGGGAGCCCTGGAAGCAGTAAGGCAGTTATGAGCTTCTAGCTGCTAGCTTTGAGTCGCGACATTACGGTGGGGAGCCCTTGAGGCTGTGCCCGCGGGGTGTTTGGGTTTGGCGTGAATCGCGGCGCAGAGTTCGGGGATGTGGTGCTTGCGGACAATCGCGTAGAAGCTAAAAGCTAGGGGCTCGCAGCTTGTTCTGTAAAAAATGTAAAAGGTGAAACTGGCAGGAACTTTCGGGAAAACGGTGTGGTCGTAAAGAATAGCTACGGATTGGCACCCCCCGATCCCCCAGTACCCTCGTCGATCCGTAGCTTATTTGGACTCCCCAATCTCTCCCCAGAGGTTGGGGCGGCAAGCCTCCCTGGCAGCACAGTCGTTCCCTTCCCCCAAGATTGCTGCCAGGGATTTTTTTTTGCCCGCCGCTTGTGTCGGAAGGCAATGGCAAACTGCAAATTCTTCGCGTTTTTTATACAGGTTCGCAGATTGTAATAAAGCAATCAGCGTGCCAGGTTTTCTGTTTGGCTATTAGTGCTTGCTGATCAGTGAGATAGGGGGCTTCCTTCGCGTTCAGCCAGGCCTCGCTGGCGCCCTGTCGTGGGACGGGAGTGCCCCTTAGTGCCAGTTTTGTGACGTACATCGACAGTCGGGCAAAAACAGGGAATGAAGGGCTGGAACTTTTCTGAAAAAACGGCAGTCTCTATAAGAGCGACGGGCCGGCCCCCCGATCCCCCAGTACCCTCACCGGTTCGTCGTGTTTTGCCCCGGCCTTCTTCCCCCAAAGAAGCCGGGGTGGCAAGCCCCCCCGGCAGCAAGTCGTTCCCTTCCCCCCAAGAATTGCTGCCGGGGATTTTTTTGTCTGGAGAAAAGTCGGACGTCTGAAGTCGGAGGTCTGACGCTAAAAGATGGCCTAGTCGTCCGACATCCGGCGATCGGCGTCTGACCCTATTTCCAGCCATTCCCCCAGTTTTTTCCAGGCCTCGTCGCAACCGGTGCCATTGGTGGCAGAGAACAATTGTAGTGACAGTGGTGCAGGATGGCCCTTGAGCTGGCTTTGCACCTTCAGCAGGGTGGATTTGGCAGCGCCGAACTTCAGTTTGTCGGCCTTGGTCATCAGGATATGGATGGGCATGTTGGCCTGGGCGGACCATTCCAGCATCAGCAGGTCGAAATCCTTGAGCGGATGACGAATATCCATCATCAGCACCAGCCCCACCAGCACCTGGCGCTCGGCCAGATAGTGATCCAGGTGTTCCTGCCACTCGTTACGCTTGCTCTTGGCTACCTTGGCGTAGCCATAGCCGGGCAGATCCACCAGACGCCGTTCGTCGTCCAGGGCAAAAAAGTTGATCAACTGGGTGCGGCCGGGGGTTTTGGAGGTTCGCGCCAGGGTTCTCTGGCCGGTCAGGCGGTTGATGGCGCTGGATTTGCCGGCGTTGGAGCGGCCGGCAAAGGCCACTTCCCGGCCTTCGTCAGGCGGGCACTGGTCCAGGCGCTGGGCACTTTGCAGGAAACTGGCCTGATGGAGCAGGATCTCTGCTGGATGCTTTTCACTGTTACCCATAACCTTACCCTTCACATGGAATATGACGGCGCGTGCCAGACTGGTATATAATCCCGTCCGCCTGGCCCTCCTGGCGGTTGCCAGGGCGGTCGACGTTCTACAAGGGTTTGACGGGAAAGGCAAATCCACACTTCGCCAGCGGTTGACGCCAGCATAGCAGAGGTAGGATATGAAGGGTTTGGTAGCAGGTATTGCATTGATCATGATGGCAGGAGCGGCCAGCGCCGCCACCGTGGAAGAGCGCTATAACAGTAGCTGCACCTTCTGCCATACTTCCGGCGCAGCCGGTGCCCCCAAGGCTCACGATGAAGCCGCCTGGAAACCGTTGCGTGCTAAAGGCATGGATACCCTGGTCAAGCACGTGAAGGAAGGGTTCAACGCCATGCCGCCCAAAGGCATGTGCAACGACTGTAGCGACGACGAATACCGTGCTCTGATTGAGTACATGTCCAAAAGCAAATAAGACGCTGTACGAAAGGATAGGCCATGAAGTTTTTCAAACTGTTCGTGCTGATGGCGGCTGCCGTAGTAGCCAACCCGACTCTGGCTGCAGGCGATGCTGAGGCTGGTGAAGCAAAAGCCGCTCCCTGTGCCGCTTGTCACGGCCCCGGTGGTAGCAAGCCGATTGCTGGTAACTACCCGAAACTGGCGGGTCAGGGTGAAGCCTACCTGGTCAAGCAGCTTCAGGATTACAAGTCCGGTAAACGTGAAAATGCCATCATGGCCGGCCAGGCGGCCAACCTGAGTGAGCAGGACATGGCGGATCTGGGGGCGTATTATGCTTCTCAGGAAGCGCAATCCGGTCAGGCTGACCCGGAATGGGTAGAGCAGGGAGCCAAACTGTATCGCGGTGGGGATGCAGCTAATGGTCTGCCTGCATGCTCCGGTTGCCATGGCCCTGCAGGGCAGGGTATTGATGGCGCCAAGTATCCGCACCTGGCTGGTCAGAATGCCCAGTATGTGGAAGATCAGCTGAAGGCTTTCCGTGCCGCTGGCCGTAATGACCTGGGCGATAACGTGGTCAAGCGCACCAACGATACCGATGGTGACGCCCCAGGCATGATGCAGACCGTTGCTGCCAAAATGAGTGACTCCCAGATCAAGGCGGTAGCCAGCTACATTGCTGGTTTGTCCAAATAGATCTGATTGGTTACGGTTTGTAGAAAAGGCAGCCTGCGGGCTGCCTTTTTCGTTGTTATCATGAAAAGATAAATGATTCTCCCTGCATCGATGTGTTTTTACTCGGCGGCGGGAGAAAATAATGATTCCGGCGGTCATACCGTGCGGAGACCAACAATAAGGAGATGAACCCATGCTTCGCTTTGTGACGGCTTTGCTGATGAGTCTGGGCCTGGCAACCGCTGCGGTTGCAGCCGACGAACATGCCCGTTTTGCCGTGGACACCCATTACAAGATTCTGGATGTGCCCGGCAATGTGAGTGACCCCAGCAAGGTGGAAGTGCGGGAGTTTTTCTCCTACGCCTGCCCCCACTGTTACTCCCTGGAACCGGCGGTAGACACGTGGCTGGAATCCAAGCCGGACTATATTGATTACGTGCGCACCCCGGTGCTGTTCCTGCGTAACGCCGAGCCGCTGGCTCGTGCTTACTATATCGAGGAAACCCTGGGCCTGGTGGATGAAGTCCACGGTCCCCTGTTTGATGCCATTCACAAGCACCGTGAGCCGCTGTTCAATGAGCCGGCATTGGCCAACTTCTTCCGTAAATACGGCGTGGAGCCGGACAAGTTCAACCGTCTGTACAGCTCCTTTGGTGTGTCCACCAAGGTGCGTCAGGCGGAGGCGCTGACCAAGGAATACAAGATTCCGGGCGTGCCCAACTTTGTTGTTAACGGCAAGTACCTGGTGTTGCGCGAGAACCTGAAGACCACCGGCGAGCTGTTCGAGGTCATCGAGTATCTGGCCAACAAGGAAAGGACTGGCGGTTGATTCATGCTGCTGGACCGTGCCCGCAATGCTTATCGTGACTGGAAAGCCCGCCCTGCGGGCTTTTCCTTCGCTCGGGAAGGCGTGCGACGGACTCGCCAGACCCGTGAAATCATCCTCCCGGAAAAGAGCATCAAGCTGCTCAGTTTCAATATCCAGGCCGGCATCGGCAGCCAGAAATTTGGCGATTACATCACCGGTAGCTGGAAACACCTGGTAGCGCATCCGCGCAGCGTGGAAACCATCGAACAGATTGCCGAAGTGCTGAGCCACTTTGATGTGGTGGGGCTGCAGGAAGTGGATGGTGGCAGCCTGCGGTCACGCAACATGAATCAGCTGGTTCACCTGGCATCGCTGGGCGATTTCGCCTTCTGGCACCAGCAACTCAACCGCAATCTGGGCCGTCTCGGCCAGTTCAGCAATGGTTTCCTCAGTCGCCATCAGCCCTTCGAGGTGAAGGATCATCGGTTACCCGGTCTGCCCGGGCGTGGTGCCATCATCATCAAGTATGGTCATCCTATCCAGCCTCTGGTGGTGGTGGTTGCCCATCTTGCCCTTGGCGAGAAGGTGCGCAATACCCAGTTGGCTTACCTGACCCGGTTGCTTGAAGGCTACAAGTATGTGGTGATGATGGGGGATTTCAATTGCCGTCTGGAGCACCTGGAAGCATCCCCTCTGGCAAGCCTGGGGCTGCGGACTGTGGAGGCCGATAACCTCAATACCTACCCGAGCTGGGCCCCGGATCGGCACATCGACCACATTCTTCTGTCAGCGGCACTGCAAAGTCGTCACACACGCGTACTTGACGACTGCCTGCTGTCCGACCACCTGCCTCTGGCCACGGAAATTCTGGTCCCGGATGAGGTGATTGCGGCAACGCGGGAGCACCGGCTGCCGCTGATTAGTTAACAGTTAACAGTGAACAGTTAATAGTTCGCGATTGAGTTTATGGGTTGCTCCAGCCTTTGAGGCCGCGCCAGATTATGGGTCGCGGCCTCTTGCGTTGGGGGCCAGGAAACGTTGCCCGCGCCGCTGTTAACTGTTCACTCTTCACTGTTAAATATGGGGTCCCATTACCGGCCCATGGGGAAAAACATGAAGCGAATGCTCTGGCTGCTTTGCTTGCTGCTGCCCGGCGCGGTGCTTGCTGATTGCCCGCGGGTGGCTGGTCAGGAAGATGATCGGCGTGCCAATGCGGGCTGTTTGATTCTGCATGAGGACAAGGTGCTGCTGATTACCCATCGCTGGGGCGGCAAGCTGGGGGTGCCGGGCGGTACTCGTGAAGCCGATGAGCTGGCCCAGTGTACGGCGCACCGGGAGACCTATGAGGAAACCGGGCTGGATGTGACCGTGGGCCGGCGTCTCAGAGTGATGAAAAACGGGTTCCATCTCTATGACTGCAAGCCGGCGTGCTCACCGGAAAAGCCGGATGTGCCCACTGCCGGCCGCCTGGAAGTGAAGGCGATCGGCTGGTATCGAGTGGATGAACTGGATAAGGAGAACTGGCGTTTCTCCTATCAGTTCGAGGACTTCAAGGAATTGCTGCGTGAGCAGGTCGACTCCAGCGTTGCGCCCCAACAGAACGGGTGCTGAGCTGACAGCTTCATCACGGTAGCCTGGATACACTGTTTGTCCTGACTGGCGGTGCTGCTGTGGGTGCCTGGTCGGTTTCATTGAAGCGGTGACATCTCGCCAGGTCTTCTGTCATGGTGCAGTTGATTGTGAATGTCGGGGTGACAGGAGGAGGGGAATGACGGGGTTTTCCACATCGGATCTGGCCTTGCTGTTGTATCAGGCTGCTCAGGATAAAAATCGTTGGCCGGCGTTGGTGGCGGCACTGCAGGAAACCGCCAACCCCTTTGACGACGATGCCATCTACCAGAATCCTGTGGCCAGACGGGAACTGCTTGAGCAACTGCTGCCCCATATCCGCCAGGCGCTGGACATGGCTGACCGGTTCGAGTCCCAGGCGGTGTCGCAGAATTTGCTGGATCGCACGCTGGAAATGCTGCCGATGGGGGTGGCGTTGCTCGATGACCGGTTGAATATCATCATGTTGAACCAGCAGGCTGATCGCACCCTGGCAGAACATGAAATGCTGGCCAATCATGATGGCCATTTCCGGATCAATAATCGTGAGCAGCATAAACTGCTCCATCACTATATCGCGCAGTCTCTCAACGAAGGCAGCAGCCATGCCTTGATGTTGTCCCCGGGGGATCCTCGCTCCGTCTCCCTGCTGGTATGTCCGGCAGATCTGGTAAAAGACAGGGACGACAATGACCCCCCGGCGGTCACCCTGTTTTTATCCAATCCTGAGTTCCAGTCCTTGATTGATGAGCAAACGCTGATCGACCTGTATCAGTTGTCGGCAGCGGAGGCAGATCTCACTCGGGACCTGATTCATGGCTATGATCTGCGCAGCATTGCCCAGCGCCGTCAGGTCTCGGAGCAGACGGTACGAACCCAGTTAAAATCCGTTTTCCGAAAAACGGAAACGGCCCGGCAGGCAGAGTTGGTGTCGCTGGTACTGTCCGGTCTGGCACCTCTCAGGGGTAGAGAGTCGATAACCGGAAACGTAGCTGATGAGATCGGTGAAGCGACGGGGTTACGTTATTGCAAAGGCGCCCATGGTCAGCGGCTCTGTTTTGCGGAGTACGGTGATCCGCAGGGGGTGGCGGTGATGTTCTGTCACAGTGTGCGTGGCTCCCGTCTGGAGGTGCCTGGCGGTGACAGTGTGTTGCGGGACATGCAGATTCGCCTGATTATCGTCGAGCGCCCAGGTTATGGTGAGTCGGAGGCGCTGACCGAGCGGACGGTGGATGATCTGGCGGAGGACATGCGATGCCTGGCCGATCATCTGGGGCTGCCGCAATTCCATCTGTTGGGTTACTCGCTGGGCGGATTCCTGGCCTTGCATTGCGCGGCCCGGTTGGGAGACCGAGTCAGCCGTCTGGGGCTGGTTTCCAGTCTGGCTCCTCCGGGTGGGGAGGCGGGTAAACCGTTGAAGGGCATGATGCGCCTGGCTGTTGCTCTGGCTGACAAGGCGCCGGGCCTGGCTGAGACTGTTCTGGACCATATGGCTCGCACGATTCTGAAAAACCCTCGCCGCCATTTGGGATCGTCGGTGGACCGCAAACTGCTTGCCGAACTGGGTCATCAGGAACGTTATTTGCTGGCGCTGAGAGAGTCGTGCCGGCAGGGTTCCATGGGATTCGTTCAGGACTTGCAGGCAGTGGCACGCACGCCGCTCCCGGAACCATCATCACTGACGCTGCCAGTGTATCTCTGGCATGGCGAACAGGATGGGCAGGTGCCCGCTGATCAGGCAATACAACTTGATCGTTGGTTAACCAACAGTGAACTAACCCTGTTGCCGGATGGTGGTCACTTTTTTATCTATTCCCGGTGGCCGCAGATTCTGGCCAGCTTTGTGGCTGAGTAAGGCCGTCGTGATCAGGCCCGTTGCGTGATGGCTTGTGGTACCGAACCCGCCAGGGCTTCAATGAATGGTTGCCAGCACTCGATCACCGGGTAGCGTCCCTGATCTTCCAGCACATGGAACTGGGCGCCGGGGATGCCCTGGGCCATCAACCGGGCCGGTTCCAGTTGCACGCTGCGGTCCAGGGCGCCGTGCCAGACCAGGGTGGGAATAGAAATTTCCTCCAACTCGAATCCCCAGGGTCGCAGTACCCGCAAATAGTCATCAATGATCACTCTGGCCCCCTGAAACCAGCGCTGCCGTAATTGCGGCAGGGTGATTGCCTGCACGACTGGGTCGTTGATCAGGCTGGCGTCCTTGTCATCCAGAAACCGGGAGAAGAAGGAAAAGAATTTTTCCGGCGAGCGATTGACCCCGCGCAATGCCATCTTGCCAAGAGCGATAAAGAGTCTGGGGTCACGATCTACCATTTTCAGGAGCCGACCATGCATGGGGTCAAGCTGGCCTTCCTGCATGTATTGCCAGGGGACAATGCTGCCAATCACACCGACCCGTTCAAACAGGGATGGGTATTTGGCGGCAGCGGCAAGGGCGTAGGGTCCACCGAAACAATAGCCGGCCAGGACGGGTTTTTGCAGGTTAAGGCGTTCGCAAAAATGGCGCAGATCCTCGGCAAAATCCACAAAGTTGCCATTCGGACAGGGGCTGGAAATGCCAAAGCCGGGGCGAACCACCACCAGCACCCTCAGTCCCTGGGATACATACCAGTCATGATGGGGTTCATGGCACGGCATATTCCCGGCCTGATTCTCCATGACCAGTAGAGGTTTACCCTCCGGGCAGCCATATTCGAACCAGCTCAATACGCGGTTGTCGGGCAGCACCATGAAACGCTCTTCGCGGCCATCGTGGGTGGTGAGAGCCGGCGTCGCCAGCAACGCATGGCTCATGGCCCGGCTGACCAGGGCCACCTGGCTGCTGATGCCGGTCTTGCCCATGATCGATTTCAGCTGGGTGCGGGCGGTGTGAACACTGATGGATAGCAGCTCTGCGCTCTGGCTGAGATTGCCCACCTTGCACAGCAGATGCAGTAGCCTGGCTTCGGCGGGGGAAATGCCGAACAGGTCAGCCAGGGACTGGACCGATGGCGCCGCCACGCTTTTGTCGGCAAACACCCAGACTACCGTGGTGATACGTGACACCTCATCAGGGGCGTCAGAGCGGAACACCGGCATACAAAGCAGTACCAGCTGTTCCTGCTCGGAATGCAGTAACTGGCTGTCACGGCCTTGCTGCAAGCGAACAACCTGCTGTAATTGCTGCTTGAGACGAGGGTCACTGAGCATCAGCGCGCCGCCATCGGCCATGCGCAGTGGCCCGGAGGCCAGGATACGGTCGGCTGCCGAATTGTGTTTCACCACATGCAGCTGGTCATCAAGCATGAGCATGGGCCAGGGCAGCCGATTGGTCATGTCATTGAGGAGGTGGTTTTGGTCTTCCTGGGAGTGCATGTGATTGCTGCTGCGAACAGCGCGATCCAGGTGTTGAAGCAGCGACTCCATCACCTCCAGATCTTGCTCCTGGCGCTGGCACCAGTCGACCATGGGCTCCAGCAATTCCCCCCAGTCACCCGGTGACAGGGCGGTTTCATAGATGCGCCCGATCAGGGTGTCCCATTGTTTTTGTTCAGCATCCATGGCGTTTTACCCTCAGTTCCCTGTATGAACTGTATCAAACTTTCGGGAAGGAGGAGTGAATCGGGAAGGGCGCAATGTTGCCTCCGGGTCAGCCTTGCTGACCCGGAGGACAGGAGGGATTTACTCTGCGGAAGCCAGAGATTGCATCAGGCCGGGGTAGATCGCATCGGCGGCCTTGATGGCATCCTGGAAGTTGCTGTTGGTGGCATGGACCGCTTTCAGGTAACGGGCCATGTCTTCCAGGTTGCGGAATGACTGGTCGGAGGTCTGGCGAATGTAGTCCATGCCGCCGGACGCGCTGATGGCAGCGGTGCGGCCGACTTCCTTACCGACTTTCGAGCCCAGAAAACCGCCGATGAAAGGCACGTTATTCAGCGCTTTCTGCGCGGCGTAGGCGCCTGCTGCGGAGCCGACGGCGCTGCCCATCTTGGCGTTGATGGCCTTGTCGACCCATTCCGCCAGAACGCCATCACTGGTCCAGGGGCTCATATACTCGCCGCTGTTGTCAGGAATCAGCAGGGCCGCCAAGGTTTCTTGCTGGCTGGCACGGGGGCTGGCCGCCAGGTTGGCAGTGGTGTCGGGTTGCGCGGCAGGCTGGGTGCCGCTGCGGATCATGGCAGCGATAAGGTCGCTGGAGAGCCCGCTCTTGCGCAAGCGGCGGATTTCCTCGTCGCTGAAGAGCTTGTAGGGCCCCTGGGCTTCCACCTGAGCTGCCAGAATGGACTGGCTGGTGCCGCGCCTGGCGGCATCCACCAGATCGATCACCCGTTGCCCGTCCGGACCGACAAACCACAGGGCGTCTTCCTCGGAGAGGAAGGCCACGTACCCGGGAAACAGGGACACATTTTCCCGGTGCCAGCCCAGGCTGTTGCGGCTCGGGGTATGGCTGGCCAGGTTGGCAAGAATCTCACTGGCAAACAGGCTGCTTGGATTGTCGATCAACCACTGACGTTGTTCGAGAATATCCTTGCCAGCGATTTCCTGATCGTACTGTTGTTTCTGCACAGCGACCCATTCTTCCAGCGCTTGCCGATGTTGGCGCATCATGTCGGTGGCCATGTCCGCGGAGGCAATAGCAGGATCTTTTTTGCCGACGAAAAGTGCCGAGGGTGAATAGACGGAAATATAACCCCGGATGCTGCCGCTGGCCTGGGACGTGAACAGTGTTTCGTCACCCGCTGCTACAGTCATTTCACTATCGAATGGCATGTCGGAGCTGCTTGGTAGAGTGAAGATTGAGGCGATATACATGAAAAAGTGGCCCCAGTTTATTTTGAACTGGGAGTTTTCCATGTGTACTGCCAGTCTCGGAGACGTGCTTGCCGATGTGCCAGCGGATAACGCTTGTATTTTTGGTTCGAGAGAACTTTCCAGAGCCGGGGGGATTTCTTTCCAATCAGGATGGCTGCGAACCCGGGAGTGGGCTTCCACGCTCACAGGCTCGATGTGAAACCTGACAGGCAGAGACCCGTTGTCAGTGCTGAGTGGGGTATTCCCTTCAGCGGGCACATAGCGATAGGTCATGCAGCCACTGACTAGCAGCGCGCTGGCAAAGATCAGGGTTAGTCGGTAGACGTAAAGAATAGACATGGTGGGCTCCTGATCAGCGTGCCGAATTGGCCACGGCGGTTTGCAGGCCGGGGTAGATTTTGTCGGCGGCCTTGATCACATCGACAAAGTTGCTCTTGCCGCTGTGGGTGGTGGCCAGCCAGCGAGCCATGTCATTCATGGAGTTGAAGGAAATGTCCGAGCTGCTGCGAATGAAGTCCCAGCCGCCGGAGGCTTCCAGCGCCGTATTTCCGCCCACGGCCTTGCCGGCCTTGGAACCGAGAAAGCCGCCGAGCATGCCGCCGAAGGGGACGTTTTCCAGTACCTTGTTGGCGGCATAGGCGCCGGCGATGCCGCCAACGGCTGACCCGGTTGCCTTGCCCATGGACACGTTGATGGTCTTGTTGACCCATTCCGCAGTAACGCCATCACTGGTGTAGGGCGACAGGAACTGGCCGCTGTTGTCCTTGATGGCGAGGGCGTCGATCTGCTGCTGTTGAATGGCGACCTGTTGCTCAGCAGTCTGCTCTCGACGCTCCAGGAGCACGTCGCGGGTGCCGGCAGTGCCCGGAGACATGATGCTCAGGCGAGCAAAGGTGCCGGGCTCGCCACGCATTTGGGCAACGAGCTGTTGCAGGGTCTGGCCGCTGGTCGGGGTCATTTCCCCGTCCTTGCCTTCACCGATGGCTACGATCAGGTCGCCGCTCTGCAGCAGGCCGCTTTCTTCTGCAGCACTCAACGGCACCAGGCTTTCCACTTTCAGGAAGTGCTTGTCTTCAGTTTGGTTGATGCGAATGCCAAGCAGGCCCTTGCCGAGGGGTTCCGCGTTGACGGCGGTGCCGGTGGCGTTCGTATCCAGCAGCGCCCAGACTTGCTGGCCGCCATTGCTGTAATCCACACAGCGCCAGGCATCCGTGGAGTGCTGGGATTGCACCTGGAAGGTGCCTGGCGGGGCGATGGTGGAGTGGTAGACCATCTTGCCAGACTGCACTTCCGCCTTGACGCAGGCGGTCTGGCCGGATTTGCTCGCTTGCACTACCTGTGCGTGGTAGGCGTTGGTATCCGTTGATGTGGTTACCCGACCGTTGGTGGTGGTTTCGGCAGTGCTGGCCTGTCCTGCGAGTCCCATGATGGCGACAGAGGCATGGTTGCTGGTGCCACTGTGGTGGTTGGAGGCGCACGCGCCAAGGAATACCGAGCCGATAAAAACCGCCCCCAAGCGGATGCCGGCAGAAAGACGTTCCATGATATTTCTCCTGTATCCCGATCCGCGCGGGCGGTCGTTCCCCGGACGCCCGCAAACGGAACGAGGTGTTAGCGGTAAAGAATGTTGTCCTGGGTGGCCTTGCTCATCTCAAAGCCGTCGCCCCACACCAGGGTGCCCAGCTCCATGTCCACCATTTCGAAGGAAATGTAGTGGTAGCGTTGACGCATTTGGCTCTGGCGGTCGATGGCGTCCTGGGAAGTGATGGTGGCAAACATCTGATAGTCGACACCGGCGGTGGCCTGGGTCTTGCGGATGGTGCCGCCGTCCACCAGCCCTTCACGCTTGATTTCGCGCTCTTTCTGGATGGCTGCCAGATTCTGGCGATTGACGAACACCATGCGCCCGTTAGCGGCACGGGTAAGCTCGATCTGCAGGCGCTTGGCGAGCATATTGAGGTTGATCACCGAGGTGCTCTCGTTCTTGAAGCCGTCCATGTCGATCAGCACCCGTGGCGGGGTGGGGCGGTTGGATACCATGGGATTGGACAGCAGGCTGCGCATCATCTTGTCGGTCATGGCGACCACGTCCTGGGACTCGATACCGACCCCCTGAACCCGACCGGCACTGCCTACGTCCTGGTATACAGAAGGCTGGCCGGCGGCGTTATCGACTCGTGACGGTGCACAGGCGCTGAGCAGTACAGCGGCACCGAGGATGGCAATGGGTTTAAAAGCGTTCATGGTGTTCCCCTCATGGAATTCGTGGATAAATAAGGTGCTTACTGGCTCATCTGGGCCATGGTATGGAGAGCGATTTCCTTGCCCGTGGCACTCATGGGTTGCGGGCGATCGCGTTTTTCGAAGCCGCTTTCAGCCACCACCCAGGCATGTTGGTCTTCACTGCCCGGCGGCTTGCCGTCGGTGTTGAACACAGCCACCACGCTGGCGTCTTTCACTGACAACACGCGCACCTGGTACAGGCCATCGCGGTCAAACTCGCTGCCTACCACCAGTTCCAATACGTAATCCGCTTGCTGGGACAGGGCGCGCATCTGCAGGCGCAACTGATCTGGAGAGGCGCGTTCGAAGGTGCCGTCTTCCAGGGCGTTATCGGTGATGCGCTGGGCCATGGCCTGATCAATGACGGTGGCCCCGCCTTGCTTGAAAGCGCTGATGAGTCCGCCCTGCAAACCCATGGCAATGGCGTTACGATCGCTGGTACGTAACCCGCCACGGCTTTCCTGTTCCATCGTCAGGGTGGCGCGGCCTTTTTCTTCACGGGCATCCTTGCCGGTTACGTTTAGTTCACCCTTGGCATTCAGGCTGCTGCGATAATGGCTGTACCAGTCGCTGACGCGGCTGGGGAATTCACGATTCCAGAAGACGGCAATACGCGGTTTTCCCTGGTCGGGGAAGGCCTGACGAAAACGGTTGATGACGTCCTGCTCCGGGGGGCGCTGGGACTGATCACGCAGGCTTTCCGCGTAGGCTTCTTCGCTCATGGGGGCCTGCGCGGGTGCCATCATTTCGGTGGCGGGGTGATCCTGCTGAGCGAGAACCTGACTGCTGGCCAGCCAGGCGAAGGGCAAGGCGATAGCGACGACAGTTTTCATTTGGCCTGCCTCACTTCCACCCGGTATTTCAGTTGCGCGGTGGTGGTGGATTTTTCCAGATAGACACTGGTGGAGTTGGCCGGTACCACCACTCGCTGCCAGCGCGGTTCCACGTCGGTGGGAATCTCGGACTGGTCAAAGAACTGGGTGCGAGCTTCGAGGATGCCGTTGTAATCGGTGTGATTACGCAGGACGACAAAGACTTCCGATGTATTAGCCGGTGTGCGACGAATGCCATGCTTTTCGGCGGTAAAGCGGAACACCTTGTGAGGACCGGGAATGCCGCCACTGAAATTACGATTCAGGTCGTAATCGGTGAAGGTCACGCTGTTGTAGGTGGTTGGCGCGGTACGCTGTTCATGTTCCAGCTTGTTACTGTTCTGGCAGCCGGCAAGCAGGGCGCCGGCGAGCAGGCCGACGGCAATAGCGAATTTCGCATGCATGGTGTTCTCCTTAACGTAGGGTTAACGGGCACTGGCGAAAATCACGCCGTTGCCATTCTTGTCGAAGAAAATACGGGCAGGTTTGCTGCCCGGTGGCTGGGTAATTCCGGCCTTGTTGGTGAAGGTGACACTGGCGTTGCTGGTGTCCGGGGAAAGCTGGGCACTGCCCAGATGCAGGGTGTCGGGCAGGCTGCTCCAGTAGCGGGTGTCGGCGCGGGTCTTGGTGCGAGCGGACATGCCCTGGGCGGCCACGCCAATGGCGGTGATGGTATTGAAGCCGGCGGCAAGGCCGCCTCCGGCACCGGCAGCGATGCCGGTGATCAGGCTGTTGTCACTCAGACTGGTCATGGCGTCGCCCACGTTTCCTGTGGTCTGCTTGAACTGCACCTTGCCTTCGATAATGCGATCCACGGCCCGCCCGCCCCGGGTGGACGCCTGGAAGAACACGTCTTCTGCCGGGTAGAGGGTTTGGTTGAGACCCTCACCAGCGATCTTTGCGCGATTCTCGGTAAAGCCCTTGCCGCGACGGTAGACCAGCTCGTAGTGACCCACACCGTCGGCCAGCTTGCGTGGGGAGGTGCCGGTTTCCGCCACGATCAGGGTGTTGTCCTTGTCGCCTGGTACCGGGCCGTCGGGGCGGAATTGACGGTATTCCTCGAAATGCTCACCGGCGAGACGCTCGTTGCCATCCAGTCGTGCCGCCCAACCGGCCAGGTAGACCAGTGAGGCAAAGTCGGTGCTGTGCTGTTCTTCCTCGGCGAAGGCATCCTGCAACAGGCCATTGAGGAAGGTGGCGCGAGCGTTGCCGTAATCGCCATCGATCAGGTAAATCAGGCCGCGATAGTAGTAGACCATGGAGCGTTCGTAGGGCTCGCCCTTGAACTCCTTCTCGCCTTCTTCGTACCAGAGGCTGCGAGCCTTGCGTGCCGCCTCGTTGTCTGCATACACGCTCTCGATATTGGCAATGGCTTCATCCAGGGTGCGGCGGGCGGTGTCCAGATCCCCGGTTTTGAACGCGGTGGCGCCGATTTCCATCAGGTTGAGCACTTCATTGCGGCGTCCTTCCTGGAACAGTTTTCGCCAGGCGGGCTGCAGGGCAGACGGCTGGCTGGCCACATACTCCTGTTTGGCCGGGTCCAGCGGTGTCACCGCGTATTGTTTGGGGCCGGTGGCGCAGGCGCTCAACAGGCCGGCAGCGATCAGCGGCAGCAGGTGTTTCTTGCTGACAAAGAGGGGGTGTTCCCCTGAAACAGCAGGCGTAAAAAAGGTAGCCATCAACTTCCCCGTTGGATGTTTTCTTGTTGCGGGCGTGCGGGATATCCCCAGATCCGTCGCCGCCCGGAGTCGTTCTGGGACAGTATTGGCCAGGCTGCCATCGCTGCGCATCCCCCATATGGGGGATGCGGTGATCTTGGGCGGTCGCTAGCCTGATTTCCCGTCATCGAGGAAATGGGAGAAAAACAATGAAGGGAACTTTACGGGTCGCCAGCCTGGCGGTAGCGGTGGCTATCGCAGGGTGTGGCGGCAGTGGCGGCAGCAGTGGCGGAGGAGGGGGCTCATCGGGGACCCCGCAGACCGGTACTGCCATGAAGGGCAGCGCCGTCAAGGGGCCGCTGGCCAATGCCGCTGTCACCTTGTATCAGCTGGATATCAATGCACCAGGTGGGGCGGGGGCTCAACTGGATACCGGTGGTACCAATAGTCGTGCTGCCTTTACCAATGTCAGTATTCCTGAGGGCACCACCGGTGAAATTCTGGTTGAAGTGCAGGCCGATGGGGATACCGTCGACCTGACTACGGGGCAGGCGCCGGTGATCACCCGTCTGTTGTCGGTGACCTCCGCGGAGGCGGTAGCGGCTGGGCAAACCAGTTACCCGACACCGTTGAGCACCCTGGTGGTGAACATGGCGCTGGCCAATGCGGACAACCCAGCCAATGGTTTTGCCGGTGATGGTAATGGCTCGGTAAGCGCGGATGAATGGGCGGCAGCGTTGACGCTTTCAAAGCGAAAGGTGCGCAGCCAGTTCGGCTTTGGCCTGTTGGATGACAGCGTGGATCTATTGTCTTCCCCGCCGCTGATTACCGGCGACCAGGATGACCAGGAGCAGGTAGTCAAGTTGCGGACCGCGGTGGAAGCCGTGGCGGCGCTGATGGCCGACATGGCGGAAACCGCCAAATCCGCCGATCCGAACAGCACGGAAACGGCGGATTCCATGTTTGCCGCCCTGTCTGAAGACCTCAATGACGGCCTGGTAGATGGACAGAGTGATGGTGAAGCCATCCCGACTTTCGCCAACATTGCGGATGTGGCGGGGGAAGTCACCCAGGACCCTTCCACACTCACTATCCCCGGCTCTACCAGGACGGTGTCTGAAGTGGCAACGGTGGTGGCCGATGAAACCGCTGATACCGGCGTGGACGCGGATACCACTACCGCGGAGAACACCACCACGGTTATCGAGCCGGCAGAAACCGAAAGTGATATCGATCTGGATGGTACGCCGGATAGCAGTGATGCGGATATTGATGGCGATGGCCAGCTCAATGAGCAGGA
The DNA here is from genome assembly GCF_019431375.1 of Alcanivorax sp. Taxonomy (NCBI): domain Bacteria; kingdom Pseudomonadati; phylum Pseudomonadota; class Gammaproteobacteria; order Oceanospirillales; family Alcanivoracaceae; genus Alcanivorax; species Alcanivorax sp. The sequence goes on from NZ_CP080267.1 coordinate 3,004,525, forward strand.
CAGCGCTCCCTATAATCCGGATCGCGACGATGATGGCGTTGTTGATGGTGATGATGCCTTTCCGGATGACCCTGCCGAAACCACCGACACCGATGCTGACGGTGTTGGCGATAACAGCGACGCCTTTCCCCAAGATCCCAACGAGACGGTAGATTCCGATGGGGATGGTGTTGGGGATAACGGCGATGCTTTCCCGCAAGACCCGTCCGAGTCGCTGGATAGCGATGAAGATGGCGTCGGTGATAATGCGGACGTGTTTCCGAATGATCCCACCGAAACCGTGGACAGTGATAACGATGGCGTTGGAGACAATGGGGATGCCTTCCCGAATAACCCCTCCGAAACCACGGACACGGACGAAGACGGCGTTGGCGACAACAGCGATGCTTTCCCCGAAGACCCCACCGAGACCACGGATTCAGACAATGACGGTGTCGGGGATAACAGTGACGCCTTCCCCAACGACGGTACGGAAACTGCCGATAGCGATGAAGATGGCGTCGGTGATAACAGCGATGCGTTCCCGGAAGATCCCGCTGAAAGCGTAGACAGCGATGGCGATGGCGTGGGTGACAATGGGGATGCCTTCCCCAACGACCCCTCCGAAACCGCTGACAGTGATGGCGATGGGGTGGGGGACAATGCAGATGCTTTCCCCAACGATTCAACGGAAACCACTGACACGGATGGTGATGGTGTGGGGGATAACGCAGATGCGTTCCCGGATGATGCTACCGAAAGTGTCGATGAGGATGGCGATGGTTTCGGTGCCAATACGGCGGACCCGGATGATGCGGATCCGTGTAACCCGGACCCTGCTGCAAACGCTTGCAACAATGAAACCCCTGATGCTGTCTGGGACGAATTTAACTGGGATCAAGCCAACTGGCAGTGAGGCCGTTGGTTCAAGAAAAAACGTTGAGAGGAAATAGACATGAAAAAAATGATTCTGACAGGCCTCACCGCAGCAATGATGAGCGCCAGCGCGATGGCTTCCGAGGTTGTAGAAGGTACAGATACCACCGTCTTTTCTGCCAATTCGCCGGCCCTTGCCAGCGAAGTGAATGGGAATTTTGCCGCCCTGATTGCAGCGATCAATGACAACTCCCAAAGGCTGGATGCACTCGAAGGTGCTGCACCCACTGACTTGTCGAGCATTGTGAGTGGTTCCACCTATCTGGTGGTGTTCTCCGGTAATCTCTCAGAGAACTACGCAGATGCTGGTTCCTCCTACAAGAGCACGTCGCTGGAGCACTTTGGAGGCAGCTCCCTGATTACCTTCAACGCCGATGGCACCTTGCAGGAGGTCATCAATGAAGGGGCTCGCTTCATGAATCTGGAAAAAGAGCAGAACTGTGATGAGTTCGGGGAAAACTGTGAGCACTTCACGGAAACCAATGAGTCAATCGACGAAGCCAATGGTCCGGGTGGTAGCTGGTCTGTCAGCGGCCAGGAGTTAACCGTGCTCTGGCCCGGCGATGCTCCCGGTGATGAGGAAACGTTCACCCTGAGTGCCGATGGTGACACCATGATTCTCGGTGGGTATGCCAACTATACCGGCTCGGATACGTTCGGCTCCATCGATGAGCTGGAGACCTTTATCGCCGTGGGTGTGAAGGTGCCAACCCCGGCACTTTGATCTTTCACCCTGGCATCACAGCGCTCCCGGACATCCAGTCCGGGAGCGCTTTTTCACGATCGCTTTCAATAGCGTGTTTCCGCCATCCCTGAAAACTGCTTGGCCAGATAGGTGGCATAGTTGTCTGTCATGCCGGCAAGAAAATCCAGTGCCCGCATGATGCACTGATAGATCCTTTCCTGTTCTGGCAGTGTCGCCAGATTCTCCGGAAAACTGTGTCGACCGATCAGGTCGATGATCCGTTCATGGCGATAGTTCCTGGCGCTATCGCAGGCATGGGACACTGCCGCTTCAATGAGCCCGTCCAGTAGCGCGCCCATCACTTCGAAGGCGCCGATTTCCAGCTCGATCTTCCTGGGATGTTCAAAGACTTTCGAGCGCGCCAGTTGCTTGGCATTTTCCACCACGTCGCGCACTGCTGGTTCGCAGTGACTGATCAGATCCCCTTCCATTTTTCCGTCCAGAAGGTTGTCGTGGTTGGCCACGAAGGCTTCCACTCCGGCTTCGATAAACCGTTCGATGATCTTGCCGCGCAGTAGTGCGGCCTTGCGGCCGTCACGCAGGTCGGAGTGGATCAGGTCACGCACTTCGGGGGTATCCGGCAGTGCCGGTTGCAGCAGGGCATAGACCTCGTCCCAGTGCAGCAGGTCCATTTCCAGGCCGTCTTCCAGATCGATGATGGCATAGCAGAAGTCGTCGGCGGCCTCCATCAGATAGGCCAGTGGATGGCGGCAGAAACGGCCCGGAGAAATCTCCTGCAGGCCGGTGGCAGCCGCTACCTCGCGAAAGGCATCCGCTTCCGAGACAAAGGCGCTGTACTTGCCCGGTTTGCTGCTGGCGGCGCCGGCATCGTCGGACAGCCAGGGATATTTCAGAAAGGTGGCCAGGGTGGCGTAGGTGAGGCGCATGCCGCCGTCATACTGGTGGTACTCGCTCTTGGTGATAATGCGAAAGCCCTGGGCATTACCTTCGAAAAAGGTCAGATCGCTTTGCTGGTGGGCGGGCAACATATCCAGAAACCGCTGGCCGCGCTCCTGAAACCAGGCACGGATGGCGCGTTCACCGGTGTGGCCAAACGGCGGATTGCCGATATCGTGGCCCAGGCAGGCGGACTGGACGATGTCGCCAAAGTCGGTGGCGCTGACCGTGTCCGGCAACAGCTGCCGCTGTTGCAGCCGTTCACCCACGCGGATGCCCAGGGTGCGCCCCACGCAGGACACCTCCAGAGAGTGGGTCAGCCGGTTATGGACATGATCGTTGGTGGCCAGGGGATGCACCTGGGTCTTGCGCGCCAGGCGCCGGAAGGCGCCGGAGAAGATGATCTTGTCGTGGTCGCGCAGGAAGGCGGTACGTCCGCTTTCATCCTTGGCGCTGCGTCCGCCCAGCCGGGCCTTGTTGAGTAACTGGTGCCAGTCCATACAAAAAAAATCCGCCTGCGGGCTTGATGAAAAACGCCGTCGCACCCAACGTGAGAAGAACCAATCACAGCATGTTGCCATGGGCCGTGCTGGGATGAACAGAACAGGAACGCAGTTGAACACGAACGGGAGGCGTAATGAATCTTGATAAACCCCTGCTGATGCTGGTTACCAGTGCAGCGCAAATGGGCCAGGGTCAACAGACCGGCCTGTGGCTGGAAGAGTTCGCGGTGCCCTGGATGCTGTTCCGTGAGAAGAATATTCCGGTGGTGGTGGCCAGTCCCCGCGGTGGCAAGATCCCGGTGGACCCCAATTCCGTGCCGGATGATGAGCAGAAGGCCCAATGGTCCGAGGCCATTGCGGCCCTGCAGGATACCCGCCCGCTGGAGAAAATCTGGGAAGACGGTTTCGCCGGGGTGTTTGTGCCCGGTGGTCATGGCGCCATGTTCGACATGCCCGACCACCCACTGGTGGCGGCGGTGATGGAGCGCACCTGGGTCCAGGGAGGCCTGCTCGGCGCTGTCTGCCATGGTCCGGCGGCTCTGGTCGGTTTGCGCGATGAGAACGGCGCGCCGCTGGTGCAGAACCGCACCCTGACCTGCTTTACCAATGAGGAAGAGCGGGAAGTGGGGCTGGATGAGGTGATGCCCTTCCTGCTCGCCACGCGTTTGGAAGAGCTGGGTGCCAAGCTGGATCTGGCGGACAAGTTTGTCAGCCATGCGGTGACGGATGGGCGCCTGATTACCGGGCAGAACCCGCAATCCAGCCAGGCCGTGGCCGACGCCATGGTCGAGGCGCTGTACCGGGAATAGCCGAGACAGGTTGGCTGCGATAAGGTTACGACACCGCGCCTTTGGGCGTTTGCTTGGTTACGGGAGAGATAATGGGGATTTACGATTACACCGCCACCACCCTCAGTGGTGAAGACAAGAACCTGGCCGACTTCAAGGGCAAGGTGCTGCTGATTGTGAACACTGCCAGCAAGTGCGGCTTCACGCCCCAGTACAAGGGCCTGGAAGCGCTTTATGAAGACCTGCAGGAAAAGGGCCTGGAGATTCTCGGCTTCCCCTGCAACCAGTTCGGCAAGCAGGAGCCCGGCGCGGCAGACGAGATTGGCGCCTTCTGCGAGAAGAACTACGGGGTCAGCTTCACCATGTTCGACAAGATCGACGTGAACGGTGACAACACCCATCCGCTGTACGCGTACCTGAAAAACGAGGCTACTGGTGTGCTGGGCAGCAAGGCGATCAAATGGAACTTCACCAAGTTCCTGGTCAACCGGGATGGCAAGGTCATCAAGCGCTACGCGCCCACCGACAAGCCGGAAGCGATCCGCAAGGATATCGAAGCCCTGCTGTGAAAAGACGAGCTGCAAGCTACAAGCTTCAAGCTGCAACGCGGTAAAGGTCGGGATATGCGGCAAACTTGCAGCCCGCGATTTTAGGATCGGGCGCGGGCATGGCCTTTCAGAACTTGAGGGCCATTGGCGCGCCTTGTAGCTTGAGGCTTGTAGCTTGTAGCTGCTTTTACACGCCCTTGCGCTTTTCCAGCCATTCAAAGGCGGCCATGCCCGCTACCATGGCGGCGACGAAAATCACCGCCTTGAGGCTGCCGGTGCCCAGTGCCACCAGCGCCGGGCCCGGACAAAAGCCCGCCAGTCCCCAGCCCACCCCGAAGCCCAGGGAGCCCAGTACCAGGCGTCGGTCCAGTTTGCGGTTGCCGGGAATCTGAATGGGGTCACCACTCCAGGCCAGACTGCGACCCCGGGTCAGGGCAAAGCCCACCGATGCCACCGCGATGGCGCCTACCATCACTAGCGCCAGTGACGGGTCCCAGTCGCCGGCCAGATCCAGAAAGGCCAGTACCTTGGCCGGGTTGGCCATGCCGGCCAGCAACAAACCGACCCCAAAAACCAAGCCGACGATAAAGGCACTCAAAAGCGAGCGGTTCATACTGCACCTCCCAGTAGATGGCGAACCACAAAGACGGTGACAAAACCGCTGCCCATGAATGCCAGGGTAGCGACCAGCGAGCGTGGCGACAGCCGCGAGATGCCGCACACGCCGTGACCGCTGGTGCAGCCGGCGCCGTAGCGGGTGCTGATGCCGACAACCAGCCCGGCCACAATCAGCAGGGGCCAGTCCGCGGCGATGATCAGCGGCGGCAGGGTGGTGGCCAGTCCCCATACCAGCGGGGCGGCAACCATGCCCAGCACAAAGGCCAGTCGCCAGCCCCGGTCACCGGGGGAGGGGCGCAGCAGCCCGCCGACGATGCCGCTGATGCCGGCAATGCGGCCGTTGGCGTGAATAAAGAGAGCGGCGGCAAGCCCAATCAGGGCGCCACCGGCCAGGGCCGACCAGGGGGTAAAGGCATTCCAGTCGATGGTCATTGGGGCTCTCCACAAAAAAGGGTGTACAAGGTTTCCAGCACGGCCAAAGCCTTGGGGTCAGCAATGGAATAGTGCATCAGCTTGCCGTCCCGGCGGCTGGCCACCAGCCCCTCCCGGCGCAGCACGCCGAGCTGCTGGGATAGAGAGGGTTGGTAAACGCCAACCAACTCCTCCAGCTCGCTGACGCTGCGCTCGCCGTTGGTGAGCTGGCAGAGCAGCAGCAGCCGGTCCGGGTGCGACAGCGCCTTGAGTAGCTGACTGGCTTCAGTGGCGTTGTCGCGCAGGGCATCCATATCCAGGGTTTGCATGGCTCTTCCATAAAATATATTTAAATAAAATATATAATGATTAAGTGGGGTTTTGCAAGGGCGTGAATGCGTCACCGGTATCTCGCCGCTGAACCCTCCGTTGGGATCTGGTGGGACTTTCCGTGCTGGCTTTCCGACGGGAGCCCGGCCCGCAAGGGGTTATACCGGCAGCACACCGTAGTAGACGGCGAAGAAGTGGCAGATGCTGCCACCCATCACGAACAGGTGCCAGATAGCATGGTTAAAGGGAATGAAACGGTCCGCCAGGTAAAAGATAACACCAGCGGTGTAAGTGATGCCGCCGGCCAGGATCAGCCAGAAGCCCACCGCGTTCAATTTGGTGGTCAGTTCCCCGGAGGCAAACAGGATCAGCCAGCCCATGGCCAGGTAAATGCCCACCCGCATCAGTTTGAAACGGTGCCCGTACATGGCCTTCAGGCCAATGCCGATGAGCGCCAGTGTCCAGATCACGGCAAACAGGATCCAGCCAGTCTGGCCGCGCAGATTCACCAGCAGGAAGGGCGTGTAGGTGCCGGCGATCAACCCATAGATGGCGCAGTGATCGAGCATCTTGAACACCGCACGCCATTTCGGGTTGCGCAGGCTGTGGTACAGGGCACTGGCACTGTAGAGCAGAATCAGGCTGGCACCGAAAATACTGAAGCCGACTATTTTCCAGGGATCGCCCTGCAGGCTGGCGGCAACGATCAGTATCACGGTGCCGGCGACACTCAACGCTGCGCCGATGCCGTGCGTCAAGCCATTCAACCATTCTTCCAGAATAGAGTAATCCGTTTCCGGCTGTGGGGTTGCGGACATTGACGGCATCTTCTTTCCGGTGAGAGGAGACTGCATCATGCCGAGCGTCTGCGGCGCCTGTAAAGCGCCAATTCGGACAGATATGAACATCAGTGTTTTCTATCGATGTAATGAAATCAATTTTCTGTCGATGGATCGGGTGTGACGTTATGTTGATCCTGACGCATGGCGCAACAGGGTTGAAGTTCCTGTTCACAAGGCCATGTAAAGGAACAGCGGGAACAAGTTTTTCGCCACATTTGAACAGCAAGGAGCCACGCAATGATTGAGCACAACAAGCAGGTTGCCGAGCAGTTGAGCAAGTTACTGGCCGAGAGCTATACCCTCTACCTGAAAACCCACAAGTACCACTGGAACGTGACCGGCCCCATGTTTCACAGCCTGCACCTTTTGTTCGAGCAGCAGTACACCGATCTGGCTCTGGCAGTGGACACCATTGCCGAGCGCATCCGTGCACTGGGCTGGAAAGCGCCGGGCAGCTATGCGGAATTTTCCAAGTTGTCCATGGTGAGGGATGCGGTGGGCGATCCGTCCGCCAGTGACATGATTCGGGAGCTGACCGAGGACCACCGCACCGTGGCCGAGCAGGCCAACCGGGTGCTGAAGCTGGCCGGTGAGCACGAGGATGAAGGGTCCTCCACGGTGGCCAGTGATCGCATCGAGATTCACGAGAAAGCCGCCTGGATGCTGTCCGCCCATCTGGATTGATAGGTAGGATCAATCAGAAGGATAGAAGTAATCCGTTTTTAGTATGGATAGAGGGTGGCTATCATTGGTTTCAAATCAAATGAAGCACCCTCTAAATTGCACCAGGAGTCTAAGCATGTTGGAAAACCGCGAAGGGCAACGAGTCCCCCAGGTCACCTTCCGAACCCGTGAAGGGAATGAATGGCAGGACGTGACCACCGATGACTTGTTCAAGGGAAAAACCGTGGTGGTGTTCGCCCTGCCGGGCGCCTTCACCCCGACTTGCTCCTCCACTCACCTGCCCCGCTACAACGAACTGGCGCCGGTGCTGAAAGCCAACGGTGTGGATGACATTGTCTGCCTGTCTGTTAACGACGGCTTTGTGATGAACGCCTGGGCCGGAGACCAGTCTGCCGGCAATATCCGTTTCATTCCGGATGGTAACGGTGAGTTCACCGACAAGATGGGCATGCTGGTGGACAAGCAGGATCTCGGTTTTGGGCCACGTAGCTGGCGCTATTCCATGCTGGTGAAAGATGGCGTGATTGAGCGCATGTTCATCGAGCCGGAAAAGCCCGGTGACCCGTTCGAGGTTTCCGATGCGGACACCATGCTCAACTACATCAATGGCGAGGCGGCCCTGCCCAAGCGGGTCACCGTTTTCACCAAGCCAGGCTGTCCGCACTGCGCCCGTGCCAAGAAGGCCCTGGCCGATAACGGCTACGCCTTTGAAGAAATCGAACTGGGCAGCCGGGGTCTGAGCTACAGCTCCCTGGCAGCGGTAACCGGTGCCGGCACCACGCCTCAGGTGTACATCGAAGGCGAACGCATTGGCGGCGCCGACGAGCTGGAGGCCTGGCTCAAGGCCTGATCAGGCCTGAGGCATCGTAAAGAGTAACCCCGTGACGCGCTCACCGTCACCGCATGGCAGGTCGGGTGGACCTTCCCGCTGTGCACCTTATTCCCCCCTTGGGTCGACGTCTGTCGGCCCTTTTTTTGGTTGCTGAACCCCCGCGGCTTTGCAAGACGAGGGGCAGTTCGCCCTGGGCTCAGTGCACCCTACACAAAGACTCCACAGTTATTTCAGGTCAGAATTCGTTAAGGTCATGAATTGGGTCCACCAACATTCGGCAAGGTATGTGATAATTGGTACTGATAAGTACCATGACATTGGGAGAGCACGCATGGCACGTTTCTGGGCACTGGTTGGCCTGTCTCTGGCGATGGCGGGATGCGGCGATGAGCCGCCGGCGGAGGCGCCGTTGCCGCAGCCGGTGAAACTGTACACGGTGAATGGCGATGGAGCCGGGCAGCTGCGTCACTATCCGGGGCGAGTGGTGGCCACGGAAGGGTCGCAACTGGCCTTCCGGGTGTCCGGGCAACTGGTGAAGCTGCCGGTGCGTGCCGGTGAACAGGTGAAGAAGGGGCAGCTGCTGGCGGCCCTGGATCCGGCGGATTTCAATAATCAGCTGGCGGATCGTCAGGCCCAGTACGATCTTGCCGAGAGCCAGTATCAGCGGGGTATCAGCCTGCGTGAGCGCGGGGTGATATCCGAAGCCCAGTTCGATGAACTGCAGGCCCGTCGGCGGCAGGCCCGGGCGGCCCTGAGCCAGGCCCGGGACAATGTGGAATACACCCGCTTGAAGGCGCCCTATGAAGGTACCGTGGCACGCACCGAGGTGGAGAACTACCAGTTTGTGCAGGCCAAGGAACCGATCCTTTATTTGCAGGGCGATGACAACATCGATATCGAGTTCGCCGTCTCAGAGCGTTTCTTTACCAACCTGCGTGAAGGTGGTGAAGACTACCAGCCCACGGTGCGTTTTGAAGGGGCCCCTAACCGGACTTTCAAAGCCAGCTACAAGGAGCACGAAGCCAGCGCCGATGCCCGCACCCAGACCTACAACATCACCCTGACCATGGCTAACCCGGAAGGACTGCTGGTACTGCCGGGGATGAGCGTGGATGTGGCCATCGACCTGAGCCAGATCCGCAAGGCCACCACCGAGCAGCTACAGGTACCGGTGGAGGCAGTGTTCAAGCAGGACGGCAAGGAAGGCGCCTTTGTCTGGCGCTATCAGCCGCAGGATCAAGTTGGCACGGTGACGGCGGTGCCGGTGACGCTGGGCCAGGTGGTCGGTGAAGGGGTGGAAATTCTCGACGGCCTGGACGCTGGGGACCGGGTGGTCAGCGCCGGGGTCCACCATCTGGAAGAGGGGCAGACGGTCCGTGAGCTGGTGAAAGAGCGGGGGCTGTAATGAATATCGCCGCATACAGCATTCGCCACCGGGTGGTGAGCTGGCTGTTTACCCTGATTCTGCTGGTGGGCGGGATTGTCAGCTTTACCCGGCTGGGTCAGCTGGAAGATCCGGAGTTCACCATCAAGACCGCCATGGTGATTACCAGCTACCCGGGTGCGTCGCCCCGCCAGGTGGAGGAGGAAGTGACCCTGCCGGTGGAAATGGCGATCCAGAATCTGCCCTACGTGGATTATGTCACCTCCATTTCCAGCAACGGCCTGTCCCAGGTGCAGGTGGAGATGAAGCCCACCTACCGGGCCAGTCAACTCAAGCAGATCTGGGACGAGTTGCGCCACAAGCTCACCGACCTGCAGCCGCAGTTGCCACCCGGGGTCGGCACCATCCAGGTGATGGATGATTTCGGTGATGTGTACGGCATTCTGCTGGCGATTACCGGAGACGGTTACCGCTATCAGGAAATGCAGGATTACGCCGACTACCTGACCCGGGAGCTGGTGCTGGTGAAAGGCGTGGGCAAAGTCGTGGTGGGCGGCCAGCGTCAGGAGCAGGTGCTGGTGGAGATTTCTCGCACCCGGCTGGCGTCCCTTGGCATCAGCCCGGAACGGATCTTCTCCCTGTTGCAGACCCAGAATACGGTGAATCCGGCGGGCAAGGTCAGAGTGGGTGACGAGTACATCCGTATCTACCCCACCGGCGAATTCCCCACAGTGCAGGACATGGGCGATCTGCTGATTTCCGACCCGGGCGCCGATGAGCTGGTCTACCTGCGTGATGTGGCCACCATTGAACGGGGCTACGCGGAAGTACCGGACCACCTTTATCGCTTTAATGGTGACGCGGCCCTGACCCTGGGAATTTCCTTCTCCAAGGGAGTCAATGTGGTGGAAGTGGGCGCGCGGGTGGAGCAGCGTCTGGCGGAGCTGGAATACCAGCGCCCGGCGGGCATGGAACTGGCCACGGTGTACAACCAGCCCCAGGAAGTAGATAGCTCGGTGGGTGCTTTCCTGCTCAATCTGGGTGAGGCCATTGCCATCGTCATCGCCGTGTTGCTGGTGTTCATGGGGGTGCGTTCCGGCCTGCTCATGGGCGGCGTACTGCTGCTGACCATTCTCGGCACCTTTATCGTCATGAAGGTGCTGGCCATTGATCTGCAACGGATTTCCCTGGGGGCGCTGATCATCGCCCTGGGGATGCTGGTGGATAACGCCATCGTGGTCACCGAGGGCATCCTGGTGGGCATGAAGCGGGGCATGTCGAAACTGGAAGCGGCGGTGGATATTGTCCGCCAGACTATCTGGCCGCTACTCGGCGCTACGGTGATTGCCATCATGGCGTTTGCGCCCATCGGCCTGTCCGAAGATGCCACCGGGGAATACACCAATACCCTGTTCTGGGTGCTGCTGATTTCCCTGCTGCTCAGCTGGATTACCGCGGTGACGTTGGTGCCGTTCTTTGCCGACCTGTTCTTCTCTGACAAGGATGTGGGCGGTGCGGATGGTGAGGCCGAAGATCCCTACAGAGGAAAGATCTTCGTGATCTATCGGCGTCTGCTGGACCGGGCCATTCACCACCGGGTACTCACCCTGTCCGGCATGGGCATCCTGCTGGTGATGGCGGTGGTGGGCTTCGGGGCGGTCAAGCAGGCCTTCTTTCCGCCCTCCAATACGCCCATGTTCCTGGTGGATTACTGGCTGCCCCAGGGTAGTGATATCCGTGCCACCCGCGAAGCGGTGGAGCGCCTGGAAGCATCGCTGCTGGAAATGGAGGAAGTCACCGGGGTGACCAGCACCATCGGTCGCGGGGCCGAGCGCTTCATGCTGCCCTACAACCCGGAGAAAAGTTATCCCAGCTATGCCCAGCTGATTGTTCAGGTGAGCGAGCGCGAGCAGATTGATGCGGCCCTGTCCGCCACCCGGCAACTGATCGGTGAAGAGCATCTGCAGGCCTTTGCCAAAGTGAAACGGCTGATGATCGGCCCCAGCCCGCCGGCGTCCATCGAGGCCCGCTTCAGCGGCCCGGACCCGCAGACCCTGCGCGAGCTGGGCCTGAAAGCCCAGGCGATCATGCGCGCCGATGGCGGTCTGGAAAGCATTCGCCATGACTGGCGTCAGCAGGAAAAAGTGATCCGTCCCCAGTTCCAGGAGGCCCAGGCCCGCCGTGCCGGGATCAGCCGGGAAGATCTGGATAATACCCTGGCACTGAATTTCAGCGGCCGTACCGTTGGCTTGTATCGGGATGGTAGCCAGCTGTTGCCTATCGTCGCCCGGCCCCCGGAAGAGGAGCGCCTCAGTGCCGACAACCTGAACGATGTGCAGGTATGGTCGCCGGTTTATGCCACCTACATTCCCATTACCCAGGTGGTGTCCGACTTCCGCACCGAATGGGAGAACGCGCTGATCCTGCGCCGCGACCGCAAGCGCACCTTGACCGTCCAGGCGGAACCGGATGTGCTCGGCGATGAAACTGCCGACCAGGTGCTGCGCCGGATTCGTCCGGCCATTGCCGAGCTGGCATTGCCGCCAGGCTATTCCCTGGAATGGGGTGGCGAGTACAAGGCATCGAAAGATGCGCAGACGGCAGTATTCGGCAGCCTGCCCATGGGCTATCTGTTCATGTTCATCATCACCATGCTGTTGTTCGACTCCCTGCGTCAGCCGCTGGTGATCTGGGCCACGGTGCCGCTGGCGATCATCGGTGTGACCCTGGGCCTGTTGCTGCTGAATGCGCCCTTCGGATTCATGGCGTTACTGGGCTTTCTCAGCCTGTCAGGCATGCTGGTGAAGAACGGCATCGTGCTGGTGGAGCAGATAAAACTGGAGATGGAAACCCTGGCGCCCTTCGAGGCGGTGATGAGCGCTTCCGTTTCCCGGGTACGACCGGTGTGCATGGCGGCGGTGACCACTATTCTCGGCATGATCCCGCTGTTGTTCGACGCCTTCTTCGAATCCATGGCCGTGGTGATCATGTTCGGCCTGGGCTTCGCCACCATCCTGACCCTGATTGTGGTGCCGGTGCTTTATACGCTGGCCTATGGCATCAAGCCGGGGAAGGAGGAGCATGTTTAGCTACGAGCTACGAGCTACGAGCTACGAGCTAGAAGCTAGAAGCTAGAAGCTAGAAGCTAGAAAGGACCGGGTCTGTCGTTAAGGCGCGGCGCTCATCCTTTCCGGGTGGCGCCGTGCAATTTCGCGTCTAGCAGCTAGTAGCTCAACGCTAGCAACTCAATGACAGGTGCCAGCCACCCATCTCTCTGCCACAATGCCCGCCTGAAACGATTCACTACCCCAAGGAGTCCCCATGTTGCTGGCTATTGCCGCCGTGATCGCTGGCCTGATCGTGCTGGTATGGAGTGCTGACAAGTTTGTGGAAGGGGCGGCCGGTACGGCGGCCCATGCGGGTATGCCGCCGCTGCTGATCGGCATGTTGATCGTCGGTTTTGGTACCTCCGCACCGGAGATGGTGGTATCTGCCATGGCGGCTCTGGATGGCAACCCCTCGCTGGCACTGGGCAATGCCTATGGCTCCAATATTTCCAATATTGCCCTGATTCTCGGGGTGGTCGCAGTGATCAGCCCCATCGCACTGAATTCAGCGGTTCTCAAGAAAGAACTGCCGGTGCTGACGCTGGTAACGTTGGTGGCTGGCTACCAGCTGCTGGATGGCAATATCTCCCGGGCGGATGCCTGGGTGCTGATTGCCATCCTGGCGCTGCTGATGGGGTGGTCCATCTATGCTGCCATGACTGGCAAGGGCGATGTGCTGGCCGGGGAAGTGGAAACCGATCTGGCCGAGCATCCGCTGCCGTTGAAGACGTCCCTGTTCTGGCTGGTGGTGGGTCTGGCCCTGCTGGTGGCAAGCTCTCGCCTGCTGGTGTGGGGCGCGGTGGACATTGCCCAGTCACTGGGGGTCAGTGATCTGATTATCGGTTTGACCATCGTGGCAATCGGCACGTCCCTGCCGGAGTTGGCATCCAGCATCGCTGCGGTACGCAAGGGCGAACACGATATCGCTTTTGGTAACGTGCTAGGCTCGAATCTGTTCAATACCCTGGCCGTGGTGGGTATTGCTGGCGCCATTAAGCCCATGAGCGTGGAAACGCTGGTATTGCAGCGTGACTGGAGCCTGATGATGGTGCTGACTCTGGCCCTGTTCGTCATGGGCTTCGGATTATGGGGCCGCAAGGGCCAGATCACCCGCGGCAACGGTATCGTATTGCTGGTGGTGTTCGTGTCTTATATGAGTTTCCTGGGCGGCGGCGTGATCATGGCTGCCCGTTAAAGTGTAAAGAGGGACGTAGTGGCGATGCAGGATACGGATATATCGGTAAAGCTGGAGCGTGGCACGTTTCTGTTCACGCTGGTGGCTGTCAGCGTGGCGTTTGCGCTGCTGTTGAAACCCTTCTTCGCACCGATCTTCTGGGCCTGCGCCATAGGCGTGATTTTCTATCCGTTCCAGAAACGGTTGCTTGGCAAATGGCCTCATCGCCGTAATCTGGTGTCCCTGTGCACCCTTGTATTGTGTGTCGTGCTGGTGGTGATTCCGGTGCTGGTGGTGGCCTCCTCCTTCGTCACCGAAGGCGTATCCCTGTTTCAGAAAGTGCAGAGCGGCGAGCTCAATCTGGCCGACTATGTGGATCGCATCAAGCAGGCATTCCCCTGGCTGCAGTCCGCCGCCGAGCGTTTTGATATTGATCTTGAACGGGTCAAGTCGCAGACCGTGGAAGCGTTTACCGGGGCAGGTCAGTTCCTGGCAAAACGTGCCCTGGCCGTAGGCCAGAATACCTTCCAGTTTTTCCTCAATCTGGGCTTGATGCTGTATCTGGCGTTCTTCCTGATTCGCGATGGCGATGCCATGGTCAGCATGCTGATCCGTGCCCTGCCGTTGGGTGACGAGCGTGAGAAGCTGCTGTTTGCCAAGTTCGCTGAAGTGACCCGGGCCACCATTAAGGGCAACCTGCTGGTGGCGGCCACCCAGGGGGCCCTGGGTGGGCTGATCTTCTGGTGGCTGGGCATCCCTGGTGCCTTGCTGTGGGGGGTGGTGATGGCAGTGCTGTCGCTGATTCCGGCAGTGGGGGCGGGCCTGATCTGGCTACCGGTTTCACTCTACCTGTATGCGGTTGGTGATATAGTGAATGCCACGATCCTGGTCCTGTTTGGCATTTTCGTCATCGGCCTGGTGGACAATATCCTGCGCCCGATCCTGGTGGGCCGGGATACCAAGTTGCCGGACTATGTGGTGCTGTTTTCCACCCTCGGTGGCCTGGCCATGTTCGGCATCACCGGTTTCGCGCTGGGGCCTCTGCTGGCCGCCCTGTTTGTGGCCTTCTGGGGTATTTTCATACGCGAGTTCAATGAGGGTGAGAGCCCCGCCGCCCTGCTGGAGCAGCAGGACAGCAGCGAGGAGCCGCCCGGGAGTGAGGCATCATGATTTTCCTGCGTCTGGTTCTGGCGGCGTCCGTGGCTGGCCTGTCCACCTTTGGCTGTGATGAGGAGGATGATAATGGCCTGTTTTCTGACAACGCCAGAATCTATTTTCACAACCAGCTGACCCAGCTGGGTGGCGGCAGCGAAGATGACGTCACCGTGGATCTGTTCGTGGATAACCAGAACACGCCGGTGCAGGACGATGTGGGCTACACGATTACAGGCAATGTCAGCGCCGAATCCATTGAGCTGGATGACGACAGTGAGTCGCTCTCTTTCGATGCCCGTGGCAGCAATTCCGGCAGCACCCTGGTCAACGGCCCGCTGAATCGCACCCTTACAGCGGGTGATCGCTATACCGTGGTGCTGATGGGCGACACTACCCTGGACAACCGTCAATTGCGCACCTACCGGCACCAGCAAATGACCGTGACCAGCGGCCAGATCCGGGTGCGTTTCATCAATACTCTGTCGCGCCTCTCCGGCGATGAACTCAGCGTTGTCACGCCGGGCGCGGCCGGCCAGTCGCTGGTATCCGGTCTGGAGTATGCCGAAGGCAGCAGCTATGTGTCGGTCAATGCCAGTGGCACCCTGGAGGTGACGGTCAATAACGAAACCCAGGGCCTGGAGATCGACCAGGTAAGCTGCAGCGTCAGCAGCGGCCGCAGCTACGATGCCATCATTGCCTACCGTCGTTTCGACAGCGACGATGATCAAATTGCCCTGTACTGCCAGCCGTTCAACTGAGCGGCTGGCGCTTCCCCCCTTCCGAGCCCCTCCAAACTGCCAACTATTACCAAAAAAACACCACTGGCCATGATAATCATGGCGTCGGTAATCTATTCGGGAGAAAACAATGAAAACGCTGGGCTTGCTGGCCATGGCCGGTGTGGTGGTGTTGTCGGGTTGCGGAGGGGATGACGATGACGTGGAAGATTTGCTGCGTCCCCCTGCCAGCCTGTATTTCCATAACCAGTTGACGGACTTCACTACCCCGGATGCGTCCAGCATTCGTGTGGATGTGGTCACCAACAAATCCTCCGATCCTCTGTTTGAAGATGTGGGCTATTCCACTGACGAGCAAGATGGCATGAATCTGAAGCTGGATGCCGGCACGGAGACTGTCGAGTTTTCTGTGCGTAGAAATGGCAGCGATTTTCATGCCGATAGTGCGAGTTTGAAATCCGGCGACAATTACACCCTGGTTTTCATGGGAGATGTGGTCGGTGGCGAATTGCAGCTGGCATCCTTCCGTCAACAGCTTCCAACGATAACTTCCTCTCAGGTCGGTGTGCGCTTTATACACGCCATGTATGGCGAGGCGGGCACCAGCTTTTCCATTGGCAGCGCTGCGGATCTGGATTACGGCAAAGCCACAGGTTATTTCTCGGATGTGCCTGACGGCAGCAGCCGAATGGAAATTGAAGTCAGGGATGCCGCTGATGACAGCCTCCTGGCTACAGTCTCCTGTGCGGTTCAGGCGGGCAAGACCTATGACGCCATCATTACCCACAAGGGATTTGCCGACCCGGACATGGCCATGTTCTGCCAGCAGGTAGAAGGGTCCTGATCCGGGCTGTGTTTGTGTAGGAGCTATGCTTGCATGGCGAACATGTTTAGCGGTTCGCCATGCGAGCATAGCTCCTACAGCCAGTCCGTATTATTTCAGTCGTACTGATGGGTCCAGGCTGGGGGCTTTCAGGGGTTTGCCTTGATAGGCCTCTACATCACCGAATCGTTTGTTGGGGAACTGCTCCCAGTCCGCCATGGCGTCTTCCAGGCGCTCCTGGTCCCGACCTACGAAATTCCACCACAACAGTACCGGTTGCCCCAGGGGCTCGCCGCCCAGCAGCATCACACGGCTGTTGGCGTCTAGCGTTAGCGTCAGACTGTCACGGCCACACCCCAGATAGTAGAGCTCACCGACCTGTAGGGTTTCTCCGTCCACGTCGGTGCGGCCTTCGTTAATGCATAAGCCCAGTTCAAATCCCGCAGGCACGGGAAGAGTCAGGGTGCAGGCCTCTTTCGCCACGATATCGGCCCCGACCAGGGGGGAGAACACCTGGGCGGGGGAGCGGCGGCCATCCAGTTCGCCCACCACCAGGGTGATCTCGGCCCCATCCTGATTCCATTGCGGCAGATCGGTGTGATGGCTGAAGGCCGGGGCGGTGTCTTCGTCTTCGGCGGGCAGGGCGATCCAGAATTGCAGGCCGTGCATGGGGCCGCTAAAACCGTCGGGGCTTTCCTCTGAGTGACAAATGCCATGGCCGGCGGTCATCAGGTTGAGCTGGCCGGGGCGGATTTCCTGTTCATAGCCCAGGCTGTCCTTGTGCAGCAAGGCGCCCTCGAACAGCCAGGTGACGGTCTGCAGGCCGATATGGGGATGGGTTCCCACATCGACGCCATTGTCGGCAGCCAGTGAGGTGGGGCCGATATGATCGAGAAAACACCAGGGGCCAATCAATCGCTGGTCGCGGCTGGGTAGGTGACGAATGATCGGCAGGCCGTTACCGAGAATGCTCTTGCGTGATGCCACTGCCTTGAGAGTGGGTTTGCCGGCAAGATTGGGGCATTCCACCATCTCGCCGCTGGCATTGGTGTTGCTCATGGCCGCCTCCATGGCATAGTCATTGATCTAGGGTTTTCAGTATGAAAGCGGCTGACGATAAAGAAAAGGAGAGCGCAATGGCGCGAGTACAGGTACATAGCGTTGAGAAGTATGTGCAACAGATTGATGTCCGGCAGCATCGGCTGGCCGCTGATGAAGGCGAAAAGCTGGGCGGCAGTGACAGCGGCCCCAACCCCTACGAGTTGTTGCTGTCCGGTCTGGGGGCCTGCACCTCTATCACCTTGCGCATGTATGCCGAGCGCAAGGGGTGGGATTTGGGGGAAATCCAGGTAGGGCTGCACTTTTATCGGGATGATGCGGGCAAGGAATATATTGATCGTACCCTGACCTGCAGCGGTGAGCTGAGTGAGGAACAGCGTCAGCGCCTGCTGGAGATTGCCGCCAAAACCCCGGTCACCAATACCGTTCGCCAGGGCACCCCGATCGCCACGGATTGGAAATAAGCGGCACGGCAACGCTGGTTTTGGCATACTCGCGCCTCCATTGACTCAGCGGAGGCCCTTGCATGTTCAAGGTCAACGAATACTTCGATGCCAAGGTGGCATCCATTGCCTTTCAAACCGAGACCAAGCCCGCCACGGTGGGTGTCATGGCGCCCGGGGATTACGAGTTTGGCACCAGTGAGCACGAGACCATGACCGTGGTAAGTGGCGCACTGACCGTGAAGCTGCCCGGCGCCGCCGACTGGCAGACATTTGCTGCCGGTGACACCTTTGAAGTGGTGGCAGACAGCCGTTTTCAGGTAAAGGTGGCAGTGGATACCGCTTACCTGTGTCTGTACGGCGAATAACAACACGGAAGAACGGGGGGTTGGAATGCCGTTATTTCCTGCCAGGGATGGCCAGTCACTGCATGTGAGAATTCTGGGACGTGGCCAGCCGGTGCTGATGTTGCACGGGCTGGGTATGCAGGGGCGCGACTGGCTTCCCTTCGTGCTGCCCTACCTGCGTCGTTACCAGTTCTATATGCCGGATCTGCGCGGGGCGGGGAATTCTGCCGCTGCCCGTTTCAACCAGCCGGATGTCTTCCATAATCACATGCAGGACATGGAAGATCTGGTGGCCCATTTCGGCCTGCAGGATTTCCATCTGGTGGGCTATTCCCTGGGCGCCACCACCAGCCTGCACTGGCATGCCCATGGGGATTTCTCCCCGGTGGGCCGTTATCTGCATATTGATCAGACCCCCTGCATCGCCAACCAGCCGGACTGGGCCCATGGCCTGTTCGGTGACCGACAGGAACACTTCTTCTCGCAACTGCGTGACTTGCTGGCCTTGCTGGAAGCGGCGCCGGATCAGGGGCGAATCGCCAACCTGGCCGCCGGCCTGCGCGAAGCGGTACTGCGTCAGCTGACCCATATTCTCGCCCAGGTGGCCGGTCGCCCCGGGCTGCATTCCGCCTTCCGGGCCACTTCCCGCTGGTCCGGATTGTGGGCTCGGCTGTTACCCGTGGCGGAGCTGGCAGATATCCGTGCCTACCTGCAGGCCTACCTGTCCGGGACCCATGATTACCGGCCCTCTGCTGCGGATTTTCCGGTGCCGGCCACGGTGATTACCGGCGCCCGCTCCCCCCTGTATCCCGCCGAAGGCCAGGCGGCCTTTGCCGAACTGATCGGTGCCCGCCATGTGGTGCTGCCGCGCTCCGGTCATGTGCCGTTGATGAGCCAGCCGCTGGCGTTTACCCGGGCGTTTGGCGAGTTTCTGGCCGGCAAGGAGTGATGATGGTGAGAATGGATGCGACACAAGCCTCCATATTGCGAAGGGGGCACTGAGCCCAGGCGAACGACACCAATCCGTCTGGGTGCGGCTGCGTTCACTGGTAGCGGAATGCAATTTCGGAAATCTGCCAATAGCGGGTAGGATGCATTACTTTCCTGAGCTGGCTTCGGAGAGAACAGGTGGTCGCCATTCACAGCAAAGCCCCGGCCTTGACGTTACGCGCGGGTACTGACGCTATTGCCCATTTGCGCGAATATGGCCTGCGTGCCGAGGATGTGGACATTGTGCCCGGTGCGGCCGGTGGTCCCAAGGCGTTGGGTATCAACGGGCTGGACCGGGCGGTTTTCGGGGACTTTCTCCCTCGGGCGCCTCGCCGTCGTACCCTGATTGGCGCCTCCATTGGTAGCTGGCGCTTTGCCGCTATTGCCATGGGCCAGGATCCGGCCCAGGGGCTGGCGCGGTTGGCGGAGCTATACACCCGCCAGCGTTTTCCCAAAGGCATTACCGCGAAAGAAGTCAGTCACCGCTGTGCGGCCATGCTCTCCGAGCTGCTGCAGGACCGCGACCAGCACATTCTGCATAACCAGGACTACCGGCTGGTGATCGTGGTGATCCGCAGCCGCGGGTTGATGGCCCGTAACGGTGGCCTGGGGTTGGGGCTGGGCCTGGCCGGGCTGATCGGTACCAATCTTTTTAGCCGCCAGGCCACCGGCCTGTTCATGGAGCGAGGCCTGGTTTATCCGGACGGTACTCCTCTACCGGTAGGGCCGCTGAATGATTTCACGACCCACCATATCTCCATGCGGGCAGAGAACCTGCGCGCGGCCCTGTTGGCCAGTGCCGCTATTCCCATGGTGCTCGACGGGGTCACCGAGTTGCCGGGGGCGCCGGATGGTGTCTATCGGGACGGTGGTATGCTCGATTACCACCTGGACTTGCCATACCAGAGTACGGGCATCGTGCTGTATCCGCACTTCACTGACCGGGTGATCCCCGGCTGGTTCGACAAGCCTTTGCGCTGGCGCAACGGCGACCCCAAACGCCTGCGCCGCCTGCTGCTGGTGTCCCCCTCCCGGGAGTACCTGGCCAGCCTGCCTCACGGCAAGTTGCCGGATCGCACCGACTTCAAGCATTACCTGGGTGATGACGCCGGCCGCGAGGCCTACTGGCGCAAGGCGGTGGGGGAGAGTCAGCGGTTGGGCGATGAATTCCTGGAGCTGGTGGAAAGCGGCAAGCTGGTGGATCGCATCCAGCCGCTTTAAAAGCCAGTGAACAGTTAACAGTGAATAATGAACAGCACACAAGGCAGTGCTGCTTCCTTCAACGTATCAGGTCGTGCTGAACATCAGTGCGCGGCCTCGTACGTTTAAATTCAAAGCAGGTCCTGATCGCGCAGCTGTTAACTATTCACTGTTAACTGTTAGCTGAACCCCTGCTAGTCTCACCTGACCTGGAATCACCACCAAGGTTGCCCATTGTCCCAGACCGCCCCTCCCTCCACCTTCTCCCTCGTCCGCCAGCTCTGGCAGCAGACTTGGCCCATGGCGCTGGGTGTCATGTCGTTACTCGGGTTCTACCTGGTGGACAGCATCTTTGTGGCGCGGCTGGGGACGGCGCCGCTGGCGGCGCAGTCGTTTACCTTTCCGCTGTCGTTTCTGGTGATCGGGGTGCAGGTGGGTATCGGCATTGCCATCGCCGCGCTGATCTCCCGCGCCATCGGTGCCGGGCAGCAGGACCAGGCCAACCGGCTGGGCGCGTTGGTGTTAACTGGCGGTGGTTTGTTGCTGGGTGTGTTGGTGCTGTTTCTGTGGCTGCTGCAGGCCCCGGCGTTCTCCCTGATCGGTGCCAGTGAGGCTATTCGCGAACTGATCCGTCCTTACTGGGCGATCCAGGTGCTGGCCATGTGGGTGGGCGGGGTACTGTACTTCGGCTACAGCCTGTTTCGGGCCCACGGCAATACCCGTTTTCCGGGGCTGATGATGGTGCTCACCAGCCTGCTCAACCTGATGCTGGACCCGCTGCTGATCTTTGGCGTGGGAGACTGGGACGGCTTCGGCCTGCCCGGTGCCGCGCTGGCCTCCTTGCTGGCCTTCGCCATCGGCCTTGGCATTCTGGTGCTGGCCCTGCGCGGCAAAGGCTGGGTGCAGCGCCACGGCATGCTGGTGCAGATGCGGGTATCCGCCTGGCCGTTCGCCCAGATTGCCGGGCCGGCCATGATCAGCCAGCTGATGCCGCCGCTGGCGGCCATGCTGGCCACGGCACTGGTGGCCCGGGCAGGCGATCAGGCGGTGGCGGCTTGGGGCATGGCCAGCCGGCTGGAAAGTTTTTCCATCGTGCTGGTGCTGGGTATGACCATGGCCCTGCCGCCCTGGCTGGGCCGTTGCTATGGAGGCAACGACTGGGAGACAGTGCGCCGCCTGATGCGGGTGGCGGCGGCCATGGTGATTGGCTGGCAGGTATTGCTGGGGCTGGCGATGGCGTTGCTGGCGGCGCCGCTGGCCGGCCTGCTGGTAGAGACGGCGCCGGTGCAGGCCTACCTGACCCTGCTGATCCGCTGGCTGCCACCCAGCTATGGCCTGCTCGGCGTCTGCATGCTGGTGGTCTCCGCCAGCAATGCCCTGGGCTGGCCCATGCGCGCCATGCTGATTTCCTTCCTGCGCCTGTTCCTGTGCTACCTGCCTCTGCTGTGGTTGGGCTACCAACTGGGTGACTTCGGTGGCCTGGCTCTGGGGGCGGCATTCGGCAACTTGCTGGCGGGGGTGATGGCGTGGGGGTTCTATCAGCAGGCGCTGGCCAGTGAGGGGCAGGGTGAGGCTGGGTGGCATCGTCAGTGATTGTCGATACCGGGGTCAGGCATTCTTCCTTTACTCACTAAATGCATATGCGTAAGTGTGTGCATCCGGCTAATGACATAGGCGTATTCCCTTTAATAACAAATACTTGTTTTTGTAACCAGTGCACATATTTTGGTAGACGTGCCTCTCGGCAAGCCTAGACTCCCACCCCAATAACGCCGGTCACTGCGACATGTTGCACGGCTCGTTTGCCATGCAATGGGCGTCGCAAGGACGTCTTTCGTCGCCATAGAGCCGGTATGGATACCGATAACGCTTTTGGGGAATATCATGCGCATTGCAAACGGAATGCTGGGGGCGGCCCTTTGTGTACTGACGCTGTCGGTGCAGGCCGAAGAACAGGCCGTCGAGGACGTGCAACCACGGAGCCACTTCGGGGATTATCGACTGGAGCTCGAAGCGGCCTATGAGAATGCAGCGCAGACGCTGGATGAGTCGCTGCAGCCGTTGCTGGAAAAAATGAATCACTTGTCGGACCGTCATGACGGTCGCGTGGCGGGGGTTCAGCACTAACGGTTCTGGCAAACAACGGCGACGCCACCCATAGACGGCGTCGCCGTTGTTTCGCTATCGCGGCTTTAGCATAGGCCGCCGCTAGCTTTCCCCTTTCTCTCCCCTCTCCCACTCCGGTGGCTTCCACAGATGTTTCAACCGCTGCCCGATGGGGCCGCGTTGTTTCATGTCGCGGAACATATCCACGTATTCATGGCACCAGTTCACCAGCAGGTTGTTGCTGTACACCGGGCGGGTAATGCCGTATTCCACCGGTTCCTCGTCCCGTTCCGGGGTAAAGGTACCGAACAGACGATCGAAAATGATGAAGACACCGCCGTAGTTGGTGTCGATGTAGTCCGGGTTGCGGCCGTGGTGGACACGGTGATGGCTGGGCGTGTTGAACACATATTCGATGGCCGGGTGCAGTCGTTTTACCAGGGTGGTGTGGATAAAGAACTGGTAGACCAGTGACAGGGCATAACACACCCCGATCCACACCGGGTTGAAGCCGACAAACGCCAGTGGCACATAGAACAGCCAGCCACCGTTGAAGATGTTGGTGGCGTTCTGGCGCATGGCGGTGGAAAAGTTCATCCGCTCGGAGGAGTGGTGGGTCACATGGGCGGCCCAGAACCAGCGCACCCGGTGAGAGCTGCGGTGCATCCAGTAGAAACAGAAATCGGTCAGCACCCACAGCAGGGCACCGGTGAACCAGGTCAGCTCGATATCCAGCAGCCGGTGGTGATAGGCAAAGGCATACACCGGGAAGGCGATCAGGCCGGCGAACAGCAGCTCGGTGGTCTGGTAACCGGCACCCAGCATGAAATTACGAATGGATTCCCGGGTATCCACCAGCTCGGCATTGTGGCGGATCTTCAGAAACTCCCACAGGAACACGCCAATAAAAAAGGGCGTGGCCACCATGAAGATCAGTTGCCGTTCGTCCAGGGCCAGCCAGGGAGCCACGGTTTCCCAGAGCGGGGCCAAGCCGCTGTTCTGCCACACGCTGTTGAACCAGTCCATCAGAGCCATGGGCATCTTCCCGTTGTGATTGATGATGGGATCATTGTGCGATTGGCAAGCGGGTTTGTATTGACCTTCTATGCCGTATTTTTGACAATCTATGCCATCGGACAAACGGCGGGAGAGGACCATGGCCACAGCCATGCGCGTGACTGGAGCCTGGGTGCAGCTGCTCACGGACTGGCTGGACCGGGAAAACCTGCCGGCGCCGGCTCTGCGCACCGTACTCGACAGCCGCAGCCCGGCGGACCTGGTACCCCTGCCGCTCTGGCGTGACCTGTTGCAGCAGGCGGTGTCGCTCCGGCCGGACCGGGTGGCACCGGGTCTGTCCATCGGCGCGATGGTGCAGCCCCGCCATGTGGGCATGCTCGGCTATCTGATACTCACCTGCCGCACCCTGGGTGAGGCCATGCAGGCCTACCAGCGCTACGAAACCCTGTTTTACGGTCGGGACATGGTGGAAGTGCTGGGCGCGGGGGAGCAGATCCAAGTGCGCTGGCCCGCCGAAGATTCCGTGGGGGAGCTGGCGGATACTGTCGCCATTGCCGCACTGATTACCTTTCTGCGCCGGCTGGTGGACGACCCGCCGTCACCCTCCTCGGTGTCCTTCGTATTCCCGGCGCCGCCGGCGGCAGCCTGTCAGGCCTACGAGGCTTTCTTCGGTTGCCCGGTGCATTTCGCCCAGTCCCACACCTGCGTCAGTTTTCCGATTCACTTTCTCGCCATGCCGTTGCCCCACAGTGACCCCAGCATGCGTAACCTGCTGGATCGGCAGGCCCGTGCCATGCTGCTGGCCCTGCCGGATTCCGATAGTTTCGACCGGGCCCTGCAGCAGGCCATGGTGCGGTTGATGCCGGAAGCGGCGGTGACCCTGCCGCGGCTGGCGGCGGAGTTGCACATGTCGGTGCGTACCCTGCAGCGGCGCCTGGCCGAGCGGCAGCTCACCTGGCGGGAACTGCTGGACCGCACCCGGGAACAACTGGCCCGCCATTACCTGGCGGAAGCCTCCCTGACCCTGGGCGACATTGCCCTGTTGTTGGGGTTTTCCGAACACAGCGCCTTCAGCCGGGCTTACCGGCGCTGGACCGGTACCACCCCGGGCAAGGCCAGAAAGCCCCTGGCGGCCGCATACAAAAAAGAATCCGCTGTCTAATCCATGATCTTTACCGGTGCCGGATTATGATCATGGAATGCGTTGCAAAACAGGAGCTTGGTGTTCGAAACGGGACGCCGCTACCCAAAATGTCCGAGGGGGTGAACATTCCTGTCATTGTTGCAAAATAGGGGGCTTGAGAACGTTGACGCCATCCAAACGCCCCCGGAGTGTCCGTTCTGCGGGGCAGGACTGAATACAGTAAAGGGACCTCATTCATGAAGACACGTATTACCGAATTACTGGGTATCCAGTATCCGATTGTGCAGGGCGGCATGCAGAATGTGGGCTACGCTGAACTGGCGGCGGCTGTATCCAACGCCGGCGGCCTGGGCATCATCACGGCTCTGACCCAGCCGAGCCCGGAAGACCTGGACAAGGAAATCAAACGCTGCAAGGAAATGACCGACAAGCCCTTCGGCGTCAACCTGACCATCTTACCCACCATCAAGCCGGTGCCCTACGAGGAATATGCCCGGGTGATCTGCGAAAACAATATCTCCGTGGTGGAAACCGCTGGCCGCAACCCGGAACCCTTTATGCCACTGTTTGAAGGCGCCGGTGTAAAAGTGGTGCACAAGTGCACCTCCGTCCGCCATGCGCTGAAGGCAGAGAAGGTGGGTGTGGCGGCGGTCTCCGTGGACGGCTTCGAATGTGCCGGTCACCCGGGGGAAGACGACATCCCCAATCTGGTGTTGCTGCCGGCGGCGGCCAAAGTGATCAAGATTCCCATGCTGGCATCCGGCGGTATTGGCACTGGTGCGCAGATGGCCGCTTGCCTGGCACTGGGTGCGGACGGAATCAACATGGGCACCCGCTTCCTGGCCTCGAAAGAATCGCCGGTGCATGAAAATATGAAGCGCGCCATTGCCGAAGCGTCCGAGCTGGATACCGCCCTGATTTTCCGTCCTTTGAAAAATACCGCTCGCGTTTTCAAGAATGCCGTGGCCACCCGGGTCAACGAGATTGAGCGGGAAAAGGGCCCGGACATGAAGTTCGATTACATCCAGGATCTGGTCGCTGGCGTAAAAGGCAAGGCGGCGCTGACCTCCGGTGAAATCGACGGTGGCATCTGGACCGCCGGCATGGTCCAGGGGCTGATCGACAGCTATCCGAGTTGTGCGGAAATTATTGATGACATCATCAGCGAGTGTGTGGGAACCATCAATCAGCGCCTTGCGGGTTTTATCAACGATTGACGGATTCCGGTTTTAGTCTCGCTCTCCCGAGCCATAGCCAGGGCAATGCCCTGGCTTTTTTTGATGCTCGTGACCGTAGGGTGGATTAGCCCGAAGGCCGTAATCTACCAACCAGACGCCTCCTATCACCCCTCCGCTCAATGGTGGATTACGCCTTCGGCGAATCCTCCCTACGCTATGTCTGGTGCCTGTGCGGGTTTCTCGGCGGGAGACTTGCCGGTAAGCTGTCCACGCACAAGGAGGGGGATCATGAAGGGATGCATATCGCGACTGCTGTTTGCCGGTGCCATATTATTATCGGGGCTGGCCAGCGCAGAGATCTACACCTGGACGGACGCGCAGGGGCGAGTCCATTTTGGTGACAAGCCTGCCGAGAATGACAGGGCGGAAGCCGTCAACGTTCGCATCAATACGTTCGAGAGCGTGAGCTACGAAAGTCTCGGCAAGGGTGTGCCGGAACCGGCGGCACGTGCCGGCAAGGTGGTCATGTATGCCACTCAGTGGTGTGGGGTCTGTAAAAAAGCCCGCCGCTACTTCAACGACAATAACATTCCCTTTACCGAATACGATATTGATAACAACCCGAAAGCCCGTAAACGCTTTGATGCACTCAATGGCAAGGGGGTGCCGGTGATTGTGGTGGGCAAGCGACGCATGAACGGTTTCAGCGTCGAGGGGTTTGAAAGAATATACCGGTAATCTTTTTTCTGTCACAAGGAACAGTGATGTTTACGCTTTATGAATTTGCCTCGTCCGGTAACTGCTACAAGTTGCGGTTGGCCATGACCCAGTTGGGAATACCCTTTCGGCGTATCGAAAAGGATATAACCCGCGGTGAAACCCGCACCGCAGAATTCCTCGCTATCAATCCCAATGGTCGTATCCCGGTGCTGGTGACGCAGGATAACAAGATGCTCCCTGAATCCAATGCGGCGCTCTGGTATCTGGCCAGGGACAGCAAGCTGATGCCTGAAGAGGCGTTCGAGCAGGCCCAGGTGCTGCAATGGATGTTCTTCGAGCAGTATAACCACGAACCCAATATCGCTACCTCTCGCTACTGGATTCATGTGCTGGGAGAAAAGGAAAAATACGCCGAAGCCTTGGCGGAAAAACAGCAAAAGGGCCACGACGCCCTACGTGTCATGGAAAGTCATTTATCAGGCCGGGACTTCTTTGTCGGCAGTGATTATTCCATTGCCGACATTGCCCTGTATGCCTACACCCACGTTGCCGGGCAGGGCGGTTTTTCTTTGGAGGATTACCCGGCGATTCAGGCCTGGCTGAAACGGGTTGAACAGCAACCGGGTTACGTTGCCATGGAAGCGTGAAAATCCACAACAGCGGATGACCAAGCGGTAGAACGGTAGGGTGGATTAGCCTAAGGCGTAATCCACCATCGACCTGCGCCGTGGTTTGGCGGTGGGTTACGCCTTCGGCTAACCCACCCTACGTGATAGCACTCGGCTAGAAGAGATTATTGCGTCAGGTGGTGGAAGTGATATTTCAGATGATCATCAATAAAGCTGGCGATAAAGAAATAGGAATGGTCATAGCCGGGCTGCATGCGCAAGGTAATTGGCACGCCGGCTTCCTCGCAGGCGGCGGTAAGAGATTCCGGTTGTAGTTGGCCGTCCTGGTAGAAATTATCCGCATCACCTTGATCTACCATCAAGGCCAGGGCGCTGCCGTTGGCCTTGATCAACTCGCAGGCATCCCAGGCTTCCCAGCTTTCCCGGTTATGACCCAGGTAGCCTTCGAGGGCTTTTTCGCCCCAGGGGCATTGCATCGGGTTGCTGATCGGTGCGAAAGCGGAGACGGAAGTGTAGCGCCCGGGGTTTTTCAGTGCGCAGATCAGGGCGCCATGGCCACCCATGGAATGACCGCTGATGGCTTCGCGACCGTTGAGCGGGAAATGGGCGCGCAGTAATGCCGGCAACTCATAGGTCACGTAGTCGTACATGCGGTAGTGCTGGCTCCAGGGCGCGCGGGTGGCGTTCACATAGAAGCCGGCGCCGGAACCGAAATCATAGCTGTCGTGCTCACCGGGCAGGTCGGTGCCGCGCGGGCTGGTATCCGGGCAGACAATGGCCAGGCCCAGTTCCGCGGCAGTGCGTTGGCTGCCGGCTTTCTGCATGAAGTTTTCATCGGTGCAGGTAAGCCCGGACAGCCACCACAACAACGGGACAGAACGTTCCTCTGCCGCCGGTGGCAGATAGATGGCAAAGATCATCTCGCAGTTGAGCACCCGGCTGCGATGCCGGTAGCGCTTCAACCAGCCGCCAAAGGATTTGGTGGCAGAAACCAGTTCGATATCAGACATGATTCAACCTTTCTAACGAAGCTGCTGTAGGAGCACCTCTTGAGATGCGAACCTTGCCTGGCAAGGTTCGCAAGTAGATTCGTACCTCAATAGGTGCTCCTTCAGTCGGAATTAGTACGCCTTAAAAAAGAATCACCGAACGAATGCTCTTGCCTTCGTGGAGCAGGTCAAAGGCGGTATTGATCTCGTCCAGCCCCATGGTGTGGGTAACGAACTCGTCGATCTTGATTTCGCCTTTCATGTAACGATCCACATAGCCGGGAAGTTCGGTGCGGCCTTTGACGCCGCCGAAGGCGGAGCCTTTCCAGACCCGGCCGGTGACTAGCTGGAAAGGACGAGTAGAGATTTCTTCACCGGCGCCGGCCACGCCGATGATGATGGATTCGCCCCAGCCCTTGTGACAGCACTCCAGCGCCGAGCGCATCACATTCACGTTGCCGATGCACTCGAAGGAATAATCCACACCACCGTCGGTGAGTTCGACAATCACTTCCTGAATGGAATTGTTGTAATCCTTGGGGTTGATGAAATCGGTGGCGCCGAACTGCCGGGCCAGGGTTTCCTTGGCCGGGTTGGTATCGATGGCGATGATGCGTTCTGCCTTGGCCATCACCGCGCCCTGAATTACCGACAGACCAATGCCGCCGAGTCCGAACACGGCCACCGTGGACCCGGGCTCCACCTTGGCGGTATTGAGCACCGCGCCGATGCCGGTGGTGACGCCACAGCCAAGCAGGCAGATCTTGTCCAGCGGGGCTTCCTTGCTGACCTTGGCCAGGGAAATTTCCGGCACCACGGTGTATTCGGAGAAGGTGCTGGTACCCATGTAGTGGTGCAGCAGTTTGCCGTTTAGGGAAAAGCGGCTGGTGCTGTCAGGCATCAGGCCCTGGCCCTGAGTAGCGCGCACCGCCTGGCACAGATTGGTCTTGCCGCTCAGGCAGAATTTGCACTTGCGACACTCGGCGGTATAGAGCGGAATCACATGGTCGCCGGGTTTCAGGCTGGTCACACCTTCGCCGACTTCCTGCACGATACCGGCGCCCTCATGGCCAAGAATGGAGGGAAAGATCCCTTCCGGGTCCTTGCCGGACAGGGTGTAGGCATCGGTGTGACAAACGCCGGTGGCGACGATCTGCACCAGCACTTCCCCGGCCTTGGGGCCGGCCACTTCCACTTCTTCAATCTGTAGGGGTTTGCCTGCTTCCCAGGCGACCGCGGCACGGGATTTCATTGGGGCTCCTTGATGAATCCGGTATTGAGGGATGTATTCACTATACGCAGACACGAATACCGCTATAAGGCACAATTCGGCAAGAGATTATTGTCAGGTAAGCAATAATGCAGCACTGGGATCGTATTGAGGCTTTTGTGGAAGTGGTGCGTCGTGGCTCTTTTGCGGATGCCGCCCGGCACCTGGGGGTGTCCAGTTCCCACGTGAGTCGGCTGGTGTCACGGCTGGAGACCCAGCTCGGTACCCAGTTGCTTTACCGCACCACCCGGCGCCTGAAGCTCACCGATGCGGGTGCCGTCTACTTCGATCACTGTGGCCAGTTGTTTGATGGTTTTCAGGAAGCGCTGTCGGCCATCAGCGACTACCAGCAACGGCCCACCGGGGTGCTGAAGCTGACCTGCGCCACCACCTTTGGCGAGCGCTATATCGCGCCGTTGGTAAATGATTTTCTGGCTCGCCATCCGCAATTGTCGATACAGCTGGATTTCACCAACCGGCGGGTGGATATCATCGATGAAGGCTTTGATGTGGCCATCCGTACCGGGGCCCTGCCGGACTCGTCGCTGATCGCCCGCAAACTCTGCCCGCGTCGGGAATACATCGTCGGCTCTGTGGACTATTTCCAGCGCCATGCCCGGCCCCATACCCTGGGAGAACTGAATCAGCATAACTGCCTGCTCGGCTCTGCGGACCAGTGGGCGGTGGATGTGGACGGCCAGCATCGGCAATGGAAAGTGCAGGGTAACTGGAAGGGCAATTCCGGCATGGCCCTGCTGGATGCCGCCCGCAAGGGGCTGGGATTGGTGCAGCTACCGGATTATTACGTGGAAGACGATTTGCATCAGGGGCGTCTGATTTCCGTACTGGATCAGTATGCCTGTACTCATACGGCGGTATGGGTGGTCTATCCTCGCCATCGTCACCTGTCGCCCAAGGTGCGTCAGTTTGTGGATTTTCTGGTGGAAGGTATGGTGCGTTGAAAGAGGCTGATACCTTCTTTTGTAGGAGCGTCGCTGGTGGCGCGGTAGAGGTCAGTTGCAAGTTACAAGGAACAACGCGAAGAAAGCTTAATGGTCAGAAAAGTATGAGCCCGCGCTGGTCTCGGTACGGTCCTACAGCAATAAAATGGAGTGGATATGTACACAGGAAGTTGTCTTTGTGGCGGTGTCACTTTTGAGATCGCCGGTGAGCTGGCGCCGATACAGGTCTGCCATTGTCAGCAATGCCGCAAGGCACAGGGCACCGCGCTGGTGACCAATATTTCCGGTGGAAACCGGCAAGCTGCACTGGGTGAGTGGTGAGAAATTACTGAAAAGCTATGCGTCCTCGCCGGGCAAGCAGCGGGTGTTCTGTCGCGAGTGTGGTTCGCCGGTTTACAGCTGCCATGAGAGCAAGCCGGGCGTGGTGCGCATCCGGGCGGGGCTGGTGAATGAGCCGCTGGCGACACGGCCGGCATTTCATATCTACACGGATTCGGCCTGTAACTGGTGGGCCATCGATGATGGCTTGCCGCAGTATCCCGAAGGCGCGGGATAAAAAAATGCCGGGCCATCGCCCGGCATTTCCTGTTACGCCATCTGTGCTTTCAGTGCCTCGATTTCGTGGGCATCGCCGTTGCGTGCCACGAAGGCCTGCCAGTTGTCGGCGGCCTGGCTCTTGAGCACCTTGGCCACACGGGGCAACTCCGTCTCCGGCAAGTGGCCGAACAGGCCCAACAGCTTGCTGTCATGGGCCTGGCCCAATGCCTGCCCCAGTGCCTCTGGCTGGCTTTGGGTGAGCACGTCCACCGCTGGTGTCAGGTGTTCCTGATCCAGCAGTGGCAACAGGGTGAGCAATTCATCCCAGCTGTTTTCACTGGCCACGGTGCTGATCAGGCTTTCCATCACTGAGGCTTCGCGCAACTTGGGCACATTCACCACCATTTGCTGATGCTGATTGTCCATGGCGTTCACCGCCTGCAGCAGGTTGGTCCACAAGCGCTGTTCGCTGGCCACTTCGATAATGTGACTGATGACGGCTTCGCCCTGCTCGGCCACCAGGTTGCCCATCTGGCCGCGCAGTTCGGTGTTCAGGTGCCCGTTCAGGGACAGTACTGCCGACCACAGTTCATGGTCGGTGGCGGCTTTCAGTGTGGCCCGTTGCTGTGCTTCGCTGAGCAATGCCAGCACGGTGTCCAGTTTGCTCTTGTCTTCCAGGTAAAGGGCGATCTTCACCATGGCTTCGCCATCGTCGATGCTGCTGGTAACGGCTTGCAGAGCGGAGGGCTGAATCACCGCGACAAAACGGGCCAGGGTAATGTGCTCGCCCATGGCCAGCAGGGTCTTGGCCACGGAGGCGACAATCTTGTCGGGCATGGCAGACAGCAGGTCACGGGAGTGCCTGGGCTCAAGATGGATGCACAGCTTGGCGAGAAAGTCTTCCGGCAGTTTCTCGGCCAGCTTGATGGCGCGCTCCGGAGGCAGCTCGGAAGCAATGCCGGCGGCGAGCACGGAGCCCAGAACGGTAGTGGCCAGCTTGGCGCTGGCGCCGGTGGGAACCAGTTTGCTGATGCCGGCCAGGCGCTGATAGCTGTCCTGATGCTGTTCGTAAAAGAAGCCGGAGACGGCACTGCGGAAGTGGGCAATGGCAGTCAGATCCTGACCATCCAGAAAGGCCAGGTTTGTCTCGTCGGTTTCCAGCAGGCGGCTGAGTTTGAGTAGTTCGGCCTGGGTTTCAATGTGCATGTCTGTCTCCTTAACCGAACAGCATCTTTTTCACCGGGCGGCGGAAGGGCCCGGGCACCACATTCAGTGCGTTATTCATGGCTTTTTCGACTCTGGCGTCTTTGGTTTCCAGAGCGGCAAGGACGGTATCGGCCAGCTTGCTGGCCTGATCCGCGGGCAGGGACTCAATAAAGGCCAGCGCGTCCGCTGGCAGCCCCTTGTTCTTCAAGGTACTGATGGAATCAGACATGGTTTCTCCTTCACTACAGCGTCCCGGAGCACATTCCCGGACGCCCTGGATACAGGCTGTCGGACCCAGCCTGCCTATGGCTGGCGCTACTATGCCAGCAATGAGGGAGGATGGGTGTTGCCGAAAAGCCGTTGTCTGGCGGCGCTCAAGAAAGCGTAACAGCCGGTTTGGTTTGCCTGGCAGGCTCGCCGGGGTGCCCGCGCCCCGGATTTAACCCGCCGTGTCGGGGTCAGGCAAAGTCCATCTGGTCACTGATAAAGCCCACGCTGATGGCGCCGGGGCCGATATTGACCCCCCCGGTGAGCCCCATGTGGCTGATAAGCAGGTCTACCCCATGTTTCTCTGTGGTGGCTTTCAGTTCACTAAAGCCGGGCATCTGGTAAACCGCATCCGGGTCGCCGGCATAGCTGACGCAGACAATGGGGGTCAATAGCCCCTGTTCCACGCAGGCGCAGGCGTGGGTGAACATCTTTTCCACGGCGGTTTCGAAGCCGCGTACCTTGGCCACCGGAAAGGTTTGGTCCTGGCGAGCGCAGAGGATGGGTTTGATGTCCAGGGCCGAGCCCATCAGCGCGCCAACAAAGCCCACGCTCTTGTCTCCTTTCTTGCGGGCGCGTTTGTGCACGTAATAGAGATCTGGCACCACAGCGTAACCCGAGGTTTTCGGGGTCAGGTCGCTGATGCGCTGGCGGATGTCGCCGACTTTCATGCCGGCATTGATAAGCCGCATGGTCTCTGCCGCCAGTACTCCCTGGCCGGCAAACAGTGTCTGGCTGTCACTGACACGGATGCGGAACGGCCCTTCACGACCGGCGGCTTCACGGTATTTTCTGTAGTCGCCGAGGATGGCATGGGCCGCCTCGGTGGCGTTTTCGAAGATCGGGCTGCGACTCTTCGGTACCGTCTGCACCAGGGCGTAGTCGAATTCTCCCACCGCCTGCTCCAGGAACAGGGTACGGATCTGGTCCACCGTTGGCGGCGCGGTTTCCGCGTCGTGGTTCTTGTCCACTTCGTGGCGGGCGTAAAACTCCCGGGCCCGTTGCGGGTCGCGGTCGTCCACAAAAATTTCCTTGCCGATGCGGATGGGCACCGGCATTACCAGGATGTTGTTAGCGTCAATAAATTCCTTGGGCAGATCACAACCCGAGTCCACAACCAGACCGATTCTCATTGTTATGCTTCCTGTGGGAAGTTGAGGAGCCTCTGGATAACTCCTTGCATACTCAGCGTGGCCTGAAGGGTGCAGCTGTTGTGTTTTGTCGCGACGGACAGGGTGGTTCCCTTTCCTAGCGGCAAAGCGCAGCAGATGGGCCCTTCAGGACGCGCCCTTCGGGTCTTCCAGGCTGGCCCGCACTCGTTGTTGCGCTTTTTCCACAGGCAACCAGCATGCCTTCAAAATCGCGCCACTCTTTACCTTGGCCGAGGGGGCGAGCCAGCCTGAAAGACTGAGCATGCAAGGAGTTATTCAGAGGCTCCTTTAGAACCAGTCTAGTACTGCCGTTCCGTTACTGGCGTCTTTTTGCGTATGGGATTGGTTAGGTGCTGTTACAAGACGCCAGCCGTTAACGTGATGGTGGGGCGTTACTGAATATTGCCGCCAACCTGGACCACTTTCAGGGTGTTGGTGCCGCCATGGGCATCGTTGTAGTTGCCCTTGGTGATCAGAACCCGGTCGCCGTCCTGTACGGCGCCCATTTCCTCCAGAATGGCGACTGCGCGGCGGTTGACTGCGTCGCTGGCGATGGCATGGCTGTCAAAGGGGATGGCACGCACGCCGCGCAGGATGGCCACCCGGCGCTGGCTGCTGGGGTAGGGGGTGAAGGCATAGATGGGGATGCCGGAGCGCAGCCGGGACATCAGCCGCGGAGTGTTGCCGCTTTCTGTCATGGCAATGATGGCGGTGACCTTGCTGAGCCGGTTGGCGGCCTGCATGGCCGCCATGGCAATCACTTCATCAATGTTGTCAGTGTTGTCGTTGATGGGGCGGTCGGTGCGTCTTTCCTGCCAGGTACGCTCGGCGCCGAGAATGATGCGGTCCATGGCCTGTACGGTTTCCACCGGGTATTCGCCCACTGCGGTTTCCGCCGACAGCATCACCGCGTCAGTGCCGTCCAGCACCGCATTGGCCACATCGGACACTTCTGCCCGGGTGGGCTGGGGACTGTGAATCATGGATTCCATCATCTGGGTGGCGGTGATCACGAAACGGTTGAGGGCCCGGGCGCGCCGAATGATGTGCTTTTGCACCCCCACCAGCTCCGCATCGCCGATCTCCACGGCCAGATCACCCCGCGCCACCATGACGCCGTCGGACGCTTCAATGATGGCATCCAGGGTGGCATCATCCGCCACCGCTTCAGCTCGTTCGATCTTGGCCACGATGCCGCCCTGGCCACCGGCCTGCCGGTAACGGCGGCGGGCTTCTTCCACGTCTTCGGCGTCGCGGGGGAAAGACAGGGCAAGAAAATCCACTTCCATGTCGGCGGCGGTGACGATGTCGGCCAGGTCCTTGTCGGTGAGTGCCCGGGCGCTGAGGCCGCCGCCCTTGCGATTGACCCCTTTGTGATCGGACAGCTCGCCGCCCACCAGTACGGTGCATTCCACCCGGGTGCCGCTGATGGCGTCCACTTTCAGTTCCAGCAGGCCGTCATTGAGCAGCAGCACATCGCCGGGCCGGCAGTCATCCGGCAGCGGCGGGTAGCTCACGCCTACCTGCTGGGCATTGCCGGCGTCATCCGCCAGGGCGGTATCCAGGGTAAAAGGCTGGCCGGCTTTCAGCAGGATAGGGCCATCGGGAAAGCTGCCGATACGGATCTTTGGTCCCTGCAGGTCCGCCAGGATCGCCACATGTTCGCCACACTGCTCAGCACAGCGGCGAATGGTGTCTGCGGTTTCCCGGTGAGTGTCAGCACTGCCATGGGAAAAATTCAGCCGGAACACATTCACGCCGGCCTGGATCAGGGCGTTCAGTCGGGATTCGGAGGAAGAGGCAGGGCCAACGGTGGCGACAATCTTGGTGCGACGCAGGGGAGAGCGGGACATTCGAGGCATTTCCATCAGCTGATTTTTGACCAGCATACCATGCTGACTTGGCGGAGGGATGACAGGGGGTCACCAGAAATCAGACAAAAAACTCCCCCGCGAAAGCGGGGGAATAAGGAGGTAGTCGTGTTGGCAAAAATCAATGCAGCATCGCGAAGGAGCAGGACTGGGCTTCGCTGAGGCGAAGGAAATCACCCATGCCCATCTTGATCACTTCGGTGTGGGTGCCGGCATTAAAGGCCAGCCAGTCTTCGCTGATCATGGTGTCGTCCACATACACCTTCATGTCGTAGAGGTTGCCGAACGGTGGCTCGCCGCCGGGTTCGCAAAGAGGGAAGCGATCCTTGAAATCCTCCTCCGGAGCCAGCCGGACGCTCTCCGCATTCAAGGCCTGGCGCAACCGTTCCGGGTCCAGGTATTGATCGGAGGGCAGCACCGCCATGGCCAGCTCGCCGTCCACATCCACGATCACCGTCTTGGCCATGTGACGTCCGGGAATATGGCTGGACTGGGCCACCTCGGAAGCAGTAACGGCGGGCGGGTGGTTATAGCAATGATAGTTCACATTGTTGTTGTCGAGAAAATCAGCCAATGCGCGGGCAGGCATGATAGACCTCCTCCCGGTGATGATAAGCCGGGAATAGGGAGCCGCCGCAGGGACAGTTTGTGACCGGCCCAAGGCTGGCTCCGTGAATGTTCATATCCAGCTTAGGGAGAGGGAGGCGGGTGGGGAAATACGGTTATACGCTAAGGGAAATAGCGGAAAGGCATAATAGTTAACAGTGAATAGTTAACAGTTAATAGCGAAAATCAAGAGCCAAAAAATTGACAAGATAGGCAGCTACACCAGCCTATCCTGTTCACTGTTCACTGTTCACTGTTCACTGCCTGTCACATCCCCAGATTATCCAGAATCCGCAGATTCGGACCGGCCTGGTTCATGGTGTAGAAGTGCAGGCCCGGTGCGCCCATGGCCAGCAGGCGTTCGCACAGACGGGTGACCACTTCCTCGCCGAAGGCTTTCACTGCCGCGTCATCATCCTTGATGTCGTTGAGCTTGCTGTGCAGCCAGCGGGGGATGTCGGCGCCACAGGTGCTGGAGAAGCGCACCAGGTTGGCCACGTTGAGGATCGGCATGATGCCCGGGTAAACCGGGGCGTCGCAGCCGATTTTCTGCAGCGCGTCCAGGTAGTAACCGTAGGCGTCGGCGTTGTAGAAATACTGGGTCAGGCCGCTGTTGGCGCCAGCGTCGATCTTGCGCTTGAAGTGGGCAATGTCGTCCTCGAAGCTGCGCGCCTGGGGGTGCATTTCCGGGTAGGCGGCTACTTCCAGGGTAAAGTGATTGCCGGTTTCCTCGCGTATTAGCTGCACCAGTTCGTCGGCGTACTTGATCTCGCTCTGGGCATAGCCCATGCCGGAAGGCAGGTCGCCGCGCAGGGCGACGATGCGGGTCACGCCGGCATCCTTGTAACCGTTGACCAGCTCCAGGATTTCGTCGCGGCTCTGACCGATGCAGCTCAGGTGCGGGGCGGTGTCACCGTGTTGCTGGCGCAGCTGATTGACCATGTCACGGGTGTTGTCCCGGGTGGAGCCGCCGGCACCAAAGGTGCAGGAAAAAAACTCCGGTTTCTTGGCCAGAAGTTTCTGCTGGGTAGCCAGCAGCTTTTCTTTCCCCGCATCGGTTTTCGGCGGGAAAAATTCAAAACTGATTCGTTTGCTCATTTGGCTTGTGCCTTTTCGATCAAAAGCAATGTCACCACAGAGACACAGAAGCATCAGAGTTAAAACCAATAGATGAATTGTGCGGTTTTTCCCTCAGTGTTCTCTGTGCCCTCTGTGGTTGGTTGCTTTTAGTACTTGTAGTGCTCGGGCTTGTACGGGCCGTTCACGTCCACGCCGATGTAGTCTGCCTGCTCTTTGGTGAGCTTGGTGATCACGCCACCGAAACCCTGCACCATGTAACGGGCCACTTCTTCGTCCAGGTGTTTGGGAAGCACTTCCACCTTGAGCATTTTTTCCTTCACGGTGTCGGAGTGCTTGGCATAACCCTGATCGAACAGGTACATCTGCGCCAGCACCTGGTTGGCGAAGGAGCCATCCATGATGCGGCTGGGGTGGCCAGTGGCGTTGCCCAGGTTTACCAGGCGGCCTTCAGAGAGCAGCAGCAGGAAGTCGCCCTCGGCCTTGTTGCGCCATACCTTGTGCACCTGCGGCTTGACCTCTTCCCATTCCCAGGTCTTGCGCATGAAGGCAGTGTCCACTTCGTTGTCGAAGTGACCGATGTTGCAGACCACGGCGCCTTTCTTGATGGCCTTGAGCATATTGGCGTCACAGACATTGAAGTTGCCGGTGGTGGTGACCAACAGATCCGTGGTGCCCAGTAGCTCGGTGTTGATGGACGCTTCGGTGCCATCATTAATGCCGTCCTTGTACTGGCTGACTACCTCAAAGCCGTCCATGCAGGCCTGCATGGCGCAGATCGGATCCGCCTCGGTGACCTTCACGATCATGCCTTCCTGACGGAGGGACTGGGCGGAACCCTTGCCCACGTCGCCATAGCCGATCACCAGCGCTTTCTTGCCGGACAGCAGGTGGTCGGTGCCGCGCTTGATGGCATCATTGAGGGAGTGACGACAACCGTACTTGTTGTCGTTCTTGCTCTTGGTGACGGAGTCGTTCACGTTCACCGCCGGAACTTTCAGGGTGCCCTTGTTGAGCATCTCGTAAAGACGGTGGACACCGGTGGTGGTTTCTTCGGTGATGCCGTGGATGTTGTCGAGCATCTGCGGGTAGGTGTCGTGGATGTAACCGGTCAGGTCGCCACCATCATCCAGGATCATGTTGGCATCCCACAGCTCGCCATTACCGTCACGGCAGGTTTGCTCGATGCACCACATGTACTCTTCTTCGGTTTCTCCTTTCCAGGCGAATACCGGTATGCCGGCGGCGGCAATGGCAGCGGCGGCGTGGTCCTGGGTGGAGAAGATGTTGCAGCTTGACCAGCGCACTTCCGCGCCCAGTGCGACCAGGGTTTCGATCAGCACGGCGGTTTGAATGGTCATGTGGATACAGCCGATGATTTTGGCGCCTTTCAGCGGCTGCTCGGCTCGATATTTCTCGCGGATGGTGATCAGTGCCGGCATTTCGGTTTCGGCAATATGGATTTCAGAGCGGCCATAGGCGGCCAGGGAAATATCGGCGACTTTAAAGTCGGTAAAAGTGTCCGCTTTTGCGTTCATGGTGTTCTCCATTCGTTTTTGACGAATGGGCGCCGTTGTACCTTGTGAACCTGCCCCGCGAGCCTCGCGGTCATGCCGCTGCAGCGCCCCTCACGGGACAGGTCAAAATCTTTTCTTCACCACAGAGGTCACAGAGCTGAACCCATCGCACACATGGTGCGTTTTGTTTTTCCTCAGTGATCTCTGTGCTCTCTGTGGCTAAATCGCTTTAGCCTTTAAAGCGCCTTGGCCAGATCTGCGGCCTTGTCGGTTTTCTCCCAGCTGAAGCCTTCGCGGCCGAAGTGGCCGTAGCTGGCAGTGGGCCGGTAGATCGGCTTGCGCAGGTCGAGCATTTCAATGATGCCGCGCGGGCGCAGGTCAAAGTGCTCGCGAACCAGGTCGACAATGGCGTTGTCGCTGATTTTGCCGGTGCCGAAAGTGTTCACGGAGATGGAGGTGGGTTCGGCCACGCCAATGGCATAGCTCACCTGAATCTCGCACTTGCTGGCCAGGCCAGCGGCAACGATGTTCTTGGCCACATAACGGCCAGCGTAGGCAGCTGAGCGGTCTACCTTGGACGGATCCTTGCCAGAGAAAGCGCCGCCACCGTGACGGGCCATGCCGCCATAGGTGTCCACGATGATTTTGCGACCGGTCAGGCCGCAGTCACCCATGGGGCCGCCGATCACGAAAATCCCTGTGGGGTTCACGTGGTACAGGGTGTCCTTGTGCAGCCACTCTTCCGGTAGGACCGGCTTGATGATTTCTTCCATCACCGCTTCGCGCAGGTCTGCCAGCTTGATATCCGGGGAGTGCTGGGTGGATAACACCACCGCATCCACGGCCACCGGCATACCGTTTTCATAGCGCAGGGTAACCTGGCTTTTCGCATCCGGGCGCAACCAGGGCAGGGTGCCGTTCTTGCGCAGCTGGGCCTGACGTTCTACCAGGCGGTGGGAGTAGTAAACCGGTGCGGGCATCAGGGTATCGGTTTCATTGGTGGCAAAGCCGAACATCAGGCCCTGGTCGCCAGCACCCATTTCCTTGTTTTCGGCTTCATCCACACCGATGGCGATATCGGCAGACTGCTTGCCGATGCCGTTGAGTACCGCACAGCTGGCACCGTCGAAGCCCTTGTCGGAGCTGTCATAGCCGATATCCAGAATGACCTGGCGAACGATGTCTTCCAGTTCCACATAGGTGCTGGTACGGACTTCACCGGCGACGATGGCCATGCCGGTTTTCACCATGGTTTCCACCGCCACCCGTGCATGGGGGTCATCCTTGATGATGGCATCCAGAACGGCGTCCGAGATCTGGTCGGCCATTTTGTCCGGATGGCCTTCGGACACAGATTCGGAGGTAAAGATGGAATATTCACTCATTACTGGAGTGCTCCCGTTATTCAAGTGTGCGTTACGTTGCCTTCAACAGGCGCCAAATTTTTTAGTTGCAGGTTTCAAGTGACAAGTTGCAACGCGGGGCCGCTGAGGTGGCCGGTTCCGGTGGCTTCACTCCGCGACCTGTCGCAGGGTGAAGCGCGGGCAGAGCCTTTGCCGATGCCACTGACCTTGTCCGCGCCTTGTAACTTGAAGCTTGTTACTTGCTACTCTTCCTGAAGGTGCGTACCTGCACCTGAAAACCATTACGCAGGGCCAGAAACTGGCTTTCCTGCAATTCCAGGCCGGCGCGGCCGGCCCAGTCCACCAGATCGGCTTCTTCAAAGCCGAGCCAGAAATCACCACAGGCCTCGTGGGCCCAGTGCTGGTCATGCCGACAGAGATCGGTGATCAGCAGGGTGCCGCCGTCATTCAATTGCCGGGCCGCCGCGCTGATGGCGCTGGCGGGGGCCGGCAGGTGATGTAGCACCATGTTCAGCACCACGGCATCCGCCGTGGGCAGGGTGGTGGCGCTGGCGGGCCACTCACCCAGTATCAGTTGCACATTTTGCCGCTTGGCGACGGCCAGGCTCTGACGCGCCCGCTCCAGCATGGCCTCGGCGTTATCCAGACCCAGCACGGAGTCGAAGCGCGCGGCCAGTTCCAGCAGAAACTGGCCGTCGCCGGGGCCGATTTCCAGGGCCGTGCCACCTTCCGGGCAGGCTCTGGTAAGGAGTTCCAGGGCCTGTTCG
Source organism: Alcanivorax sp. (assembly GCF_019431375.1). Taxonomy (NCBI): domain Bacteria; kingdom Pseudomonadati; phylum Pseudomonadota; class Gammaproteobacteria; order Oceanospirillales; family Alcanivoracaceae; genus Alcanivorax; species Alcanivorax sp. Next base: position 3,045,435 of record NZ_CP080267.1, read on the forward strand.
GCGTACTGCTCGTAGTCGGCGATTAGCTCCTGCTGGTGGTCGACCTGTTCCGCATGGCGAGCAAAATAGGCCCGGCTCTGCTCTGCGCGCTGGCTTTGTACCTGTTCCAGCCGCTCGGCAACCCCGGGGTCCAGGTGCCCATCATCCAGCTCGGCCAACAAGGCCTCGTGAAGCGCGCCTTCTACGCTGTCTGCCTGCGGTAAGCGCCGGCGGTAGAAGATGGAATTGCCTTCCCGGCGCTTCTCCACCAGACCACCCTGGGCCAGCACCTTAAGGTGGTGGCTCATGCCGGATTGCTTCATGGCCATGATGTCGCACAGCTCCAGTACCCCGAAGCTGTTCTGGCCCAGCACCTGCAATACCTGAAGACGTAGCGGGTCGCCAGCGGCCTTGAGAAAGCCCGCCAGATGATCGGTGATCTCCGGTGCGTCGGGTGCTTGTGCATTCATAGGGGTGGATTCTAGCGCAACAAAAAGCTAAATCAAAATAAATTGATATAGCTTTCGGTGTTGCCGCAATCCGCTGCATGCGGCAGGTACCACGATGCACGCAAACGGGGAAGAACAAGGTGCAGACGGCGTGGGGCGGGTGCTTGCGCTTGTAGCGGTTATCCCCTTGAGGGACAATAGCGCCCCTTTTCAGCCACCAGCCAGTTTGGAGCCCTGCATGTCCAGTGCCCCCGCCCGCCGTGAACTCGCCAACGCTATCCGTGCCCTGAGCATGGATGCGGTACAGAAAGCCAATTCCGGGCACCCCGGTGCGCCTATGGGAATGGCGGATATCGCCGAGGTACTATGGCGCGGCTTCCTCAAGCACAACCCGCAGGACCCCACCTGGCCCGACCGGGACCGCTTCGTGCTGTCCAATGGTCACGGCTCCATGCTGCTTTACAGCCTGCTGCACCTGAGCGGTTACGGCGTCAGCCTGGACGACATCAAAAACTTCCGCCAGCTGGGCAGCCCCACCGCCGGTCACCCGGAATATGGCGATGCCCCGGGCATCGAAACCACCACCGGGCCGCTGGGCCAGGGTATTGCCAATGCGGTGGGCATGGCGCTGGCGGAAAAAATGCTGGCTGCGCAGTTCAACCGTGAAGGGCACGCCATCGTTGACCACTACACCTACTGCTTCCTGGGTGATGGCTGCATGATGGAAGGGATCTCCCACGAAGCCTGCTCCCTGGCCGGCACCCTGGGCCTGGGCAAGCTGGTGGCCTTCTACGACGACAACGGCATTTCCATTGATGGCGAGGTGGAAGGCTGGTTTACCGATGATACTGTGGAGCGCTTCCGCGCCTACGGCTGGCAGGTGATCCCCAATGTGGATGGCCACAGCGCGGAAGAGGTGCAGGTGGCCATCGAGAACGCCCGCGCCAATACCAATCAGCCCACCCTGATCTGTTGCAAGACCGTGATCGGTTTCGGCAGCCCCAACAAGCAGGGCAAGGAAGAGTCCCACGGTGCCGCCCTGGGTGAAGACGAAATTGCCCTGACCCGCGAATCCCTGGGTTGGAAACATGGCCCCTTCGAGATTCCCGCCGAGATCAAGCAAGCCTGGGATGGTAGCGAAAAAGGTGCCGCCGCCCAGAGTGACTGGCAGCAGCGTTTCGACGCCTACAAAGCTGCCTATCCGGAGCTGGCGGCGGACTTCCTGCGCCGTCAGGCCGGTGAGCTGCCCGCCAACTTCCTGGAGCAGGCGGATGCCTATATCCGCGAGTGTCAGGAGAAAGGCGACAAGGTGGCCACCCGCAAGGCCAGCCAGAACACCCTGGACGCCTTCGGCCCGTTGCTGCCGGAACTGGCCGGCGGCTCCGCCGACCTGGCCGGCTCCAACAACACCATCTGGAAAGGCTGCAAATCGGTCACCGCCGAGGATGCCAGCGGCAACTACATCCATTACGGGGTCCGCGAGTTCGCCATGACCGCGATCCAGAATGGCCTGTGCCTGCACGGCGGTCTGCGGCCCTACGGCGGCACCTTCCTGGTGTTCATGGAATACGCCCGCAACGCAGTGCGCATGGCGGCGCTGATGCACCAGCCCAACATTCTGGTCTACACCCACGATTCCATCGGCCTGGGTGAAGATGGCCCGACTCACCAGCCCATCGAGCAAATGGCCAACCTTCGCCTGACGCCGAACATGCGCACCTGGCGCCCCTGTGACACGGTGGAATCCGCGGTGGCCTGGAAGAAAGCCATTGTCCGCCAGGACGGCCCTTCCGCGCTGATTTTCTCCCGTCAGGGTCTGCCCTGCATGGAGCGTGGTGAGGCACAGCTGGCCGAGATCGAGAAAGGTGGCTACACCCTGCTGCAAACCGGTGAAGGCACCCCGGACGCCATCATCATTGCCACCGGCTCTGAAGTGGAATTGGCGGTGAATGCGGCCAAGGCCCTGACCGGCAAAAATGTCCGTGTGGTGTCCATGCCCTGCGTGGAAGAGTTTCTGGCCCAGGACCGTGATTACCAGGAAAGCGTACTGCCCTCCGATGTGCGTGCCCGGGTTGCGGTGGAAGCGGCCATCGCCGATTACTGGTACCGCTTCGTGGGCCTGGACGGCAAGGTGGTGGGCATGAACAGCTTCGGTGCTTCGGCCCCGGCTGGTGATCTGTTCAAGCACTTCAATATCACTGCCGAGGCAGTGCAGCAGGCCGTGGAGAGCCTGCTCTAAGTGAAAGTCGCGATTAACGGCTACGGCCGTATCGGACGTTCTTTTGTCCGTGCCCTGGCCGAGCGCGAAGGCGCCGGCTGGCAGGCGCCTTTCACGCTGGCGGCGATCAATGACAAGGGCCGCCCGGAAGATCTGCTCTACCTGACCCGCTACGACACCACCCATGGTCGTCTGGCGGAACCGGCGGAGCTGATCGAAGGCATGCTGCGTATCGGCAAGCAGGCCCCGCGGTTGCTTCAGCAGCCGAAACCGGAACAATTGCCCTGGGCCGAGATGGGCGTGGATCTGGTGCTGGAATGCTCCGGCCATTTCCGCAGCCACGCGGGTGCCTCACGGCATCTGGATGCTGGCGCCGGGCGAGTCATCATCGGTGCGGTGCCGTTTGACCAGGCTGACCAGATCGTGGTCTACGGCGTGAACCATGAGGACGTGCGCGACGACAGTAAGGTATTGTCGGCGGCTTCCTGTACCACCCACTGCATTGCGCCGCTGCTGACCCGCCTGGACCAGGCCTACGGCATTCGCCAGGTGCTGATGAAGGAGATCCACTCCTACACCTCGGACCAGACCCTGCTGGACCATGTCCATCGGGATCCGCGTCGGGGCCGGGCGGGGGCACAAAACATTGTGCCTACCACCAGCAGTGCCATCGGCGCGGTGCAGCAGGTGCTGCCGGCCCTAGCCGGCAAGATCAGCGGCCATTCCATCCGTGTGCCCACCCTGAATGTGGCCATGGTGGAGCTGACATTGCTGCTGGAGCGTACCCCGGATAGCGACAATCTGAACCAGTGGCTGCAGCAGCAATCGAAAGAAGCCAGTGCGCTGATTGGTTACAATGACGCGCCGCTGGTAAGCGTGGATTTCAACCATCGGCCGGAATCTGCCATCGTCGACGCCACCCAGACCCGGGTGCAGGGCGAGATGGTGCAGGTGGTGGCCTGGTACGACAACGAATGGGGCTATGCGAACCGACTGCTCGACTGGGTGGCGACGCTGGCTGAATCACATCAAGCTTGAATGAATGGATGCACCCGTGCGGGTGGCCGTGAATGAGGTAAGTACGACATGAACTTCAAACGCATGACCGACCTGGATCTGGCAGGCAAGCGCGTTCTTATCCGTGAAGATCTGAACGTGCCGGTGAAAGACGGCAAGGTCACCAGCGATGCGCGTATCCGCGCCTCCCTGCCCACCATCGAACACGCCCTCAAGGCCGGCGCCAGGGTGATGCTGATGTCTCACCTGGGTCGCCCCACGGAAGGTGAGTACGCCGAGGAGTTTTCCCTGCAGCCGGTGGCCGATCATCTGGGCAAGCTGCTGGGTCGCGACGTGCCGCTGGTGAAAGACTGGCTGGACGGCGTGGACGTGGCGGAAGGCCAGGTGGTGCTGTGCGAGAACGTCCGCTTCAACAAGGGCGAGAAGAAAGACGATGAGGCGCTGTCACAAAAGATGGCGGCCCTGTGTGATATCTATGTGATGGATGCCTTCGGTACCGCGCACCGGGCCCAGGCGTCTACCCATGGTGTGGGCAAGTTTGCTCCGGTAGCCTGTGCCGGCCCGTTGCTGGCCAACGAGCTGGACGCCCTGGGCAAGGCCCTGAACGCGCCGGAGAAACCGCTGGTGGCGATTGTGGGTGGTTCCAAGGTTTCCACCAAACTGGAAGTGCTGGAATCCCTGTCCGATGTGGTCGACCAGCTGGTGGTGGGCGGCGGTATCGCCAACACCTTCCTGGCGGCGGCCGGTCACCCGGTGGGCAAGTCCCTCTATGAGGAAGACCTGATCCCGGCGGCGAAGAAAATTGCCGAGAAGGTGCATATCCCGATTCCGGTAGATGTGGTTACCGCCAAGGAATTTGCCGAATCCGCCGAAGCCACCGCCAAGAAGGTGGCCGACGTGGCCGAGGATGACCTGATTCTGGATATCGGCCCGCAAACCGCCCACATCGTGGCGGCGCTGATGAAGGAAGCCAAGACCATTATCTGGAACGGTCCTCTGGGCGTGTTCGAGTTCGACCAGTTCGGCGAAGGCACCAAGGAAATGGCAGAAGCCATTGCCGACTCTGATGCCTTCTCCATTGCCGGTGGCGGTGACACCCTGGCGGCGGTGGACAAGTACGGTATCACCGATCGCATCAGCTATATCTCAACCGGTGGTGGCGCCTTCCTGGAATTCGTGGAAGGCAAGGTATTGCCGGCGGTAGCCATGCTGGAAGCGCGGGCGAAAGACTGAAGAGAGGTCGCTACGGCGGCCTTTGCAATGACTGAACAGGAAACGGGCAGCATCGCTGCCCACGGAACCGAAGGGGAAACACAATGGCACTCGTAAGCATGCGACAGTTGCTGGACCACGCCGCCGAACACGGCTACGGCGTACCGGCCTTTAACGTCAATAACGTGGAACAGATGCGCGCCATCATGGAAGCCGCGGACCAGACCAATTCCCCGGTGATCGTGCAGGCCTCCGCCGGCGCCCGCAAATATGCCGGTGCCCCTTTCCTGCGTCATCTGATTCTTGCGGCCACTGAAGAGTTTCCGCATATCCCGGTGGTGATGCACCAGGATCACGGCACCAGCCCCGCCGTGTGCCAGCGTTCCATCCAGCTGGGTTTTTCCTCAGTGATGATGGACGGTTCCCTGGGGGAAGATGGCAAGACGCCGACGGATTACGACTACAACGTGCGCGTGACCCAGAAAGCGGTGGCTATGGCCCACGCCTGTGGCGTGTCCGTGGAAGGCGAGCTGGGCTGCCTGGGTTCCCTGGAAACCGGTCAGGCCGGTGAAGAAGACGGCATCGGTGCCGAAGGCACCCTGAGCCACGACCAGATGCTTACCGACCCGGAAGAAGCGGCGGACTTCGTCAAGCAAACCAAGGTGGATGCCCTGGCCATCGCCATCGGTACCAGCCATGGTGCCTACAAGTTCACCCGCCCGCCCACCGGTGACATCCTGGCCATCGAGCAGATCAAGGCGATCCACAAGCGTATCCCGGATACCCACCTGGTGATGCACGGTTCCTCCTCCGTGCCGCAGGACTGGCTGGCCATCATCAACGAGTACGGTGGCGAGATTGCGGAGACCTACGGGGTGCCGGTGGAAGAAATTCAGGAAGGCATCAAGCACGGTGTGCGCAAGGTGAACATTGATACCGACCTGCGCCTGGCCTCCACGGGCGCGATTCGTCGTTTCCTGGCCCATAACCCGGCCGAATTCGACCCGCGCAAGTACCTGAAAGAATCCATCACCGCCATGCGTGATATCTGTATTGCCCGCTACGAAGCCTTCGGTACTGCCGGCAATGCGGACAAGATCAAGCCGATCAGCCTGGAAAGCATGTTCCAGCGCTACGAAGCCGGCGAGCTGGATCCGCGCGTCAAGTAATTGGCCGCTCGCAGAAACGACAAAGCCCCGCACTGCGGGGCTTTGTCGTTTCTGGCGTGGTTATTTCTGCCGGGACGCTTCGATTTTCACATCGTCAGCACCGCTGAGGATCAATTTTCCCTCCTCGTTGATATCGGCCTGCGCCACCCCTTCCAGGGCATCCAGGAATTGCTGCTCCAGCTTCATCAGCGGCTGCGGGCAGGCCATCATGGTGACGCCACCGGTTTTCACCGTGAAGCTGTCATCGTTCAGCGTATAGCTGGCCATGTAGTTGTTGCAGGCGGCCTTGCCGGCCAGTCGGCCGGGCTCATGAAAGTTCAGGGTCACCAGCGCGTCGCCCACGTCTGAGCCATTGAGATAACTTACCTGCCAGGCGCTGCCCTGCAGTTGTTCGGCTGTCACCATGGCAGTGGTTCCTGCAGGGTTGCTGCTGCAGGCGGCCAAAGTCAGGGCGGCGCCTGCCAGCAGGGAAAGTTTCAGGTTATGCATATCAGGTCCTTCTTGATGGCGCGGTATTGAGGGCGCCTTGAACGGATTTAGTCCCCGATAGCGTGCAATAGTTTCCTGTCAGAGGCTAACCGTCACTGCTGCCGGTGGCGTCCAGAGGGCTGAGTGGCTGGTCCGGCTTGGCGTAGCTCCAGCGGGCCTGGCGCTGGGTCAGGTGATAGCTGTCCAGGCCGGACAGGGCCACGGTGCCTGCCTTTTCGATATCCACATAGCCATCGCTGCCCAGCGCATAGCCGGGCAGTTGAATATGTTCGATGGCGCCGATCACCATCACTGTATCGTTGACCTGCAGGGTGTGGGTTTCCAGCAGCACCATGCCCAGGCGGATGCGCGCCTGCTCCACAAAGGGCGCAGGGAAATCCGGCAGGTAAGCCGGGGTCAGGCCGGTGGCGGTAAACTCGGACACCTCACGGGGGTAGCGGGCGGCGGTCTGGTGGGCGGCAGGGACCATGTCGCCATGCACCTGATTTAGTGTGTAGAAACCGGTTTCCATCAGGTATTCCAGGCTGTGGCGATCCACGGAATGGGGGCGAATGATCATGCCCAGCAGGGCCGGGTCGGCGCCCAGATGGAAACAGGAACTGACAATGGACAGGTTCTCCTGGCCATTGCTGGCACGGGTGCCCAGCAGGTTGGCGCTCTTGAAGCCGGACAGGCTGTTGATCAGGTTGACCCGTTGTTGGCGGGGCAGGTCCTTGAGAGTATCGGCGGTCAGGTGCATGGTGTGCGTCCTCCTGGCGCCGTATTATCAGAAGCCGCCGTGAGTAAACCGTGGAGACCTCTTACCGGCTATGGCAAATCCTTTCGATCGCGATCACATTGTTCAGGAATGGCAGCCACTCAACTGGGAGGCGTTTGATCCGCTCAGCGACTCCACGCGGCGCTATGTGGCCTACTATGGCCTGAATTTCGCCGAGCACTTACCGGACCTCGAGCACGGCTTTGGCTATTTCGAAGCTGCTGGGCATCAGCTGTCGGTGCATGCCTGGCGGCCGAAGGAGCCGCGGGGCACAGTGCTGGTTTGCCATGGCTACTTCGATCATGTGGGTCTGTACCGTCATATTATCGGCCATGTGCTGGAGCTGGGGTATGCGGTATTGGCCTACGATCTGCCCGGCCATGGTCTCAGCTCCGGTCCCCAGGCGGTGATCGATGATTTTCGTACCTACCGGGATGTGCTCGAGCAATGTCTGGCCCTGGCAGACAACCATTTCCCCCGCCCCTGGCATGTAATCGCCCAGAGTACCGGTGGCGCCATCGTGATGGATTATCTGCTCAGTCGCGGTGGCGGTGATGCTAACCCCTTTGAGCATGTGATTCTGCTGGCGCCACTGGTACGGCCATTCAAATGGTCCTCTGCGCGCTGGCTGCATACGTTTATCCGTCCCTTTGCCCGCAGCATCAAACGGGTTTTTACCATCAACTCCAATGATCCGGATTTTCTGGATTTTCTGGAAAACAAGGACCCGCTACAGGCAAAGAGGGTCTCCGCGGTATGGGTGTCCGCGCTGAAAAAATGGCTGCCGGGCTTTGAAAAAGCATCACGCATCAAGGTGTCGCCGGTGGTGATACAGGGTGACATGGATGAAACCGTGGATTGGCGTTACAACCTGAAGGTGATTCAGGAAAAGTTTCAGGATCCTCATATCCATATGCTGCCAGGGGCCCGCCATCAACTGGTTAACGAGGATGAGGGGTTTCGTCGGAAAATATTCGCGATTATTGATCAATATCTCGACTGATTATCGATTTTACGCTTTGTTACTTGAGCTGCGGCGCAAATTTCCCGATGGTAGCGTCACATAATGGCAATATGCCTTTTGATTGTTGTTTCAAGGAGACAAAGCATGGATAAGAAATGGATGCTGGCGATGACCGCCGGTGCTGCGATGATGAGCCAGGTAGCTGTAGCCGACCTGAGTGCAGGTATCAACGCTGCTGTTAACGCCGAGGCGGATGCCAAGGCAACCGAGCAGGCTGTTCGCGATCAGCGTGACGCGGCGAAAGCCAACGCTGAAGCAATGAAGGAAGAGGCGAAGGCACGCAAGGAAGCCGCTAAGGAAGAAGCCAAGGCCAAGAAAGAAGCCATGAAGGAAGAGGCTGAAGCCAAAAAAGAAGCGGCCAAGGAGCGCGCAGAAGCAGAGCGTGAAGCTGCGGAAGACATGAAGGAAGCCGCCAAGGCTAACGCTGAAGCAGACGTTAATGCCAGTGCCGAAGTTAACGGCGACGGTGCCAAGGCCAACGCAAAAGTGAACGCCAATGCCAAAGAGAATGCCAGCGAGAAAGCCTGGTTTAACTTCTGGGACTAAGCATTCGCTTTACGCCGATAAAAAAGGGCCGCAAATTGCGGCCCTTTTTTATTGTCTGTTGTGCTAACGAGTCCGTCGTCAGTACTGATTGACGCTGCCGTTCTCTCCCACCAGCACCACGTCCGCCGGCCGTTTGGCAAACAGGCCGTTGGTGACCACGCCGACAATATTGTTGATCTTTTCTTCCAGTTCGATGGGGTTGAGGATCTCCAGGTTGTGCACGTCGAGAATGATGTTGCCGTTATCGGTAACGAAGTCTTCCCGGTACTCTGGCTGACCGCCCAGGGCAACCAGCTTGCGGGCCACGTGGGAGCGGGCCATGGGAATCACTTCCACGGGGAGCGGAAAGCGCCCCAGCCGTTTCACCTGTTTGGAACCATCCACGATACAGACGAACTGTCTGGCCACCGCGGCGACAATTTTTTCCCGGGTCAGCGCACCGCCGCCGCCCTTTATCATTTCCCGGTGGCCGTTCACTTCATCCGCGCCGTCCACATATACCGGCAGGCTGTCCACGTCGTTCAGTGACAACACCGGAATGCCGTGGCTCTTGAGTCGTTCCGCGGTGGCATCCGAGCTGGCTACGGCACCCTTGATGCGGTCTTTCAGGCTGGCCAGGCCATCGATGAAGAAGTTGGCGGTGGAGCCGGTCCCCACGCCGATGACTTCGCCTTCGGGTACAAAGCGGAGCGCCGCCTCGGCGACCTGTTTTTTCAGCGCATCCTGGTCCATGAAATTGTCCTGTCGTGCGGGTAAAAGAAGTGGGGCAAATTATAGGGCAGGCGTAGCGATGACTCGACCCTGGGGCCGCTGACCTATCGCATTTATCCCGGCCACCCCCTAGACTAGTCCCTTCTGCGCACCAAACACCAACCCGGAAACCTTCATGCTGGACAAATACGTCAAACGGATACTGCAATCCCGCGTCTACGACGTGGCAGTGGAAACCCCCATCCATGCGGCACCGTTGATTTCCAAGCGTATTGGCAACCGGGTGCTGCTCAAGCGGGAAGATCTGCAGCCGGTGTTTTCCTTCAAGCTCCGTGGCGCCTATAACAAACTTTGTCAGCTTACCGATGAACAGCTTCAGCGCGGGGTGATCTGTGCCTCCGCTGGCAATCATGCCCAGGGTCTGGCGCTGGCGGCCAGCTCCATGGGCATCAAGGCCACCATCGTGATGCCGCGGACCACGCCGGATATCAAGGTGAATTCGGTACGTAACCACGGCGGCAAGGCGGTGTTGCACGGTGACAGCTTCGATGAAGCCCTGGCCCATGCCCGCAAACTGGAAGCGCGAGACAACCTGACTTTTGTACACCCCTATGACGATCCGGACGTGATTGCCGGGCAGGGCACGGTTGGCATGGAGATCCTTCGCCAGCAGAGCCGGGATCTGGATGCCATCTTTATTCCCGTAGGTGGCGGTGGTCTGGCCGCCGGGGTGGCGGCCTATGTGAAATATGTGCGCCCGGATGTGAAAGTGATCGCCGTGGAGCCGGAAGATGCGGCCTGCCTGAAGGCGGCGCTGGAGAAGAATCGCCGGGTGACCCTGGCGGAAGTGGGCCTGTTTGCCGATGGTGTAGCGGTAAAACAGATCGGCAAGGAAACCTTCAAGATCCTGCGTCATCACGTGGATGAGGTGATTACCGCCACCACCGACGAAATCTGCGCCGCCATCAAGGATGCGTTCGAGGATACCCGGGCCATCTGCGAGCCTGCCGGTGCGCTGGCGCTGGCGGGCCTGAAAAACTGGGTGGCCAAACATCAGGTGGAAAACCAGACCCTGGTGGCGATCCAGAGCGGTGCCAATGTGAATTTCGATCGCCTGCGACATGTTTCTGAGCGAGCGGAGCTGGGTGAACAGCGTGAAGCCATTCTGGCGGTAACCATTCCCGAGCGTCCCGGTGCCTTCCGTGCCTTCTGCCAGGCGCTGGGTCGCCGTGGCATTACCGAGTTCAACTACCGTTACAGCGATGACCGTGATGCCAATATCTTTGTGGGCATTCAGCTGCGACCCGGTGGCGAAGCCCTGCAGGCCTTGATGAAGGACCTGGAAGAGCGCGGTTACCCGGTGGTGGATATGAGCGGCGGCACCCTGCCGCCGCTCATCCACCACCGGGCAACCGCGCCTTCCTGGTCCTTCATCAAGGCCTGCAGGGCTTCGCTACCGGGTCGCAGCTGAATGCCCACAAAGATATTTCGGCATCACGCATATCATCGCTGTAACGGTAGTTGAACTGGTAATGCCACGGCGACCCAGCGCCCGGCAGAAGGCACGGAAGGCACCGACGCTCGGGAATGGTTACTGCCAGAATGGTTTGTCGCTGTTCACCCAGCCTGCTCGCTCAGAAACACGTCGCAGGCGATCGAAATTCACATTGGCACCGCTCTGATCGCCACCAGGGTCTGGTTTTCCACCTGATGTTTGGCCACCCAGTTTTTCAGGCTCGCCAGCGCCAGCGCACCGGCAGGCTCGCAGATGGCCCGGGTATCCTCGAACGCATCCTCCTTGATGGCGGCGCAGATTTCTGTCGGTGGTGGCGGTAATCACCTCATCCACGTGATGGCTGCAGGATCTTGAAGGTTTCTGCCGATCCGTTTTACCGCTACACCATCGGCAAACAGGGCCCACTTTCCGCCAGGGTCATGATGCGGTCTTTCAGGCTGGCCAGGCCATCGATGAAGAAGTTGGCGGTGGAGCCGGTCCCCACGCCGATGACTTCGCCTTCGGGTACAAAGCGGAGCGCCGCCTCGGCGACCTGTTTTTTCAGCGCATCCTGGTCCATGAAATTGTCCTGTCGTGCGGGTAAAAGAAGTGGGGCAAATTATAGGGCAGGCGTAGCGATGACTCGACCCTGGGGCCGCTGACCTATCGCATTTATCCCGGCCACCCCCTAGACTAGTCCCTTCTGCGCACCAAACACCAACCCGGAAACCTTCATGCTGGACAAATACGTCAAACGGATACTGCAATCCCGCGTCTACGACGTGGCAGTGGAAACCCCCATCCATGCGGCACCGTTGATTTCCAAGCGTATTGGCAACCGGGTGCTGCTCAAGCGGGAAGATCTGCAGCCGGTGTTTTCCTTCAAGCTCCGTGGCGCCTATAACAAACTTTGTCAGCTTACCGATGAACAGCTTCAGCGCGGGGTGATCTGTGCCTCCGCTGGCAATCATGCCCAGGGTCTGGCGCTGGCGGCCAGCTCCATGGGCATCAAGGCCACCATCGTGATGCCGCGGACCACGCCGGATATCAAGGTGAATTCGGTACGTAACCACGGCGGCAAGGCGGTGTTGCACGGTGACAGCTTCGATGAAGCCCTGGCCCATGCCCGCAAACTGGAAGCGCGAGACAACCTGACTTTTGTACACCCCTATGACGATCCGGACGTGATTGCCGGGCAGGGCACGGTTGGCATGGAGATCCTTCGCCAGCAGAGCCGGGATCTGGATGCCATCTTTATTCCCGTAGGTGGCGGTGGTCTGGCCGCCGGGGTGGCGGCCTATGTGAAATATGTGCGCCCGGATGTGAAAGTGATCGCCGTGGAGCCGGAAGATGCGGCCTGCCTGAAGGCGGCGCTGGAGAAGAATCGCCGGGTGACCCTGGCGGAAGTGGGCCTGTTTGCCGATGGTGTAGCGGTAAAACAGATCGGCAAGGAAACCTTCAAGATCCTGCGTCATCACGTGGATGAGGTGATTACCGCCACCACCGACGAAATCTGCGCCGCCATCAAGGATGCGTTCGAGGATACCCGGGCCATCTGCGAGCCTGCCGGTGCGCTGGCGCTGGCGGGCCTGAAAAACTGGGTGGCCAAACATCAGGTGGAAAACCAGACCCTGGTGGCGATCCAGAGCGGTGCCAATGTGAATTTCGATCGCCTGCGACATGTTTCTGAGCGAGCGGAGCTGGGTGAACAGCGTGAAGCCATTCTGGCGGTAACCATTCCCGAGCGTCCCGGTGCCTTCCGTGCCTTCTGCCAGGCGCTGGGTCGCCGTGGCATTACCGAGTTCAACTACCGTTACAGCGATGACCGTGATGCCAATATCTTTGTGGGCATTCAGCTGCGACCCGGTGGCGAAGCCCTGCAGGCCTTGATGAAGGACCTGGAAGAGCGCGGTTACCCGGTGGTGGATATGAGCGGCAACGAAATGGCCAAGCTGCATATCCGTCATATGGTAGGGGGGCATGCGCCACGCCAGGATATGCAGGAAAGACTGTTCCGGGTGGAATTTCCCGAGCGGCCGGGGGCTCTGATGAGGTTTCTCCAGTCCCTGGGTGAGAAGTGGAATATCAGCCTGTTCCACTACCGTAACCATGGCGCGGCCTATGGCCGGGTGCTGGTGGGCTTCCAGGTGGAGACAGGCCAGCATTCCCGGCTGATGGCGGATCTGAAAAAAGTCCCCTACCCCATGGTGGAAGAAAGCGATAACCCGGCCTACCGCCTGTTTCTGAATTAACGGAACCAAATGGTGCCCGGGTTGTCCCTCCATGGCGGCGTTGCTGTGAAATCCGTTTAAAAAAATTGGTATAACAGCGCTTTCATATCAACAAGGCGCTTTCCACCAGTTATCGACGGTTTTTGTTAAGAAACGTCAGCAAAGCCTGCTAACCGCTTGACTTTACATGTCGAAATGCTCAAATTTTGACCCGGTTGGCATTTTACATTTTGTAATAGGTTTAAGGTGACACTCGTATTACGACTTTCGGGTCACTTTTTGTATTGCTGTACCGCTTTTTGGGGATAGAAACAATGAAGAAGAAGCCGGACGCCCTGGTGCTACTGGCTGTGATTTTCGGGTTGGGGGTGCTGATCAGCAGCCTGACCCACGGCGGCAACGAAAATGATTACCAACGCTACGCAGATAGCGCCGGCGTTGTTGTCAGTCACATCCAGTAGTAACAGTCAGATCTACCGGTTGGTCCCATGGGGCCACCGGTAGAGTGCCCTTGCCTACCCTCTGAAAATCATAGCCCACGGCTACCAGCCTAGGTCGCCTTGGCCTGCGCGCCAGATCTGCCAGTGTACGGTCGTAATAACCTCCCCCCATGCCCAGTCGATAGCCGCAGGTGTCAAACGCCACTGCCGGCAGCAGAATGACATCCAGTGCCCACAGGGCCCGGCCCCGATAATAGTGTGCCGGTTCGGCAATGCCGTAATTGTTGGGGCGCATGGGGTGGTGGCGCTGCCAGAGACGAAATTGCAGGTGGCCACGGCGGATCGGGTCCAGGCGGGGCAGGTAGGTGGTAGCCAGGCGGAAGCGCTTGTGGTGCAAGCCGGGCAACAGGTCCAACTCGCCGTCATTGGCCAGATACAGCGCCAGGTGGCGGGCAGGGCGATGGCCTAATGCCTGATCCAGCCGGCGGCCGAAACCATGGCTGGCCCGGCGGCGTTGCCCCGGCGTCAGTGATCGGCGTTGCTGTCGGAACTGGCGGCGCAATTGCCGCCGCAAGGCTGCGGTCATGGGCAGGCCACAATAAGCGTGAGTCGTCCATTGTGAAATGATCGACTCAGGAGGAAATAGAAAGGGTACTTCCCGGTCCGCCGCTGCGGGCTTGACCCTTGAACCGTAGGTTCAAGGTGGAGGCAGCAACCCCACCCTCAGGCTTTCCGCTCAATGGGCGGACATGCACACAGGCAGGGCAATGTTTGCCCCCGGGTATTACATTATCGGCTCGGGGACATGACCCTCTGGCGAACGGGCCAGGAAGCACTCGGGTGGATTATAACAGGGGTGCCGGGGGCAGGTCAGGACTTGACAGGGAAGTGATTTCGTAGATTTTTTTGCTTTCTACGAGGCTGCTGTAGGAGCGCCGCTTGAGGCGCGAACCTCGCCTCAGCGAGGCAATCGACCGTAGGGCGATCGGGAGTGCCGGGTTCGACAGGTCTTTCCAGAAAGGAATGCTGGTTGGTCGGGTCTTTTCCTCGCCAAGGCTCGGTTCGCGCCTCAAGCGGCGCTCCTACAGGGGCGCTGTAGAAGCGTGAGGGAAGACTACAGCTTTCGGCGGGCGTCTTCGAAGGCCTGGATTTCGTCTTCCAGGCGAGTAAGCAGGGCCTGGACCCGGGCCTCGCTTTCGGAATCTTCGGACACGGCCTTGCGGGCATTGAGCAGTTCGTGGCTCATGTTCAGCGCGGTCATGATGGCAATGCGCTCCAGCCCGATCACATTGGCATCGCGGACTTCGCGCAATTGCTTGTCCAGATAGCGGGCGGCGGCCAGCAGGTTGTCCTGTTCACCGGCCGGGCAGGCGACGCGATACTCCTTGTCCAGTAGATGAATTACCAGGGAGTTTTCGTTAGACATGGCCGAGGGCACCGCATTGGCTGTGGATCAGTATCAGGCAGGATGTCACGCTCAGGACTCCTGCTCCAGGGATTTCAGACGCGAGATAATGGCTTCGACCTTGTTGCGAGCCACATCGTTCTTTTTCAGCAGTTGGGCCCGTTCTTCCACCAGCTTTGCCTCGCGTTCATGCAAGGACTGGTTTTCCTGACGCAGGCGCGCACTGATGCGCAGCAGGTCATCGACGCGGGCTTCCAGTTGCCGTAGTTGTTGTTCCGTCGTCATGGCAAAATGTACGCTGTTCGCCTAAGGTGTGGACCTTTCTCGGCCCGGCGTTCCCCATACCCTGCCGGTATTTTCCGGCAATGGCATCCCACCCGGATTACAGGTTGTTTCAACTATAGGTGTGGGGTTTGCAAGGGTCAACGAAATTCAACCGTGGTAGCCACTTAGCACACATTATTCACAGGCTGCCTGAGGATAACCCCCAATTCCCCGGATAACGGATAGATTCATGTCCAACCTGATCGATTTTGAAGTGCTGGCCCAGGGCCTGGCTGCTGCCGGTGTGGCCCATTCCCCCAGTGAATTGCAAGGCGTGTTGGCAGGGTTGCTGGCCACTGGCCATGGTGGCCAGGACGAGGAAGTGCTTGGCGTATTGGCCGCCCATACCGATATTGATGGCGGGTTTGACGGCGCCCTCTCGGTGGCGCTGCTGTCATTGCGCGACCAGCTTCACGAAGGGTTCCAGGGCACCGGGCTGGATCTGGCCCTGCTGTTACCCGGGGATGAGGAAGAACTGGGGCTGCGGGTGGCGGCAGTGGCCCAGTGGTGCGAAGGCTTTCTGGTGGGGTTCGGCACCGGCTCTGCCAACACCCATGACAAGGATCTGTCACCGGGTATCCAGGAAGCCCTGTCCGACCTGGCAGCGATCAGCCAGGTGGCTACCCCGGAAGAAGACGGGGACGAAGAGGAAGATATGTTCGAGCAGGTGGCGGAGCACTGCCGGATGGCGGCGCTGATGATTTACACTGAGCTGGTCATGCGCCATCAGGACAAGCCGGCCCCGGCGCCGCAGGCACCGCCGACCCGCCACTGATTTCGCTGCGATCGTTTCAGCATTAAGGAGAGCTCTTGAGTATCAATCGCCAGGAATTTGCCCGTCGCCGTCAGGAACTGATGGGCATAATGGGGCCCAACAGCATTGCCATCCTGCCGGCGGCCCCGGAGCGCACCCGTAACCGGGATGTGGAATACCCCTACCGGCAGAACAGCGATTTCTGGTATCTCACCGGGTTTGCCGAGCCGGAAGCGATCATGGTGCTGTTGCCCGGCCGTGAGCATGGCGAATATGTACTGTTTTGCCGCGAGCGCGACCGCACCATGGAAATCTGGAATGGCTACCGGGCTGGCCCGGATGGCGCGGTGACGGACTTTGATGCGGATGATGCTTTCCCGATCGGCGATATCGACGAGATTCTGCCGGGACTGATCGAAGGGCGCGAGCGAGTCTATTACGACCTGGGCCATGATGCGGAATTCGACCGCCGCCTGATGGGCTGGGTCAACAGTATCCGCGAGCGGGTCCGTTCCGGTGCCCAGCCGCCCGGGGAGTTCGTTGCCCTGGCCCATCATCTGCACGACATGCGCCTGTTCAAGAGCGCTGCCGAAATCAAGTTGATGCGCCGCGCCGCCAGTATTTCTGCCGGCGCCCATGTGCGTGCCATGCAGGCGGTCAAACCTGGCATGATGGAATACCAGCTGGAAGCGGAATATATCCACGAGTTCATGCGCAACGGCTCACGCAGCCCCGCCTACCCGAGTATTGTCGGTGGCGGTGCCAACAGCTGCATCCTGCATTACATCGAAAACAGCCAGAAACTGAAGGACGGTGACCTGGTGCTGGTGGATGCCGGTTGCGAGCTGGAACACTACG
This sequence comes from Alcanivorax sp., assembly GCF_019431375.1. NCBI lineage: Bacteria > Pseudomonadati > Pseudomonadota > Gammaproteobacteria > Oceanospirillales > Alcanivoracaceae > Alcanivorax > Alcanivorax sp. The sequence goes on from NZ_CP080267.1 coordinate 3,062,513, forward strand.
CCTCGGACATCACCCGCACCTTCCCGGTGAACGGTAAATTCAGCAAACCCCAGCAGGCGCTCTACGAGCTGGTGCTGGCCAGTCAGCACGCGGCCATCGAGGCCACTCATCCGGACAACCACTGGAATGTGCCCCATGAAAAGGTGGTGCACATCCTCACCCAGGGGTTGATTGACCTGGGCCTGCTCAAGGGCGAATTCAACGAGCTGGTGGAAACCGAAGGCTACCGGCGCTTCTTTATGCACCGCACCGGTCACTGGCTGGGGCTGGATGTGCATGACGTGGGCGATTACCGGGTACAGGATCAGTGGCGGCAACTGGAGCCGGGCATGGCGCTGACCGTGGAGCCTGGCCTCTATGTGGCACCGGACGACGACAGCGTGGACGAGCAGTGGCGCGGCATCGGTATCCGTATTGAGGATGATGTGGTGGTAACGAAAGACGGCTGCGATGTGCTGAGCCACGAAGTGCCCAAGGAAGTGGCGGATATCGAAGCGGTGATGAAAAAAGCAGTTAACAGTTAATAGTGAAGAGTTAACAGCGAAAACCGGTAATACAGCTCACCCTCTAATGGTTTCGGGAAAACCTGGATGACGGAACAGAGGCAAGATTCCATTCTTATCGTCGGCGGTGGCATGGCCGGGGCGTTGCTGGCGGTGTTGTTGCGTCACCACGGTGCCGCAGCCGTGACCCTGGTGGAAAGCCATCCGCTTACCCTGCCTGAAGAGCCGCCGCTGACGCCCAGTTTTGATGCGCGCAGCACCGCCCTGTCTGCCGGTACACTGGCAGTGCTGGATGAGCTGGGGCTGGGCGAGGCCATTCGCCAACACGCCGCCCGGATCGATACCGTGCATGTCTCGCGTCGTTCCCGGCTCGGCATCACCCGCCTGCGTGCCAGTGAGGAAGGTGTGCCGGCGCTGGGAGCGGTGGTGGAAAACCGCTGGCTGGGTTTTGTGTTGTTGCGGGCCCTGTATGCGGATGCTGCCATTGAGGTGCTGGCACCGGAACGGCTCAGCGCCATCCGCCGTCTCGAAGACGGTTATCAAGCCTCACTGGAATCCGGTCGCACCCTGACCACGCCGTTACTGATTGCCGCCGATGGTGCCAGGTCGCGCACCCGCGAATGGCTGGGCGTGAGTGCCAGGGATAGTGACACCGGCCACGATGCCATGATCGCCAATCTGTCATTGGCCAGCGATCACCAGGGCATTGCCTACGAACGTTTTCTCAACGATGGGCCGTTGGCGCTGTTGCCGCTGCCGGATCGCCGTTTTGCCCTGGTCTGGACCGGTCCCCGCAAGCAGGTGGATGCCTGGATGGCCATGGAATCCGGTGCTTTGCTGGAGCAGTTGCAGCAGCAATGCCCGGCAGAAGCCCCCAGGATTACCGGCATCGGAGAACGTCAGCGTTACCCGTTGGTGCTCACCCATGCCTGTGCCCAGGCGGTGCCCTATGGGGTGGTGGTGGGCAATGCCGCCCACACCCTGCACCCGGTGGCCGGGCAGGGTTTCAATCTGACCGTGCGCGATCTGGTTCAGCTGGCAAGCACCGTGGGTGATGCGTCGGCACCGGGGGCACTATCCCTGTTGCAGCAATACGTGCAGCGCCGGGAGCAGGACCAGGCACTGATCAGTCAGGCGTCGCGCTGGGTGCCGGAACTGTTCCGGGTCCAGCAACCATTGTTCGCCCACAGTCGCCAGCTGGGGTTGGTGGCCATGGATATTCTGCCCGGCCTGCGCCAGGGGTTTGCGCGTCGGGCCATGGGGCTGTGAAAAGGCAGTTAATAATTAATAGTTAACAGTTAATAGCGAAAGCCATGCTACGAAGCTGCTGTAGGAGCGCCGCTTGAGGCGCGAAGAGCTTGCAGCTGCTTCGGCGCTTGATTCCGGCGACCTGACGATGCAAATGCAGCACTCGCGTTAAAGATCGTGGATATTCGCGCCTCAAGCGGCACTCCTACATATCAACAGCGAGCATCGACCTTTGAAGAATGCGCCCATGACAGAACAACCTGATTCCCAACACATCGTCATCGTCGGCGGTGGCATGACCGGGGGCTTGCTGGCGGTGTTGCTGGCGGAGCAGGGGCTGGATGTGACGGTGCTTGACGGGGCGCCGGCGCCAGTGATGCCGTCCGGACCCGCCCAGTTGCGGGTGTCCACGCTCACCGAGGCCAGTCACTGGTTGCTGCAGAACAGCGGCGTTTGGGCGCATCTGGACATGGGCCGGGTGCAGCCCTACGACGCCATGCAGGTGTGGGATCAGGATGGCACCGGCGAGGTGTTGTTCCGCGCTGAAGAGGTGGGAGCACAATCGCTGGGCTGTTTGTTGGAGAATGGTCACCTGGCTGCCGCCTTGTACCGGCGTGCGGCGGATTTTGACAATCTGGACTGGCGCTGTGGTGTGTCGGTTGATGGTGCTCGCCGCGAGGAAGGACGCTGGCAGGTTCGTGCGGGCGATGAACACTGGCAAGCGGATCTGCTGGTGGGGGCCGATGGCGCCCGTTCCCGGGTGCGTGACTGGGCCGGCATCAGTGGCGGTGCCCGTGATAGTGGTCACCATGCGCTGGTGGCGACCATCGCCACAGCCTTGCCCCATGATGCCTGCGCCCGTCAGGTGTTTATGGAATCCGGGCCGCTGGCACTGCTGCCGCTATACAGCGATCCGCAACAGGGTGAGCAGCGGCAGTGTTCCATCGTCTGGTCCGGCTGGCCGGAACGCATCGCTCATCTGCGCGAGCAGGCGCCTGAGGATTTTGCCGCCGAATTGCAGGCGGCCGTTGGCGAGGCATTGGGCGATGTGACCCTGCTCAGCGAGCGGGCGGTTTTTCCCATTCAGGAGCGACACGCCAGCAGCTATGTGGCAGCGGGGCTGGCGCTGGTCGGTGATGCTGCCCACGTGATCCATCCGCTGGCCGGGCAGGGCGTGAACCTGGGGCTGCTGGATGCGGCGGTGCTGGCGGAAGAAGTGGAGAGGGCAATCAATAATGGCCGCTCCTGCGCGGACAGCGCCGCCCTGGCCCGTTACCAGCGGCGCCGCCGTGGCGAGAACCTGATCATGCAGAACGCCATGCGCGGGTTTCAGCAATTGTTCGGCCAGCGGGCCTTGCCGGTGCGCTGGCTGCGTAATACCGGCATGCGCTGGGTCAATCAGGCCGGGCCGCTCAAGCGTCTGTTTGCCAGCCAGGCTATGGGCCGGGGCGCGGATTTACCGGGCCGGGCGCGGCCGCAGCCTCCGGGTTTGTGAGTGACCTGCGGCGCTCCGGGAAATAGTGCGCACAGGCTCTAGAGCTCGGCATAAATTCCTGCCATACTTGCTGCTCAATTAAGAATCATTCTTGTTTCCTTGTGCGTTTGATGGAGTCCACCACTATGCGAGCCATTGCCCTGCTGGCCGCCGCCGTTGTCATGCTCACCGGGCTGTGGGCCTGTTCCGAACCCGCTGCCGAAGAAGAACTGGTGGTCTATACCTCGCGTAATGATCACCTGATCAAGCCGGTATTCGATGCCTATACCGAGGCCACCGGCGTGAAAATCCGCTATATCACCGATAATGCTGCCGCCCTGACCGCCCGCTTGCAGGCCGAGGGTGAGCGCTCACCGGCGGATATGCTGATCACCGTGGATGCCGGCAACCTGTGGAATGCGGCGGACAAGGATCTGCTGCAACCGCTGGAATCCCCGGTGCTGGCCGCCAATGTGCCAGCGGAACTGACTGACCCGGAGAACCGCTGGTTCGGTCTCACTGTGCGAGCCCGCACCCTGGTCTATTCCACTGACCGGGTGGACCCGGCGGCGCTGTCCAGCTATGAAGCCCTGGCCGAGCCCGAGTGGAAAGGCCGCCTGTGCCTGCGTACCTCCAAGAAGGTCTACAACCAGTCCCTGGTGGCGACCATGATCAAGCGTCTTGGCGAAGAAAGAACCGAGGAAGTCGTGCGTGGTTGGGTGGCGAATCTGGCTACTGACGTGTTCTCCAACGACACCGCTCTGATGGAGGCCATCGTCGCCGGACAATGTGACGTAGGCATAGTGAATACTTACTACTTCGGCCGCATGAAGCAGGACAACCCGCAGTTGCCCCTGTCCCTGTTCTGGGCCAACCAGGATTCCAGCGGGGTGCACGTGAATATCTCCGGCGCCGGTATTACCCGCCATGCGCCGCACCCGCAAAAGGCCCGCGACCTGCTGGAATGGATGACTCAGCCGCAAGCCCAGAAACTGCTGGCCGATCGCAATATGGAATACCCGGTGAATGCCGCCGTGGAGCCCGCCGAAGAGGTGGCTTCCTGGGGGAAATTCAAATCCGATGATCTGAACGTCAGTGTGGCCGGCGCCCTGCAGGTGGATGCCGTCAAACTGATGGATCGCGCCGGGTACCGCTAACCGGTGCGAACACGGGGAGCCCTTTCCGCCAGCGGTGCCAGCGTTCTGCTGCTGGCCTTGCTGGTGCTGGTGCCCATTGTGGTACTGCTGGCCGCCTGGCAGCAGGAGCAATGGGCCACCTGGCAGCACCTGCTCGATACGGTACTGTGGCGGCTGGTGGGCAACACCCTGTTCCTGATGGTGGGGGTTACCGCCGGCGTGCTGCTGCTGGGGGTGTCCCTGGCCTGGTGTGTGGCCACCCTGGAGTTTCCCGGTCGGCGCTGGCTGCAATGGGCGCTGTTGCTGCCCATGGCCATGCCCGCCTATGTGCTCGCCTTCGTGATGGTGGACCTGATGGATTACGCCGGCCCCATCCAGACCTTCCTGCGCCAATGGTTGCCGACCCTCGATTTCAGTGCCCGTCACCCCCTGTGGGTGGTGATTACCCTGTCCCTGGTGCTCTATCCCTATGTCTACATGCTCGCCCGGCTGGCCTTCGAGGCCCAGGGGCGGGCGGTGCTGGAACAGGCCCGTATCCTTGGCGATACGGCCTCTTCCGCCTTCTTCCGGGTGGCCTTGCCGATGGCACGACCCGGCATCGCGGCGGGTCTGGCGCTGGCATTGATGGAAACCCTGGCCGACTTCGGTGCGGTGAGTATCTTCAACTTCGATACCTTTACCACGGCCATCTACAAAAGCTGGTACGGCCTGTTCAACCTGCAGGCCGCCGCCCAGCTCGCCTCCCTGTTATTGCTGTTCGTGGTGGTGGCCCTGTGGCTGGAACGGCGGGGACGCAGCCGCGCCCGCTATAGTGAGATCGGCGGCCGCCAGACCTTGCGCAGCCGCCCGCGACTGGCCTGGGGCGTCACCTTGTTTGCCTTTGCGGTACTGTTTCTGGCCTTCCTGCTGCCGGTCAGTCGCCTGCTGTACTGGGTCATCGACAATGGCTTGATGCAGGTGGATGCCCGTTTCCTCAACCTGATCTGGCGTACCTTCCTGCTCGGCACCATGGCGGCCCTGCTGGTGCTGACCTTGGCCGGCTGGCTGGCCTGGGTGAAACGGCATCAGCCGTCGCCTGCCGTGTCCGTGGCGGTGCGGCTGGCGACCCTGGGCTATGCCTTGCCGGGCTCGGTGCTGGCGGTGGGTATCATGATCAGCTTCAGCGCCGTGGAAGGCTGGCTGGCGGACCTGGGTGTGGGCATCGTGCTGGTCAGCACTTTGGCGGCGTTGTTGTTGGCCTATGTGGTGCGGTTTATGGCGGTGGGCTTCGGACGCAGCCGCGTCCGGTGGAGAATGCCCTGCAGCAGGTGCGCCCCAGCCTGGTGGAAGCGGCCCGGACTCTGGGGGCGTCCTCCTCCGAAGTGGGCCGCCGGGTCTATGTGCCGATGATGCTGCCTGGCCTGCTCACTGCTTTGCTGCTGGTGGGCATTGATGTGATGAAGGAAATGCCCGCCACCCTGCTGCTGAGACCCTTCGGTTGGGACACCCTGGCGGTGCGCATTTACGAGCTGACCGCCGAAGGGGAGTGGCAACGGGCCGCTGCTCCCGCTCTGACCCTGGTGCTGTTGGGGCTGATCCCGGTGATGGTGCTGACCCGCCGGCGTTCCACGCAGCTGAACTCCCCCCGAGACTGATTCACCCTCCTGCCTGTGCTTCTCCTGCAAAAAGCCTAACTCCCTCGAAATTGCTACGAAAATCCTCTTATCTGATTCGATATTGTGTCGTTAATTTTTGTGTATATATGTAATTTTGGTGACCTTATAGACATTTCCCGTGATGTATTCGTGAACCAAAGTTGGTACGTTGATGCCAGATTATTGCGCACATAACTGTGTATGCAATCTGAACAATAAAAACTGTCCCGTTCCGGGCGCGTCTTTTTTGGAGAGCTTCATGACAATACGGAAACTGCTGCCTGCCATATTGGCGGGTATTGGGGTTGTGTGCGTGTCGCCGGCACTGGCCAGCATGGGCAATATCGGTACTACCTACGGGGTGCTGCCCTCTGATCTGGCTTCTGCTCAGGCCCTGTCGCTGTTCAACAGCCAGGTCTCCGCCACCTATTACAACCCGGCCTACCTGGCCCATGACGATCGCGGCGAGCTGACCACCGGCCTGTTGCATGCGGACCATGAGCTGCGTGGAAGCAGTCTGGGTGGTGCTGCACCGTTGCCGCGCAGTAGCGATACGCTGCAGGACTCACCCTCCCAACATACCCTGCTAGGCATGAAGACCGACCTGTCCTCGCTGACCCGCTACAACCACCCCATGTACCTGGGCTTCATGCTGGGGGTGGAGAAGTATGGCGAGGAAATGATGGCGTTCAATTCCCAGACTTCCGTAGAAGGCCAGTACTTTGAATTCGGCCGTCAGCCCCTGTTCCTCAACCTGGGCGGTGGTACGAAGATCTGGCGTGGCCTGGATATGGGCTTGTCTGCTCGCATTACCTTGCACTCCGAGGCCGAACTGGTGGCCACCTCCACCCTGGGTGGGGAAACCAGCTACGAAACCCTGAATGTCTCTGCCAAGCCCTCCATCCGTCCGATTTTCGGCATGAACATGGATTGGGGTGAGAGCTTCTGTGGCGAGGGTGATAACTGCTGGTACAAGGGCCTGGAAACCGCCTTCAGCTTCCGCGGTTATTCCAATACCAACACCACGGTGGACTCTACCATCACCATCCCCGGGACCGTGCTGGACCCGGGCATCAACCTGGCCATCAGTACCGTGGATTCCTACCAACCGAACATTTACGCCGCCGGCCTGGCCTACGGCCGTGATCGCTGGCGGGTGGGTCTGACCGTGGAAATGCAGGAATGGTCACGGCTGGAAGAAGAGCTGGAACGCGACACCATCAAGGACCAGGCGGTCAATGCCGCACAGGATGACTATCGCCTGGAATTCAAGGACATCGTGGTGCCCCGGCTGGGCGGTGAATTCCACCTGGATGACACCTATATGGTCACCGGTGGGGTGGCGTTCAGCGAGTCGCCGCTGGATTCCGACGGTTCCCTGGAAGTGAACTATCTGGATACCGACAAGTGGATCCTGGGTCTGGGCCTGACTGCCCAGTACCAGTCGGTGCCGGTGCTGGCCTTCCCGGTGCGCCTGGATCTGGCCTACCAGTACCAGAAGCTGGAAGCCCGCACCTTTGATCTTTATGACCGTCGCTCACCTTCCTTCCCGCAGCCCTACGAAAGCGTGGAAGCGGAAGGGGATGTGCACGTGTTTTCCGGCTCCATCACTCTGAAATTCTAGGAGATCGGCGATGAAAACAAGAAATCTGTGGCTGGCCACCGCCGCCGCGACCCTGGCCGCCTGTGGCGGCGATGCCGGAGACACCCCGTCCATTGCCGGTTGGCAGCAGGCCGAGGTCTATTACAGCTACCCCTACGACGGGCAGCAGAACCTGTCGCCGAAGACACCGCTGGTGCTGCGTTTCTCCCACGCCATGGAGGTGGATGCCGGTCATTTCACCCTGTTGTACTGCGACCAGCCCGGTGACGATTGTGACGATACTGGTGACAACCATGTCGCGTTGAGCACGCCCAGGTCCCTGGATGGCGGCAAGGGCGTTACGCTGCAGCCGCAGAGTCCGCTGCAGCCCCACAGCCATTACCGGCTGGTGATCGACGGCATTGAAACGGAGCAGGGCAGTCCGGTGTTCCCGGATGGCGGTCTGGATTTCGTCACCCGTCTCAGTGAAGACGGCCCCCTGTCCAGCCAGATGGCCACACCGAATCTGGCTGTCAGCCAGATCATTCCCGATGGTGATGCGCTGCCGTTCATGGATTTCTCCACCCTGCGGGTGCGCTTCAATCAGATGCTCGACCCGGAAACCCTGCAGTATGGTGATACCGATGGTGGTGCCTCCGTGGAGTTGGAGCACCAGGGCGACACCGTGCCCGCCGCGCTGCTGGTCAAGGGCAATGCGGTCACCATCGACCCGCTGCAGGACCTGACCCCCGGGCAGCAGTACACCCTGACGTTCACCTCGTCAGTACGGGGTGTGGATCAGGCCCAACTGACCGGCGGGTTCGAACAGAGCTGGACCGCCCGGAATTCCATGCCCCGGGCTACCCTGGTGCAGGAAGCCCTGAGCGCCAGTGATGACCCGAGCGACCCGTGCAATGCCCCGGATGCCCTGGTGGCCAAGCTCACTGGCGCCACCATGAACTGTGTGCCGATCCAGTCCACCCTGCTGGGCGACAAGGATGCCACCATGCAGACCGGCGATGTGTTTGCGGAGCTGGCGTTTCTGCCCAACTACCCGGATGTGTCGCCGTTGCGGATTCCCCGCAACAGTCTGCTCACTGGCAGCAATGTCACCGTCAAAGTAGCGGGTGAAGTGGAGGCCGGTATCGAGACTGGTGCCATCTCGGTGACCTTCCTGTCCGATGCGTCCGGCTATCTGTTGCCCAACCCCTACAGCGATGCCCATGAAGCGCCCAAGCAGGTGAAGCTGTATATGGATGTGTCCATGACGGCGGAAAACCCGGAAGCCAATGGCGCCCTCAGCCAGACCCTCATGCACGTGGAACTCAATGGCATGGCGCTGGTGAAAGACGGCCGCATGGAAATCGATGCAGTGGGCATTGTGGAGCCGAAAGTGCTCGGTCAGGAAACCGCCTTCGGCCTGCTCAGCTTTCACATGAAGTCCTATGAGGACCAGGAGAACGCGCCGCAACCGGTACCGGATATGACCGCGCCGCAATTGCAGTCCATGGTCCCGGCAGTGGAAGACGATGGCACGGCCCTTACCGCCCGCCCCGGCGATGCGGTGATCCTGAATTTCGATGAGCCCCTGGATCCCTCCACCCTGCGAGCCGGTGACACCTTCGGCCTGCAACAGGGCGGCAGCTATGTGGCGGTGGACTGGTACCTGGATGGCGCGTCCCTGGTGATGCGCCCGACCACCCCGCTGGCGTTCGGCGAGAGTTATACCGCCATAGTCAGCGCCCAGGTCAGCGACCTGGCCGGCAACGCCGTGGTCCCGGTCAATGAACCCTTCAGCCTGCCCGAGCGGGTGGGTGACACGGCGCCGCCCATCGTTCTGACCAGTTACCCGGGCTTCCCCTGTGCCGCCGACAAGGAGCACTGGGAAATCGAAGCGGGTAACCATGGCTTCTGTCAGGGGGGCAAGGTGGAAGACGACCGTAACCCGGTGCCCTCAATGCCGGCGGATCGCGCCATCCGGGTGAATTTTTCCCAGGATATCGCCGCAGAGTCAGTGGTCTTTGACAATACCGATGCCTGCAACGTGGGAAGCTTCCGGGTGGAAAAAGTGGTGCTCGACCCGAACACTGGTCGCCCCCTGCGTTATGACGAAGACGGCAAGCGCAAATACAGCTGCGAAGCCGGGGTCACCGGCAAGCTGGCAGTGGGTAACCGCAGCCTGGTGTTCACCCCGGATCAGCCCTGGGAAGAGGACGCCTATTACCGCTATATCCTGATGAGCGTGAACCAGACCTCTGCCCAGCAGCCGGATGATTGCAGCAGCGGCGAAGCCATCTGCTCCACCGACGGCAAGCGCCTGCAAACAGCCATGCTGCGCGCCCCGGACAGCGACATGGGCGGGCCAGATATGCATCTGCACTTCATTGCCGGCGCTCCTGTGGCCAGTGTCTTCCAGCCGCTCAAGAATCTGCCCACCGCCGACTTGAACGGTAACGGCTACTTTGATCAGGGAGAGCCCGGCTACAACGGTGGCGAGCCCGGCGCCAACACCACGGCGTTGATCATTGATGAAAGCAAAGGCGACAACGGCAGCGAGGGCGGTGTCTCCGATCCGGCGCTGGTCTGTGATCTGCCGGAGCGATGTGGCATTCACGTGGTCGGTGGTCTCAACTCCGAGGTGATTGGTGCAGCGGAGCCTTACGATGATCCGTCGACACCGGAAGTCGAAGCCTGGCCGGCTGTCAGGGTGGGCCTGTATCCCACCCTGATACAGGCATCGTCAGTGACCCTCAAAGTGAAAATTATCGGCCTGTTTGACAGCGATACCCCCACGGAAACCCAGTTCATGCGCATGCGTTACAACTGTGTGGCCTGGCCGGAAGATGCGGAGAATTTCTGTGGCAAACAGAATCCTGATGGCAGCTTTGTCTACGATGAGTGGGAGCGGCAGGGGTTGATCCCCGGGTGGATTGTGCAAACCCCGGACGGCCCGGAATTCCGTGCCGATGTGAACCTCTATCTGGATGCCCCTTACATGCACATCCTGCTGGATGGTTCCCACAACCAGCATAGCTACCCGTTGACCATGAACCTGGCCGGGCCAGTGACCTTCCTGCCAGATGGTCGCATGGTGATCGAACAGCTCAACAGCAATGACATTGCCGTGGACGTAAACCTGTCGGTGCTGTTCCTGAATCCGAAGATCTATCTGAAGATCCCCGCAGGCGGGGTGAAGCTTCAGTACCTGGGAGAGCCCATCAAGCAGTAACGCCTCTCTGGCAACAACCTTGCCGGCCTTCGGGCCGGCTTTTTTATGGCAGCCTACCTGCGCTTCACATACCCGCCTTTCTGATGGCAAACCGAAACCGCCCGGTTACATCGGTTAACAATACCGGTGCTCCCACCTACTTTTCTCAACTATTCCCAACTTTTTGCCAACGGCGCTGGCACTCGCGTTTTGTTTGACTTATTGCATATACACAGGGGGGAATAGGCGAGAGGCTGCATAGCTTCACGTGCTGTTCTCCTGCCGCCTGAGAGTGTCACTCTAGGGCGATAAACCTAATAACAAACGCCGGAGAAACGCTATGACTACCAAGACCCTGACCCGCTGGGGAGCTGCTGTCATTGTCAGCACTGCCCTGTCCAGCCCAGGCTTTGCTGCCATGGGGAACACCGCCAATACCTATGGCCTGCTGCCACTGGATGTGGGCACTGCACAGGCCATGTCCTTGTTCAACACGCAAGCGTCTGCGCTCTATTACAACCCGGCCTACCTGACCCGGGATCCCCGTGGTGAGCTGACGGTAGGCCTGCTTCATGGTGAGCATGAACTGGACGTCAATAGCCTGGGCAACCCCAGTGGTGGCGGTGCTGCAGTGATCCGCGATGGTAGCCGCATGAACGTGGCGGATACCCAGCAGCAGGTTATTGCCCTCAAGACAGACCTGACGGATATCACCAAATTCGAGCACCCGCTGTACTTCGCAATCATCGCCGGTGTGGAAAAATACGGCGAGGAAATGCTGGCGTTTGACTCCAAGACTTCCCGTGAAGGGCAGACCTTCAACTATGGCCGCCAACCCCTGTTCCTGAATCTTGGCGGCGGTCTGGAGTTGGCCAATGGCATTACCACGGGGGCCTCGGCGCACATCTCCCTGCGCAATAAGGCAACCCTGATTGCCAGTGCGGACCTGGCCGGTGAGACACAGTATGAAGAACTGAGCGTTACCGCCAAGCCCGTGATTCGCCCTGTGCTGTCCATGAACCTGGAATGGGACAAGGTGTTCTGTGGCAAAGAGGACTGCGGTATCTGGACTGGCCTGGAAACGGCCTTTGCCTTTCGTGGCCATACCGAGGCCCGCACCTCGGTTGAATCCAACCTGACCATTCCTGGCACCGTGATCGATCCCGGCATTACCGTTCTGATCGACACCATCGATTCCTATCAGCCTGATATTTTCAGTGCCGGCCTGTTGTATCACTTTACCGATAACTTCCGCGCCTCCGTCACCGTCGAGCAGCAAAACTGGAAAGACCTGGAAAAAGAGCTGGAGCGTGACACGGTCAAGGACCAGGCCCAGGCAGAGTTCAAGGACATCATCGTGCCGCGTATCGGTGCGGAATGGACAGTAAACAAGAACATCATTCTGTTTGGTGGTGTGGCCTATCAGGAAAGCCCACTGGAAAGCATTCAGACCCCGGACGTGAACTACTTCGACAATGACAAGCTTGTTGTTGGTCTGGGTAGCTCCCTGATTATTCATAATCCGCCGATTCTGGCATACCCGATGCGGCTCGATTTCGGTTACCAGTTCCAGAAGCTGGAAGAGCGTGAGTTTGAATTGACCACCACCCGTCCCGGCGTGGCCAACCCTTATGAGCGAGTGAGCACCGACGGAGAAGTCCATGTTTTCTCCGGCTCACTGACGCTGAAGTTCTAAAGGAGGTGCACCATGAAAAAGAACAACATTGCCCTCACACTGACCGCCCTCACTGCTGCCGTATTAACCGGCTGCGGCGGAGACAGCAGCAATGTGAGTTTCGATACGCCCACCTTCAATGCGCGCAACCTGCACTACACCTACCCGCTGGATAATCAGACCCAGTTGGCGCCGCGCGCCATTGTGGCACTGCAATTCAGCCATGCGGTCAATGTGTCGGCGGAGAACTTCTTGTTCACCGATGCGGATGGCGAGGATGTGGCCTTTACCCTGGAATCCGTGGCTAATGGTCGCGGTGTGGTGCTGACACCTGTAGATGCGCTGGCGCCCGCCGCCCAATACAAGGTCGTCATGAACGGGGTGACAGTGGATGGAGAAGCGACCACCTTCAAGGATGGCGAGCTGAACTTCACCACCCGCGCCGCCCTGGAAGGTCCGCTGGATACCCAGCAGACTGCGGCCAGCTTCGAAGTGGAATCCCTGTTCCCGGATGACCAGCAGTTCAAAAGCATGGATTTCTCCAGCTTCCGGCTGCGCACCACCAAGCCTGTTGATGGTTCCTCGGCGGTTTACGGTGATACCGTCAGCCTGATGAGTAATGGTGAGCTGGTGCCGGCGCAACTGCTGGTGGGGCGCACCGCTATTACCGTGGACCCGTTGGAAGATATGACCCCCGGCCAGACCTACGAGCTGGTGGTCAATGAAGTGTTGAGCCAGTCCGGCGAAAGCATTGCTTCCTTTACACACTCCACCGTGCCCAAGGACACCACCTCACCGACCACTGGTGAGCGGGCAGTGCTGGTGACCAATGCGCCGCCGGCAGATGATTCCCTTGGCTGTCAGGATGAAGGTGTAATCACCTCGGACCTGACCGGCCAGCCGATCAACTGTGTGCCGGTGATCGGCACCCTGCTGCAGGACAAGACGGTATCCAAGCAAACCGGTGATGTGTATGCCGAGCTCGCCTTTGCTCCCAACTTCCCCGATGTGACACCGCTGCGCGTCAAGAAAGGCGGCATCCTCAAGGGGGATGCGCTTGAGGTGCTGATCGGCGGTGAAGTGCCGCTGGGCTTTGATTCCGGCGAAGTGACCGTGCAGATCATTTCCGATGCCACCGGTTACCTTTTCCCCAACCCCAATGCGGAAAGCGATGACGCCCCCAAGCAGCTGCGGCTGATGATGGATGTGGCCTTTTCCACCACCGACGCCCGGGCCAATGGTGCTTTCACCCAGAACGTGCTGCATCTGGAGCTGGTGGGCACCGGCCTGATTGAAGATGGCCAGCTCAACACCGATGCCATCACCGTGGTGGAGCCGCGGGTACTGGGTGTGGAAAGCAGCTATGGCATCCTCAGTTTCCGTATGGAGTCCTACCAGGATCAGGAAAATGCGCCCCTGCCGCCGGTGGATTCCGTGAATCCTTTTGTGCCTGTTCTGGATGGCGATAACGGTCCGGAGCTGTCCTGGCAGCCGGGTAATGTGGCTGACCGCATGGAGCCGGGTGAGCCCATCGTGATTCACTTCAATGAGATTCTCGAGCTTTCCAGCATCGTACCGGGGGAAAGCTTGATGTTGACGAAAGGGGGTGTCAGTGAGCCCTTCAGCTGGGAGCACAGCGGTAATGCCCTGGTGATCACCCCGGACACCCCGGTGGAATACGGGGTGGAATATGTGGTGACCACCACACCGGAAATCACCGACCTGGCCGGCAACCCGCTGCAGATGCTCGATTCCCTGGAAGGGGATAACTCCCTGGACTTCACCCTGCCGGAATACGTGGTGGATGATGGCGGCGAAGATGTCCGTCGTGGCCCCTTCGCGGCCACAGTCTATCCGGGCTTCCCCTGCGCCAGCAGCGCCGCCTCTCAGGCGGAAATTGATGCCGGTACCCAGGGTGTGTGCATGTCTTCCAGCCCGGAGAGCGAGCAGGTGGAGATTGATGAGCTGCCCATCGTGGGGTTGCCCGCCAATCGCCCGGTCAAGGTGCGTTTCTCCCAGAACATGGACCCGGACACTGTGGTGCTGGGCGATACTGTACTGGTGCAGGAAGACGATAACGGCACCTGGGTGGACGTGGACGGTGAACTTACCGTGGAAACGCGCGGTTTCACGTTTACCCCGAACCAGCCCTGGGATGACACCGGCGACACCCTCTATCGTTATGTGATGGTGGGTAACGGTGGTGGTCCCGGCTGCGCCGGCATCTGTTCCGCCGATGGTCTGCCGCTGCAAACCGCACCGTTGCTCGGTGGAGGCCTGAAAGACGGTGGCCCGGACATGGAGATTCTGTTCCGTGGTGAAGTCGCTGCGGACACCATCTTCCAGGAACTGGCCAACCTGCCCAGCGCAGATGTGAACAACAACTTCCAGATTGATAGCGGCGAACCGGTCATCACCGGCGATACGCTGGATCCGGCGGATACGCCCGCCAACGCCACCTTCATCGTGCCCCGTGGCACCGGTGGCGAAGGCCTGGTGGCCTACGCCAACACCGGTTGTGGTTTTGATAATCCGGCCGACGGCACGCCGACCCAGTGTGACAGCGACAAGATCATGTACGTGGGTTGTTGCTGAACACCGAGATCCTGGATTTCGATGCCGAGAACCAGGGTGTGCCGGTGGTGATCTATCCCACCACCGTGGCGCTGACCAATCTGGATACCACTGCTGTGATTGGGGTGAAACTCGCGGATGATGGTCTGCTGGGTTCTATCCCGCTGATCGGTGATTTGGCCCAGGATGTGGTGAATGCGCTGCTGGGGGCTACTGGTCTGGGTGACTTCATCGAAGCCACCAATCTGGACAACATCGGCCTGGCACCAATCCCCACTGCCACCGGGCCCAACATCATGCGGATACGCTACGAGCCGGAAGATCCCAATGATCCGGACAGCCCGCGCACGGTGCCGCCGGTGGGCTACATTGTGGATACCCCGGATGGTCCGGTGTTCCGCATCCAGTTCGATCTGCTGTTCGATGCCCCGGCCCTGAGCCTGCCGCTGGGTCTGGAGCACAACGTGAAGAGCCTGCCCATCGACAACATACAGCTGGAAGGTCCGCTGGACTTCCTGCCCGACGGGCGCCTGTTCCTCGGCCTGCAGAACCAGGAAGCCCTGGATGTGGATCTGGAAATCACCCTGGCCGGCTTAGATGGTGGCAAGGTGCTACTGCAGATTCCGCCGGGCGGCATCAACCTCAGCTACCAGAGCCCGTCCATTCAGTGATTGCTCTCCAGTAGTTTCCTGAAATACGCCCCGGCTTGCCCGGGGCTTTTTTTGCTTTCCCTGAAGGAGATCGACCTGTTGGAGCCTTGCTCGCAAGGCGAAGCCCGGACGACTCGGATGTCCTGATTTATGCCCGGAGCGCGTCTGGCGGAGCTGAGAGCGGGGCTGGGAAATCTATTTCTGGAAGACCGCCCAAGGCCATCGAGCCCGAGGACGGTTAAGATCAATAAGACCCGGTATCTGGTAAACCGCAATGCTGCTCCGCTTAAGTGAACAGCATTACAGCTTGCCCGGGGCTTTTTTTGCTTTCCCTGAAGGAGATCGACCTGTTGGAGCCTTGCTTGCAAGGCGAAGCCCGGACGACCCGGATGTCCTGATTTATGCCCTGGCGGCTCCCAACGTTTTTTTGGCACAGCCGTGCCTGACGCAGCACTACTTAACCCTTGCCAAGTGCATCACTGTTTTCAACAATTTTACGAATATCTTTCGCGGATTACGCCGATTACCGCTTTCTTCCTATGTGAATGCCTGTGTACTACTGACTAGGGTGTCATCCCCCCGTCGCCACCCCCGCGACACAGAAAAAGAAACCAGGAGTGCACAATGTCTGTTTCATTCAAGGGACGCGCTGCCGCCGTTGCCGGTGGTTTGCTGGTGAATTCTATTGCCCTGGGCAGTATGGGTAACATCGGTACCACCTACGGCGTGCTGCCATTTGATCTGGCCACGGCCCAGGCCCTGAGCCTGTTCAACAGCCAGACCTCTGCCACCTATTACAACCCGGCCTATCTGGCCAAGGACCCGCGCGGCGAACTCACCGCCGGTTTCATGCATGCCGAGCATGAGCTGCGTGCCAACAGCCTGGGCGGCGCCGATGCGCCGGTGCGCAAGGGTGATGTGATTCAGGATTCCCCCTCCCAGCATGTGCTGATCGGCATGAAGACCGACCTCACCTCGCTGACCAAATACGACCACCCCCTCTACCTGGGTCTGATGCTGGGGGTGGAAAAATACGGTGAGGAAATGCTCGCGTTCGAGTCCCAGACTTCCCAACAAGGGCAGTATTTTGAATACGGCCGTGAGCCGCTGTTTCTGAACCTGGGTGGTGCCACCCAGCTGTGGCGAGGTATCGACGTGGGTGCCACCGCGCGCATCACCCTGCACGCGTCAGCGGATCTGGCCGCCACCACCGACCTGGCCGGCAACACCCGTTACGAAAAGCTGGAAGTGTCTGCCAAGCCCTCCATCCGCCCAATCTTCGGCATCAACATGGACTGGGGCGACACCTTCTGCGCCGAGGGTGATGACTGCTGGTTCAACGGCCTGGAAACCGCGCTGGCCTATCGCGGCTATTCCAATACCAAAACCGAAGTGAACGCCAACGCGGTGATCCCCGGTGTCATTTCCAGCCCGGGCCTGATACTGGCCATCAATACCCTGGATTCCTACCAGCCGAATATTCTCAGTGGTGGCCTGCATTACCAGTCCGGCCCATGGCGCACCGGGGTGAGCCTGGAGTGGCAGGAGTGGTCGGCGCTGGAAGAGGAGTTCGAGCGCGACACCATCAAGGACCAGGCCGTTAATGGCGATGTGGGCCAGCTGCGTTTCAAGGACGTGGTGATTCCGCGAGTCGGCGCCCAGTACCGCTTCAACGACACCTTCACCTTCAATGGCGGGGTGGCCTTCAGCGAGTCACCGCTGGATTCCGACGCCTCCGTGGATGTGAACTATCTGGATAGCGACAAGTGGATCGTGGGTCTGGGTGTGGCCGCCGAGTTCAATGAGCCCTGGCTGCTGGCCTACCCGGTGCGCCTGGATTTCGGCTACCAGTATCAGAAGCTGGACGCCCGGGAATTCGATATCTATGACACCCAGTCCGCCGTTTATCCGCAGCCCAGCGAACGGCTGGAAGCGGAAGGTGACGTTCACGTCTTCAGCGGTTCCCTGACCCTGAAATTCTGATTGCGGAGGCAAGTATGATGATGCGAATACTTTCACTGGTTGTCACCGCGTCGCTGCTGGTCGCCTGCGGCGGCGGTGGCAGCGAACAGACGGTGGATTACAGTGCCCGAAAAAAAGGGCAGGTCTATTACAGCTATCCGGCGGATGAGCAGGGCGGGGTGTCGGTGCATGCGCCGGTGGTGGTGCAGTTTTCCGAACCGCCGACGCTGGCTGACGCGGACGTGAGCCTGATCGGGCCGGATGGCCCGGTCGATGTGGTGCTGTCGCGGGCCGACCAGGACCGTTCCCTGGTGGTCACCCCCCAGGCGCCGCTGGCGTTCAACAGCGAGTACCGGCTGCAACTGGCTGGCATGACCCTGGCCGGTTTCAGTGATGGCGAACTGGCCTTCACCACCGGCGCCGCCGGCAAGGGGCCGCTCAGCGAGCAGCAGCAGGCGGACACCTTTACCGTCAGCCGGGTTTCTCCGTCGGGTGATGAGACCCGACCGCTGATGGATTTCTCCACCCTGCATGTGCAGTTCAGCCAGCCGCTGGATGTGAGCACCGTGGACTATGGCACCACCGTCAGGCTGGAAGATGGCAGTGGCACCCCGGTGGAGGCCAGTGCCCTGGCCGGCGGCAACCGCCTCACCGTGGACCCGACCGACGACCTGCAGCCGGGCCAGAGCTATACCCTGATACTGGATGGCGCCCTGAGCAGCCGCTTCGGCACAGGCCTGAGCGGCGACACCGAGTTCGCCGTGAATCCGCAGGATTCGCAGCCCCGCGAGACCCTGGCACTGGAAGCCATGGCCGCCGACCCGGTAAAAGGCTGTAATGAGGGGGGCGTGACACTGTCCCCGCTGACCGGCGCGCCGATCAACTGCGTGCCGCTGATTGCCCGCCTGCTGGGTAACACCACGGTGTCAAAACTGTCCGGGGATGTGTTCGCCGACCTGGCCTTTATCCCCAACTACCCGGATGCCTCGCCGCTGCGGATTCGCAAGGGGGCACTGCTGAAAGGGGAGCCGCTGGAGGTGCTGATCGGTGGTCAGCTGCCGGCCGGGTTTGATTCCGGCGAGGTCACCGTGAATTTCCTGTCCGATGCCACCGGTTACTTGTTGCCGACCCCCTACAGTGCCCGCCCGGAAGCGCCGCGCCGCATCGTGCTGACCCTGGACCTGGCCTTCTCCACCGCCGATTCCCGTGCCAACGGCGCCTTCACCCAGACCCTTGTGCAGGTAGAGCTGGTGGGGCGTGCCATCGTCGAAGAGGGGCGCATGGTCATCGATGCCCTGGGCGTGGTGGAGCCGGAAGTGCTCGGTATCGAAACCGCCTTTGGCGTGCTCAGCTTTCACATGGAGTCTTATCAGGACCAGGAAAACGTGCCCGAACCGCCGGTGGATATCACCGGGCCCAGCCTGCAAAGCTGGCAGCCCGGTGACTATGCGGACCGCTTCCGCCCCGGTGACCCGATTGTGCTCAATCTCAGCGAAACCCCGGATCAGGACAGCATCGACGCCGGTGTCAGTGTCACCCTCACTGATCAGGGTGCAGCGGTGCCGTTCGACTGGAAGCTGGATGGTGCCTCGCTGATCCTCACCCCGGAACAGCCGCTGGCGTTCGGCACCGAGTATCAGGTCACCCTCACCGATGGCGTGGAGGATCTGCATGGTAACCCGGCCACCCCGGAAACCCTGCTGTTTAGCATGCCCGCCTACAGCGCCGATGCCCCGCGTACGCCTTACACCACCACCGTGTACCCGGGCTTCCCCTGCGCCGTGGACCCGGCCAGCCGCGATCTGGGCAACGGCATTCAGGGCCAGTGCGCCAGTGCCTTCCAGGATCAGGCCGGCGACCTGCTGCCGGTGGATGCCATGCCCGCCAACCGGCCCATCGAGGTGCAGTTCTCCCAGGACATGGATACCAGCAGCATGGTGCTCGGCCAGGCCTGCGGTGAGGGCAGTGTGCGGGTGGAAAAAATCGACAGCGCCGGTAACTGCCTGGAAGCGGTGCCCGGTTATCTGTCCCGCAACACCCGCTCAATGACGGTGATTCCCGCCCAGCCCTGGGAAGAAGGCGCCCTGTACCAGTACGTGCTCGGCTCCCATGAAAACACCGGTTGCGGGCAGGACGTGATCTGCTCGGTGGCGGGTATGCCCCTGCAGACCGCCCAGTTGCTGGCGCCGGATGCGGATGCTGGCGGCCCGGACATGGCCATCGCCTTCACCGGTGCCGCGGCCACCAGCAATGTGTTCCTGCCGCTGCGCAACCTGCCCAAGGCGGATGTGAACGCCAACTTCGAGATGGATGCCGGTGAGCAAAAAGCGGTGGAAGACCCGCCGGGCAGTGGTGACTACCCCACGCCTACCAATGCCGCCTCCCTGTTTGTCACCGGCACCGGCGGCCTGGCCACCGGTGCCAACGTGGGCTGTCCACTGAACCAGGATTGCCCCGGGGAGAAATTCACCTACCTGAACGGCGGCATCAACGCGGACATCATCGGCTGGAACGAGGATGAGCAGGCGGTGGAAGTGCTGCTCTATCCGCCGGTACTGATGACCACTAACAGCAGCGTCTATGCCCAGATCCTGGGTCTGGTGGAGCCGGAAGTGCCCACCGAACCACTGGTGATGCGGGCCCGCTATGCGGATGACGGCAATGGCAACCGCACCGAGCCGGTGCGCGGCTATATCCGTCACGATGGCAATTCGCTGACCTTCGACACCACCCTGGATCTGTTTCTGGATGCCCCGGAAATGGAGGCGCCACTGGGGCTGCCGCACAACCTGCACAGCCTGGAGCTCAACGACCTGCAGCTGAACGGCCCGGTGGAATTCCTGCCGGACGGTCGTCTGGTGATCGGCCTGCTCAGCCTCAATGCCCAGAGCATCGATGTCAGCATCGGTGGCGGGGCGGCCACCATTGACCTGCAGATCCCCACCGGTGGGGTCAACCTGACCTTCCAGAGCGGTTCCATCAAGTAACCGCCGACCTGTCGCGGTCCTCTGGCCGCTCCCGCAATCAGCCCTGTGCTGAATCTGTGGGAGCGGTCGTGCGGTTGCGACCGCGATCTCCTCCCCGCGTCCTGCCAAAACAACCGGCCGATCCGGCCCTGTCCATGTCGCCAGCCTATGCCCACCGGCCTCGGGCCGATATAATTGCCGCTCATTTGAATAGTGGTGTTTATATGGGTCATCGAACAGCTCTGTACGACGCGCATCTGGCAGCCGGCGGCAAGATGGTCGACTTTGGCGGCTGGGACATGCCGATCAACTATGGTTCCCAGATCGAGGAGCACCATGCGGTACGCCAGCACGCCGGCGTGTTTGATGTCTCCCACATGACGGTGGTGGATATCGCCGGTGCCGGCGCCCGGGATTTTCTGCGTCACCTGCTGGCCAACGACGTGGACCGCGTCACCCCCGGGCGCGCGCTCTACAGTGCCATGCTCAACGACAGCGGCGGCGTCATCGATGACCTGATCACCTACAAGCGGGACAATGACTACCGTGTGGTGGTAAATTGCGCCACCCGCGAGACCGACCTGGACTGGATGGAAAAGCAGGCCGGCGGTTTCGCCGTGGATATTCGCGAGCGTGCCGATCTGGCCATGCTTGCCATCCAGGGCCCGCAGGCCCGCAGCCTGGTGGCCGGCCTGCTCAGTGGCGCCCGCGCCGAGGCGGTGAACACCCTGAAAGTGTTCGGCTTCGCCGAAGACGGCGACTGGATGATCGCCCGCACCGGCTACACCGGGGAAGACGGCGTGGAAATCATGCTGCCCGGTGCCGATGCGGTGACATTATGGGAGCAACTGCTGGACGCCGGCGTGGCCCCCATCGGCCTGGGTGCCCGCGATACCCTGCGTCTGGAAGCCGGCATGAACCTGTACGGCAACGACATGGATGAAAGCATCACCCCCCTGGAAGCCAACATGGGGTGGACCCTGGCGCTCAACGACCGGGATTTCGTCGGCCGCCAGCCGCTGCTCAACCAGCAGGCCCATGGCCACGGGGAACTGGTCGGCCTGGTACTGGAAGGCAAGGGCGTACTGCGCGCCCATCAGCAAGTATTGCTGCCCAACGGCGAACAGGGCGAGATCACCAGCGGTACCTTCTCGCCGACCCTGGGCAAGTCCATCGCCCTGGCCCGGCTGCCCGCCGGCGCCGGCGGCAAGGTAGACGTGGAAATCCGCAACAAGCGCCAGCCCGCCCAGGTGGTCAAACCGCCTTTCGTGCGTAATGGCAAGGCAGTGTACAAAGCGCTGTAGCATTCGCGATGCAAGCATCGCTTCCCACCGGGTCTCAACGGGACCGGGGTTTGTGGGAAGTCATGCTTGCATGACGAAGACGTTGGCACCCAGGCATGGTTTCAACGACAAGCCTGCAGAACACACAAATTCCGGCGTCATGCGTGCAGCATGTCGCGTGAAGCGTTAACCCAAGGAGACAACAATGAGCGAGATTCCAGCCGAGCTGCGTTATGCCGCCAGCCACGAATGGGCCAAGAACGACGATGGCGTGGTGACCGTGGGCATCACCGAACACGCCCAGGACGCCATGGGCGACCTGGTCTACGTGGAACTGCCGGAAGTGGGCCAGGTGCTGGCCGCCGGTGATGAAGCCGGCGTGGTGGAATCCGTGAAAGCCGCCTCCGACATCTACGCTCCGGTCTCCGGCGAAGTCATCGAGATCAACGAGTCTCTGGAAGACGAACCGGAACTGGTCAACAACGTTCCCTATGAAGGTGGTTGGTTGTTCAAGATCCAGATGAGCGAAGCCGGTGATCTGGACAACCTGCTCACCGCCGACCAGTACCAGGCGCAGATCGAAAGCGAATAACGGCATTACCGTTATTCGCAGCTGCAAGCTACTAGCTGCTAGCTGCGAGTAAAAGACTTTTCTCGTAGCTCGAAGCTAGTAGCTCGTAGCTAGTCCTCAGCGCGTTTTCTGCGCTGTGGACTCAAAGCCAACACCCAACCTATCCAGGTATTACCAATGCCGTATATCCCCCATACCCCCGATGACGTGCGCGCCATGCTCGACGCCATCGGCGCCGACAGCATCGAAGACCTGTTCGATGAAATTCCCGCGCACCTGAAAGCCGCCGGCAAACTCGACGCCCTGCCCGAAAGGTTGAGCGAAATGGACGTGACCCGGCTGATGAACGAGCGCGCGGCCATGGACGCCGGTGCAGTGAGCTTTATCGGTGCCGGTGCCTATCAGCACCACATCCCGGCGGCGGTATGGGAGATTGCCACCCGCGGTGAGTTCTACACCGCCTACACGCCATATCAGGCGGAAGCCAGCCAGGGCACCCTGCAGGTGATCTACGAATTCCAGACCCTGATGACCCGGCTCACCGCCATGGACGTGAGTAACGCCTCCGTCTACGACGGCGCCTCCGGTCTGGCGGAAGCGGTGCTGATGAGCCTGCGTGCCAACCGCAAGAGCAAGTCCCGCAAGGTGCTGGTGCCGGCGGCCCTGAACCCGCGCTACGCCAGCGCCACCCAGGCCATCGTCGAGAACCAGGACGTGGCCCTGGAAACCGTGCCCTTCTGTCAGGAAAAAGGGCAGACGCTGATCGACGCCCTCAAGCACCACGAAGGCGACGACTACGCGGCCCTGGTCATCAGTCAGCCCAACTACTTCGGCAGCCTGGAAGAGGTGGATGCGCTCACCGACTGGGCCCACGCCAACGGCATGCTGGTGATCGCCGTGGTTAACCCCACCGCCATGGCGCTGATTACCCCGCCCGGTGAATGGGGCGAGCAGGGTGCCGATATCGTGGTGGGCGAAGGCCAGCCGCTGGGCGTGCCGCTCTCCTCTGGCGGTCCCTACTTCGGTTTCATGTGCTGCAAACAAAAACACGTTCGCCAGATGCCGGGCCGTATCATCGGCCGCACCGTGGACATGGAAGGCAAGCAGGGCTTCACCCTCACCCTGCAGGCCCGCGAACAGCACATTCGCCGTTCCAAGGCCACCAGTAACATCTGTACCAACCAGGGCCTGGCCATGACTGCGGCCACCATCTACACCTCCCTGCTGGGGCCGGACGGCCTCACCAACGTGGCCGCCCACTGCCACGCCAACACCCAGGCACTGGCCGACAAACTCATCGCCATCGACGGCGTGGAGCGCGCCTTTACCGCACCCACCTTCCACGAAGTGGTACTCACCCTGCCGAAACCGGCGGCTGAGGTGCTGGCGGCCCTGGCCGAGAAAGATGTGCTGGGCGGCGTCAGCCTGGCGAACGATTACGGTATGGTCTCTCCAAAGTTTGAGAACGCGATCCTGGTGAACGCCACCGAAGTCCATTCCGAGCAGGATTTGCAGCTCTTCGAACAAGCCCTGAAGGAGGTGCTGGCATGAGCGAGACACAACTGATCTTCCAACTGTCTCACCCGGGCCGCAGCGCCACCTCCCAGGCACCGAAAGCGCTGGGCGACGACAAGCTGTCAGCGATCCCTGCGCACCTGCGTCGCAAGCAGAAGCCGGGCCTGCCGGAAGTGTCCGAAATGCAGGTGGTGCGTCACTACACCAACCTGTCCAGCAAGAACTTCGCCATCGACAAGCAGTTCTACCCGCTGGGCTCCTGCACCATGAAGTACAACCCGCGCGGCGCCAACCGTGCCGCCATGCTGCCGGGCTTTCTCAACCGCCACCCGCTGGCACCGGAAAGCCACAGCCAGGGTTTCCTCAGCTGCATGTTCGAGCTGCAGAACTTCCTCAAGGAAGTCACCGGCATGAAGGGTGTGTCCCTGGCTCCCATGGCCGGCGCCCAGGGCGAATTCGCCGGCGTGGCCATGATCCGCGCCTACCACGATGCCCGCGGTGATGAAGGCCGTACCGAGATCCTGATCCCGGAAGCCGCCCACGGCACCAACCCGGCCACCGCCGTCATGTGTGGCTACAAGGTGCGCGAAGTGCCGGTCGGCAAAGATGGCGACGTGGACCTGGAAGCCTTGAAAGAAGCCTGCGGCCCGCAAACCGCCGGCCTGATGATGACCAACCCCAGCACCTGCGGCGTGTTCGAACGGCAGATTGAAGACATCGCCAAAGCCGTCCACGAAGCTGGCGGCCTGCTTTACTACGATGGCGCCAACCTGAACGCCATCCTCGGCAAGGTGCGCCCCGGTGACATGGGCTTCGACGTGATCCACATGAACCTGCACAAGACCTTCGCCACCCCCCACGGCGGCGGCGGCCCCGGTGCCGGCCCGGTGGGCGTGTCCGAGCGTCTGCTGCCCTACCTGCCCACCCCCATGGCGGGCCAGCGCGACGACGGCAGCTACCACTGGATCGACACCGACACCCTGGGCACCAGCATCGGTCACCTGAGCGCCTTCATGGGCAACGCTGGCGTATTGCTGCGCGCCTACTTCTACGCTCGCTCCCTGGGCCGCGAAGGCATGATCCGCGTGGGCGAATACTCCACCCTGGCGGCCAACTACCTGCTCAAGCGCCTGGAAGCCGTGGGCTGCACCGCCGCCTACCCGGATCGCCGCGCCAGCCACGAGTTCATTCTCACCTTCGCCAAAGAAGCGAAAGAGCTGGGCGTCACCGCCATGGATATCGCCAAGCGCCTGCTGGACTACAACCAGCACGCGCCCACCACCTACTTCCCGCTACTGGTGCCGGAGTGCTTCCTCATCGAGCCCACCGAAACCGAAAGCAAGGAAGCCCTGGACGAATTCGTGGACGCCATGGCTGCAATTCTGGAAGAGGCTCGCAGCGAACCCGACATGGTGAAAGAAGCGCCCTTCACTCAGCCGGTGCGTCGCCTGGATGATGTGAAAGCAGCCAGAGAGCTGGATCTGACCTGGTCAGAATAAGCGCGGCACCCTTTGCTGTTGGAGCCATGCTTGCATGGCGAACAAGAACCCGGCGAATGCCGGGTTCTTTTTATTCTCCTCTCAGCCCCGATCCAACGGACTCATGACCCCGGCGAAACCTTGCCCAAGCACGTGTGTATAAATCTGTGTGGTATTCAGGTCACTATGGCCAAGTAACTCCTGGACCGTGCGAATATCAGTGCCGTTGAGCAACAACTGTGTGGCAAAGGAATGGCGGAAGGTATGTGAGGTCGCAGGCTTGTTGATCCCCGTATCACGAACGGCCTGGCGAACCGCCTTTTGAACAGCGGATACGTGGATGTGATGCCGTACCCAATTCCCATCTCTGTCCTGGCAAACGTTTGAGGATGGGAATATCCAGTGCCACTGAGAGGAAATATTGGCAAACGGATATTTGCGCGATAGTGCCGAAGGCAGGGAAACCGGTGTTCTCTTATCGGCTGGTGTCTTATTAATTCTGCTTGTTGTTGCTTTGATAATCCTGGTCAGAACAGGAGATAGAGGTTCAGGCAGCAGCGTTGTGCGATCCTTTCCTCCCTTGCCGTCGCGGACAGTGATGGTCTTGTTGTTGAAATCAATATCCTTAATGCGCAGCCGGGCAACTTCTGTCACGCGCATACCAGAGCCGTAGATCAGAGAAATAATCAATCGGTGGGGTTCCGGCAAGAGTTCAATTACGGATAAAGCCTCAGAATGGGATAACACCACCGGGAGTTTGGCAGGCCGTTTAGCGCGACTGATGTTTTCCACCTCCCCCAGAGGCTGATGAATCACATGTCGATACAAGAAAACCAGGGCATTTAGCGCCTGGTTTTGAGTGGCAGCAGCCACATTTCGGCTTGTTGCCAGCCAGGTCAGGAAGAGAGATATGAATCGCCACCAGTTTGCTAGACACCTTTCAGCCATCCAAAATGGCAATCAGAGAGGTATCTATGAGTAGCAAACGCTATCCCGAAGAATTCAAGATTGAGGCGGTTCGCCAGGTGACGGATCGTGGTCACAGTGTGGCCCAAGTGGCTGACCGACTCGGCGTCACCACCCATAGCCTGTACGCCTGGATCAGGAAGTTTGGCCCGGATTCCGAGCAGCATCAGGCCAATGCAGATGACCAAGCCGAGATTCGCCGGCTCCAGAAAGAGCTCAAGCGCGTTACCGAAGAGCGAGACATCCTAAAAAAAGCCGCGGCGTACTTCGCCAGTCAGTCCGATTGAGGTACGCCTTCATTCAGGAGCACAGCGAGCGGTGGCCAATCCGCTCACTGTGTTCTCTGTTGGACGTTCACCCCAGTGGCTTTTACGCCTGGCAGAGACAGCCTCGTTCAGCTCGTGCAATCGAGGACGAGCGCCTGTCCGGGCTGATCAAGCAGTTCTGGCTGGAATCCGGGGCCGTGTATGGCTACCGGAAGTGTCATACCGATCTGCGCGAGAATGGCGAGCGATGCGGGCCCAATCGAGTCCACCGCCTGATGCGCCACGCAGGAATACGAGCGCAGGTGGGGTATCGTAAACCACGCCATAGGGCTGGGGAGCTGCACAAGGTGACACCGAATATCCTTCAGCGCCAGTTCAATCCGCAAGCCCCGAACGAGAGCTGGGTAACGGATATTACCTATATCCGCACACATGAAGGCTGGCTGTATCTGGCGGTTGTTCTAGATCTGTTCTCAAGACGGGTGATCGGTTGGTCAATGCAATCCAGGATAACCAAGGAACTGGCGCTGGATGCGCTGCTGATGGCGGTCTGGCGTCGCAAGCCTGAGGGCAAGGTGGTTGTTCACTCCGACCAAGGAAGCCAATACACCAGCCACGACTGGGACTCGTTTCTGAAGGCGCATGAGCTGGAGGGGAGTATGAGTCGGCGCGGTAACTGCCACGACAATGCTGTTGCTGAGAGCTTCTTCCAGCTGTTGAAGCGGGAGAGAATAAAGCGAAAGATTTACAGCAGTCGGGACGCGGCCCGGGCAGATATTTTTGATTATATCGAGATGTTCTATAACAACCGTCGACGCCATGGTTCTAATGAAAAGCTGTCACCGGTAGAGTATGAAAAGCGTCACCAAGAACGGCAGGGAAGTGTCTAGAGAACTGGTGGCGATTCAATACCTCGCGTTCGGCCATCTCGGCAGGATGGCGTAACTTGTGAAAGCGTATGAAATAGCGAATCCAGTACCAGTAGGTTTTCTCGGTACGGTGACTGTAATGGCGCACCCTGATCGCCTCGCGAAATTGATCACGAAGCCTGGGGCGGCCTGCACACTCCTTGTGCATGGGCGGGCTCCCTATTCTGAAAATACTGTCTTTATGATCAGTATTATTGGTTCAGGAAAAAGAAGAAGTCAACATATTGAATAATGCGTAAGTAGCCCGGTTTGTAACTGACTGACTTTTCTGCTTTTATCTTTCAATATGCAAATTTGCAATCTGTGATATGAAGCCGGCACGTTCATTGGATATTCGAGCCGGCTTCCTAATACCTGTTATGCGGGGGAAACGTGAGAAGAAAGGGGCCACCTTATAAGATTGAATTGGGCGTTCCAGGGCAACAACCTCCTGCGTATGTTAAGTCCATCCAGAAAGGAAAGGTAACCTTAGGTGGAGATGTGGGATTGCTTGGCTTAGGTAACGAAGCCCGTTTTCAAGATTGCGCAGTAGTAGATGACAATGAAGAGCTTGCTGCTCTTATGTGCGATCTCAATGAGAAAGGTGTTGCTTTCGCATATGACTATAAGGAATCCATTTCACCGAGCCGATTCATGGCTATCCTTCAAGACAAGGGAATTGTTGTCGGCTCTTATAAAGAGATATCTTGGAGTGGGCCGAAGAACTGGCATTTGACGGTATATGAAATGGAAGAGGACGCATAACAAGGCGCTGCTGCCGACAAGCGGCAGAGCGCAGCGTTATACGTAGGGAGATATCGTGCCAACCGCAACATTAAAAATGTTCCTTGCGTATGGGGATCCAAAGCGGCTAAGGACTGTTGAACTATCGAACTGGACTGGCAAAGCTGTTTCGGGCCCACGAAGCGAGTTCGATAAAGTTCTGGAGCGCGAAGAGTCTCAAGGATCAGGTGTTTACTTTCTGACAGGCACCGATCCAGAAACCAATAAAAGCGCCATTTACATCGGAGAGGCGGAGTGCGTCCGAGACAGGGTGAAATCTCACCTTTCCAAGGATTTCTGGAATAACATCACCTTCTTTGTAACGAAGGACGAGAATCTAACCAAGGCTCACATCAAATATCTTGAGGGGCGATTGATCGATATAGCCAGAAGAACGGAACGATCAATCGTGATGAATAGCCAAGGGAGTGGTGCAAAACTGCCCGAGTCAGATAGAGAGGACATGGAGGTGTTTCTCGAAAAGATGCAGCAGGTGCTTCCTGTTCTGGGCGTTGAGGCATTTCTGGATAAGTCCTCTTCTACTGCGCCAGGAAAAAATCGGAAAGAGTTGCTCAGCTGTAACATCAAGGGCCTAGTCGCAACGGGCTACTTGACTCCTAATGGCATTGTCGTTTTGAAAGGATCGCAAGCCGTTCTCGAAGAAAGAGCTTCGGCGCAAAAGTGGCCGAGCGTGCTTGCTCAGAGAAACAAGCTTATCGAAGATGGTGCTTTGATCGAAAAAGACGGCGCCTATGTTTTTGTCAAAGACGTAGAGTTTTCGAGTCCTAGCTCGGCAGCGGCCACCATTCATGGTGGTAGCGCAAATGGGCTAACCGCTTGGGTAAATAAAGATGGGTTGCAGCTTAAGCAGCTCGAAAACGTATAACAATCAGCAGCACTCGGACAGCGCTTTGCGCCGCCGGTGTGCAGCGCGTTACAGGGACTTGCATAGCAAATTATGAGAAGGGAAGCAGTAGTCGAAAATATTGAACTCAACCCTCTCGGAGAATTCCGGATGGGTTGTGATGCCTACGGCATGACGATCAAAACGAATTTCGGTGAAATTGAGACGTTTAGGGATGTCCCGGTCATGATTGGACAAACCGATCACTCAAAGTTTGTTGAGCAGTCGTCATGCAAAGGTTATCTCTTGATCAAAGGTGCGTTTGCCACCTACATCGTGGATATCAAAGATCAAACCATTAGCGTTTACAGAGCTACGGTGCGTGGCGTTAATAATGAGTGGTGTGACGAAAACCCGATCTACGGCGAAGAAACTCGTCACGTACAGGGCTTTAGCCGTCACTACCATCTTCAGTTTCCCTTCGTAAGCAAGGATCGTTTTCACCAGGTTTTCGGAGACTACGAAGCCCTGCGTAGACGCCAAATTCAGGAGCTGACCGGTGCCCTGTAACAAGTCAATCAAGTTCGTTCCGGCCTTCGGCCTCCACCGGACGCCCCTGTCGGGCCGCCGCTTATTTCGGCGTTAACTGTCATGGAAGATTCGAGTGAAATTTGAAGTATCGAGCAATCTTAAAATCAGTCCGGAAGATGTTTCCGAGCTGCTCACCATGAGGGGAGTGAATAGAGAACTTAGCCCTATTATCCGCATGACAGCTCCCGCAGATTGGTCAAGCAAACCTATTTTTGAATGGCCTACGGGTAAAGAGCTATTTTCAAGCTGGATACTTCTTTTTTGTTGTTCCTTCCGATGCATCGCTGACTGTCGCAGCCACAGGAATTCGCTGGGTTTTTGCGATCTGGGCAAGCTCGTTACTGTTATTGGCACTGGCCTTTCTGGTACGCTGTTATCGGTTGCGCCGGTTTGTGCGTGAAGAATAAATGAAGATCGCTGTCTGATGGTGCGTGCTTGTCACAGGATTTAAAAAACCGTCGGGGCGATCTTTGTTAGCATCAGACCGTTGCCAGTTACGGAGAGACAGTTTGCACCACTCTCCCATCGACAACCCTGTCATCATGGATGAAATGCTATGACGGAAAAACGCACCCTGCCCACCTCGACGATTCTGCTCCCGGTTTTTATTCCGGCTGTGGTGGTGTCGCTTCTGTTGATCATCGGCACCATCAGTGACCCGGAACGGGCCGGCGAGGCCTTTAATACGGCGCAAGCCTGGATTACCTCGAATTTCGGCTGGTTCTACATGCTGGCGGTGGCGCTGTTTCTGATTTTTATCGTCGGTGTGGCGATGACGCGGTGGGGTAATATCAAGCTTGGCCCGGATCATTGCGAGGCGGAATATTCGTTCCCGGAGTGGTTTGCCATGCTGTTTTCCGCCGGTTATGGCATCGCCTTGCTGTTCTTCGGGGTGGCCGAGCCGGTGCTGCATTACGCAGAACCCCCGGCGGGCGCCCCGGAAACCGTGGATGCGGCCAAGCAGGCCATGCAGATCGCTTTCTTCCACTGGGGGTTTCACATCTGGGCGATTTACGGTCTGGTCGGGTTGGTGATGGCGTACTTTGCTTTCCGTCATGGTTTGCCCCTGTCCATGCGTTCGGCGTTCTATCCGCTTATCGGTGAGCGGATTTACGGGCCCATCGGTCACGCCATCGATGTGTTCGCGATTCTTGGCACCATGTTTGGTATTGCCACCACCCTGGGGTTGTCTGCCGCGCAGATCAACGCTGGGCTGAATTATCTGTGGGGTGTGCCGGTGGCCACCTGGGTGCAGATTACCGCCATTGCCATTGTTACCGCGCTCGCCACGGTGTCGGTGGTGGCGGGCATGGACAAGGGTGTGAAGCGTCTGTCGATTCTTAACATGGTGCTGGCCGTGGCGTTGATGGCCTTCGTGTTTGTGGTGGGGCCAACGATCCATATTCTGGAAAGTTTCCTGCAGAACACCGGCAGCTATTTAAGCGGCATTGTCGAGCGCACCTTCAACCTGCAGGCCTATACCCACAGCGACTGGATCGGTAACTGGACCCTGTTTATCTTCGGCTGGACCATCGCCTGGGCACCCTTTGTGGGGCTGTTTATTGCCAAGATCAGCCGCGGCCGCACCATCCGCGAGTTTGTGGTGGGGGTGATGCTGGTGCCGTCCCTGTTCACCTTCCTGTGGTTCTCCGTGTTTGGTGATACTGCGCTGAACATGATCATGAACGAAGGGGTGACCACCCTGGTGGGCGATGTGCAGACCGACAAGGCGGTGGCCCTGTTCAAGCTGTTTGATGAGCTGCCGTTGTCATCGTTTGTGTCCTTCCTGGCGGTGTTGCTGATCATCACTTTCTTTGTGACGTCGTCGGATTCCGGTTCCCTGGTGGTGGATTCGCTGGCATCCGGTGGGGTGCTGAATACGCCGGCCTGGCAGCGAATTTTCTGGGCGGTGCTGGAAGGCACTATTGCCGCAGTACTGTTGTTGGCGGGGGGGCTCAAGGCCTTGCAGACCATGACCATCGCCAGTGCCTTGCCCTTCGCCGTTATCATTATTCTGGCGGCGATTGGTATGTGGCGGGCGCTGGTGATTGAAGGGCACCGGGAAACCAGCTTGCGCATGCACATGGCGACCCGTCGTCACCTGACCGGCTCCCAGTGGCGCCATCGTCTGAAAGGCATGATGGATTTCCCTGGCCGTGACAATGTGGAAGCCTTTATCCGCGGCGCTGCCATGCAGAGCATGGAAAAAGTGGTAACGGAAATGAAAGAGTCCGGCTGGGATGCCAAGGTGCTATTCGATGAAAACCTGATCCGCGCCGAGTTGCAGGTGGAGCGTGAAGGGCATGTGGGCTTTGTCTATGACATCCGTCTGGTCAGCCAACCGGTGCCCGGTTTTGTCACGGCGGGTGGCGCTTCCACGGTGATGAAAGAGGAAAACTATTACCGTGCGGAGGTGTTCCTGCGCCGGGGTGGTCGCTCCTACGATGTGTTTGGCTACGACGAGGATGACATCATTCGCGACATTCTCGACCAGTTCGAAAACTACCTGCACTTCCTGGATCACACCCCGGGCAAACTGCCCTGGGAAATGGGCGAGCACGATGACCTGCTGCATCCGCCGGAAGATGAAGGCAAAGAAGAGAAGTAGGTAGGGCCTGCAGAGGCAGATTCGCGATGTGAACATCGCTTCCCACATAGCCTTACGGCGAAGCACGAACGTTGTGGGAAGCGATGCTTGCATCGCGAAGGGTTGGGATCATAGTGGCGAGCTACGAGCTACGCTCGTTGGATAGGGAAAGGGTGGAAAGTTCCCAAGACTTGGATATTTCTACGAAGCCGCTGTAGGAGTACCTCTTGAGGTGCGAACCGCGCTTGCGCGGAAATCGACCGAAGGGCGATCAGGAATGCCAGCACTCGACAGATTTCCCTGAGAAGGGGAATGCTATCTTTCGATAGCCTCGCTGCGCTCGGTTCGTCCCCTGGAAGGGAACTCCTACAGCTTTCCCGAAGGATATGGGGTTCAATAAAAAACGAGGGCAGAGACTCTGCCGTTTGGCGAATCCCTGCCCGCGTTGCAGCTAGAAGCTAAAAATTCCGCCTCTGCTTGGCCAGTTTCTCCAGCCACATCAGCGTGTCCACCTGGGTGACCAGGTGATCCAGGTAGGCGGGGGAAAGGTCGCGCAGGGTTTCCAGGGCGCGGGTGACCAGGCGGTGGGAGTTGAGCGGGCCGGCGTCGCTGGGGGTCTGGTGAATGGCCTGCTCGATGCGCTGGCGTTTGCGCTGGCTCTGCTGTTTGGCGCGGACCTGGCGCAGGGCTTTCAGCTCCCGGGGGCGGGCGTCCGTTACCGGAGCGGCGGGCGTCTCGATGCCGTGGCTGGCCAGCACGCTTTGCTCCTGTTGTCGTAACAGGGCGGTGACCGGATCGCTATTGTCGTCTTCTTCCTGGGCCGGCTGACTGCTGGCGTAGCAGGCGTGCAACGCGCTAAAGGCAGAGTGCACCGGCTGTTGTTGGCGGCTGCGCAGATGGCGCAGCAGGGCTTTCAGATCGCCCTGTTCCCGCAGGGCAGCAAAGGTGTCGCCAAGCGCGTCCTCAGCCAGCTGCGTATCCGCCCGCGCGCCTTCGACCTGAAATTCTTCCTGAAAACGCTCCAGTGAGGTGGCCAGCCGTGCCAACGGTGTGGCGCTGACCCGTGCCAGTTTGCCGAGACGCTCGGTCTGGGCTTCCAGGTAGCGGAAGCGGACCGGGGCATAGCGGTGGGCACCCTGTTCGCGCAGGGTGGCCAGCTGTTCGCTGATGGCACTGAGCGTGGTGGTATCAGCCATTGCTGTCCGCTCCCTCCACCTGTTGCTGGGCGGTGCTGACGTTGGCGCCCTGGCGGGGCACGGTGGTCAGTTCCACCCGCCGGTTCTGGGCCCGGGTGCTGTCGCTGTCGTTGGGTACTACCGGCTGATGAGGGCCGAAGGCGGCGGCGAACACCTGGTCGGCGGGCATGCCCTGGTTGATCAGGGTGCGAGTGACCGTGAGCGCCCGCTGGGCGGACAGGCCCCAGTTGTCCTGGTAACGGCGGTTGCCGCGCTGGATCGGCAGGTCATCGGTGAAGCCGCTGACCATCAGCAGTTCGTCGTGCTGGTCCAGATAGACCTGTAGCGGCTTGGCCAGATCCCGCAGCAGCACTTCGCCCTCCGGCTGCAACTGGTCGGAGTTGAGCTGGAACAGCACGCTGCCGCTGATACCGATACGGCCATCGCGGAAGGTCACCCGGCCACTGGCCAGGGGATCGGCCAGGGCCTCTTCCAGGGCCTGGCGGCGTTGTTCCTCGGCTACCCGCCGGGCTTTTTCCTCTTCCAGGGACTGGCTCAGTTCCAGCTGGATGCCGATGACCCACACCAGTACCAGCACCAGAATGCCCACCAGCGCGGCCATCAGGTCGGAAAAGATGGCCCATACCGGCGAGCTGTCGCTGTCGTGCAGATCGTCCATCAGTTGACCTCGCTGGTCTGGCGTTCTTCGCTGTGGTCGACGTTACTGCCGGGGGTGGTGTTGGCGCCGTTGAGCGTGCCCAGGGCGTCGATCACTTCCTTCTGGGAGGCCATGCTCAGTTCGATCACCTCACGGGCCTGCTCCACGTAGTAGTTGAGCTGTTCATCGGCGCGGGCGGAGGACTGCTCCAGGCGGCTTTCCACCTGTTGCAGGTTGTCCAGCAGCTTGTCGTTGGCCTCGCTGAACACCTGCACGGCGGTGGCGAAGGCATCACTCAGGCTGGCCACCTCGGCGGCGCTGCCGGACACATCACCGGCCACCTGGTCGAGCTGTTCGCTCTGGGCGCTGACCTGCTGGGCGAAGGTGTCGCTGACCTGGGTCAGGGTTTCGCTGGCGGCGGTGATCAGGGTTTCGATGGCTTCCCGCTGGGCGCCGGCGGCATCGCGCTGGCCGCTCAGCAGGGTGTCCAGCTCGGCCATGATGCGGCGGCGCTCTTCCAGCAACTCGTTGTCCCGTTCGCTGCTGCGGGTCATCTCTTCGCGCAGTCGGCTGATCACTTCCGCTGCCGCTTTCGGGGTTTCCGAGGCGGTCTCGATCAGGCGGGTCATGGGGGCTTCCAGGGCGGTACCCAGGCGGCCCAGGTGCTCGCTGACGGTGCCTTCCAGCTGTGCCAGGCGCTCGCCGGCGGCCTCGCTACGGCCTGCTTCCGCGTCACGCAGGGCAATGAGTTCCTCGCGCACGGTAGCCACCAGGGTCTCCAGGCCGGTTTTCTGGCCATCCAGCAAGCCGGTGGCGCTGTCCTGGAACTGCTGGTTGTGTTCGCTCAGGGCGCTGCGCAGTTCGCTGATCAGGGTAGTGCCGGAGGCCTGTTGCGCCTCGATACCGTCGCGCCACTGGGTGGCGGCCTGGTCGCTGACTTCACGGAACTGGCCGGTGATGGCGGTGAGCTGTTCTTCGCTGGTGCGGGCCAGTTGCTGCTGGGTGTCGCGGACTTCCTGCAGCAGGCTGTGGCCGGTGTTCTTCTGCTCGGCCAGGCCTTGCTGCCACTGTTGCAGGGCTTGCTCGCTGGCGCTGCGGAACTGCTCGGCGATGGCAGCCAGCTGCTGTTCGCTGGCACTGCCCAGTTCTGCCTGGGTGCTGCGCACCTGCTCCAGCAGCTGGCTGCTGTTGTCGCGGAACTGGTCGTGGTGGGCGGCCAGGGAGGTGCTGATATCGCTGACCAGCCGGGCGCTGGTCTGCTGGTGCTGCTCGAGGCCCTGCTGCCAGTGCTGGGCGGCGGCTTCGGTGGTTTCACGGAAGCGCTCGGTGAGGGTGGCGAGCTGCTTCTCGGTAATCGCGTTGAGCCGTTCGTGGGTGCCCTGTACCTGCTGGCTGAGGCCGGCCAGGGATTGCTCCATGATCGGCTGGATATTTTCCACCGCCAGGCGGCTGCTGTCCGCCAGGGTTTCCTTCAGGGACTGGCTGACGGAATCCGCCAGGGTGCGGTACTGGTCGGTGAGGGTGTGGTGGAAATCCTGCTGGTTGCGGGTCAGGGACTCGCTGAGCTGTTCGCCCATCTGCTCCATGCGCCCGGTGAGCCCCTGCAGGGCGCTGACCAGCTCCGGGAAAATGCGGGATTGATCCTGCAGCGCGGTATAGGCGGACTGACGCTGGTGATCCATTGAGAAGGCATGCAGTTCCAGGTCCACCCGATCGTCCAGTTTGCGCGACACGGTCATACGATCGCGGCGGCACAGGGCGGCGCTGAGCCCCAGCATGGCGGAGGCGGCCACACCGGCGATGGAGGTGCCGAAGGCCAGGCTCAGGCCAGCGATGGGGGCGGCCAGGGCGCTGCGGATAGCGGTCAGTTCGCTGCTGCCATCCAGGGCAGTGGCGGCCCCTTGCAGGGTGACGATCATGCCCACGAAGGTGCCCAGCAGGCCCAGCATGACCAGCAGGCCGGTCAGGTAGGGAGTGAGCTGGGGGCCGGGCAGCGGTGCCGGATGACCGTCAATGCGACGCTGCACGGCGTGGCGCAGGCTGCCGGGCAGGGCCTTGAGCCAGTGGCTCAGGCCGTCGCGGCTGCTAGGCAGGTCATCGAGCTGCTGGTCCAGGGTGGCGGTGGTGCGGCGAAAGCGCAGCAGTTCGGCAAAGCCCAGGGTGTAGGCGGCGGCGATGATCAGGGTCACGGTCAGGGCCACCGGGTGAGTCAGAAAGGTGGCGGCGATCCAGACCACGGCAATGGCGCCGAGCAGAAAGGGGACAGCAAAAAGAAAGCGTCTCATACGGTCTTGCTTACCTCGTTATTGATGGACTGGTTGCCCGTCGCGTCAGCGGCGAGGGCATCCAGCAGGCCGAGTATGGGTTCCTGGCGGGCATCCAGCTCGGCAAGTAACAACAGTTGCAGTTCGCGTCGGAACTGGCTCAGCCACCCTTGCGGGCTGAGCCAGTCCTGGGCGGTGTGGAAGGGGTCACGGGTATCCCACAGGGTGCGATAGCGTTTTTCCAGAAAACCGGGCAGGGCGCCAAAACAGTGACGCACATAGCCGGCCATACTTTGTTCAAACACCGCGTCCAGTTCCGCCAGCCGGGCCATGGCCTCGCTGTGGCCGATGAGGCGGCGGCGGGCCCGCTGACGCAGGTTGCTGAGCCCGGCGATCATCTGTCGCTGGTGGGCCTGGTAGAAGCGTTCGTAGGCGCCGAAGGTGGGGCGCTTGTCTGCCGGGGCATCGTCCCTGAGCGGCGGCAGGGGAATCACCGAGGCAGCCTTTTCCCCGGCGAAGCTGCGGCTCAGGTGAGCCAGCAGGGTGTCGCGGGTTTTCAGCAGGTCCGCCTGCAGCCGCTCGGTGGCGTCCGGCTGCGGTTCAAACGGGCCTTTGGGGCGGTACTGGTTGGCTCCGTCCAGGGCAATGGCATCGGACAGATCGAACAGCCGCCCCAGACGCTCGGCAAAATCCCCATGGCTGGCGCGGGCTGCCTTGTGATCCAGCTGGGTCAGCAAGGCCACCAGGCGGCTGCCGGCGGGGCCGGATGGGGAGGATGTGTGCGTCCTATGCATACTCTTGGTTATCCATGCTGCAGGGTATACGCGAGCGAGCCGGCCATTCTAATCGGGAAAGGGCGGGGATGATAATGCGTCTGTCGGTTGCGCGCTGCTGGCGCCAGCGGGGACAGGGTGGTGAAATGGGTTCAGTTGCCTGGGTTCCCGTTTTCGCCACGGCAGGGGTTGGGGTGTTCGCCTTGTGAACAAGGCTCCAACGGGTGGGCAGGATGGATCGCTCGTTCAAAGGGAGACCGATCAGGATTAGCCATGCTGCATTGCGATGATCACGACTACCTGGAAATTGCCTGCACGTTTCGTCTGCCGGTAAGGCTAATACTGAAGGACGGCGGCAGTCTGG
This sequence comes from Alcanivorax sp., assembly GCF_019431375.1. Lineage (NCBI taxonomy): Bacteria > Pseudomonadati > Pseudomonadota > Gammaproteobacteria > Oceanospirillales > Alcanivoracaceae > Alcanivorax > Alcanivorax sp. Next base: position 3,100,151 of record NZ_CP080267.1, read on the forward strand.
AAGGCGTTGCCCGGGATACCGGTTATACCCCTGACAGGCAGGAGTGTCTGTTGCTGGAAGTGGGCGGTGAGCGCCGGCCTGTGATCATGGCGCAGATCAAAACGCTGATTGCGTTGCAGGATAATCCGCATTTTTCTGTGGTGGAGTTGGGATGACGCTGCAGCTTTGCCGGGTTGCCCTGGCATTTATCTGGATCTACCAGGGCATCGTCCCAAAATGGCTGGGGCCGCACGACGACGAGCTGGCCATGAACCAGGTATTGGGTGCCAGCCACGAACAGGCGGTGTGGATTGCCTATGGCGGCGGGGCGCTGGAGGTATTGTTGGGGCTGACAATACTGGTCTGGTGGCGGCGCCACTGGCCGTATCAGTTGTCTGCGCTGGGTATCGGCCTGCTGTCAGTGTTCGTATTGTGGTTGGCGCCGCAGTTTCTGTTGGCAGCGTTCAATGCGGCGACAGTGAATGCGGCGATTCTGGCGTTGTCGGTGATCGCGCTGGTGGAGTTAAGATGCTCTTGAAAATGCTTGTCTGATTGCGGAAAGGTGTGGCTGATTCAGAAGCTCCTTAAATCTGCGACTCAATGGGCAGCAGTGACAGCAACCAGACGCGAAAGCGTTGCCAGCCGGAGGTTTCCGGGTCGTGATCCAGGGTGACGGGAGTGCCGTCATCGGTGGCCTGCCATTGCAGCTTCTGCGCGTCATTCAGCGAGAGTCGCCAGGCGGAATCGCTGGCAACCCAGCGATCAAACAGGTCGCTGAGCTGCTGGTTGAGAGACGGGCTCTCGATCAGCAGGCCGACCTCCGTATTTTGTAACAGCGAACGGCCATCCAGGTTCACTGAACCAATGAAACTGCGGTCATCATCGATCACCAGGGTTTTGGCATGAAGGCTGGCGCGGGACTCACCTTTAAACCAGTGCATACGTTGCGGCTGCCCCGCTTCGGCCCGCAATTCCCAAAGATCAACGCCGCTCTGTAACAGGTCTTTCCGGTAGCGTGCATAACCGCTGTGCACAATGGCCACATCGGTGGTGCTGAGTGAGTTGGTGAGAATGCTGACGTCCACGCCCCGGGCTTCCTGGCCGGCAAACAGTACAACGCCTTGCTTGCCGGGGATGAAGTAGGCGGAGCTGATCTGGAGCCGCTGATCGGCGCTGTTGAGAATGCGCCGCAGGTCGTTGAGCAGGTATTGGTCACGCTCCACCCCGGCATCGGGAAGCACCTTTTCCGGTGGATCGGCGAACAGGGTGGCCTGTCCCCATTCCAGTGGGATCTGTCCGGCGATAAGTTGACGGCCCAGGCTTGAGCCTCGCAGCGCCTGGGCAAACTCGCTCTGTCTCTGTTCCTCGATAAAGGCGGCCAGGAAGTCACGCAGCTCTTCCAGGGTCAGACTGGCATCCTCGGCATCCATCACCTGGTCCACCTCCAGGGTTGCCGGGCTGTTCCAGTAGGTGTCGAAACTGTGGGTGCCGGCATTGACGATGGGACCTGCCGCCAGCACATCCACGTCCTGAAAATCCACATTGGTATTGGAGAAGTACTCGTCGGCCAGATTGCGTCCGCCGGCAATCATCACCAGCGAGTCGGCCAGCATTAGCTTGTTGTGCATGCGGTGATTGGAGCGGCTGAAGGTAGCCGCCATTTCCATCAGGCGCAGCGCCCCGCTACGGGTCTTTATCGGGTTGAATAACCGGATCTGGATATTCGGGTGGCTATGGAGGATGGCGACCAGGGGGTTATCCACCCGTGTGCCCAGGTCATCCACGAGTAACCGGACTCGCACCCCGCGGTCCGCCGCTTCCAGCAGTCGAGAGATGATGATGCGGCCGCTGGTGTCGTTGCTGAAGATGTAATACTGAAGATCCAGGGACGTTTGCGCCTGTTCAATCAGAGCTACCCGGGCGACAAACGCGGAGAGGCCGTCGTCGAGCAGATAGAAACCGGATTGCGCGTTGCTTTCGCGGTCTTTCAGCGCTGCTTGCCCGGCGTCTGTCAGCGGGCTGTGTGCCGGTGGGGCGAGGGAATAGCTTGCCGTGCGCTCGCCGGGATCAAAACTGGCACAACCCTGAACAAAGAAGACAATAACAATCAGGACTGCCCAAAGGGGAATGGGGTTACGAGAGAACATGAGCGTGGCCCTGATGCTTGCTAGTCGTCGTGATCGTTCTTTTCGTCCATGTTCCGGGAGGCCGTGCGGGCATCTTCCAGGGCGGCAAACTGTTCCGAAATCAGTGAGCCCACTTCCTGATTGACCTTGCGGATGGTGTCGTATACCAGGCCGATGGTCTTGCGCTGTTTTTCTTTCAGGGTGCCGGCCTGCTCTTCAAACAGGCCCAGCTTTTCCAGTGCCTCAAACGGCAGGCTGGCAATATGCTGGTGGACTTCTTCGACGGAAGTGGCGCCGTCCTCGATGGCTTCCTGAATCATGTCCTTGAGCAGTTCCGCTCGTTCAATTTTTTTCTTCATTTTCCGGGTGACCTGTTGGTGAAATCATTCACCGCAATGTAACGGAAACCCCCGGGTACGGCCACAATTGCAGGGGTGTGACTGACCGATTGTCTGACGTAATAAACGGTTACAGCTGGTTGCCTTGACCCCTGTGGAGGAATAGGGCCAATCTGGAAACGGATTCATTGTCATCATGCAGAGACTTCCAAGGAGTCATAACCATGGAGAATGCCAAGCAGATGCTTGCCGATATCAAGGGCAAGCTGGAAGAACTGGAAGCGGAGCTGGAGCAACTGGAAGCTCGTGGTGTGGGCGCCAACGGCGATGCCGGTGTCGAAGCAGAGCGCCATCAGTTGGCGCTGCAGGATGTACTCAGCGACATGCAGCAGCGTATTGATGAATACCATGAGCTGGCCGACATGGATGCGGACGGCCAGGGTAACTGGCAACAACTGGATCACGACCTGAAAGATCTGAATAACGATCTTTATGGCGCCAACTGATTGTTGGTTAGGCTCTCCGGGCATGCTCACTTTGTCATGAAGAGGGAGATGCCACTTTTATTCATTAGCCGGCGTTAGCCATGACTGGACTGATGATTCGCGCGGAAACGCCGGAGGACATTCCCGCCATAGCCGCGTTGATCGACACGGCATTTGCCAATGTCACGCATAGCGATCAGCGCGAAGCACAGATCGTTGATCTGCTTCGCGAGAGCGATGCCCTGGCGGTGTCGCTGGTCGCCGTGCGCAATGGAGAGATCCTGGGTCATGTGGCGGTATCACCGGTAACCCTGTCCGACGGAAGCCGCCGCTGGTTCGGCATCGGTCCGGTGTCAGTGCTGCCGGACTGTCAGGGAGAGGGTATCGGCTCGGCACTGATGCAGGCGGTCATCACTGCATTGCGTGAACAGGGGGCGGCCGGCTGTGTGCTTCTGGGGGACCCGTCCTGGTATCTGCGCTTTGGTTTTGTGGCGACACCTTTGTTGCGCCTGTCCGGCGTTCCGGCGGAGTATTTCCAGGCGTTGCTGCTGGAAGGCGGCTGGCCGGATGCCCAGGTGCACTACCATCCGGCGTTTGCCGGCTGAGTTCCCGAGTTGCTTGCGCCCCCATGGCTCGTGCTCGCTACATCACCAGCAACTGTCCCAGCCCCAGTACAGCAATGAAGCCGATGCTGTAGGCCACCAACAGATACAGAAAATAGCGCAGATAGCTGACAAAGGTCAGCGCTTTCACCTTGCTCATGGCGATCACACCGGCGGCAGAGCCGATGATCAGCAGGGAGCCGCCCACGCCCACCGAATAGGTCAGCGACAGCCACTCCGGCAGGGTCATCTCGATACCGGAATTGAGCAGTGCAGCGGTGTAGTGGCACGTTGTCGAACATGGCCGAGGCAATCCCCACCAGGAAGTTGGCCGCCACCGGTGGCATCAGGTCATACAGTGCCGGGAAGTAGGCCAGCATGCCCAGTTCCTTGAGCATGCCTACCAGGAGCAATACTCCGAGGAAAAACAGCAGGGTGTCGAATTCGATCTTGCGGATGTAATCCAGCACCGGCTCGTCCTTGTTGAGAAACTGCACCACCAGGAACATCAGTGACAGGCCAAACAGGAAACACAGTACCGGCGGAATCCCGAAAGCCACGTTGCCAGCGATGGTGCCGAGAATGGTGGCAAAGAACAGCACCGCAATGGCCTTGTCGCCCCGGTCGATCGTGCTTTCCTGTTTCTTGATCACTACCTCACCGCTGAGCCCCAGCGACAGCATGCCGGCCAGCACCGCCACGGCGCCGGCGGCGGGCAGGCTGAGCAGCAGCAGATCGGGGATTTCCACCTTGTCCGCCAGGAAGATCATCAGCGTTGTGACATCGCCGGTGATCAGGGCGGTGCCACCTGCATTCACCGAGAACACCACCAGCACCACATAACGCAGCAATTTTTCCGTAGGCAGTTTCAGGTTCATCAGCACCGCAATGCACACCAGGGTGGCGGTGATGTTGTCGGCCAGGGAGGAGAACAGGAAGGCAAACAGGCCGGTGAGCAGCATCAGTTTGCGTTCGCTGATGCGGGTGGGCATCAGTCGATTGACGATGCTGTCGATGATGCCCTTGCCGGACAGATAGGCCACAAAGGTCATGGCGGCCATCAGGAACAGCCACAGGGTGGCGATATCCAGCAGGTTTTCGTCCAGCCTTTCCATCAGCACTTCATGGCTTAGATGGGCGGGTGGGGCGATGAAAAGCAGCAACCAGGCCAGGGAGCCGAAGAACAATGTGGTCTTGGCCTTGTCGATGTGGACCATGTCTTCGACGACGATGGACAGAAAACCCAGTGCTACCAGAATCAGTAAAACGGTGCTCATGACGGGCATCTCTCACGGCAGGAAGTGGAGGGCGGCGGTATTCTAGGTTCTTTTTGAACCGGGTTCATCAATAACCCTGTTTTTATTCACTGTGAACGCCCACGTGATGAAAAAAAATACCCATGAAAGGGCAAAATTACGGTCCAGCCCCTTTTAATCAATGAGAATAATTCGCATTATTGCGTCTTGATGTTTTTGGTGCTGCCCGTTGCTGGCACTGTTTCACTTGCTTTCACACGATATGTCGAGGAATTCCATGTTGTCCCGCCTCTCTACCGGGGGCCTGTTGCTGGCCTCTCTGCTGCTCACTGCCTGCAGTGAAGAACCTTCTTCCGCTTCGGAGCCGGCCTACGACGAGGTCCGTGCCCGGCAGGTCATCAAGCATTATGCGGACCTGGCGCTGGCGGCCTACAGCGATGCCCTGAGCGAGGCCCGCGAACTGCAGGGGCAGATTGATACCCTGCTGACCGATCCCAGTGAGGAAACCCTGGCCGCGGCCCGTCAGGCCTGGCGCGATGCCCGGGTGCCCTACATGCAGACCGAGGTATTCCGGTTCGGCAACGTGGTGGTGGACGAGTGGGAAGGGCAGGTGAATGCCTGGCCTCTTGATGAAGGCCTGATCGATTATGTGGATGACAATTACCAGGCGGTAATGGGTAGCCCTGGTGCCCGCGCTAATATCATCGCCAGCCAGTCGCTGAAAATCGGTGAACAACAACTGGATCTGAGTGAGCTGACGCCGGAGCTGCTTGCCAGCCTGAACGAGCTGGGTGGCTCCGAAGCGAATGTGGCTACCGGTTATCATGCCATCGAGTTTTTGCTCTGGGGGCAGGACCTTAACGGTACCGATGCTGGCGCCGGGGAACGCCCGGCTACGGATTTTGCCACCGGCAATGATGCCACCGGCGGCCACAACGAACGTCGCCGCGACTACTTGAAAGTGGTTACCGATTTGCTGATCAGTGATCTGGAAGCGATGGTGGCCGAATGGCAGCCCAATCAGGACAACTATCGCGCGGAACTGGTTGCGGACAGCGTGGAAAATGGCCTGCGCAAGATGTTGTTCGGCATGGGCAGCCTGTCTCTGGGCGAGCTGGCCGGTGAGCGCATGAAAGTGGCGCTGGCTGCTCATTCGCCGGAAGACGAGCACGACTGCTTCAGTGACAACACCCACTTCTCACACTTTTATAATGGCAAGGGCATCGAGAATGTCTACCTGGGTGAATACCAGCGGGTAGACGGCGAGACCCTCAGCGGTCCGTCCCTCAGCGATCTGGTTGCCGCCAGTGAGCCGCAGCTGGATGACAGGCTGAAAGCTGACCTGAATGCTAGCGAAGCAGCCTTGCAGACGCTGGTGGACAGTGCCGCCAATGGCGTCCACTTTGATCAGCTGATCGCGCCGGGTAATGCCGAAGGTGCGGCTACAGTTAACCGTGCCATCGATGCCCTGGTGGAGCAGACCGCCAGTATCGAGAAAGCGGCCCTGGTACTGGATATCCAGGCTCTGAACCCGGATACGGCCAACCACAGTTTCTGAAACGAGCCCCGGCAGCGCTCTGCAAGCAATGAGCCGCTGCCCGTTACCGTAGGAGCGTCGCTTGCGGCGCGATGCTAACGTCGTCAATCGCGCCGCGAGCGACGCTCCTGCAGCTGCGCCACCCAGTGAGAAGGATACTTGTACCTTGCGATATCTCCTGCTGTCCCTGGTCACCCTGTTGGCCGCCTGCGATCAGGGGCCGACATTTACCGAAGCAGAGCCCGGTGAGCACCTGTCCGCCGGTGATGCCACCGTTACCAAAACCGACCAGAATGCGTTTTCCCTGCCGCTGGCCAACCTGTCACCCTCCCGGCGCCTGGATTTCAGTGTCGGTAACAGCTTCTTTCGCAATCCCTGGGTGATCGGCCCGGCCTCCACGGATGCCCGTGATGGTCTGGGGCCTCTTTTCAACACCAATGCCTGCCAGAACTGCCACATCAAGGATGGCCGTGGCCATCCGCCGGCAGCGGACGCCAAGCAGGCGGTGTCCATGCTGGTGCGCCTGTCGGTACCGGCCAGTGAAACCGATGACCTGACCCGCAGTGGCCTGGTGCCCGAGCCCAACTACGGTGGCCAGTTCCAGGACGCAGCCATCCCGGGGATCGAACCGGAAGGGCGGGTACGGGTGACCTATGAGCCGGTCACCATGACCTTTGCCGATGGCCATCAGGTGACGCTGCGCAAACCGCGTCTTGAGTTCTTCGATCTGGCCTATGGGGAGATGCATCCGGCCACCCTGTTTTCTGCCAGGGTGGCGCCACCGATGATTGGGCTGGGGCTGTTGGAAGCCATTCCGGAAGCGGACCTGCTGGCCCATGCGGACCCCAACGATGACGACGGTGATGGCATCAGCGGTCGTGCCAACCGGGTCTGGGACTCGGCGGCCAATACCACTGCCATGGGCCGCTTTGGCTGGAAAGCCGGCCAGCCCGGGGTGTTGCAGCAAAGCGCCGGGGCGTTTGCCAACGACATGGGGTTGAACAGCCATCTGGTGCCCACGGATTCCTGCGCGCCCAGCCAGACCGATTGTCTGGCCATGCCCAATGGCGGTGACGTGGAGGTGAGCGACAGCGTGCTTAACAGCGTGGTGTTCTATTCGCGCACCCTGGCGGTGCCGGCTCGTCGCAATGTGGATGATCCCCAGGTGCTCAAGGGCAAGGGCCTGTTCCATGAGGCCAACTGCCAGGGCTGCCATGTGCCCAAATTCACCACCGGCGCCCAGGCCCCGGAGCCGGAGCTGGCCAATCAGACCATTCGCCCCTACACCGATCTGTTACTGCACGACATGGGGCCGGGGCTGGCGGACGGCCGCCCGGAATTCCTGGCCAACAGTCAGGAGTGGCGTACCGCCCCGCTGTGGGGTATCGGCCTGACGGAAGCGGTGAATGGACACACCCAGTTCCTGCACGATGGCCGCGCCCGTAACCTGATGGAAGCCGTGCTTTGGCATGGTGGTGAAGCGGCGGCGTCGCGGGACAAGGTGCTGACATTCGATGCCGATCAGCGCGCCGCCCTGCTGGCATTCCTCAATTCCCTGTAATCCGGAGGCATCATGCGTTCAGTGGTTCTGCTGTTGTTGGTGGTGGTGTTGGCCGCTTGCAGCAATCCGCGCGAGGAGGTGGCGAAGCAGTTGGCCAACCAGGTGTTGCTGCCCGCCCATGAGCAGTGGCATGCCAGCAATACGGCGCTGCTCGACAGCAGTCGCGCCTGGTGCGCCGACGAGCAGGCACTGGAGGATCTGAAGCGGGTATTCCATGAGACCCAGACGGCCTGGGCGCGACTACAGCCGTTGATGGTGGGGCCGCTCGCCGAGGGTAATCGCAGCTGGCAGGTCCAGTTCTGGCCGGACAAGCGCAATATGGTGGCGCGCCAGACCGAGGCCTTGCTGGATGAATTCGACGATCTGGATCAGCAGCAACTGGATGGCGCCAGTGTGGTGGTGCAGGGGCTTACCGCGTTTGAATATGTGCTCTTCGATGACAAGGTCGCCATCGTTGATAACCGGGAACGCTACTGTCCGCTGCTGGTCGGTATTGCCCACCATCAGCAGACACTGTCTTCCGAGGTGCTGGACCTGTGGCAGCAACCCGGTGGCATGCTTGAGCAACTCACGACCTTTCCCAATGACCGTTATGCCAATGCGGATGAGGCGCTGGGTGGCATCCTGCGCGTTCAGGTTACCGGCGTGGATACCCTGAAAAAGAAGCTTGGCACTCCCATGGGTCGGCATAACAACGGAACGCCACAGCCCTATCAGGCGGAAGCCTGGCGCAGCCGCCATTCCGCGCAAAACCTGCTGGCCTCTGTGGATGGGGCTCAGGGGGTATGGGAGCGGATCCGCACCCTGGTCGGTGATGCACAGCTGGCGGGTGACATTGATACGGCCTACAAAAGTGTGCGCGACAAGCTGGCTGGCCTGCCTGCCCCGTTGATGGAGATGGTGCAGGACAAGGCCAGCCAACCACAGCTGCAGTCGCTGTATGCGGATCTGGATGCGCTGGAAAACCTGCAACAGACCGACCTGGCCCGGCACCTGGGTATCCAGATCGGCTTCAATGCCAACGACGGTGATTAGATTGCTACGAAGCCGCTGTAGGAACGGAGCGTAGCGGAGTAACGCACTTAGTTCCGTGCGGCCCGCAGGGTGAGCGCAGCGAATACGCCGCTTGAGGTGCGAACCGCGTCGGCGGAAATCGTCGTCAGGATGATCAGGTGTTTCAGAGCCAGATAAGGCCAGCCGGCAATCATTGCAGTGAACAGGCATTCCTGCCGCCGCGGTGACGCGCGGTTCGCCTGCAAGCAACGTTATTCGCTTCGCTCCGTTCCTACAGTAGGGGGGAGCGGTTTTGTGGAAGCCCAATATGCCACTGACACGACGACAATTACTGGGTGCTGGCGCGGCGGTGGCCGGCATTGCCGCCCTCGGTGGCTGGACGGTCTGGTCAGGGCGAGGGCAATCGCCGCTGCTGCTCTCGGCCCGCAATGACAGCGCCGGCAAGCATTATGCGGTCGGCTATCATCTGGATGGGCGTCGCGCCTTTGCCACGCCGGTGACAGAGCGTTGTCACGATGTCTGTCGCCACCCCTTTCTGCCCCTGGCCCTGTATGTCGGGCGTCGCCCGTCCCGGGAAAGTTATCTGGTGGACCTGCGCGATGGTGCTCTGCTACAGACCCTGCACAGTCAGCCGCAACGGCATTTTTACGGTCACGCCGTCTTCCACAACAGTGGCCAATGGCTGTATGCCACGGAGAACGATACCGATGAACCGGGCCGTGGTGTGCTGGGACGTTACCTGCTGGACAACAAGCGTCTGCAGCTGATCCATGACGGAGAGGTACCGAGTCACGGTGTAGGTCCGCATCAACTGGCCTGGTTGCCGGATGGCGAATCCCTGGTGATCGGTAATGGTGGTATTCGTACCGAAGGCGGCAGCCGTGCGGAAATGAATCTGGATGCCATGGCGCCGAGCCTGGTGATCATGGATCGCCAGGGTGAAAGGATCAGCAAGGAAACCCTGCCGCAACAACAGAACAGTATCCGTCACCTGGCGGTGGCCAATGACGGCACCGTGATCACCGGCCAGCAATACCATGGTCCGGCCTGGGACAGCGTCCCGCTGCTTGCCATCAAGCGCCCCGGTGAGCCCTATCAGCCTTTCCCGGTGAGCAACGGGCAACTGGCATTGATGAACCAGTACACCGCCAGTATTGCCATTCACAATGAAAAACGCCTGGTCGCCATGACCGCCCCGCGCGGCAATCGTTTCTTTGTCTGGGATCTGGACAGTGCTGCCACCGTGGTGGATGCGCCAATGCCTGACTGCGCAGGCGTGGGCGCCGTGCCCGGTGGTTTTGCGGTGACGTCCGGACAGGGCCGATGCCGTTACTTCGACTGTTCTGGTCGTACCGTGAAAAGCCATTGGCTGGAACTGCCCGATGGCTGGTGGGATAACCATCTCTGGCTGGGGTGATCGGTTTCTTTAGTCGGAGAGAGCCTGGCGCTGGGGAAAATCTTCGCTTTGCGAGCAAAGCTCCAACAACGGGTTTATGACCAGTCTCTGGGGCCCGTTGGAGCCTTGCTTGCAAGGCGAAGTTCCATCATCTGTTTCAGTCGTGCCAGTTGGGTACCTTGCCGGAGCAGACCCAGTCCTTGGAGCCTTTTTCTACTCCGATCCAGTTATAGGTATAGCGGCCATTGGCGTTGCTGGTGGACCAACTCTTGGTGTTGCCCGCTGAAATGCCGGAAGCGCCGCAATCTTCGGAGCCGTTATCGCGCTCATTGCAGAAGCGGGCATAAATCCGGTTGTTGCAAGTGTTGCGAAAGGTGACGGTGAAGCGCCCCTCGGTGTACTGGCTCCACTTGGTGTCGTGTACCACCATGCAGGGGCCGCCGCGGCTGTTACGACCATCCCAGCAGGTGTCGTCATCAAGGCTGGAGTAGTAGTCCGCCATGGCAAACTGTGAGGCCAGCAGTGTGGCAATACCAATAATCCATTTCATGATCTTCCCCTTTTTGTTCATCATTTGATCCCGGCGTGTCCTTACCGGCAGCCGTCGTTCCAGGTTCATTGTAGAAACTGAACAGAAAGGGTCTTCCCCCATATGGGGTAAGCCGAAAAACGTCAGTGGTCGCCACGGCATTCCTGGTGATCGCTGAGTACCTCGATGACTCGGCACTCCCCGGTATGTCCCTGTTCGCATTCTTCGATCATCCGGTCCAGCTCATTGCGCAATGCCGTCAGTGCCTGGATGCGCGCCTGCACAGCCGCCCGGTGGCGGCGGGCGATGCTGTCCGCATGGCCATGCTGTTCGCTCATGGCCAGCAATTCGCGAATATCATCCAGCGTAAAACCCAGCTCCCGGCTGTGGCGGATGAATTGCAGCCGCTCTCGGTGCTTGCGGTGATAGCGGCGCTGGCCGCCTTCGCTGCGGGCCGGTTCAGGCATCAGGCCGATCTTTTCGTAGTAGCGGATGGTTTCCACCTTGCAGCCGGTGGCCTGGCTGAGGGTGCCGATGGAAAAAAGCGTGCTCATGGCGTCTCCGAGGCTTGAACCTGTAGTCACTATAGCTTTTTTAATAGTCACATAACGGAGCAGATTCAAGGAGAACCCCGTGAATGAACCACAGAGACAGGCGTTTGCGGTAGCCATGGCCGACGCCCGCCAGGCTTATCGGCAGCGCCATTGGCAGCGGGCGTTTGCATTGCTGGAACGAGCCCACGTGCTGGGCCAGACCCGGATGATGCCCCATGTGCAGAGCCACTGGTGGATGCTGAAAGTGGGTTGGCAACGCCGCGATGCCCGGGAAGTGCGGGGGCAGCTACTGCGGCTGCCGGCGGCCATGCTACTGTCGCGCCTGTGGGTGCCGCTGGGTAATACCGGCGGCGCCAATGTGAGCCCGGTACAACCCATGCCGATTGCCGATGACCTGCGTGAACTGATGGAGACTGACTGATGGGCTGTTGCGATACCGATATCCAGGCCAGTCCGGCGCCGGAATACCGCCGGGTGTTATGGGTGGTGCTGCTAATCAATGCGGTGATGTTTGTGGTGGAAGCGACCTCCGGGGTACTGGCGGACTCCCGTGCCCTGCAGGCGGATGCGCTGGATTTTCTGGGTGATACGGCCACCTATGGACTGACTCTGTGGGCGCTGGGGCAGTCCCTGGCCTGGCGGCTGCGCGCTGCCCGGATCAAGGGGATTTCCCTGCTGATCATGGGGGTAGTGGTGCTGGGCAACAGTGTCTGGGCTTTGCTGCAGGGGAATGCGCCCCAGGGCCAGATGATGATGGGCGTGGCCGGGCTGGCACTGACCGCCAACGTGGTCAGTGCCCTGCTGTTGATGCGTTACCGCCAGGGGGATGCCAATATTCGCTCAGTCTGGCTGTGTTCGCGTAACGATGCCATTGCCAATCTGGCGGTACTGCTCTCCGGGGCGCTGGTGGTCTGGCAGGGCAGTCGCTGGCCGGACCTGCTGGTGGCGCTGGCCATTGCCGGCCTGTTTACCCACAGCGCCCTGTCCATTTTGCGTCAGGCCAACAATGAGCGGGAACCGGATAACTGCTGCTAGCCATGATTCAGCTGACATTTGCCAGTGCCTTGCCAGTGGACCGCAGCAGCCTGTGGCAGGCGATCACCGCCATGGAAGGTATCAACGATGAAATGCGTCCCTGGCTGAGTATGGGCTCACCGTCGGGGGTTCGGGCGCTGCAAGATGTGCCCCTGACACCCGGCCAGCCCCTCTTCCGCAGCCCGTTGAAGCTGTTTGGTCTGTTGCCGGTGGGCCACTCCGAGTTGACCCTGTTGTCGCTGACACCGCAGGAAGGCTTCGTGGAAGCGTCCCCCATGACCGGTATGCAAAGCTGGCGCCACGAAAGGCGCTTGGCGGACAGCGACGCTGGCTGTACGCTGCATGACATTCTGGAATTTGAACCGCGGGTGTTCCCGCGTACCACGGCGGCGCTGGTGGCACTGTTCTTTCGCCACCGTCACCGCCGCCTGCGTCGTCGTTATCGCTGAGTCTCTATGGATTTCAAACAGGAAGACCTGAAAGCCCTGATCGAACGCACCATGCCGTTCGGTAAATACCAGGGCCGGGTGCTGATCGATCTGCCCGAACCCTACCTGCTCTGGTTTGCCGACAAGGGCTTTCCCAACGGCGAGCTGGGTCGGCTGATGGCGCTGGCGCTGATGCTGAAGATGGACGGCACCGAGAAGCTGTTGGAGCCGTTACGACAAAGCCATGGATAGCGAGGCCCTTCATCATTAGTCTTGATACTTCAGAGAGACGCAAGGACCCATCATGAGCCAGCTGCAACCGCTTACCGATGCCATCTGGCACGTCGCCATTCCCCACGCCTTCATGGGCCTGCATGTGGGCACTCGCATGACCGTCGTGAAGCTGTCCAGTGGCGGTCTGCTGCTGCACTCGCCGGTGCCGGTGGACGAGGACCTGGCGGCGGAGCTGGCAGCACTGGGTGAGGTAAAACACATCGTCTGCCCCAACCTGTTTCACCATGTGTTTGCCGCCGAGGTAAAAAAACGCTACCCGGAGGCGCTCCTGCATGGCCCGGCCAAGCTGTCGGCCAAGCGAAAAGACCTGGCACTGGATGCCACCCTGTCGGAAACCCCGCACCCGGATTGGGGTGATGACTTCGAGCTGGTCTTTATCGAAGGCTCCATGCTCCAGGAGACCGTGTTCTATCACTGCGCCAGCCGCACTCTTATCGCCGCCGACCTGATCGAAAACTTTCGCCAGTGCGACCATGGCTTTACCCGCTGGTATCTGAAACTGGGCGGCCTGTGGCAAAAGCCCGGTTGGCACCCGATCCTGCGGCTGGTCTACCTGAATCGTCGCAAGGCCCGCGCCAGCATCACTCGCATCCTGGAATGGCCCTTCGAAAAACTCAGCCTGGCCCACGGCGAAGTGATCACGGAAAACGCCCGCAACCAGGCGCGCCACGGTCTGGAGTGGTTGTTCTAGGCTGGGCAGGATGATGTTTGGCGGAGCCATTGCTCCGCCAAGCTCTGCCCGCCACAATCTCTGCCATCCTGTCCAGCCTGGGATTGTCTGTGCTGCCCCTCGTCTACCACCCGAATTACAGCTTCCCCTTTCCCGGTGAACACCGTTTCCCCATGGAAAAGTTCGGCCTCCTGCATGGACATTTGCGGGCGACCGGCATTGCCCGGGGCGACAATGAATACCGCCCCGGTCGGGCCAAGCCTGCCCTGCTGGGACAGGTTCATTGCCCGGACTATGTGTCGGCGATTGTGAACGGCGATCTGGATCAAAAAGCCCAGCGGCGCATGGGACTCCCCTGGAGTGCAGGATTGGTTAAGCGCACCTGCATTGCTCCCATGGGCACACTGATGACGGCGCAGCTGGCTCTCCAGCAGGGGCTGGCCTGTCATCTTGCTGGTGGCACCCATCATGCCCATTACGATTTCGGTTCCGGCTTCTGCATCTTCAATGATCTGGCGTTCGCGGCGCAGCAGTTGCTGGCCAGCGGGGCGATAGAGCGCTTGCTGATTTTCGATTGCGATGTGCACCAGGGGGATGGCACCGCCGCTATGCTTGCGGACGAACCACGGGCCTTTACCTGTTCGATTCATTGCGAAAAAAACTTTCCGGTGCGCAAGCAACACAGCGATCTGGATGTGGGGCTGCCGCTGGGCATGACCGATCGGGATTATCTGGACACGGTGTTCGGGACCCTGGAAACCCTGCTCGATACGGTTTGTCCTCAACTGGTGCTTTATGATGCCGGCGTGGATATTTTTGAACAGGATCCTCTGGGCCGGCTGTGTATTTCCGAGCAGGGCATCGCCGACCGGGAGCGGGGCGTTATCGAGCGCTGCCACCGCCGGGGAATACCGGTGGCCACGGTGATCGGCGGCGGCTACGATGATGATCGTGAAGCGCTGGCGCGGCGGCACGCGATCGTCGTCGAAGCCAGCCACGAACTGGCTACAAAGTCCTTGTAAGCGCGTCGCTGGCGGCGCGATAAAACACGTAAAGCAAATGCGATTTCACCACAGAGAACACAGAAATCACTGAGGAAAAGAAGGGGTGGCCTCTGTGTGCTCTGTGGTGACAATGTTTTTCATCCCGGTCAGCAATCGCGCCGCCAGCGACGCTCTTACGCAAGCGTCCGGAGAGTATCAATGTCCAAAGCCCTATTAATCATGGCCCATGGCAGTCGTAGTGATACTGCCAACGATGAATTCCGTGCCCTGGTGGAAACCGTGGCGGAGTCTGCCCATGGGGCGGGTGAGGAATACGTGGCGGTGCTGCCCTGTTTTCTGGAGCTGGCACAGCCTTCCCTGGTGGAAGCCATTCAGCAACTGGAGCATCAGCCGGTTAGCCGCGTACAGCTGTACCCGCTGTTCTTCAACAAGGGCAAGCACGTGGGCAAGGACATTCCTGCCCAGGTGGAAGAGGCCCGGCAGCGTTTTCCCGATCTCACCATCGAGCTGCTGGATTATTTCGGTAACGCCAAAGGATTATCGGCGTTGGTGCTCAGTCACATTGCTGAACAGGCGTAGGCTGCATTGTCATGGATGACACGGCTTTTTCCCGAGAGGTTGATACGCTGTTTGCCCGGGAATCCCGCCGGGTGTTGGCTACACTGATCCGTTTACTGGGCGATTTCGACCTGGCTGAGGATGCCCTTCAGGAAGCCTTTATGGCAGCCCTGCGTCAGTGGCCCGAGGAAGGCATTCCCGATAACGCCCGTGCCTGGCTGGTGTCTACCGGCCGTTTCAAGGCCATAGACCAGTTACGTCGTCGTGCCCGCTATGACCAGATTCTCCACGAACAGGCAGACCAGCTGGCCGCTCGGGCCGTAGTGGAGATGGAGGTGGACAATCTGGCCATCGAGGATGATCGGTTGCGTCTGATTTTTACCTGCTGCCACCCGGGGCTCGCCCGGGATGCCCAGGTGGCGCTGACTCTGCGGGAAGTGTGTGGCCTGACCACGGAAGAAATCGCCCGCGCCTTCCTGAAAAAACCGTCCACCGTGGCCCAGCGCATCGTTCGCGCCAAGGCCAAGATCCGCGATGCCAGAATCCCCTACGAAGTGCCGGAGGGTGACGAGCTTTTCGAGCGTTTGCAGTCCGTGCTGCAGGTGATTTATCTGGTCTTCAACGAAGGCTACCTGGCGTCGGCGGGGGAGCAGTTGCTGCGCCATGATCTCAGCGAAGAGGCCATTCGCCTGGCCGAACTGGTGCTGGCCCTGCTGCCCAACCCGGAACCGGAATGCCAGGGTTTGCTGGCATTGATGCTGTTGCATCACGCCCGCCGCGCCACGCGCACCACGGCGCAGGGTGAACTGGTATTGCTGGAGCATCAGGATCGCACCCTGTGGGACCGGGAAGAAATCGCCCGGGCCGATGAACTGGTACGCGATGCCCTGCTGTCCCAACGTTTTGGGCCCTACACCCTGCAGGCGGCCATTGCCGCTGTTCATGCCCTCGCGCCCAGCAGTGAGGCCACCGATTGGGCCGAGATCGTGGGGTTATATGACCTGTTACTGACCATGATGCCGAGCCCCATCGTGGCACTGAATCGGGCGGTGGCGGTGGCCATGCGTGATGGCCCGCAAGCGGGTTTGCAGGCGCTGGAACCGCTGATGGAGGACGCCACCCTGCGTGATTACCACCTGGCCCACGCTGCCCGGGCGGACATGCACCGCCGATTGGGCCAGCGTGAACCCGCCATAGCCGCCTATCAGGCTGCCCTGGAACGCACCTCGCAACCCGCCGAACAACGCTTTCTGCGCCAGCGGTTGGTTGAGTTGGGGTGAAAAAAATCCACAGCCCTGTCGAAACCGTGCCATGCCTTTCGATTCCTTGATAAGACAACCGTAATCAAGGAGAGAACCATGAGCACTGAACGCACTATTGAAGATCTGACCCGCCGTTGGCTGAAGGCGGCGGCCAGCAATGATGTGGAGGCCGTGATGGCCCTTTACCACCCTGCTATCCGCTCCTTCGACGCCATTTTGGCGCTGCAGGTAGAAGGGGCTCCTGCCTATCGGGAGCACTGGAAAAAATGCATGGCATCCTGCCCTGCAGACCCTTTTTTCGAGATGTATGACTTCAAAGTGGAAACGGCCGATTCCCTGGCGGTCAGTCACAGCCTGACCCATTGCGGCGCAACGGTGGAAGGGGAGCAGCAGGGAGGCTGGATGCGTGTGACTCAGGTCTGGGAACGGGACGGTGATCAGTGGCAGATTTTGCATGAGCATTTTTCCTGCCCTTTCAACCCGGAAGATATGTCCCTGATTATGGAATGGCAGCCGGACCACACGCCGGTACGCTTCCGTTAACTGACTGCCAAGGAGAGAGCACGATGAAATATCTATGTCTGGTGTATTACAACGAAGCGGCCATGCAGGAGCGTGGCGATGATCACTGGCAATCACTGAACCAGGAATGCCAGTCCTACAGCGGCGGCTTGAGCGAATCCGGCGTGATGCTGGATGGCTCCGCCCTGCAACCGGTGTCCACTGCCACAACAGTGCGGGTGCGGGATGGGCAGGTCAGTGTTACCGATGGCCCCTTTGCGGAAACCAAGGAACAGCTTGCCGGTTTCTATCTGATCGAAGCCAACGATCTGAACGATGCCATTCGTGTGGCCAGCCGTATTCCGCCGGCCCGTTATGGCAGCATCGAGGTGCGTCCGGTGCGTGATATTTACGGGGAGTCCTCCGATCAGGTCCCCTACGCGGAAGCATTGAAATCGTAGCCCCTCGTTGGAGCTTTGCTTTGCGAGCAAAGCTCAAACAGTGAATGAGGGTGTGCTGAACCGGGCCTAGAACGTTTTGGCAAACACCAGTCCGCCCCAGAGTACATTCCGGTCGCCCACGCCCTCCTTCAATTCAGAGGTGTGGCCGCGCAGGACATAGCTGAGCCGGTAACCGTCGTTGAAGGCCCAGGTGTACCCTAGCCAGGCTTCGGCCACACCATGGTTGACCTCGTCACTGTCGTAGCTCACTTCGCTGTCGCGGAACTGGCCTTGCAGGAAGGCGTTGTAGGCCCGGCCCACCAGGGCGATGCCACCCCACAGGTAATGCTCGTTGTCCTGGCTCATGGCGGTGGCATTGTTGCGCTCTCCGTAATGGGCCAGTTCGGGACTGGTCTGCCACCAGGGAGTGTGCAGACGGCCAGCCCGGAAGCTCAGGCTCCAGCGCGCTTCTGTCAGATAGCCCACGGATCCTTCCACAGTACTTTTCACTTCCAGGCGGTCGGTGGAGACCGGCAGAATCTTTTGACGCGCCACGGCATAGCGGAAGGTGGCTTCGCCGCCATCGCTGACCTGATGCTCCCAGCCTTCCGCCCGGTCGCTGCCAATCACCTTGTGGACGCCGTTCTGGATGTCGCCGGCCAGGTCCAGCCCCATGGCGCCCAGCGTCAGAGAACTATGCCAGGCTACCTGGCGGGCCGGGTCTACCTGTACCCGGCTGCTGGAGACATACAGCAGGCTGGCGTAGGGGCGGTCGTCATACAACGGGCCTGCGGCCTCCTTGTCTTCCGGGGTGAAGCCAAAGATGCCCGCTTCGAAGCTGTGCCCCCGGATATTACTGCCGGTGATACCTTCCACACCGGTCAGTCTGTCGATCCAGGTCAGTGGTGTATTCAGGGACAGGGCGAAATCCCGGGCCTTGCGGCCGGTGGCAGCCACACTGATTCCATAGGTGTAGTCCTGATCCCGGCTGCCGGGCACCAGCAGGTCGTTGTCCAGGGTCAGGGACCAGCTACCGGTGGTCCGCTCTTGGTCCGGATCGGTGCGTGGACGGCGTGGGCGCTGTTCCTCGAATGCCGGATCGCCGACACGGGCCAGTTGCACGGTATCGGCGGTGGCCCCGATGCTGATTCCGGGTGTCGCCACGCTGCCGAGCAGGGTAATCAGCAGCGCAGTGGTGCCCGGGATGCCGAAATGGCGAAGCCGCGGCGTGGCAAATTCTGTCAGTCTCTCTGCGTCGTTCATGGCGTCATGTCCACCTGAGGGGGTGCAACGCACACCCTCCCTGTTCACGTTTGCTGCGCGTACAGTAGGCCCGGCACGCGCAATAGCGGTATTGCGTTGCTGGACGGTTATTGCCTGTTTCTACAGAGAGTTGTCGTTATGCCAGCGGTGACGGTTCGGCGAATGTGACCGTCTGAATCATGGGGACAAGGATGGGCGGGAACGGTTTAATGAAACAGGGGAACTGGCTGGGCGATTTAATCGATTTTTTCGAACTTTGCCGTTTTCATGGCAAGCCCCTCTTGTTGCAGCGGTGACCAAATGCCTGCTTGCCGCGTTGTTTTCTGTCATTGAGCCCTTCCTTGTCTCAAGCGTAGCCTCAAGGACATTATCGGGTTTTCACCAGTCAACGACGTGTGAGGAGAGGCAAGGTGGCAGAGGCATATATCGTAGCGGCGGTGCGTACCGCCGGTGGCAAGAAGAATGGTCGGCTGAGCAAGGTGCACCCGGCGGATATGGGCGGCCGGGTGATTGATGCGGTGGTCGAGCGTATCGGTGTGGCCCCGGAGAAGGTGGACGACGTGATTTTCGGTTGTGTCAGCCAGATCGGGCCGCAGACCTTTAATGTGGCTCGTACCTCCATCCTGAGTTCCTGTCTGCCGGAATCCGTACCCGGCGTCACCATCGATCGTCAGTGCGGCTCCTCCCAACAGGCCATCCATTTCGCTGCCCAGGCGGTGATGAGTGGCACCCAGGATCTGGTTATCGCCGGTGGCGTGGAGTCCATGAGTCAGGTACCGATCGGGGCACCGGTTACCGCTGTGAAGGAAATGGGCAACCCGTTTACCGGAGAAATCAGCAAGCGCTATCCCGGTGAGACGTTCAGCCAGTTCCTGGGCGCCGAGCGCATGGCGGAGAAGTACGGGGTGAGCAAGGCCGAGCTGGATCAGTTCGCTTACGATTCCCACAAGCGGGGTGCCGCTGCCACCGAAGCCGGCCGCTTCAATGACGAGATCATCCCGGTGCCGATCACCCTGGAAGATGGCAGCAGCGATGAGCACATCGTGGATGAGGGTATCCGCTGGGAAGCGGAACTGGATGCCATCAAGGCCCTGCAGCCGTTGCAGGAAGGGGGCCATATCAGCGCCGCCAACGCCAGCCAGATTACCGATGGCGCCTCCGCCGTAATGATCGCCAGCGAAAAGGCAGTGAAGGAATACGGTCTCACGCCGTTGGCTCGCATTCATGCCATGGCGGTGGTGGGCTCCGATCCGACCATGGTGTTGGAAGGCCCGATTCCGGCCACCGAGAAAGTGCTCAAGCAGGCCGGTATGAGCATCAACGACATTGATCTGTACGAGGTCAACGAAGCGTTCGGCTCCGTGCCGCTGGCCTGGATGAAGGCGGTGGGCGCCGACTACGACAAGCTCAACGTGAACGGCGGCGCCCAGGCACTAGGGCATCCGCTGGGTGCCACCGGCACCAAGCTGATGGGAACGCTCGTTTACGAGCTGAAGCGTCGCGGCGGCAAGTATGGTCTGCTGGCCATCTGCGAAGGCCTGGGTACTGCCAACGCGACTATCATCGAAGTGTTGTAAGAGTAGTTGCAAGTTTCAAGTTGAAAGTGGCAACGGTGGCGGGTGTGTCGCCAGCGGGGGAAACGCTGGGCGCCGCGCCGCCGTGTTTTTCGACCTGAAAAAAGCCGCTCCGGTTTCCCGGGGCGGCTTTTTTATGGCCACACAACTACGGCATGCCTGCCGTGTCAGGCGCCGCTCAGTCTCTCTGCCAGCCACACGCCGGCCAGTATCATGATGGCGACTGACCCCACCGGCACAAAGACACGCCGATAGGCCACGGTTTCCCGGACCAGATAGGCCGCTGGCACAAACAGCAGCACAATGGCCACCTGCCCCAGCTCTACGCCCAGATTGAAGCCCAATAACGGCAGGAAAATCCCGCTGTCGGTGAGTCCCAGATCGGCCAGTACCGAGGCAAATCCCAGGCCATGAATCAGCCCGAATACAAAGGCCATCACCCAGCGTTTGGGAAACAGGCGGGGTACCAGATTCGCCGCTGCACCCAACGCCACGGTGATGGCAATGGCGGACTCCACCAGCCAGGTGGGTAGCGTGATGATGCCCAGTGTGGCCAGTGCCAGTGTCAGCGAGTGGGTCACGGTAAAGGCGGTGACAATGGCCAGGGTCTGGGTCAGCGCTCCGGTCATGGTGGATGCCGGCTGCCAGCCGCCCCGTTGCCATACCAGTACTGCCGGGAACAGCAGCGTGAGCAGGAACAGGATATGGTCGTAGCCGATCAGGATGTGGTGCACACCCTGACGGATGAACCCCTGGAACGCCTGCCATTGCGATCCGGCATCCGCCCCCATCCGCTGGTTACGGTGCTGATTACTGAACACGGCGGTGAGGGTGTCGCCGTCCTGTTCCATCCGCAGAAGGCCATGGTGGCTGGGATCCCGGTCAAACAGAAACTGGTAGTTCACCGCCAGTTGCTCCGGCGGGCTCTGGCAGTCGCCACGCCAGTGCAGGGCGGCGTAGGTGCCATCCACATGGTCGATGGCCTGCAGCCGGGTCAGGGTGAGCGCACAGGCCTGACGTTGTTCGTCGGACACAGCGTCGATGGTCAGGGCGGGCAGCACGGTGGAGATGATGCCGTTGCGCTGCCGGCGTAGCTCTCCCCAGGTGATGACGCCATCGCCGTTCTGGTCCAGTGGCAATACCAGCTGCAGGTCACGCAGGGCGATATCCCAGCGTCCCTCGATCAGTGCATTGCCCTCATTGGTGTTGATCACCAGATAGCTGTCACTGGGTTTGTGGGCGAATGTCTGCCCGGCCAGCAACAGCAGGAAAAGCAAAGACAGGGATTTCATTCACTGGCTCCCCTGGCAGGTTGAGTGAGTTGGGCATCGTCAACCTGGTATCGGTCTACAAAGGCCTGTAGCTGCCTCAAGGTTGCCTGATCGTCGGCGGCCACGGCGCTGGCGTGCAGCAGTCGCAGGTCAGCCAGTTCCCGTTGTTGCTGCCAGTTTTCCCGGGCCAGCGTGAGGGCGCCTTGCGGATCGGACTCTACTTCAAGCAGGAAACGGGCGTGCTCACGCAGGTGGCGCTGGCGACCGGTGTCCTGGTCGGCGGCCATGCGGGCCCGGTAATCCTGTCGCCAGTCCCGGGCCTGAGGGTGATCCAGGCGTTGCCCGGCAATGGCCAGTCTCAGCAAGGCGCCTTCCCTGTCCTGCCAGTCGAAGAGATCGCGGATGACCGCCTCCGCCTGGTTGTTGGCAAGCCACAAGTCACTTTGCAGGTAGCGCAGGTAGGGATCATTCGGGGCCTGCTGCAAGGCATCACCCAGGTGCTTGGCAGCCAGCTCGAGACGACCCTGTTGCAGCGCCATTTCGGCGCTCAGGGTGTCCAGCCACTGGGCGGATTTCCCCTGTGGGGCGGCCGGGCTGGATGCCAGGGCTTGCAAGGTGTCATAGGCCTGTTCCTGCTGACCGGTGATGGCCTGCACGCTGGCCTGACAGAGCAATACGGTGGTGGGCGGCAGCGTGCTGGCGGCTTCCCGGCAGGCTTGGCGGGCCTCATCAAGACGGCCTTGTACCCGATCAATATTGGCCAACATCAGCCACGCCTGTCCCTGATTGGGGGACTGTTCCAGCAGTTGCGTCAGCCGATGGCGAGCACGGGCAAACTGATGACGTTGCTGTTCGATGCGAGCCATCAGCAGGTTGGCTGCCGGTGACGACATGTCCTGACTGAACGGCGCCAGCGTGGCCTCGGCGTAACCGAGAAAGCGGGGATCGCCCTGGGCGCTGGCATAGTCAATCTGAGAGCGAGCCAACGCCAGGGCCGCGGTCAGATCCAGGGGCGCTGCCGGTGGTGCCAGGGCGGGCTGCGCCTGGGGTAGACGGGCGAGGACCACATGATCCCCGGCCGGTGTATAGGGAGCGGCATGAATCAGCGCGCTCGACAGATAAAGAGAGAAGGCCGCCAGGGTACGGACAAACCGCCGTTCACTGGCGGGCTGTCGTTTCCCGGGGGCCCTCTCGGAGCGGATGACTCCCGCCGTCGCTAGACGGCGGGAGCGGGCTTCAATTATCCGGTGCCAATACATTGTTATAAGCATCCGGATTGGTTTGATCGCGAAAAATGAAGCGGATGTCATTAATCGCAACGGGTTCTCGGGTGTCCCCGGTAGTGGCCAGCTGAGCTTTCACAAAGGCGGTGTAGTTGATCGCCACTGGTGCCTGTTGGCGAGGACGGTCATTGTCGCTGCCAAAGCACCCACTCAGTACCAGTGCACTCACGCTGACGGTGATGGCCAGTAGGTATCGCATGATGTCCTCCTTCACTCTGCCGTGGCGACATTATCGGCGCCGGGCAGCGGGGTGTTCAGGTAGGGGAAACGGGTCAGGTAGTCTGCCGGGTTCGGCAGGGCACCGTCGTTGACGATAGCGCCACCGTTCACTTGCATGTCCTGAGTACCGCAGGAGCCGATTTCGCCACCAGCGGCTTCACCGTTCACATCAGCGCCACACAGAAAGCCTTCGGCTGCGGTGAGGGCGATGTCTACCACGTCGTCAATGGGGCGGCGACCGTTGGGGAAGCCGGCAAAGTCGCCAGCGGCTACGCCCAGGTCGTTCTGTGAGCCCGCTTCGGTAGCGGGGATAGCGGTATTCAGACGCAGCATTTCACTGGCAGTGACAGTGGGCAGCTGGGTGACACCGGGTACCCCGGTCAGGAACACGGTGACCAGATCGTTGCGCGGCGTTTCCGGTGCGCTGACCCCGAACAGGATTTCTACCAGCGCGGGCAAGCTGGGGTTGGTCACATAGGTGGCGAACTGGCCATCATCTTTCGGTTCGCTGCTGTTGAAACGGTCCTTGTCGGGCAGGCCGATCACCACTTCGTTCACCAGCGGTGAGCCAAGACGGGATACCTGGGTAAAGGCGCCGCCTTTCACCGCCGGGCCTTTGGCGTTACTGCTGCCGGTGGTGTCGGAGCCCTGCGGTCCCGGGTTGATGACAGTGGCCTGGCGGATGCTGGCGGTGGTCCAGCCGCCGATGACGGTGTTGTCACCGGTCAGGCAGTCCGCCGGCACTTCCAGGGCCAGGCTGGTGATGTTCTTGTCGGCAATGATGTTGCTGCGCGAGTCACGTGCACCCAGCGGATTCAACGCCACCAGGTCAAAGACTTCGCCCAGATTGACCACGAAACCTTCCTGGCGCTGACCGGCAAAGACGCGGCCCGGCATGGGGCAGTCCGGGATGGTCACGTCGTAGATGAAGTTGTCCGCGTAGGCTTCATAGTCAGCAATGGACTTGGTGCCGATGTTATCCAGCGGTTTGGCAAAGGTGCTGTCACCACTGCCGGCATTGGTCAGGTTCTGCACGTTGCCAGTACGACGGTCCCCGGTCACCATTTCTACGGTGAAGCTTTCCAGTACATTCTGGGCATCGTTGTTCTGACCGGTTACGGCACCGATATTAATCAGTGGTACGGGGACAGAGGTGCCGTCGACATCGACCGCCAGGTCGCGGCGCTCGGTGTTGAACTGAAAACGGAAGGTAATGTTTTCTTCCGCGTTGCCATCGTTATCAATGTGGATTTCATAGATGGCGTCGTCGTCGAGAGAGAAATAATTGGGGCCGCCGTAGGCGTCCTGCAGTGGCAGATAGTTGGCAATCAGGGTGACGTAGCCGTCGCGTCCGGATTCATAGCTGTTGAACATGTAGAAATCCGTGCCGTCGACTTTGGGCATGCCTGTAATAAAGGGGGCTTCCCGGTGGCTGGATGCCATCGTGCCGGCACTAGCCAGCAGGGTGGCGGCAGCACAGGCCGCGGGAAGTAGAGTAAGGCGGGATAACATGACGAATCTCCTTTCTTGTCGGTGTGTAGGTAGTACGCGACAGGAAAGGAACTGGATGCAGAATTTATTTTTCTTTTTTTACTGCATCCAAATCCGTTTTTTTCACGTATTAACGACAGCGCATCTGTTAATCAGGAGGTACAGATAGTGGGTATGCAGGGAGTGTTTCGTCATGGCGGAAGCAAACGACGGGCTGGTCAGTGCTCTGGCGCGAGTCGCACAGGGCGACCGTCAGGCTTTTGCCGGTTTTTATCAGCAAACTCATCGAGCGGTTTTCGGTATGTGTCTGCATCTGCTGCGTGACAAAGACGAAGCCTGCGACGTGTTACAGGAAACCTATATTCAGGTCTGGCATCACGCTGGAGAGTATCATTGCGACCGAGGCAGCGTACTCAACTGGATGATGTCCATTGGCCGCTACCGCTGTCTGGATGCATTGCGCCGACGCCGGCATGAGGTGGACTTCGACAGCGTCAGCAGCAGCCAGGTCAGTTCTGCTCCCGGCCCTATGGAAAATGCCCACAATCAGGCTGACCGGCAACGACTCAGCGATTGCCTCAAAGATCTGGATGAACGTTATCGTTCCAGTATCGAGATGGCTTATTTTCGTGGCTTTACCCATCAGGAGCTGGCGGTTGCCATGGGCCAACCCCTGGGCACCACCAAGAGCAGGGTCCGTCGCGGTCTGGATGTATTGCGCCGGTGTCTGGCCACATGAAGCCCGATGACTACGAACGTAACCATGCTCTGGCTGCCGAGTATGTGGTAGGTACGTTGCAAGGCGCAGCCCGGCAGCGTTTCGAGCGCTGGATGATGGCCTCTTCCCGGCTTCGTCGGCAGGTGTGGTACTGGGAGCGTCGACTGCAACCCTTTAACGACAGTCTGCCGGAAGCCTCACCGCCGGATGCGGTCTGGCATGCCATCGAGCAACGCCTTTTCCCTGAAGCCGCAAAACCCGCAGAGCCTCGCTGGTGGCAAACCCTTACGGCCTGGCGATGGAGTGCCGGTATTGCCATGCTGGCAGTGTTCGCCTTGCTGGTGTGGACGCCGCCACCCACGGTGGTGACCCATTACGTGGGGGTGGTGCAGAGCCAGCAGGCGGAGCCCCTGTGGCTGGTCAATGCGTCTGCGGATCATCGTCTGACAGTGAAAGCCATGCCGCCAGTTCAGCCAGCGGACGGGGGCAGGGATTACCAGTTGTGGTTGTTGCCGGAGTCCGGCGCACCGGTATCGTTAGCATTGCTGCCCACGGGGGGCGCGCAGTTGAAGGTGGATCTCAGCGATCAGCAGGTCCGTCAGTTGTTGCAGTCCCGTTCCCTGGCGATCAGTCTGGAACCTGCCGGCGGATCGCCCACTGGCCAGCCCACCGGACCGGTGGTCTATCAGACGCGCCTGGTACAAATGTAGTTCAGCGGGTAGAGAGCGTGGGCGTCTCAGTCGACCAGTTCGCTTTCTGCCTGCTCAAGGGATTCCATGGCTTCCAGCAACTGTTCTTCCAGTTCATCGTGCTGTTTCTTGAGGCGCGCCTGATCGCCGAGTAATCCGTTCATCTCGTTCTTGCGGCTGTCGTCCGTGTACAGGGTTTCGTCGCCCAGGGCAGTCTCGATGTCGGCGAGTTTCTGGTCGCAATGGCTGAGCTGCTTTTCCAGTTTTTCCACCTGCTTTTTCAATGGCCGCAGTTGTTCCCGTTGCTGGGCGGCTTGCTGGCGGCGTGCCTTGGCATCCATGCCGTCGCCGGCTTTTTCTTCCTTGATGGGTTTGCCGTCGCGGCGATTCTGTTGCAGCCAGCGGCCGTAGTCGTCCAGGTCACCATCGAAGCGGGTCACGGAACCATTGGCCACCAGATAGAACTCGTCCACGGTGGTTTCCAGCAGGTGACGATCATGGGACACCAGCACCACGGCCCCTTCGAAGGATTGCAGCGCCATGGTCAGCGCTTCGCGCATGTCCAGATCCAGGTGGTTGGCCGGCTCATCGAGCAGCAGCAAGGCTGGTTTTTGCTGCACGATCATGGCCAGGGCCAGGCGGGCTTTTTCACCACCGGAGAAACGGCCCACCGGGGCAAACACATCATCGCCGTGGAAACCGAAACGGCCCAGCTCGCTACGCAGTTGTGACTCGCTCCACTTGGGGTAAAACCGGGACAGCATCTGGTACGGGCTGTCGTCGGCGGCCAGCCGGTCCACCTGCTGTTGATGGAAATAACCGATCACCAGATCGCCATCTTTTTCGAAGTGGCCGCCCAGAGGGGCCAGCTCGCCCACCAGGGTGCGCATCAGGGTGGACTTACCAGCGCCGTTGGGGCCCAGCAGGCCGATGCGTGACTCCGGGCGCAGGCTCAGACTGACCCGATCGAGAATTGGCGCCCCCGGGTAGCCGCACTGTACTGCATCCAGGCTCTCCATGGGGTTGGGCAGCTTGTTGGGGCTGTGGAAATCAAAGCTGAAACCGGAGTCCACGTGGGCGGGGCCAATCAGTTCCAGTCGTTCCAGGGCCTTCACCCGGCTTTGTGCCTGCTTGGCCTTGGAAGCCTTGGCCTTGAAGCGGGCGATGAACTTCTGCATGTGGGCCACCTGGGCCTGCTGTTTTTCATGCATTTTCTGCTGCAGGGACAGTTGCTCGGCGCGCTGGCGTTCGAAATCCGAGTAGCCGCCGCTGTAGTGCTTCAGTTGCTTGTGCTCGATATGCAGGATCTGGTTGACGGTGGCATCCAGGAAGGCGCGGTCATGGGAGATCACCAGCAGGGCTCCCGGCTGCTGCACCAGATAACTCTGCAACCAGAGGATGGCATCCAGGTCCAGGTGGTTGGTGGGCTCATCGAGTAGCAGCAGATCCGCATCGCTCATCAACACCTGGGCCAGGTTCAGGCGCATGCGCCAGCCGCCGGAGAAACTGGCTACCGGCTGTTGTTGCTGAGTTTCGCTGAAACCCAGCCCGGCCAGCAGGGTGGCGGCCCGGGCTGGTTGCTGCCAGGCGTGCAGGGCCTCCAGCTCGCCGTGAGCATGGGCGATGGCGTGGTTGTCGCCGGCGATTTCCGCGTCGGCCAGCTTGTTCTCCGCCCGGCGCAGGGCACGGTGGCCGTCGAGCACATAGTCGATGGCCGGTTGTTCCAGTGCCGGCACTTCCTGGGCCATCATGGCCAGGCGCCAGTCTGCGGGCAGGTTCAGGTTGCCGCCGTCGCTCTCCAGTTCGCCCATGATAAGCTTGAACAGCGAGCTCTTGCCGGTGCCGTTGCGGCCCACCAGCCCCACGCGCCAGCCCTTGTGCAGGACCACGCTGGCGTCTTCCAGCAACAGGTCGGGGCCGCGGCGAAGGTTGATGTGTTCCAGAGAGAGCATGGGGGAATCCGGGATTAATGAGAACCGGCGCAGTGTAAGCCAGCAAAGGTAACGGGGGAACCGTGGACGACTTGATAAAGCAGGATCTGTGGCGCTATGCCCTGGCTCGATGGCAGGACAAGGATTTTGAGCGGGCCTGCCTGCATCTGCAGGACGATTTTCAGGTGCCCGTGGCCCTGCTGTTGGCCGGCCTGTGGCTGGCCGCGTCGGGCAAGCAACCGGATGCGGGGGTAGGACGCCGGATGGCTGAGCTGGCCGAGCAGTTTGAGGTCGACTACCTGCGCCCGCTGCGAGCCGTGCGCCGCAAGGCCGGCGAAGATGCGCGGCTGCCGGAGTTCAAGCGGCAACTGCAGCAGGTGGAGCTGGAAGGTGAGCGCTACTTGCTAACGACCCTGCCGACGTTGAGCGGCAACCTGCTGCCCGCCAGCAAGCCGGTGGACGCCATGGCCTGGTTGCTGGTGCTGGTGCCGGAAACGGCGCAGTGTGAAGGGTTGCAGAATGCCCTTGGCGAGCTAGTGGCACTGTAGGAGCACCGCTTGAGGTGCGAACCGCGTGTCAACGCGGAATCGGCCGAAGGCCGATCAGGAATCTCAGGGCTCGACAGGTTTTTCGAGAAAGGTATGGGGGCGGTTACGATGCCGTTTCCTCGCCAAGGCTCGGTTCGCCCCTCAAGCGGTGCATTCGCTACGCTCACCCTGCGGGCCGCACTGCACAACGTGCGTTACTCCGCTACGCTACGTTCCTGCGGTGCCACTACCTCGCGCTTTGAACTTTCCTCTCCCCCCTGCCATCCTTTCCCTCCCATGTTCATCCGGATTTCCCCATGACCACCGACCTGGCCTTTGACCGCGACCATCTCTGGCATCCCTACACGTCCACCTCGAAACCGCTGCCCACTTTTCCCGTGGCCAGCGCCAAAGGAGTGCGACTGACGCTGGAAGATGGCCGCGAGCTGGTGGATGGCATGTCGTCCTGGTGGGCGGCGGTGCATGGTTATAACCACCCGGTGTTGAATCAGGCGGCCAAGGATCAGATCGACCGCATGGCCCATGTGATGTTCGGTGGGCTCACCCATGAACCGGCGGTGGAGCTGGGCAAGAAGCTGGTGGCGTTGACCCCCGACCCGCTGGAGAAAGTGTTTCTGGCCGACAGTGGCTCGGTGTCCGTAGAAGTGGCGATCAAGATGGCGTTGCAGTACTGGCTCAGCCAGGGGCACACCGGCAAGGATAAACTGCTGGCCCTGCGCAATGGCTATCACGGCGATACCTTCGGTGCCATGGCCGCCTGTGACCCGGTCAACGGCATGCACTCTCTGTTCAGCGGGGTGCTGGCCAAACACTTTTTTGCCGAGGCGCCGCAATGTTCCTACGACAGCGATTTTGATACGTCGGATCTGGATTCCATCCAACAGATGCTGGCGGATCATCATCAGGAAATTGCCGCCGTGATACTGGAGCCGGTGGTGCAGGGCGCCGGGGGCATGCGGATGTATCACCCCACCTACCTGAAAGCGGTGCGCGCCCTGTGTGATCAGTATGGCGTGTTGTTGATCTTTGACGAGATTGCCACCGGCTTTGGCCGCACCGGCAAGCTGTTTGCCCTGGAGCATGCGGATGTATGCCCGGATATCCTCTGCCTGGGCAAGGCGATTACCGGTGGCTACATGACCCTGGCCGCCACCCTGTGTACCGGCCAGGTAGCAGCGGGAATTTGTGACGGTGAAGCCGGCGTATTGATGCACGGCCCCACCTTCATGGGCAATCCACTGGCCTGTGCGGTAGCCAATGCCAGTATCCAGTTGCTGCTGGATTCCGGCTGGCAGGAAAAAGTGGCCGCCATCGAAGCGCAGCTCAAGGCAGAGTTGCTGCCACTCAAGGACCTGCCTGCGGTGGCGGACACCCGGGTGCTGGGTGCCATTGGCGTAATGGAAATGCAGGAACCGGTGGCCATGGAGCAGGTGCAGGCGCGGTTTGTGGAGCAGGGGGTGTGGATCCGCCCGTTCGGCAAGCTGGTCTATATCATGCCGCCGTTCGTGATCGAGCCCGAGGATCTCAGCAAGCTGACAGGTGCGATGCGGGACTTGGCCAAAACTACGTAGCCGCTGTAGGAGCTATGCTTGCATGGCGAACCTCGCGCAGCGAGGCGACAGAGCTTAACGTTTTTCGACATTCTTGCTGGAGCCTGCGGAGCTGCGCCCCCCTGACCGCCCCGGATCAAGCACAGTGAGCGATTTCCGCGCTAACGCACGGTTCGCCATGCAAGCATAGCTCCTACAATCTGCATTGTTGCGTTAGAGGCTGGCAGGGGGGGGCGTTGCAGCTTGCAGCTTGTAGCTTGAGGCTGCTTTTTCACCGAAACCCCGGCATGGTCTGAATCAGATGCCGCTGCACCTCCAGCCATTCACCAATGCGGCGCCAGTGCTGCTGGTCATCCAGGTGGCGGGAGACGGCGGCGTCGAGGACGCCTTCGCCATTACTCATGGCCTGTACATAAAGCTGGGTGTCACGCAGGGTGACGAGGTAGGGGATTTTCAGGGTGGTAAGAAACTGCCGCAGCGAGTCGTACATGCGGGTACGGGTGCGGGTGCGGTTGGCTATCACTGCCAGCCGGCGCGGGCGATGCCGGTAGCTGGGGGCGAGCATGACTGTCTGCAGGAAGCGGGTGGTGGCACGAATATCAATGGGACTGGGTAGCACTGGTACCAGTACCACCTGCGAGAGGCGCAACAGGTGGTCCAGATGATGGGCATCCAGGCCGGCGGGAGAGTCGATAATGGTGATCGGTCCCGCCTGATCCAGTTTTTGTTGCAGACGCCCCAGTGACACAGGCTCCCCTGCCGGCCAGCCCAGCCCGTGGATGGTGGTGTCACGACGTAATTTCAGCCACTGCAGCGATGATTGCTGTGGGTCCATGTCGAGCAGGGAAACCTGCCGACCCAGGGCCTCGTAGTAACAGGCCAGGTTGGTAGCAATGGTGGTCTTGCCGCAGCCCCCTTTGCTGTTCGCAATCAGAATGACCATGCGGGACGAGCCGGACGAACGCGGTTGGGAGCCGATCCCCTTGGCAGGGCTGTTCTGTGCGCTATTCATGCCGTGTCTTATTCGTTTTTTTGCGTGGGATTGTACCCGGCGGTTTGAGTGGCGCGATCACTGTCAGAATAAAAGGTGATGCTGCTCACAAAACCAACACTACCGCAAAATAAGGCGCATGGATGTAATTTGTGATGTTATTTTGCTCTTGCTGGGAACTGAATCCTGTGAAGGCGGCTCAGTAAAGGGGGGAGAGAGTATCATGCGTTACTTGTTGATTATCATTGCGTTGCTGGCGATTGTGTTGGCCGTGCTGTTTAACGTGCCACTGGGTGGTGACAAGCCGTTGCTGGACTGGCAGCACGTGGAGCAGAACTGGCAGCAGCCAGAGCGGTTGCTGGACCGCGAGATTTCTCCCTGGATGGAGGAAAACCGGGAAAGCGCAGAGATGTATCGCTGGCGTGACCCCCAGGGAAACTGGCAGTATGGCCAGATTCCGCCGCCCGGTGTGCAGGCGGAACCCGTTACCGTAAAAGCTCCGAACACCATCACCGCTGAGGAAATGCGCGGTGGCGGCGGGGTGGAGCAACAACAACAGTAGGCCAATTGGAGGCAGAATGAAGAAATTGGGAATCGTGCTGGCGGGGACTGTCCTGCTGGCAGCATGTGGTCAGGAAAGCGCGGAATTGAAAAGTGATGACCAGAAAGCGTCCTACGCGCTGGGTTTCCGCAGTGCGGAGCAGATGCGCAGCCTGGAAAACCTGGATCTGGAAGCCATGGTGGCGGGCCTGCGTGACGGCTTTGCCGAAGACGGCAAATCCCAGCTGGGTGATGAAGATCTGGATCAGCTGATTCGTGATTTCCAGGGCCGCATGATTGAAGCCCAGCAGAAGAAGATGGAAGAAGCTGCCGGCAATAACCTGGAAGCCAGCGAGAAGTTCCTGGCCGAGAATGCCGAGCGCGATGGCGTTACTGTTACCGATAGCGGCCTGCAGTACGAAGTACTGGCATCCGGTGAAGAAGGTGGTGCATCCCCGACCCTGGAAGACACCGTGGAAGTGCACTACCACGGCACCCTGCCGGACGGCACCGTCTTCGACAGCTCCGTAGAGCGCGGTCAGCCGGCCAGCTTCGGTCTGCAGCATATCATTCCGGCCTGGCAGGAAGCGCTGCCAATGATGAAGGAAGGCGACAAGTGGAAAGTCGTGGTTCCGCCGTCTCTGGGCTATGGCGAGCAGGGCGCTGGTGGAGATATCGGCCCCAACCAGGCACTGATCTTCGAGATCGAACTGCTGGACGTGAAAGGCAGCGAATGAAGCAGACTCGTCGACGAGGAATAAATCCCGTCGTCACACGCTTCAACAAAAAGGGCGCCTTAGGGCGCCTTTTTTGTACGAGCTATGAGGTACGAGCTACGAGCTACGAGCTACGAGCTACGAGCTACGAGCTACGAGCTACGAGCTACGAGCTACGAGCTACGAGCTACGAGCTACGAGCTACGCTCATTGGGATAGGAAAATTCGAAAAGTTCCCTGTTCTATCGCTTCGTCTTTTCCATGTTTTACTCGCAGCTTGAAGCTCGTGGCTAGCTGCTGTGTTCAATGCGTCGCCTGCTGCCGCGGCGGTTCCTGTTGATGGATGCTGAGAATCAACTGGTCTTCCAAGGCAAAACGTTCCTCCAGCGTCTGCATCAGCAGGGCAATCCGTTCCGGTAGCTGATCCCGTTGCACCAGCCATTGTTCCGGCCGTTGGAAGTCCTCGTTGAAGGCCAGGGCTTCGTCGGTGGAATTGTCCAGTTGCTGGAGAATCTGCCGGGTGAGTGCGGGGTTGTCGCGCTGGAAATGGCGGGCCTCATTGACCAGCTCCCGGTACACCTCGAAGTAGCCAGCACTGATGTAATCCATCAGCAGCTGGCAGAAATGTTGTACCTGCTTCTGCAATGGCTGACGGTGATCGGACAGGCCTTTCAGGCCCTGCAGGGTGCACAGCAGCACAATCAGTTGCCGACGTTCATCCAGCCAGGCCTGTACCAGCGCTTCAATACGCTGCCACTGGGCCAGTGCTGCGGAATGGGAGCTTGCCATGGTTCCTCCTTGGAGTGCCCGTTGACGATTGTCTTGTTGGGCTATCGAGCCTAGAACCGGCGGGAGTGTGCTGGCAATGGGGCAAACCGGCGTGAATCCTGGTCAGCCGGAAAAAGTACGCTATCTCAGCCACTTGTCGCTAAAGACAAATTTCTTCTAATAACAGGTCTTTTAGAACGGTTGCCTGTCGTGTGCTGCCAGTCACGTCAAAGATACTGGGCCACCCAGGGCCATAGCCAGGGCAGGGCCAATGCCGTGACCAGCCCGCACAAACCCAGGGCAAGGCCGGCGAAGGCGCCCGCTTTCTCGCCGTATTCGAAGGCCCGGGCGGTGCCGATGGCGTGGGCCACCAGCCCCAGGGCAAAGCCCTTGATGCGGTGATCGGTGACCTTGAGCAGGCGGAAGATGGGGCCGGCGGCCAGCGCGCCGACGATGCCGGTGATGGCCACCGCACCGGCGGCCAGGGACACGTAGCCGCCGGTGGATTGCACCACCTCCACGGCAATCGGGGTGGTGATGGACTTGGGCGCCAGCGAGCCCACCACCTCGGGGGGCGCGCCCAGCCACCAGGCCAGCCCCACGGCAATAGCGGCGGAGATAAAGGCCCCCAGCACAGTGGCGATCAGGATCGGCGTGAGCACGCTGCGTACCGTGTGTAGCTGCCGGTACAGGGGCCATGCCAGGGCCACGGTGGCGGGGCCCAGCAGGAAGGAGATCAGGGTGGTCTGGTCCCGGTATTCCTGGTAATCCACGCCCACCAGCGGGAGCACGATAATCACCGGGATCGACGCCACCAGAAAGGGGTGAAACAGGGGCAGGCTGTTGCTGCGACCGTATACCCACAGGGCAAAGCGGTAGCTGACCAGGGTCAGCAGGATACCGAACAAGGGGGTGTGCACCAGGCTGGCCAGGCTGTCGAGTTTATCGACCATGGCTGTCCCCCGGGGATTCGCCATGCTTGCCGCCGAGCAGTTTCTTCAGCATCAGGGTCACCAGTACCAGGCTGAGTAGAGTACCCAGCACCACGGCCACGCCCAGCGCCAGCGCATAGTCTTCGTAGCGATGCCACTGCAGCACGATGCCCACCCCCAGCGGGAAGATCAGCAGGCTGATGTGCTTGATCAGGGCGCCGGCGGCGGGGGCCACCCGCTGGCTGAAGGGGGCATTGAGCAACAGCGCGAGCAACAGCAGCACCATACCCACCACGGAAGCGGGTAGCGGAATGCCGGTGAGGCGGATTACCACCTCACCGAGGAACTGGAAAAACAGCAGAATCAGCAGGCCGTCGATCATGACGTACTCAGCGTGTGGGGAGCGGACGGAACAGCTGTATCAGGGCGACCAGCAGTAGGCCGGAAAATACCACCAGGGACCAGGCCGGCAGGCTCAGACCCAGGAAGGACCAGTCCATTTCCGCGCATTCCCCGGAGCCGGCCAGCACTTCCTGGATCACGCTCTGCAAGGGGAACACATCCAACATGTAGTTGAGGCCGGGCCCACAGGCGGGCACCTGATCCGGCGGCAGGTTCTGCAGCCAGATATGACGGATGGAGACGGCGCCGCCGGCAATCGCTGCCAGCCCGGTGAACGCCCCGTAAATACGCACCCCGGTACGCCCGGGACCATGCAAGGCGGCAATCAGCAGAATCAGGGCGGCGGCGATTACGCCGATGCGCTGAAAGATACACAGCGGGCAGGGCTCAAGGCCGTCCGCGTGTTGCAGATAAAGGGCGCCGGCCATGGCGGCAATACAGGCCAGCAGGGCAAGCAGATTAAGCTGACGGGGTGCGGGGATCAGGGACGACATGGGCCACTCTTTTCGTCGGGGACCGGCGAAGGGTAGGCAAAAGCGGGGTTGGCGGCAACCATCCGGGGATAGAAAGCCGGCGGGTAGCAGAGTCTTTGCTGTTGGAATCTTGCTTGCAAGGCTCCAACAGGTGGATCAGGCCTGCCGGGCATCCTGCTCCTGCAGGTTGCGATCATGCCAGGCCTGGATGCCCGCTTCCCACCCCTGAAACCACCACTCTGCCAGGGCATCATCGGCGGAATAAGGACAGCGATTGTTGTCGCCTCCACCCATGCCCCACATACATCCTTGGTTGTAGGCCTTTTCGCACTGATCGCGATCTGCCATTGCGACACTCCCCAACTGGTTAGTTCGAGACTATCACCGCAGGCCGCGCTGCATAGGGACAGAGCTCGTGTTTTTGTTGTGAAATTGCAGAGAAAGAGGATCGGTGGGTACGGTTGAGACGCAGTGCACAGTGGCTTTGTGATAGCAGCATCAAGGTTTCAGGAAACTGGCTTTACCACAGAGGGCAAAGAGCACACCGAGGAAAACCTTGTCTCGTGCCCTCTGTGGTGAAAATGCCTTTTGCGGCCTGAATCACTCTCGTGGTTGGCCGGGGCGTCAGTCGCGGAAGTAATCCGCCAGGTAATCCTCGAAGCTCTGGGTTTCCGCGTTTTCCCAGTGGCGTTGCTCGGTGAGGCTGTGTTCGGCCAATTGTTCCAAGCGCTGGTTGGTGTCGTCGCAGCGCTGGCGTGACAGGAAGTGATCCCGGTGGGCCAGAGCCTGGTTCATGGCGAACTGGAAGAAACTCTGCTGACGGCTTTCCAGTTTTTCCAGAATGCGGGCGGACGGGGTGGTCTCCGGGTTGTCCACTTTTTCCTGCTGGCGGGCCAGGGCATCGCTGTAGTTATTGCCGCCGTGGGTGCGGTCAAACAGTTCGGCGATGGGCTGCATCTGCTGCAGTTTTTCTGTTGCCCAGTCTTTCAGTGATATGGCCTTGCCCCAGTTGCACAGCTCGGTGGCGGTGTCGCGCCCCTCGTAGACCACCTTGCGCAGGTTTTCCTTGCTGGCATGCAGGTCACATTTTTCCAGTTGCGGGGATTCGCGCAGCAGGCAGTAGGTGGCAAACAGGTCCAGGAAACGGATTTCCTGCTGGTTGATCCCCACTGGCTCGAACGGGTTCAGATCCAGGGCGCGAATCTCGATATATTCCACGCCGCGCTTCTGCAGGGCGGTGGTGGGGCGCTCACCCTTGTTGATGGTGCGCTTGGGACGGATCGAGGAGTAGTACTCGTTCTCGATCTGCAGAATATTGGCATTGAGCTGGCGATAATCGTCGCCCACTTTCACACCGATCTTTTCATAGGCCGGTTCTGGTGTCTTGATGGCGTGGGTGAGAGTGGCTACGTACTCGTCCAGATTGTTGTAGCTGATTGCCAGCGACGACTGGGCATTGTTCTGGTAGCCCAGATCGCTCATGCGCAGGCTGGTGGCGTTGGGCTTGAACAGGGTGTGGTCAAAGGTGTCCAGCTGGTGTTCGCGGCCCGCCAGGAAAGATTTACACAGGGCTGGTGAGGCGCCGAACAGGTATACCAGCAGCCAGGAGTAACGCTGGAAGTTGCGGGTCAGATCAAAGTAGCGTTTGGAGATGTAATCCTGCAGGGGGCCACTTTCTCCCTCCAGCACCTGGTTCAGTTTCCAGAACTCTTCCGGGTAGGAAAAGTTGTAGTGAATGCCGGCAATAGTCTGCATCTTGCGGCCATAGCGGTGGCCGAGACCCTCCCGGTAAACGCTCTTCATGCGACCCACGTTGGAGCTGCCGTACTGTGCCACCGGCACGTCGGCATCGTTGCTGATCATGCACGGCATGGAGTTCACCCACAGCACCTCGTCACCGATATGGCTGTACACGTAGCGGTGTAGCTGCTCGAGAAATTCCAGCGGCTTGTGCAGCTCGGTGCTGGGCGGAGTAATGAACTCCAGCAGTGCTTCGGAGTAGTCCGTGGTGATATAGGGGTGGGTCAGGGCGGAGCCCAGTGCTGCCGGGTGCGGCGTCTGCGCCAGAGTACCGTCGGTAGTAATGCGCAGGCTTTCTTTTTCGATGCCGCGGCGGATACCCGCCAGGGTGGCGGCGGCGTCTGAGTCCAGCAGGGCGTGAATACGCTGTTCAAGTTTCATGGTTTGGCCCTGTCGAATCGCCGGGCGAGCCCGGCGACGGGTGTGACGGAAATCCGACAATCATGGGGCAGTAGAATGACAGAGAGAAGTCACCGGGTCACAGGCGCTTCTTGCCTTTCTTCTGCTCGTCCTTGGCCTTGGCGAACAGGTCCGCAAAGGTGCCGCCGCTGCTCTGGGGCTGACCTCCACCACGCTTGTTCCCACCCTGGCGCTGGCCTCCGCCATTGCCCTTGCGGGCGCTGGCAGGGCGTTGCCCGTCCGCTTTCTCGGCGGGCTTGTCGTCCATGCGCATGGTCAGGCTGATGCGTTTACGGTCCAGATCCACTTCCAGCACTTTCACCTTGACGATATCGCCAGGTTTGACGACGTCGTGCGGATCTTCCACGAATTTGTCGGCCAGGGCGGACACATGCACCAAACCATCCTGGTGAACGCCGATATCCACGAAGGCACCGAAGTTGGTCACGTTGGTCACCGTCCCTTCCAGAATCATGGAGGGCTTCAGGTCCTTGAGGGTTTCCACCCCTTCCTTGAAGACGGCAGCCTTGAATTCCGGGCGCGGGTCGCGGCCGGGTTTTTCCAGTTCGCTGAGAATATCGGTGACTGTAGGCAGACCGAACGTGTCGTCGGTAAAGTCGGCGGCGTTGACCTTCTTCAGGAAGGGCACGTCACCGATCAGCTCCTTGAGCGGGCGGCCGTGTTTCTCGGCGATCTTTTCCACCAGCGGGTAGGCTTCCGGGTGCACGGAGGAACTGTCCAGTGGATTGGCGGCGTCCATGATGCGCAGGAAACCGGCGGCCTGTTCGAAGGTCTTGTCGCCCAGGCGCGGTACCAGCTTCAGGTCGGCGCGGCTGGCAAAGGCGCCGTGGCTTTCTCGGTAGGTAACGATGTTGCCGGCGATGGTGCTGTTGAGGCCGGCGATGCGTGCCAGCAGCGGGGCGCTGGCGGTATTCACGTCCACCCCCACGGAGTTCACACAGTCTTCCACCACCGCATCCAGCGAGCGAGACAACTTCAGCTGGCTCACGTCATGCTGGTACTGCCCCACGCCGATGGCTTTCGGATCGATCTTCACCAGCTCGGCCAGCGGGTCCTGCAGACGGCGGGCAATGGAGACGGCACCACGGAAAGACACGTCCAGATCCGGGAATTCCCGGGCGGCGGTTTCCGAGGCGGAATACACCGAGGCGCCGGCTTCGGACACCATGATCTTCTGAATGTTGCCCTTGCTGGCCTTGACCACTTCGCCAGCCAGCTTGTCGGTCTCGCGGCTGGCGGTGCCGTTACCGATGGCGATCAGTTCCACCTTGTGCTTCAGGCACAGGGCGGCGAGCACGGACAGGGACTGGTCCCATTGATTCTTGGGCTGATGCGGGAAAATGGTGGTATGTTCCAGCAGCTTGCCAGTGGCATCCACTACCACCACTTTCACCCCGGTGCGCAGGCCAGGGTCCAGGCCCATGGTGCACTTGGGGCCGGCCGGGGAGGCCATCAGCAGACTCTTCAGATTGCGTGCAAATACCTGGATGGCCTCTTCCTCGCCCAGCTCACGGACCCGGCCCAGCAGTTCGGTTTCCAGGTGGGTGTTGAGCTTGATCTTCCAGGTCCAGCGCATCACTTCCTTGAGCCAGTCATCGGCGGCGCGGCCCTGATGCTGCCAGCCGGTTTCGGCGGTAACCATGGCTTCGCAGGGATGTGGCTGGGCGGTTTCCAGCTCTTCCGGCAGCACCATGGAGACATGCAGGATGCCTTCGTTGCGACCGCGGAACAGGGCCAGGGCCCGGTGGCTGGGGATGCCCTTGATGGTTTCGCTGTGGTCGAAGTAGTCGCTGAACTTGGCGCCTTCCTTTTCCTTGCCGTCCGCCACTTTGGACTGGATGTGGGCCTTGTCCCAGAGGAAGGTCCGCAGGCGGGTGAGCAGGTCGGCGTTCTCGGCGAAGCGCTCCATGAGGATCTGTTTGGCGCCGTCCAGGGCATCCTTGGCGCTGGCAATCTTGTGTTCTTCGTTCAGGTAACCGGCGGCCAGTTCTTCGGGGTTCTGGGTCGGGTCGTCCAGCAGGCCGTCGGCCAGCGGTTCCAGGCCGGCTTCCCGGGCGATCTGGGCGCGGGTGCGGCGCTTGGGTTTGTAGGGCAGGTAGAGATCTTCCAGCCGGGTCTTGGTGTCGGCGGCCTTGATGGCCTTCTCCAGTTCCGGGGTCAGCTTGTCCTGCTCGGCGATGCTTTTCAGGATGGCCTCGCGGCGCTCTTCCATCTCGCGCAGGTAGCGCAGCCGTTCTTCCAGGTTACGCAGCTGGGTGTCGTCCAGACCGTCGGTTACCTCTTTACGGTAACGGGCGATAAAGGGGACGGTGGCACCGTCGTCGAGCAGGCCTACGGCAGCGTGGACCTGGCGTTCCTGACAGCCGATTTCCTCGGCGATAATCTGTTCAATACTGCGCATGACATTTCCTGGCTGCGTGCGGCCTGCAGGCGTATTGCGTGCAGGCGTAAAACAAAACGACCGAAATCATAGGCAATGATCCCGGTCGTTAACAGATTGACTTGTCGAAGCGGCTATGTTGCGAATGTAAGCCTAGCGGGGCACTAGCCCAGCACTTCGTTGATCTTGGCGATCAGCTCGGCTTCCTTGGGCGGCTTGATGATGTAGCCGGCAGCCCCCTGGCGCTGACCCCAGACCTTGTCGGTCTCCTGATCCTTGGTGGTCACCAGAATCACCGGAATCTGTTCGGTGGCCGGGTCACGGGTAATTTTGCGGGTGGCCTGGAAGCCATTCAGTTCTGGCATTACCACGTCCATGAGAATCAGGTCAGGCTTTTCCTCACGGGCTTTTTCGATCCCTTCCATACCATTGGTCGCGGTGATGACCTCGTGGCCTTCGCCCTGGACGATCTTGACCAGATTGGTCAGTTGAGTCGGCGAGTCGTCCACCACAAGAATTTTGGCCATGTTGCTCTCCTCGCGCCGATATTGCAGTGCTTCGGCGATACTTTGTTTTTGTCTGGTTTGTCAGACGCGAATAATACCAGTCACTGTTCAAAAGGTAAGCTGTCGAATTATGGCACTGTGATGCCGTAATCAGTCAGCCAGGTTCAGCTTGTCAGCGTTTGGGCGCTGCGCCGGCTCCAAAATAGCAGTGGCAGCACGATAAGTGCTGTAACAAGGCTCCAGCGCGCCTGCGACCAGAAAGCACCGGCCAGCAACTCCCCCTGCAGGCCTGCCAATGGCGCCAGTGCTGCTATCAGCAGACTGCCGAAACCTGTCACCAGCAGCCAGTATACGGCCAGCCTGCTAGCCCGCTGGCGGCGCCGGAACAGCTGCCACAGGAAGGCGGCGCCCAGGCCCGTCATCAGCAGCCACAGCAGCCCGGTCGGTGCCACCAGCAACGGTCCAGCGTCGGCGTTCAGCGCCTGCAGCAGCAGCGGTAGTTTGCCCAGTATTGTCAGCAACAGCCAGGGGCCGAGAATCATTACCCACCACAGGTGGCCACCCAGACCCTGCGGGCCCGGTTGTTGGCGGTAATGGGCCGGGTCGAAACGCCAGGCACGGCGTGCCAGTTCGCCCCAGTTGGCCGGTGCCAGATGTGGGCCAACGCCCTGGAGACGGTCACGCTGCTCCTCGATCAGCATCAGCATGGCTGGCACCACAAGCAGGATCAGTACGGTGCCGAACAGTAACCCGAAGACAATGCTCACCGCCATGGGCTTGAGGAACTGGGCCTGCAGGGAGCTTTCGAACAGGATTGGGGTGAGGCCGGCGATGGTGGTGATGGAGGTCAGCAGCACCGCCCGCAGTCGGCGTACACAGGCTTCCACGATG
Source organism: Alcanivorax sp. (assembly GCF_019431375.1). Classification (NCBI taxonomy): domain Bacteria; kingdom Pseudomonadati; phylum Pseudomonadota; class Gammaproteobacteria; order Oceanospirillales; family Alcanivoracaceae; genus Alcanivorax; species Alcanivorax sp. The sequence goes on from NZ_CP080267.1 coordinate 3,141,076, forward strand.
GCCTCGAAGCGTTCCATGCCCTCGGCCACCAGTTGCTGGTAGAAGCTCACAAGCACGATGGAATCGTTGACGATAATGCCGGACAGACCGAACAGCCCCATGGCCGAGAACATGGAAAACTTGATGCCGAAAGGCGCGGTGAAGATATGCCCGATCACCGCGCCGGTGAGGCCGAAGAAAATGGCGGTCATGATCGCCAGGGGCCAGGAGTAGGAGCTGAATACCCAGGCCAGCACCACATAGATCAGGGCCAGGCCGAGCAGTGCACCGGTAGCCATGTCCTTGAGGTTGTCGGCCTGTTCCTGCAGCTTGCCCTCGTAGCCGACACCGATGCCGTATTTGGCTTTCAGGTCGGGCAGGGTGCTGTCATTGAGGCTGGCAATGATTTCGTTGGCGTTGCCCTGCTCCGGGTCCAGATCCGCGTAGACGGTGACGGCCAGTTCGCCGTTGACCCGGCGCAGTAAGTCCACGCCTTTACGGGCATCAAAGTTCACCACGTCCCGCAGGGCGATGGCCTCGCCCTGGGCAGTGATGATGGGCAGACGCTCCAGTGCGGTGAATTGGCGACGCTCATTATCCGGCAGCATCACCCGCACTTCGATTTCCTCGTCTTCCTCGTTATAGAGCTGGGCCAGATTGCCGTCGAAGGCGGCGCGTAACTGGCTGGCCACCTCGTTGAGGGTCAGCCCCAGAGCGCGGCCCTGGGCGGTCAGTTCAAAGGTCAGTTGTTCCTTGCCGTAGGGCAGGTCGTCGTCCACGTTGCTGACCCCGGCAAAATCGTTGAGTCGTTCCTGCAGTGCCAGGGACGCCTGCTTCAGTGTCGGCGCATCACTGCCGGTGAGCTTCACCTCGATGGGTTTGCCGGGGGGGCCGGCTTCGGGTTGGGAAATGGTGAGCTGGTCCAGACCGGCGGGCAGGGTGAGTTTCTCACGCCAGCTCTGGATCAGCTGGTCATTGCTGATTTTCCTGTCCGAGCCCACATGGACTTCCACCACCAGGGTGCCGTATTCATCACCGTATTTTTCCATGCGCCCGCCGGGGTTGGGGAAGCCGGCGGCGGCGCCATGGTGACTGATGACAGTCTTGACCAGATGTCCCCCCAGTTCCTCATTGGTCTCGTTCAGGGCGTCTTCCAGATGGGACAGGAAGCGATCCACCTGGCGCCGGTCGGTGCCGGAGGAAAACTCCACCACGGCCCGCAGCTGATCTCCATCCACCGGCGGGAAGAAGGTGAACTTGAGCCAGCCGGTGGCGATCAGGCTCAGCGCCAGGATGAAAGCCGCTATGGCGGAGACGCTGACCAGATGCCGATGACGAATGGCCCAGGCTACCAGCGGCCGGAAGCGCTCTTCGCGAAACCGGTTGAAACCGGCGTCGATACGCTCCCGCACCCCGGAGGCTTTCACCTGAATGCCCCTGAAGCTGTGGTGTAGATGGCCGGGCAGTACCAGAAAGCATTCCAGCAGGGAGGCCAGGATCACACAGATCATCACGAAGGGAATGTCGAAGGCGATCTTGCCCATGGCGCCGCTCATCATGCCCAGGGGCAGAAAGGCGGCAATGGTGGTGGTGCTGGAGGCCACCACCGGCCAGAACATCCGTCGGGCGCCCCCCAGGGCGGCACGCTGGGCGGACTCCCCCTGCTGTAAGTGTGTGAGGGTATCCTCGCCCACCACAATGGCATCGTCGACGATGATCCCCAGGGCCAGAATCAGGCCAAACAGGCTGATCATGTTGATGGTGCCGCCAAACAGCCAGACCAGCCCCAGGGTGGCCATGAAAGACACAGGGATGCCCACGGTGACCCACCAGGCCACCCTGGCATTGAGAAAGAAATAGAGCGTAGCGATCACCAGCAGCAGGCCGCTGATGCCATTCCACAGCAGGGTGGAGATGCGTTCCTGTACCAGCTTCCAGGCCTCGAAATAGAAGGTCATCTGTACACCTTCCGGGAGGGTGGTGCGGTACTCTGCCCCCCAACTGCGAACCTTGTCGGCCAGCTCCAGCATGTCTCCGTCTTCGCCGCGCATCACCTGCAGTTCGATGGCCGGGTTGCCCTGATAGGTGAGGGTGGGCTGGTCGTCCCGGGGCCGCCGCTCGATGGTGGCCACGTCGCCCAGACTCAGTTGCTGGCCGTCGGTGGTGGTAATCAGTGGCAGATCGGCGAAGGCCCGCTCGTCACGGCGCTGTCCCAGGGCGCGCAATTGTTTGGCGGCGTCATCCCGGCCCGCGGTGCCGGCGGGAATGTCCTGACTGAAACTGCGTACCCGGTTGCTGATCTCGCCAAGACTCATGCGCAGATCATGCAGGGCCGCAGCGGGGATCTGGATGGCCATTTCTTCTTCCGGCAAGCCGAGGAAGTCCACCTTGCCGGCCCCCAGGGCGAGGATTTCGTCCTCCATGTTGCGCACCAACGGACGCAGCTCTTCCAGGGAGCCGTTTTCCGTGGACACCATGATGGAGGTGACCAGCGAATAGTTGGTGATCTTCTGAATCACCGGTCGTTCGGCGTCCTGGGGCAGGTTGCGGATGGAGTCGATGCGCTGGCGTACTTCGTCCAGAGCCAGTCCCAGGTCGGTGCCATCTTCCAGCTCGATAAAGATGGCCGAGGCGCCCTGCTGGGAACGAGCGATCAGCTTCTTGGTGTTGGGCAGGGTTTTGATGGCTTGCTCCACCGGAATGGTGATGGAGCGCTGCACATCCTCCGGGCTGGCCCCCCGCCAGGGGATGGTGACGGTGATGTAGTCGAAATCAAAATCCGGAAACAGCTGGGTGTTGAGCCGGTTGAGGCCGAGAAACCCGAGCATCACCATCAACAGCATCAACAGATTCGATGCGACCTTGTGCTCGGTAAAGCTGGCGATCAGGCCCCGTGACTCACTCACCCTGATTGCCCTCTTTGTTGCTGCCTTCCTTGCTGTCGATAACGGCTGGTGCCGAAGCACCCTTTACGTCTGATTCTCCAATGTCTGCGTTGCTGCCCGGCACCGGTTGCGGATCCACCGGCAGGCCGACAATAGCCTGGGGCAGCTGGGTGGTCATGATGCGCTCACCCCCTTCAAGCGTGGGCGCATGGAGAAGCAGCTGTGCGTTTTCCCGATCCATGGCTTCGCCGACGATGTCTGCCTGGGCGCGCCGAAGGCGGTTGTCGTCATCAATCACATAGAGGCGATTGAGGCCGTGCAGGGCGGTGGCCGGCAGGGCAATCAGGTTATCCCGGGCTGGCAGGGTCAGTGTGATGGTCAACGGCCGGCCCAGGGCGGCAGCGGGCACCCCATCGACAAATTCGAACAGGCCGTCGATGCCGCCACGGGCTTCGCTGGCTTCGCCGGCCAGTCGTTTGAGGTTCAGCGCCAGGGTGTGGCCTTCCAGTTCGGTGCTGGCGGCCAGTTGCCCCTGATCCAGGCCATCGCGCACGGCGGCCAGGTAGCGTTCGGGAATCTGTGCGCGTACTTCCAGTTCGGCGTTGGCAAACAGGCTGAGCAAAGGTTCACCGGGGCGTACCCGCTCCCCCGGTGCCACCGGAATGTGTGTCACGGTGCCATCGAAGGGGGCTTCGACACGAGTGCGGGTCAGGTCCAGTTCTGCCTGCTGCAGCTGGGCTTCGGCGCTGGCCAGTCGGGCTTTCATGCGAGCCAATTCGTTCTCGAAATCGCTGACGCTGAGCTGGCGCTGGCTCAATGACAGTTCGGCACGGGCCTTGGCTTCCTCTGCCTGGTCCAGCTGGGTCTGGGAGACCAGATTTTTTCCGCGCAGGGATTGCAGCCGTTGCAGATTGTCTTCGGAGAGTTGTGCCAGTTTCTTTTCCAGCGCCAGGTTTTTCTTGTCGCTCTGATAGCGCAGGCGGGTGGTCTGCAATTGGGCGGCGGCCTCGTCGCGGCTTGCCTTGGCTTGATCCCGGGTCAGCGCCGCCTCGGTGTCGTCCAGCTGGATCAGCAACTGGCCAGCGCTGACCTTGCTACCGGCGCGCACCGGGATGTTGGACACATTGGCAGTCACCACGGCGGTCAGGTTGGCGGCACGGGGGGATTGTACCCGCCCGAACAGCTGGATATGGGGGGAGCGGGCGCCGGGATCGGCCAGCACAAAACGCACCCGGTCGTGGCGCTCGCTCACATCGCGGGTAGGGGCGGACGGTTTGAATACGGCCAGCAATACAATAGCCAGAATGGTGCCCAGGATGACCAGGGCCACAGGTGGGAGCTGTTTCAAACGGTCTCGCAAGGGAGGAATCCTTTGTTGATAGCCATTCTTATTTGTCGCGTACTGTAGCGATTTCTCTTTCTGGTGCCTACTTGGGCTGCCGCTAGGCAGCACTGGCAGTGAATCAGCTTCGCAGACTGCAATGTTTTTATACAATCTCTTCAGGCCATTTTCTTGCACGTTCGGTCCACAACGCGTAAATCAGAGTCTGCGATAAGTGGAGGCACCGTGACAGAACAACAGGATAAAATTCTCGTCGTCGATGACGACGCCCGTCTGCGCAGTCTGCTGCAGCGTTTTCTCGAAGAGGCGGGCTATGCCGTCAAGGCGGTGGGCGATGCGGAGCAGATGGATCGGGCCCTGTCCCGGGAAATCTATTCGCTGATGGTGCTGGACCTGATGCTGCCCGGGGAAGATGGCCTGTCCATCTGCCGGCGTCTGCGTGAGGCGGAAAACCGGATGCCGATCATCATGCTGACCGCCAAGGGCGATGATGCGGAGCGCATCGAGGGGTTGGATGCAGGTGCCGATGATTATCTCCCCAAGCCGTTCAATCCCCGGGAGCTGGATGCCCGTATTCGGGCAGTGCTGCGCCGTCACGTACGTGAATTACCCGGTGCGCCCAGTAAGGAAGAAGGTGGGGTGAACTTCGGCCCCTGGGAGCTGGACCTGGGTAACCGCACCCTGTTGCGCGATGGCGATCCGCAGAATCTGACCACCGGTGAATTCGCCGTGCTCAAGGCCCTGGTGCAAAACCCCCGCGAGCCGCTCACCCGTGACAAGCTGATGAGTCTGGCCCGGGGGCGCGAATGGTCCGCCATGGAGCGTTCCATCGACGTGCAGGTATCGCGGCTGCGGCGCCTGCTGGAAGACGATCCCTCCAAGCCCCGTTATATCCAGACTGTCTGGGGTGTGGGTTATGTGTTTGTGCCGGATTGAGAGAGGTCTGATGTCTGCCGTCGGATGTCCATTGTTCGGGGTTTGACCTCCGACGTCCGACGCCGGGTCTGCTATTCTCTGCTCACACCGTCATGGAATCTCGCCAGTGAAGTTTTATCCCCGCACTGCCTTTGTCCGTTCTGCCATCGTGGTCGGGCTGGTCATCGGCATCAGCCAGGCGCTGACCCTGTGGTTCTTTGCCCGTAACGCCTACCTGCCCGGTATTCGCGAGTATGCCCGTCTGACAGTGCTGCAGGCGGAGCTGGCGTTTTCCTCTTCCGGTGATGAAGACGCTCGACTCGCCCAGCGGTTGGCCGGCGCCACCAGTATTGAAGTGGCCACTCCTGACAACCTGCATCAGGGTACCGTGCTGTTGTCCCAGCCGGTGGTCAGCCGCTTTCGGGAAGAGTTGCAGGAGCGTCTGCGCGAGCCGGTCACGGTAAGGCTGGAGGACAGTCGCCAGCCGGTGCTGTGGGTCAGTGCGCCGTCGTTTCAGGGGCAGTGGTTGCGGGTGCCCATGGAATTCTTCCGTGACTATGATCGCTACCTGCTGCTGGGCTGGGGGGTGACAGTGCCGCTGCTGGCCATTATCGGCGGCCTGTTGATTGCCCGGGGTCTTAATCTGCCGTTGCGCAGGCTGGCCCGGGTAGCATTGAAAGTGGGCCGTGGTGAAGCGGTGCCGGTGCTGGATACCAGTATCGGGCCGGAGGAGATTCAGGCGGTGAACGCGGCTTTCAACCGGATGACCAGCGATCTGCAACAGGCCCAGCGGGACCGGGCCCTGTTGCTGGCGGGGGTGTCCCATGACCTGCGTACACCGCTGACCCGATTGCGATTGTCGGCGGAATTCATGCAGGACGATGAGCTGGCCCACGGCATTATCGAAGACATCGAGGATATGGACGCCATTCTCGACCAGTTCATTTCCTTTATCCGCGACGGTGCCGATGAGCAGCCGGACCTGGAAAATCTCAACGATCTGATACAGGAAGTGGCTGGCAAGTATCCTGCTGAAAAAATTCGTTATGAGTTGCAGGATCTGCCGCGTCTGATGCTCAAGCGGCTTACCGTAAAGCGAATGCTGGCCAATCTGATTGGTAATGCGCTCAAGTATGGCGCGGCACCTGTGGAGGTGCGCACCGCTGTCACCGACAATGTGGTGCGACTGACTGTCAGGGACCATGGCAAGGGTGTTCGCGAAGAGGACATTCCCCTGTTGTTGCAGCCGTTTTCCCGGGGTGAGAAAGCTCGCACCCTCAGTGGTAGTGGTCTGGGGCTGGCCATCGTCAAGCGCATTGTCGACATGCATCACGGCGAAATTAATCTGGCTAACCATGAACACGGTGGTTTGCTGGTGGAAGTACGTTTCCCGGTGACCGGCAAGTTTGTGCAGCCGGAATCGCTCTCTGCGGGGGTACGTTAACGAACCGGCCGATAACAAAAAAACCACATTCTCGGGTCGGGAATGTGCGCTGACGCAAAGTCTGGTTTTGCTCAGCAGCGCATTCTATTGAGCATGTCGCCAGCAGTACTTCTAAAACAAAAAACGGCAGAAACAATGAAAAAGATACCGTTTCGGGAAACAACAATGCTGCCCCGAAAATCTTGCCAAATGGACTTGGGAGAGCCCACCATGATTTATCCTCGGCACCCGCACTATGTCGATGCGCTGACAGTGTTTTCTTCTACCTGATCGCTGATTCCTGACCGGGAAACCCGTGTTATGAATGCCGATAGCCTGTCGCTGCAACAGCAGAAACAGGTCGTTGGGCCGCACCTTTGTGCGGCCTTTTTTTGTTTCGGAATAACGACAGATGCCCTATGACAATACGGTGTCAGAACGATACCCTTGATGCGCGAGAAAATTAACCTAGGAGAGACCATGAAGAAAATATTGCTGTTGCCTTTGCTGATTATTGCCTCCCCTGGCTTTGCGTCGGATGTGTATCAACAGGATGGATATTTCGGCGTTCAGTACAACATGCTGAATCAGGAAACAGGGGGCGATGATCTTGAAACCTCGGCTCTGCAGGCCCGTTTCGGTATGCAGTTCAATCCTTTTGTGGCGCTGGAAGGTCGACTCGGATACGGCTTTGATGATGACGATATCAGTGATGGCGCCACCACGGTGTCACTGGATCCGGAATGGCTGGTAGGCGCCTATCTGAAAGTGGGTCTGGATCGAAGTCTTCCGGTGGCTCCGTATATTTTGCTGGGGCATTCCACCGCCACTGCAGAAGTCACCACGGAAGTCAGCACCCTGTTCGGGACGGCGCGTAACACCGAGGAGCGTACTGCCAGTGATCCCTCCTACGGCGCCGGGGTCGAAGTGAATCTCAGTGAAGAAACGGCGCTGACTGCCGAATGGGTGCAGCTTGACGATGATGATGATTTCGATCTGACTACCATCAACATCGGTTTCCTGCAGCGTTTTTAATCTCTGCCGGATATGACAGGCGCAGCCTTCGGGCTGCGCCTCTCCAGCGCCCGCCCGGACAGAAAGATCAGTAACCCGCCGATAGCCAGTGCCGCGCCCACCAGCCCCACAAAAACGATGCCCGCCACCATCCAGTTAGCGGCAAAATAGAAGCTCTCCTGAATCAACGCGCACCAGATCAGAATCAGTGGAATGGCCCCCAGCGTTCCGCCATGCCGGCCTGTTCGGTGAGGATGGGCATCACATAACTGAACACCGCAAACATGCCACCGAAACCGATGCTGGCCCGCCCTGGGTGAATAGCACCTGCTGTTTGATCAGTGTCGACAGTTCGCGTCGGGGACTGACATTCGGGTCAGAGTGCGCTGGCTGGTACCAACGGAATATTCACCCGTGACGGCATGGCCGGAGTGCTATAAATGGTCATGGCGCCGAGCAGGCTGGTGAGCAGATCCGGGATCGGGCTCAGGCCGTGGGGCAGGTCGCTGCTGCCCACACTGATACGCAGTCTTTCCCCGGCCTTGATCAGGGCGCTGGTGGGGAACACTTCCACATCGGCCCGGAACGGTTGCAGGGGAGTGATAGTCTTTTGCGACGCTTCGGTGAACGGGTGCCAGGGCTGAACCAGTTTGCCGTTCATAAAGCGCGACTTGCTGGCATAGAAGGCACTCAGGGAAGCCATCTGAATCCCGTGAGTGAGCGGCCGGGCAATGCCGTTGTCGCCTACTACACTGACGCGTACGGTGACGTTGGTATCCAGGGCGGTGGTGGAAGCCCAAATCTGCCCGGTGATCGGCCCGTTGATGGCCATGTCCTGTTCCAGCGGTTCGCTGGTGTACACCGCTTCCAGCATATTGACCACATTGTCCTGGCTGGCGCAGGGGGGCAGGATCATGCCCAGCACGCCGGCGGTCCACTGGCTGGCACTGGCAGAGCAGAGACCGTTCACTGGCGTTTGCAGCAGGCTGGTCTGCTTGTTGCTGGTGGGAGCCTCTCCGCTGATCTTGCCAAATAACGGCAGACCGAGCTGGCCGTGCAGGTAGAAAGTTTCCGCGTTGGCCTGGGGGTGAGGCCAGTCGGCGGCGGTGACATAGCGTTCAGCACCGGTGTAGTACTGAGTTACCGGCGGGTAGGACGGGGCGCCGGTGTCGATATCTTTCAGGTAATGGTCGAACCAGGCCAGTCGCAGGCTGTCCAGGTCCGGCACGCCATCCGCGGGCAGGCCGGCACCGGATGAGCCGTCCAGGTGCTGCCAGGGACCGATCAGCAGTTTGGCGGTGGTGTGGTCCTTGAGCCCTTCATAAATCAGCGGCTCGCCCCGCTGGAAAATATCGTTGAGACCGCCAACCACAAAGGTGGGCGCGCTGATCTTGTCGATTTGCTCGAGCGGGGAACGAATACGCCAGAACTCGGTGTCGAAGCGGTTCTCGTCGCCAATCAGGGCCCCGGCAATCACCGGCGCCTGGAAATCCACCAGTGCGCCTTGCAGGTGCTGGAGCAGGGTGGTGAGGCTATAGGCGGGATCGCCATTCTCGAAGCCCGCCGAGGTGGGGATGACGCCAAGGCCCGTGACCAACGCCATCCACAACGGGATAAAGCCGGCATTCACCTGGCCTCCGGAGAACACGATATCCCGGTAGGCATCGCCCATGGGCACCACGGCAAAAATCGCCTGCACGGCCGGATCTTCCTGGGCGCCGGTGAGCAGGCCGGTGATACCCATGTAGGAGGGGCCGTTCATGCCGATACGACCGTTACTCCAGGGCTGTGTCTTGATGTGCTCCACCAGTTCAGCCATGTCGTCCTGGTCCACTTGGCTGAAGGCCTGCCAGCTGCCCTCCGAGGCGCCGGTGCCGCGCATATCCACACTGATGTAGGCATAGCCGTGTTTCACCAGATCCAGGTCAGCGATCAGGCTGCCGGACAGGAACTGATTGTAGCCGGTGAAGGTGGCGATCACCGGGAAGGGGCCGTCGATGGCGTTGCCATTGGCATCTGCCGGCAGGGTCACGGTGGCCGCCAGGCGAATGCCGTCGCGCATGGTGATCAGCTGCTGGGGAAGATTGACGGTGTTCGAGTATTCCTCATCGCGCTGGTAGGGTTCGCCCCAGCGCAGATTAACGGGCGTGCTGGCGTCATCGCCATGACTGTCCTCGTCATTGCCGGTGTTGCCAGTGGGGCTGTCCACATTGGTGGAGGGGGTGCTGGGCGAGGCGCTGTTACCCCCGCCCCCGCAGCCGCTGAAAGACAGAGTGGTGCAGAGCAGCATGGCCAGCACGCCAGGGGCCCGGTGAGAAGAGAAACACAGCATGGTTCTATCCTGATTTTGTTATACATGTTTTCGCTTATGAGGATAGAAGCCGGCTGCCTCCCGATCTGTTGGTACCAATGTGCAAGATAGTGAAAGAACCCGCTGGTTTCGTTTCCGAGTGTAAGAGAAAGGCCGGGCCCGGCTGGCCGTGGCCAGACCTGTCAGGGATCCAGGCGAAGCAGCGCCCCGTTGTCACTGTCCGTGAGCAGGTACAGGTAGCCGTCCGGGCCCTGGCGTACATCGCGAATGCGGTTGCTCTCGTCGGCCAGCATGCGCACTTCGGAAACCGGTTTGCGCCCATCGAAAGCGACCTTGTTCAGGTGTGTCAGCTTTAGCGCACCATGTACGGTATGCCCCTGCCAGTCCGGGTAGCGGTCGCTGGTAATGAAGGCCATGCCTGACGGCGCGATGGAGGGGGTCCAGTGCAGTAGCGGCTGGGCGTAGCCAGCCTTCTCGGTCTCGCCGATGGCAGGGCCGTAGTATTCGCGGCCATAGGTAATCACTGGCCAGCCGTAGTTGACGCCGGGTTCCACCGCGTTGATTTCGTCTCCGCCGCGGGGACCGTGCTCGTTGAGCCAGGGCGTGCCGCTCTGCGGATGCAGGGCCAGCCCCTGGGGATTGCGGTGACCCCAGCTCCAGATGGCCGCTGCCTTGCCAGGCTGGTTGGCCAGCGGATTGTCATCGGGGATGCGGCCATCGTCGTGCAGGCGCAGCACGCTACCGGCCGGGTTTGCGGTGTCCTGGGCGCGGTCGCGCTCACCCCGGTCGCCCACGGTGACAAACAGGTAGCCGTCGTTATCAAACAGGATGCGCCCGCCAAAATGTTTGGCGGTGTTGGTGCAGGCTTTTTCCGCCACATAGATATCGCGAAAGTCTTTCAGGGCGCCATCCCGGTAAGTGCCGTAGCCCACCGCCGTGGTGCCGCCATTGTCACCACAGGGTTTGGCATAGCTCAGGTAAAGGCGCTGGTTGTCGGCAAAATCCGGGTGCGGCATTACATCGAACAGCCCGCCCTGGCCACTGGCCACCACCTCTGGTACCCCGCTGACCGGGTCTTCCTGCAGGCTGCCATTCACCAGCCGGCGCAGAGTGCCGCGCCGTTCTGTGATCAGCCATTCGTCAGCGGACAGAAATGCCAGAGACCAGGGGTGGTTCAGGCCATCGGTGATTTGCTCGGTCTTAACCCTGTCATTGCTTTGCGGGGTCAGGGTGGCGGCGTTGTCGGCACAGGCGCACAGGCTCAGGGCCGTGAGGGTGACGGTGATCAGTGATCGCATGAGGAGCTCCCTTGTTCGGACTGGCTTGAGCATGCCATGCCCGGCGTGAAGGGTGAACCATCGTCACTAACGCTGGCGTTTTCGATTCATCGCCCAGGCCAGAGCAACAGGAACCAGAAATACCACAAAGAAAATAGGCAGTTCGGCCATAAAGGAATAACCGGCATGGACAATGCCCACGGTCATGTTGATGGCCGAGGCGATAAACCAGAGCAGGGCGAAGACGGCGAGCAGATGGTGTTGCAGCCAGGGGATGGAGCGGCCGATTAGCGCCAGTAGGGCGAACAGCAAAAGACCACCGAGAATGACGATAAGCGTATGCATGTGCGGCTCCCAGTGAGATGGGCGGCAGGCACGGTACGTGCCTGCCTGTTGGCGCTAACGGGTAGTGTAACCGCCGTTGGCAAAGATTGTCTGGCCGGTGATCCACCAACCCTCCGTGGCCAGGAATTTGATGATGGGGGCGATGTCCTCGATTTTGGTCAGGTCCCCGTTCATGGCCTGGGACTTGTGGAAGGCCACCCGTTCCGGGGTTTCCTGGCCGTAGAAGAAGGGCGTGTCCATGGGGCCGGGGGCCACGGCGGAAACCGAGATGCCGCGACCTCCGAATTCCTTGGCGGCTGCACGGGTGAAGTGCTCTACCGGTGATTTGCCGCCGGCATAGGTGGAATAGCCATCGGTAAAGGCGGCCAGCAGAGAGGTGAGCACGGTGACGATCTTGCCGTTGTCGTTAAGGTTTTTGCCCGCTTCCTTGATGAAGAAGTAGGCGGATTTGGCATTGATATCGAACATGGAGTCGTATTCATCTTCACTGGTTTCCACGATCGGTTTGCGCAACACCTTGCCCACGGTATTGATGGCGATATCGATGCCGCCGAACTTTTCTTTGGCTTCCTGGAAAAGCGCTTCCACATTGGCAGGCCGGGTCAGGTCGCCCTGGGTCATGTAAGCATCGCCACCCAGGTCTTTCACCGCCTTGACCGTGTCTTGCGCATCGGCGCGGGTGGCATCGCTGTTGTAGTGCACCACCACTTTGGCGCCTTCGCGGCCGACTTCCCGGCTCAACAGGCCGCCCAGGTTCTTGGCGCCGCCGGCAATCAGTACCGCCTTGTCCTTGAATCCGTAGTCCGTCATCAGTCTTGCTCCTGGTTGTTTGTGGTGGAGCTATTGTCGGCAGGCTTCGCAGGGGCATAAACCGGTGTAAGCTGACAGCACCTGTCGAAAATAACGAACAATGAGAAGCCATGGATCGTCTTGAAAGAATGCATATCTTCGTCCGGGTGGTGGATTGCCTGAGCTTTACCAAGGCCGCTGAAAGCCTGGAGATACCCCGTTCCACGGTGTCCACAGCGATCAAGGAATTGGAAGCAGAGATGGGCGCGCGTCTGCTGAATCGCACCACCCGGGCTATCAAGGTGACCGAAGAGGGCCGCTTCCTCTACCGGAAAAGCCAGTCATTGTTGCAGGATTATGAACAGTTGGCAGGGGCGTTTGCCGTCAACGATAGTCGCCCTCAAGGCAAGCTGCGCATCAATGTGCCCGGGCGCCTGGGGCGCCGTGTGCTGGCACCGGCATTGCCGGATTTCCTGGATCGTTATCCGGATATCGATATCCAGATGGGTGTTACCGACCGGGCGGTGGATCTGGTGAGCGAAGGCGTGGATTGTGTGATTCGGGTGGGGGAGCTGGCAGACAGCAATCTGATTGCCCGGCCACTGGGAAGCTTGCCGCTGTGCAACTGTGCCAGCCCGGCTTATCTGGCCCGTTATGGTCGACCCGACACGGTAAAGGATCTGTCATCCCATCGCATCGTGGCGTTTGCGTCGTCCATGACTGGCAGGGTGGAAAGCTGGGAATACCGGCAGGGAGACCGGCTGGACAGCCTGGCGCTCCCCGCCCGTGTCACGGTGAATACGGCGGAGGGGATGATTGCCTGTGCCTTGGCGGGGCTGGGGATGATCCAGGTGCCGCACTACGATGTGCGTCATCATCTGGATTCCGGCCGCCTGGTCAGCGTGCTGCCGGACACCGTGCCGCCCCCCATGCCCATCACCCTTCTGTATCCGCACCGCGAACATATGACTCGGCGTCTGGAGGCCTTTATTGATTGGGTCATACCTGTGCTGGAAGACAAGGTGCTGGGCATGGCGCAGTGAGGCTGGTGGCAGCCGGTTATTCCGGGTGGGTCTGGAAGCCCACGCTGAAGCGATTCCACATGTTGATGGTGCCGATCACATAGGTCAGGTCGGTGCGCTCCTTTTCGGTGAAGTGCTGGGCCAGGGCTTGATAGGCGGCATCGCCGTCGCCGCCCTGGCTCAGCCGGGTCAGGTATTCGGTCCAGCCCAGGGCGGCTTGTTCCCGCTCGCTAAACCAGTCGGTATCCCGCCAGCCGGCCAGGGTATCCAGATGTTCGTTGCTGACGCCATTCTTGCGGGCCTGGGCCGAGTGCATGTGCATGCAAAAGGCGCAGCCGTTGATCTGTGAGGCGCGCAGTTCGACCAGATTGATCAGCCGGGCTTCCAGTCCGGTGGCCTCAATCACGGCCTGGCTGCTGAACATGGCTTTCATGGTATCCGGTGAGGCGGTGTAGTAATTGAAGCGGGCTTTCATCGGGATGGTTTCCTCTCTGTCTGTTGGAAATCAGGCTTTCAATCTATCCTCGTATGGTTTAGAAAAAAGAACCAATTTGGCAGATTTCAGGAGACCAATTTGCAGTTGCACCTGACGCTGTTGGGAGAAGGCCCCCTGCGTACACGCTTGTACCGGGATTTGCGTGCTGCGCTGCTGGATGGCCGTCTGCAGCGGGGTGAGCGTCTGCCGCCCAGTCGCACCTTGGCTGGTGAGTTGGGGATTTCTCGGCAACTGGTGGTGGAAGCCTATGAACGGTTGATCGCGGAAGGTTTTCTGGTCTCGAGGCCGGGAAGTGGCACTTTTGTGGAGCGCCTGCCGCCGGGGCGTGAGAGTGCGGTGGCGCCGGTGGGGGTACGGCCCGGTGCGCACTGGCCGGTACGACCGCTATGGGGAGATATGCAAGCCCGTCGCTACAACTTCGCCGGTGGGGTTACCGAGCGGTCGCAACTGCCCTGGCAGGCCTGGCGCCGTTGCATGCAGCAGGCCATGCGCGATGAACAGGGGGAATCCCGTCTGTACGGTGATCCCCAGGGCGATTCCCGTCTGCGTCGCGGGTTGGCGGATTACCTGGGATTCAGTCGCGGCCTGCCCTGTGACAGTGAGCAATTACTGATTACCCAGGGCGCCCAGCAGGGGCTGGACCTGCTGGCCCGGGTGCGGCTTGCCCCCGGTGAGTTAGTGGCCCTGGAAGAGCCGGGTTATCCCCCGGCCCGTTCCGTGTTCGAGGCCGCCGGCGCCCGGCTGGTCTCGGTACCGGTGGACCAGGAAGGCATCTGCGTGGATCGGATTCCAAATGATGCCCGCCTGGTTTATGTGACGCCTTCCCATCAGTTTCCCTTGGGTATGCCCATGAGCCTGCCGCGGCGCCTGGCGTTGCTGGATCTGGCCCGGCAGCGGGATATGCTGATCGTGGAAGACGATTACGACGGCGAGTACCGGTTCGCCGGACGTCCGCTGGAAGCGCTAAAGCGGTTGGACCAGCATCAGCAGGTGGCGTACCTGGGGACCTTTTCCAAGGTGCTGCATGCCTCCTTCCGGATGGGCTATATGGTGATGCCGGACGGGTTGCACGATGCCCTGCTACAGGCCAAGTTCCTGTCCGATGCCTACAGCAATGCCCTGACCCAGCGTGCCCTGGGGCACCTGATCGAACAGGGCGATTTCGCCCGCCACCTGCGCCGCATGCAGCGCCGCTATGCCACGCGGCGCAGTCGGTTGCTGTCGGCCCTGGAGGGGGTGTCGGACTTTCAGGTGTTGCCGCAGATGGCGGGTCTGCATATGGCGGTGGGTATCCCCGCCGACCCGGCAAGCATGAACGCTGCGCTGGAACGGGAGCAGGTGACGGCCACGCCACTGGCGGAACTCTATGCGCAACTGCCGCCAATGAACGGCGTGCTGCTAGGGTTCGGGGCTCTGGCGGATGACACTATTGAAGAGGGGGTGAGCGCCCTGGCCAGGGCGGTGTTGGATTAGCCTGTCAGGGCAACTGGCAATCTCTGCGGTAGGAGCGTCGCTGGCGGCGCGATACTCCAGGCAGTGGGCGAGTCGCGAGAAGCGAGTTTCGAAAATCAAAATCAAGGGGCGGGGAAAGCCAGCTTTTCGCTTCTCGCTCCTCGTATCTCGCAACTGATTTGCCGCGCCTTCAGCGACGCTCCGATCGCCGAATTAAGGCAGAATACCGATACGAGTAAGCACTTCCTTGCCCGGGAAACCATCGGCTACCAGATCGTTGGCCTGCTGGTAACGGGCAATGGCCTTGCGGGTGCCCGGGCCCATCAGGCCATCTTCCTTGCCGGCATCATGACCCTGTTCGTTGAGGATGCGCTGCAGGCGGGTGACCTGTTCCCGATCCAGCCGTGGCGCCTGCGGCGGTGCCTGTGACAGGGGGCCGGCGCCGGCAATGCGGTCGGCCAGTCGGCCTACGGCGATGGCGTAGGACTCGGAACGGTTCCAGCCCATGATTACCCGGAAATTGTGATAGGCCAGAAAGGCGGGGCCCTGATGGCCGGCGGGCACGATCACCGCCGCCTCCATGTCCGCTGACGGCAGGGGGCTGCCATTGGGCAGGGTCAGACCCAGCTCGGCCCAGTCGGCGAGGGAACGTTTGTTGCCGAAGCCGGTGAGCTGGTAGTCGAAGCCTTTGGGCAGGTGGACTTCCCGGCCCCAGCGTTCTTCCCGTTCCCAACCCAGTGCTTGCAGGAAGTGGGCGCCGGAGCCCAGAGCGTCTTCGGTGCTGCCCCACAGGTCCCGGCGACCATCGCCGTCGTGGTCCTGAGCGTGTTTCAGAAACACCGCCGGCATAAATTGAGTCTGCCCCATGGCGCCGGCCCAGGAACCTTTCATCTGTGAGATTTCCACATCACCGGCCTGCAGAATGCGCAGGGCATTGAACAGTTCGCCCTGAAAATAATCACCGCGCCGGCCTTCGCAGGTCAGCGTGGCCAAGGCGTCGAGGGTGGGGATGTTGCCCAGGTAGCCGCCGTAGTTGGTTTCCAGTCCCCAGAAGGCCACCAGGTAGTGACCGGGGATGCCGTATTCCCGAGTCAGGGTGTCGAGTAGTGGGCGGTGACTGCGGTATTTTTCGCGGCCTTTTTCAATCCGTTGCTCGCTGACGCGCCGGTTGAAATAGTCGGCAAAACTGCTGGTGAATTCCGGTTGGCTGCGATCCAGTTCCACCACTTTTTCATTCAGTTTCACATCGCCAAGATGCTGGCTGATGACCTGGGCAGGCAGCCCGGCTTCCAGTCCTGCCTGGCGCAATTTGCTGATGCACATGGCAAAGCTTTCCTGATCCAGAGCCAGGGCAGGATGGCTGAAAAACAGGAACAGGGAAATCACTAAAAAACGGGTGGCCATGGGGACTCCGAAACCGTGGCAGGGACATCAATGACAGGCAGTTTACGACGGCCCCGCCAGGGTTTCATTGGGAGAATTGCAAAATTGCCGGATCGTTCAGGGTGTTTCCTGCGGCGCTTCCCAGTGAATGGTAACGGTTTGTTTTCCCCACTCTCGAGCTTCGGCCCGGTCTGCCATCAAGATGTCGATTTTATCGGTCCAGCGCTTGTTCATCTTGTCGAGCACTACATAGGTGCCCAGGCCTTCCACTTCCACTTCTGTGCGATGGGTGAGTCCTTTGGGGATGAGATCGCGGGAAACGGCAATGGCTTTCATGCCTGGTTCCAGCTGATCGCCCCAGGCGGCAAGCCCCACATTGCCTTTCTTGGTTTCCGCTTCGGACAGAGTGTACGCCGTGGCGGTGACTTCCTGGCTGACAGTGTTGTCACTGCAGGCAGATAGAAACAGCACAGGCAGAGTGAGGCTGATTACTGAAAATGCGGTTTTTAATGTCATGAGATCCCCTTCGTAGAATGACACTTTACCGTGTCAATTCAGCCGTGAAGGGGACATGAATCTAGGCGGGCGTTTCGTGAATTTCCCGGCGCACCCGTACGGCGGTGGAGCGGGCACGGATAACCCGGCCCCGGGCTTCACTGTGAGCGCGGCTGAAGGCGGCACCGAGCAGCAAGATCATGGAGGAGTAGTACACCCACATGAGCAGTATCACCAGCGAACCGGCGGCGCCATAGGTGGAGGCGGTTGCCGTGTGTGACAGGTAAAAGCCAATCAGGGCACGGCCAATGGCAAACAGTATGGCGGTGATCAGAGCGGCTGGGGCCACGTCTTTCCAGCTCAGTACCACGTCGGGAAGCAGGCGAAAGATCATGCCGAATAGCAGGGCGATGACGATGATGGAGACCAGCACTTCCAGACCCAGGGCCACGCTGGCATGGAAGGGAATCCAGTTTTCCGCGTAGACCAACAGGGTTTGCACGGCCACGTTGAGCAGCAGTGACACCAGTAATACAAAACCCAGTGAAACCACCACGGTCAATGACAGCAGGCGACTCTTGATAAGGGCCACCAGGGTATTGCGTGAAGGGCGTGGCACCACTTCCCAGATCGCATTCATGGAACGCTGCATCTGTGCGAATACGGTGGTGGCGCCGATGATCATCACTGCCAGGCTGAGCAGCCCGGCCAGAATCCCTTTACTGGGGGCGCGGGTGTTCATGATGGCATTGCGGATTTCTTCGGTGGCGGCGGGGCCGACGGTGGCTTCCAGCTGGCCGAGAATTTCCGCCATGGCCGCTTCGCTGCTCATTACCAGGGAAATCACTTTCACCGCGAGGATGATGACAGGGGCAATGGAAAACAGAGTAAAGAACGCCAACGATCCGGCATAGCTGGCGGCATTACCATCCAGCCACAGGCGTACGGTGTTTTTGACGATAGCGAACCAGTAGAGAAAGGTATCTTTCATCGTGGCCTGTCATCAGCGAATGTTCAGGCAGTGTAGCGGGGGGGAGTTGCAAGTTGAAAGTTTAAAGTTGCAAAGCGCGGGGATGTGGCGTTGCCAAACGGGCTGCCCGGGTGCTCCGCGCTGGAAAGCAGGAGGAAGTTATGCCGCCGAGAGGTGCAGCGCGGGCAAGGCGGTTCCGTTTACGGATTACCTTGCCCGCGCTTTGCAACTTTTGACTTGAAACTTGCAACTGATATCAATGCAGCTTCAATCTTGGCCGCACCAGCTTGTTGAAGCGGCCGGCGATCAGCAGCATGATCGTGCGCGGCCAGCCGTACAGGGCAGCCTGGTGCATGCGGTACAGGCTGATGTACATCATCCTTGCCAGCCAGCCTTCCACGAAGAAGTTACCGCCTTTCAGGTTGCCCATCAGCATGCCCACGGAGCTGTAGTTGGACAGGGACACCAGCGAGCCATGGTCCTTGTACTGGAACGGGCGTGGGTCCCGTTTCATGATCAACTGCTGCAGGCTGCGGGCGGTGTGCTGGGCCATCTGCTGGGCGGACTGGGCCCGTGGCGGGATGGGGCGCTCTTCTCCTTCCGGGATCAGGAACGCCGCATCGCCGATGATGAAGATATTCTTGTGGCCCTTGGCCTGCAGGGTTGGCTCCACTTCCACCTGATTGATGCGATTGGTGGTCAGGCCTTCAATCTGGCCCAGCCAGTCCGGGCACTTCACCCCGGCAGCCCACACCAGCAGGTCGGCCTTGATGGGATCGCCTTCCTTGGGTACCAGGGCCTCCGGTGTGGCTTCGGCCACCATGACACCGGTGCGCACCTTCACGCCCAAATCTTCCAGCCGCTTGGTGGCGGTGGCGGAGACTCGTTCGCTGAGTACCGGAAGGATGCGCGGTGCTGCTTCTATCACATCCACCTGCAGGTGTTTGCGGTCCAGTTTTTCGTGGCCGTAGAAGTTGAGCATGGACACGGCATGGTGCAGTTCCGCGGCCAGCTCCACGCCGGTGGCGCCGCCACCGACAATGGCCACGGATACCGGCTTGCCTTCGTAGTTGGCGTGCAGGCAGGCATTCAGGAAGCGTTCGCGAAAGCGTTCAGCCTGGGCGCGACTGTCCATGAACAGGCAGTTTTCCCGGACTCCGGGAGTACCGAAGTCATTGCTCTGGCTACCGGTGGCAAGCACCAGGTAATCGTAGGACAGTTGCCGCTCCGGCAGCACTTCCGAGCCGTGGTTGTCATGGAGCGGTGCCAGCGTCAGGGTTTGCGCCGTCACGTTCACCTGGGTCATGGTGCCAGGCTCAAAGCGGTAATGGTTCAGCTGGGCGTGGGCGCGGTAGTCCACCGCATCCAGATCCGCGTCGATGGCGCCGGTGGCCACTTCATGAAAGCGCGGCTTCCACACATGAATGCTGGAGGAATCCACCAGGGTTACGTCCGCGTGGCCGTATTTGCCGAGCTTGCGACCCAGGCGGGTCACCAGAGGCAGACCGCCGGCACCACCGCCGACGACAACAATTCTGGGTTTGCTCATTGGGGCTCCTGTTGGGCTAACCCGCATGGGTTGCCAGTCAATCATATCCACCTTGACGGTGAACAGGTCCGGGTTAAAGGAGCCTCTGAATAACGCTTGGCGTATTCAGAGGCTCATCAATGAGGCAGAGCCCTTGTGGGGCAAGGAGCGATGACGGCTGTCATCATTCCGGAGGTGCAGTCTAGCCTTTGTGGTAAACAAGTCCAGACCAGGTGTTTCCTTTTTGCCTTCCCGGGCGGGCGGGTCTGCTCGCCGGGCGGCAATGAAAAAGCCCGCCGGTGGCGGGCTTTTTCGGTGATCCTTGCGGATCAGGCCTTGGGGCCGGCCGCGCGGATCTCTTCGGACACGTCCGCGTACTTCTCGGCAAAGTTCTTTTCGAACTGCTCTGCCAGGTCGCGGGCACGGGCCTCGTAGTTTTCCGGGTTGGCCCAGGTGTTCTTGGGTTGCAGCAGTTTGCTGTCCACGCCGGGAACGTTCTTGGGCACGTCCAGGTTGATGATGTCCAGGTGCTCGGTTTCCGCATTGTCCAGATCGCCGGACAGGATTGCGTTCACCACGCCACGGGTGGTGGGAATGCTGAAACGCTCGCCTTCACCGTAGGGGCCACCGGTCCAGCCAGTGTTTACCAGGTAAACGGTGGAACCGAATTCTTCCATGCGTTTGATCAGCAGCTCGGCGTACTCACCGGCACGACGGGGGAAGAACGGGGCGCCGAAGCAGGTGGAGAAGGTGCTCTTGATGCCACCACCGGAGCCCATTTCGGTGGAGCCTACCAGAGCGGTGTAGCCGCTCAGGAAGTGGTAGGCCGCCGCTTCCTTGGACAGCTTGGACACCGGAGGCAGGACGCCGGTCAGGTCGCAGGTCAGGAAGATGATGTGCTTGGGTTCGCCGGCACGGTTGGCTTCGACCTTCTTGTCGATGTTTTCCAGCGGGTAGGCGGCACGGGTGTTCTGGGTCAGGGAGACATCGGCGTAGTCGGCGGTGCGGGTTTCGTCATTGATGATGACGTTTTCCAGTACCGCGCCGAACTTGATGGCGTCCCAGATCACCGGCTCGTTCTTCTGGCTCAGGTCGATGCACTTGGCATAGCAGCCGCCTTCAATATTGAAGACCACGTCCTTGCCCCAGCCGTGCTCGTCATCACCGATCAGGTAGCGGGCCGGATCGGCAGACAGGGTGGTTTTTCCGGTGCCGGACAGACCGAAGAACAGGGCCACGTCGCCGTCTTCGCCCACGTTGGCGGAGCAGTGCATGGGCAGCACGTCTTTTTCCGGCAGCAGGAAGTTCTGCACGGAGAACATGGCTTTCTTCATTTCACCGGCGTAGCGCATGCCGGCGATGAGGATCTTGCGCTGGGCGAAGTTGAGGATCACGCAGCCGTCGGAGTTGGTGCCGTCACGCTCCGGCTCGCACTGGAAGTGCGGGGCGTGCAGGATCTGCCACTCTTCCTTGTTGCGCGGATTGTACTTCTCCGGGCGGATGAACATGGTGTTGGCGAACAGGTTGTGCCACGCGGTCTGCGCGGTCACTTTCACGGCCAGGTAATGATCGGTGTCTGCGCCCACGTGCAGGTGGGAAACAAAGGCATCAGCGTCGGCAACGGCAACGCTGACACGATCCCACAGGGCATCGAACTTGTCGGCGGGGAAGGCACGGTTGATGGCGCCCCAGTGGATGTGCTCGCTGGTGCTGGGCTCGTCAACGATGTAGCGGTCCATGGGGGAGCGGCCGGTACGATGACCGGTTTCCACTACCAGGGCGCCGGTGTCGGACAGGCGGCCTTCGTTGCGCTGAACTGCCAGCTCTACCAACTGGGCCGGGCTGAGGTCGTTATAAACAATCGGGTCGGTCATGGTCATTCCTGGGCTTGTGGCCGTGCCGTTTCAGCGTGTATGGGCGCCGAAACTCTGGTTCGCATTGCGGATAACAGTGCCGGTCTCGTGCCCGTTACTGCCACCGGGCAAGACCAAAGGGGACCGGGGGACGAAACCTCCAGTCAGCACAGGCGCGCGATTATGCCAGAAAAGGAAATCACTGGCGATTCCCCCTTGGACCGGGTGGTCACGGCGCAATGGTCAGTGAACAGTTAATAGTTAACAGTGAATAGTTGCGCGGTTTGGGCCCGGGGTCGCCTGAAACGCAAGAGGCCGCGCCCAGACTATGGGCGCGGCCTCTTGCGTTTCAGGGTCCAGAAAGCCTGCTCCGCGTCGCTGTTAACTATTAACTGTTAATTGAATTAATCATCTCCGCCAGATCTACCGCATCAAAGCGCTCCCGGTTGCGGCAGAAGTCGCAGGTCAGGGTCACTTCGCCGTCCTCGTCCAGCAGGGTCTGCAATTCGTTGCTGCCCAGGGAGATCAGGGCGTTGCGGTTGCGGTCCCGGGAGCAGGTGCAGCCGAATTGCAGGGCCTGGGCCTCGGGGAGCTGTGGTGGGGTGTCGTGGAACAGCCGGTGGAGAATGGTCTGATCATCCAGGTCCAGTAGCTCTTCCATTTTCAGGGTGCTGGCCAGGGCCTCGAGATGCTCCCACATCTGTGCGTTGGCGTCGCTGCTGGCCAGCTGGTTGGGCAGCCGTTGCAGCAGCAGGCCTGCGGCCCGGTTGTTGCCGCTGGCCAGCCACAGGCGGGTTGGGAGCTGCTCGGACTGGCGAAAGTAGGCTTCCAGACACTGGGCCAGAGAGTCGCCGGCCAGGGGCACAATGCCCTGATATTGCTTGCCCTGGTCCGGGGTAATGGTGATGACCATGTTGCCGTCGCCGATCAGGGTCTGGATGTCGCCGTGGCTCCAGTCCTGGCCGTCGCTGTGGCGGGCCAGGGCGCGCAACTCACCGTCGTTGGTGCACTCGGCCAGCAGCAGGGACACCGGGCCCTTGCCCTGGGCCTGCAGTGCCAGGCGGCCCTTGAATTTGAGGGTGCTGGCCAGCAGTGCCACGGCGGCCACGGCCTCGCCGATCAGCCCCTGCACTGCTAGCGGGTAGTTATGCCCTTCTATAATACGGATGACGCTGCTTTCCACTTGCACCAGTTCGCCGCGGATATCGGAATCGGGGAAGAGAAAGCGTTGTTTGTGGTCTTGCATGGTTATGTCCTGAGAGCTGTCGGTGCCTTTAATGGAGGCCCCATTAATGGGGGCACCATGGCGGTTATTCCAGGTTGTCTCTCTTGAAGCGCTGGATATCCCGGCGCTCCTTCTTGCTGGGCTTGTGGTCTGGTGCCGCGGTGGCGGCCCGTGCCAGCTTGCGTTGCTCGCTGCTTTGTTCCCGGCGGCTGCGGCTTTGTTCGGTTTCCTGATACAGGGTCTGGGCCACGCTGGCGGGGCCGCGTTTGCTGCTCAGGCCTTCTACCACTACCTCGAAATGTTCCGTGCCCTTGGTGATGGCGATGGTCTGTCCGGGCTGTACATTCTTGCTGGGTTTGGCCTTGCTGCCATCAATCTGCACCTTGCCGCCTTCGATGGCGGCCTTGGCCAGGCTACGGGTCTTGAAGAAGCGGGCCGCCCACAGCCAGGAGTCGATGCGTACCGTTTCACTCATGACATCTCCCTCATGGCAGCACCCGCAGGAAATCGTCGATGGCCGGGAAAGGATCGGTATGCTCGCGCCTGGGCAGGCTGGAGTCCGGATGCAGGATGCTCACCGGCTGGCCGATGCCGTAAAGCTGGGCGCTGTGCAGCACCGGCAGGGAGTCGTCCACCAGCAGGGCGCGGGCCGGGTCGAAGGGCAGGTGGCGTTGCAGATGCTGCCAGAACGCCTGGGCTTCCTTGGCGTGGCCATAGTCGTGGCTGGAGACGATTTCATCGAAATAGCGGTCGATGCCGGTACGCTCTACCTTTAAGTCCAGCGCATCGCGGTGGGCATTGGTAACCATGATGACCTGCTTGTCGGACTCCTTCAGTGCCTGCAGGAAGGTGTCCGCGCCGGGGCGAATGGCGATGCGGTCGCCAGCTTCCCGTTTCAGGCGGGCGATTTCCAGACCCAGTTCCGCGGTCCAGAAATCCAGGCAGTACCAGTTCAGGGTGCCCAGGTGGCTGGTGATCCAGTCGTGGATAATGCGGTCGGCTTCAGCCCGGTCCAGGCCCTGTTGACGGGCATAGCACTCGGGGACATGTTTCTGCCAGAACCAGTTATCGAACTCCAGGTCGAGCAGAGTGCCGTCCATATCCAGTAACACGGTGTCGACGGATTGCCAGTCAATCATGAATTTCCTGCGTATTCGGGTTAGTCTTCGGCCTTAAATAGCGTGAGAGCTGATTCCAATTATGGATGAGAAACCGGAGATTCTCGACACCCGACTGGTGGCGAAAAGCCGGCTGTTCGGAATTGAAGAGCTGCACCTGCGTTTTCGCAACGGGGTGGAACGCACCTATGAGCGCCTGCGCACCCCGCCCATTGCGGCGGTAATGATGGTGCCGTTGCTGGATAATGACACCGTGGTGATGATCCGCGAGTATGGCGCCGGCACGGAAAGTTACGAGCTGACCCTGCCCAAGGGGGCCTATGAACACGGCGAGGACTGGCGTGACGCGGCCAACCGGGAATTGAAGGAGGAGGCAGGTTACGGCGCCCGCCGTCTTACGCTGATGAAGGACATGACGTTGTCGCCGGGCTACATGGGGCATCGTATCAAGGTGGTGCTGGCCGAAGACCTGTATGAAGAATCCCTGCCTGGGGATGAACCGGAAGAACTGGAAGTGCTCACCTGGAAACTGTCCGACCTGGATCGCCTGATCGAGCGCGACGACGTGACCGAAGCCCGGGTGATCGCGGCGCTGCTGATGACCAAGCGGCTGCTGGAGCAACGGCGATAATTGAGCTGTAGGAGCGGCGCTTGAGCCGCGAACCGGGCTGCCAAGTCCGGAAAGTCTCATCCATGTGCGATAGATTTCCTCGCCTGAGGCGAGGATCGCGGCTCAAGCGCCGCTCCTACAGGTGCCAAAATCTGAATCACAGGAAAAACGAAATGACCGACTTTAATACCCTGCTGGAACCGCTCGCCGAGATTGCCCGGGAAGCGGGCAAGGCTATTCTCACGGTATATGAGCGTGATGACCTGGGGGTGGAAACCAAGGACGACAAGTCGCCGATCACCGAAGCGGATATGGCGGCGCACAAGATTATCGAAGCGCGCCTGCAGGCTCTCACCCCGGAAATCCCGGTGTTTTCCGAAGAATCCGGTGGCATTGCCTATGCCGAACGCAAGGACTGGCCCCGTTTCTGGCTGGTGGACCCGCTGGATGGCACCAAGGAATTCATCAAGCGCAACGGCGAGTTCACTGTGAATATTGCCCTGGTGGAAGGCGATACCCCGGTACTGGGTCTGGTGCACGTGCCGGTGACGGCGGTGACCTACCTGGGTGGCCGTGGTGTGGGTGCCTTTAAAGAGGAAGGTGGTGAGCGTAAACCGATCCAGTGCCGTGCCCGCACCACGCCGGTGGTGATGGTGGCCAGTCGCAGCCACGGCGGGGAAGCGGTGGAAAAGCTGGAAGCCTTTATCCGCGAGGAAGTGGGTGAGGTGGAACGGGCCTCCATGGGCTCGTCCCTGAAGCTGTGCCTGGTAGCCGAAGGCAGCGCCGACATCTATCCGCGTCTGGCGCCCACCAGCGAATGGGACACCGCCGCCGCTCACGCGGTGGTCACCGCCGCCGGCGGGATGGTAGTGAACACCGCCTTCGAGCCGCTGCAATACAATAAGGAAGACATTCTCAACCCACACTTCCTGGTGCTGGGGCAGAGCATTGAAGAATGGCGCTTTATTGCCCCGGCGATTGGGTGAATGTCGCACGTCAGACGTCAGACGCAAAAAACCAAGGAGTTTCCATGAGCACAATGCGTGAGCTGCGATTTGTCAGCGATGGCCAGTCCTGCCGGGGGGATCTGTATCTGCCCGAGGGTGACGGTCCCTTTCTGACGGTGGTCATGGGCCACGGTTTTGGGCTGACCAAGGCCTGTGGGCTGCAGCCGTTTCGTGATGCCTTTTTAAAGGCCGGCTATGCGGTGTTTCTGTTCGACTACCGGCACTTTGGTGAAAGCGAGGGGATGCCGCGCCAGGTGTTGTTGCCCAACCGGGAAGTGGCGGATTGGCAGGCGGCGCTGGCCTGTGTGCGCAAGCAGCAGGAAGTGGATAACCAGCGCATCGTGTTGTGGGGCACGTCCTTTGGCGGCGGGCTGGTTACCGCCGTGGCAGCCAGAGAGCCGGACGTGGCCGGCATTATCGCCCAGTGCCCGATGATGGATGGTCTGGCATCGGTACTGGAAGTAGTGCGCTACGCGGGTATTGGTCAGGCAATGAAAATGACCGGGCTGGGGCTCTGGGATGTGATCAGCAGTCTGCTGGGTCTGGGGCCGCGCATGTTGCCCTCCGCCGGCAAGCCCGGGGAGCTGGCGGCCATGTCCAGCCATGATGCCTACGACGGTTATACCGCGCTGATGCCGGATGGTGTGCCCAATGAAGTGGCGGCTCGTATCGGCCTGGTGCTGCCCATGTTTCGGCCAGTAACCCAGGCGGCAAAGGTGACTTGCCCGGCGTTGGTGCTGATCTGTGAAACCGATACGGTGGCGCCAGCTTCAGCTGCTGAGAAGGCCGCTGCTGCCATGGCGAAAGCGACGGTGAAGCGCTATCCGGTTGGTCATTTCGATATCTATCAGGGCGAGGCCCGGGACGTCAGCCTGGCGGATCAGCTGGAATTTCTTCAGGGTTTGTAGCGTGGGAAAGTTTCAAGTTTCAAGTTGCAACGCGCCATACGTTTGCCCTTGATTTCAAACGCATGAGGCCGCGCTCCAGTCATTGGGCGCGGCCTCATGCGTAGCGGCTGACAGCAGCGCTGATCCGCGTTGAAACTTTCAACTTGTAACTTGCGACTCTCAGAACGGCAGCAAGGCTACCAGATCCAGCGTCAATTGATCTGCTGCCACCAGTGCGCCGGTGGCGATCATGCTCAGATTGATGCAGGGCAGGATCAGGCCGATGGCGAACAGGTTGACCATGCTGGGCTGGCGGATGCGACCGCTCCATAGCAACAGGCTGATAATGCTGGCGCAGGAAATCGGTATCCACAGCCAGGAGTGAGAGACGAACGTATCCCCGAAGGCAGTCAGATCGAACATGCCGGTACCCTTATAATTATAGTGTGTAATCCATCCCCGTAGGCGCCTTCCCCTATGGCGCGCAGGCAGTATGCAGAAGTGAGCAGGGCAGCAATGTGTATGAGGTCACAAATTGGTGATAGCACGATAACATTGGATCTCTCGTACCACTTTATTATGAAAATCAACGAGTAATAGCCGGCCGCCAACCCCATGGTCCCCATGCGGGTAGACAGGCGTTCAGGGAAAGTGGACCCAGTGTTTATGCCGCCTGCGCCACACTGGCCGTCCCTAGCGGCACTTTTTTCCGTCTCCAGGGCCAATTAACGGCCTGTTTTGGCCTTTTCTCATACCCGCCAGTACGGCTATTCTGTCTGCCAATAAACGGTGCCATTGAATGATGTCAATGTTTTGCACTGCCGAGACCAGGTGGCCCAAGGGCTGGAGGTAAAAAGAATGTCTAATAACCACGTTGATGTATTGATTGTCGGTGCCGGCCTTTCCGGTATCGGGGCAGCTTGCCATCTGACCCGCAAGTGCCCGAACCGCAGCTATGCCATTATCGAGCGCCGCGAACGCATTGGTGGCACCTGGGACCTGTTCAAGTACCCGGGCATTCGTTCCGATTCCGACATGTTCACCCTGGGTTACAGCTTCCGTCCCTGGACCGAGCCCAAGGTGCTTGCTGACGGCAACTCCATCCGCCAGTACGTGGAAGACACCGCAGACGAATATGACGTCAAAAGACACATCCGCTTTGGGCGAAAGGTCGTCAAGGCAAACTGGTCCAGTGATGAAAACCAGTGGACCGTGGAAACCACCAATGAGAAGACCGGTGAGCAGGAAACCTTCACCGCCAATTTCCTGTTTTCCTGCAGTGGTTATTACAACTACGACGAAGGTTACAAACCGGATTTCCCCGGTGAAAAAGACTTCAAGGGTCAGGTGGTTCATCCCCAGCACTGGCCGGAAAACCTGGAATATAAAGGCAAGAAAGTGGTGGTAATCGGTTCCGGTGCCACCGCCGTGACCCTGGTGCCTGCCATGGCCCGGGAAGGGGCCAAGGTCACCATGCTGCAGCGTTCGCCGACGTATATTGCCACCGTGCCGGAAGTGGATCCGATCTCCGTGGGCATGCGCCGTTTCATGCCGGAGATGCTGGTCTACCGTTTGGCACGGGCCCGTAACATTGGTATCCAGCGGCTGGTTTACAAGCTGTCAAAACAGCGTCCGAAGCTGGTCCGCCGTGCCCTGTTGGCGGCTGCCAAACGTCAGCTTGGCGATGATGTGGATATGACTCATTTCCGCCCGAGTTATAACCCCTGGGATCAGCGTCTGTGTGCGGTGCCCAATGGCGATCTGTTTAAAACCGTTCGCCGGGGTGAGGCCGATATCGTTACCGATCATATCGAGCGTTTCACCGAGAACGGTATTCTTCTGAAGTCCGGCCAGGAGCTGGAGGCAGACATTATTATCACTGCCACCGGTCTCAATGTTCAGATGCTGGGCGGGGTGGAAGGTACCATCGACGGCAAGGCCGTAGAGCCCCGTGAGTCGCTGGTCTACAAAGGCATGATGCTGCGTGATGTGCCCAACATGGCGCTGGTGTTCGGCTACACCAACTCTTCCTGGACCCTGAAAGCGGATCTGGTCTGCGAGTATGTATGTCGCCTGCTTAATCACATGGAAAAAACCGGCGCCCAGACCGTAATTCCCCGTGACAACGAAGATTGCATTACCGATGAGAACTTCCTGGGTCTGCAGTCCGGCTATGTTATGCGTGCGGATGACCGTTTGCCCCGGCAGGGTTCCAAGCAGCCATGGATGGTGGTGCAGAACTACCTGGTGGATCTGCCGAGACTGCGTTTCGGTGCCATCGATGATGGTGTGCTGGAATTCAGCAACTACCAGCCGGTGAAGAAGAAAGGGTTGGTGGCGTCCCTGCTCGGAGCCTGATCGGGAGTTGCAAGTTTCAAGTTGAAAGTTGAAAGTTGCAACGCGAGCCAGGCTGTTGCTAGCCGCCAGGCAAGAGGCCGCGCCCATGACTTGGGCGCGGCCTCTTGCATTTCAGATTCTGGGAAAGCGTTGGCGCGTTGTAACTTGAAACTTTCAACTTGCAACTCAGAGAGGCCAGTGCAGCTGCACATTTCCCCCGCCAAACGCAAACCGGTGCAGTCGCATGGACGGTACGATGCTCAGCACCGCGCCGTTCTGTTTTGATACCGTGATGTGCCAGGGCACGCTTAGTTTGCCCACGAACGTATCGTCATCCCGGTCCCGCCACTGCTGGCTGTTCACGGTTTGCTCCACTCGTGGGCGGCTGAGATAGACGGTGGGTGCCAGTCGCTGGGTGACGGTGGGTGCCAGTCGCTGGGTGTCGCTCAGCGGCAGGGATATGCCACCGAACAGCATGGGTTCCTGTCGGCTGACTTCGCCGTTGCCATTGAGCTCGCGCCCGAACCAGCCATCTTCATCCAGCCAGAAATAGCGGGCACCGACTTGTGGTTGCCAGCGATGGGGCCGGTAGCGCACGGCCAGGGTCAGCGACGCCATGTCGCGGCGGAATGCCAGCTGGGCGATGTTTTCATCCAGCTGATGTTGTCGGCGGGTGCGCTCGCCGTGGAGGTCCGCCTGCCACTGCCAGTCACCGTATTGTGCGCGATGGCGAAGGGCAATACGGGTCTGCCGACTGGATACCCGGTCGCCGCGGATGCGGTCATCCAGCGTGGCATTAGGTGTGTGGTTCACTGAAAGGGTGGTGCTTGTCCTGGGGCTGTGCTGTTGATGCCACTGGGCGAAAAGCGTGCGGGGCTCGTCAACCAGTTCACTTTGGCTGTCTGTCTTGTCGTTGAAGTAGGCATTGGGCAGCACCACGCTCAGTTGCAGCCAGCTTCCTTGGCCGTGCAGCCGCCGGGCACCGAAATAGATATCGGTGAGGGATTTGTCACTGAACACATCGCCTTGCAGGGAGAGTTGCCAGCGTTGCGCCAGGGTCTGGCGGAAGCCCACCAGCTGGCGGTCGTAGCTGCCGTCAAAATCCTCGGAGCGCTGAATATCCAGGGTGAAGGCCTGATCCGGATTGTCGAAGACAAAGCTCTGATGGTAGCGAAAGTCCATATAAAGGCGGTCGCTGGTGAGACTGCCGGCGGTGCCACGAATGCCTTCTTCAAGGGGCGCGGGCTGATCAAGCAGGTGGCGATAGCTGAAGGCGTGGAGAAAGTACTCATTGTTATAGTCACGGTCGCGGCCATCCACCACGGCAGCCGCTCGCCAGGGGTGGGGGCTATGCCAGTTTTGCGCTTCGCTGTCTGTGACTATCAGAGTGGCGAGCAGGCAGAAACCAAGCCATCGCATGAGACATCTCCATGTGCACAGGAGGTAGTCTCATGGTAACGCGGTTGGCGGGGAGAAGCAGTCGAAAGCTGCAAGCCCAAGCTCCTAGCTAGAAGCTAGAAGCTAGAAGCTAGAAGCTAGAAGCTAGAAGCGACAGCGCGGTGGGGCTGGTAGTAAAACGCATGAAGCCGCGCTCAAGCTCTGAGCGCGGCCTCCTGGGTTTCCGTTCAATACCAATTTCTGGCGCGTTGTAGCTTGAGGCTTGCAGCTTGCAGCTTTATTTCCAGGGCAGCTGATCCATCCGCTGACGCGCGCTGGAGTATTCCTGTTTGAGCCGCTCGATCAGCTCGCTGGCCGGGCCGATCTTCTTGATGGCGCCGATGCCCTGGCCGCTGCCCCAGATGTCTTTCCAGGCCTTCGAGCTGCCATCGCCGAAATCCATCTTCGACGGATCACTTTCCGGCAGGTCGTTCGGGTCGAGCCCGGCGTCTTCAATGGAGCTGCGCAGGTAGTTGCCGTGGACGCCGGTGAACAGGTTGGAATAGATGATGTCGCTGGCGCTGCTATCGACGATGGACTGCTTGTAGCGCTGGTCGGCGTTGGCTTCGTCGGTGGCAATAAAGGCGGAGCCGATATAGGCCAGGTCCGCGCCCATGGCCTGGGCGGCGAGAATGGCATCGCCCTTGGCGATGGAGCCAGACAGCAACAGTGGGCCGTCAAACCATTCGCGGATTTCCTGCACCAGTGCAAAGGGGGATTGGGTGCCCGCGTGGCCCCCGGCGCCGGCGGCCACGGCGATCAGGCCGTCAGCCCCTTTCTCGATAGCCTTCTTGGCGAAGAAGTTATTGATGATGTCGTGGAACACCAGGCCGCCGTAGCTATGGATGGCCTCGTTCACGTCCACCCGGGCGCCCAGGGAGGTGATCACGATAGGCACCTTGTACTTCACGCACATTTCCAGATCGTGTTCCAGCCGGTTGTTGGACTTGTGCACGATCTGGTTTACCGCAAAGGGGGCTGCCGGCTGGTCCGGGTTGGCCTGGTTCCAGGCATCCAGCTCTTCGGTAATACGCTTCAGCCATACCTCAAGTTCTTCTGCCGGGCGGGCATTCAGTGCCGGGAAAGAACCAACGATACCGGCCTTGCACTGGGCGATAACCAGATCCGGGTTGGAGACAATAAACATGGGGGATGCGACGGCTGGCAGGCGCAGCCGGTCTTGCAGGGACGCGGGTAGCGACATGGTAACTCCTTATTCAGGGTGAGGGCGCCCTGGAAGGCGTCCGCAGGAGTGAAATTACACCTGAAAAAGCCGGTAATTGCGATGGCGGAAAGCGTCGCGTGTCAGACGGGTTTATTTATCGCCGCCGTTTTCCTTGGTGTCCCCCTTGCGCAGTGATTCGATAAAACGTCCGGGCAGGCCCGCAGAACGCAGTAGTGGACGCAGTTGCATCAGCATTTCATGAAGATCAATGACATGGTCGTTGAGCGCTTCCACTTTGTGGTCCAGGCTTTCCACGCGCTCGGGCAAGGTGCGCATGCTTTCCACGATGCTCATGGTGCGATGAGCCATCACCAAGTACTCCAGGGCGGCCCGGACGATGGCAACCATTACCAGCAGGATAAGCGGCGACAAGGTGGCGGTGGCCAGCCCCAGCCATAACGAACTGGAAAAACTGGCGGCCACAAAAAAGCCCACCAGCAATACCGCGCCGATAATCATCAGCAGGTAGAGCAACGGCAGCAACTGCATGGACAGATAGCGATTGAACTGCCAGTCCACCAGCTGCAGGACTTTTGATTGATTCAGTTTTTCCTTGTTGAGCATGGGCACCCCGATGGCCGTTGATTTACTTCATTGTTGCCGGGTGCCCGGGCTTTTCCTACCCATAGATTGTAATGCTCTGTTATATGCCCAGTGAGTAGTTGTGGCAGGTGGTAGGTGGCAATGCTAGGCAAATCGTGTCCTATGGCGTCGATTAAATCCGAACACTGCGTCCGCTTTTGGGGGTGGGGAGTAACAGTGCTGTCTTTGGTGCAGACAATGACTATTCCGGGGAAAGGGAGTGATGCTCCTGTCATTGGATCCAGGAAATAATTATCCCTATACATATCAATTACTTAAATTTTTAAAAGGTGCTTTTATTGGCCTGTAAGGGGGGCTTTCCTATTGGCATGCTGACCTGTGAAGGCTGGGTTGCAGAAGCTATGCTGAACCGAATTGAATCCGAACAAGCATTCGCTTTATTGTATCACTCTTCAATGTAACAGTAGTGCGCGCCAACTGACTTCCAAGGCGCGAGACATTATCGGCTTTGCCCCATTGGACAGGTGACCTAATGACGACTGCAACGATTCATTCATACGTGCCGAAAACTGCCAAGCAACGGCCTGAGATGCCGATTCGACACATGGATTTTCAGTTCGATGCCAAGGAGCTGGACGATACCTTCTTCAGAAACACCGAGCTGGCCTCGGCTTACTTTGAGGCCCTGTCCATCTTTCTGACCTTTGGCGAAGATCTGGTGATCGACACCGCTCGCTACCACCGTCAGTTTGTGAAAGATCCGGAGCTCAAGCGTCTGGTCACCGCCCTGATCGGCCAGGAAGCCATCCACTCCAAGATGCACAACGAGTTCAACGATGTGCTGGCCCAGCACCGTTATCCTGTTGGTCTGTATCGCTTCCTCGCCGACAAGGTGTTCGAACACGGCTTCAAGAAACTGTCCAACCGCATGCAGCTGTCATTAATGGCTGGCATTGAGCATTTCACTGCGGTGCTGGCGGAATACATGATGAAGCACGAAGACATCTTCTATGAGTCCCTGGACGAGAAGCAGCGGGCCCTGTGGATGTGGCACATGCTGGAAGAGTCTGAGCATAAGGATGTTGCCTACGACGTGTTCCAGGAATTGTCCGGTGACTATGCCCTGCGTATGCGTGGTTTTGGCCTGGCGGCATTTACCATCGTTTTCCTGGTTCCGGTTGCTGCGTCGTTGATTCCGGTGATGCGTAAACCGCGTAACTTGCTGAGCCCCGGTTACTGGAAAGATGTGAAGCGTAGCCTGGCGGTGCTGGCGGGTCCTGAAGAGGGAGTCTTCGGCAGCACCATCAAGCATATTCTGGATTACACTCGTCGTGATTTTCATCCTAGCGATCACGACACCAGTGCCTACCTGGAGTATTACAAGGAAAAGCTGCTGAATCCTAAAACCGGGCTGTTGGCGCCGTATCTGACCAAGGAATTCGTGCCGGCCAAGCGTGCCTGAACGAACACTGAATGCCCAACCTGAAAAAGGTGGAAGGTAATGATGAATATTCTCAAGTTTCGTTCCAGCAAGCCGAGCTATAACGGCTACGCGGTGGTTACCGGTGCCGGCAGTGGTATCGGTCGTAGTTTTGCCCTGGAGCTGGCCAAACGGAATAGCGCTGTGGTCTGCGCCGATCTGAAACTGGAAAGCGCGGAAGAAACCGTGGCGCTGATCGAAAAGGCGGGTGGCAAGGCCTTTGCGGTGGCCTGTGATGTGGGCAAGGCTGGTCAGGTCAAGCAACTGGCGGCCAAGTCCGAGAAGTTGCTGGGCAACCCGGTCACTCTTTTGATCAACAATGCCGGCGTGGGCATTGGTGGCAAGTTCGAAGAGCTGAGCCTGGAAGACTGGAAATGGGCCATGGATGTGAACCTGTGGGGTGTGGTGCACGGTTGTCACTACTTTGTGCCCGGGTTCAAGAAGCAGGGTCGTGGCGCCATCATCAATGTGGCCTCTGCCGCGTCCTATACTGCAGCGCCGGAAATGAGTGCCTATAACGTGACCAAGGCCGGCGTGCGGGCCCTGTCCGAAACCCTGTACGCGGAACTCAAGCGCGACAACATCAAGGTCAACGTACTGTGTCCGACCCTGGTGCCCACCAACATCATCAAGGATGGCCGCATTCCCGCGCGCTATTCCAAACTGGCCGATCATGCACTGATGAACTACGCCATGACCACCAGTGATTCCGTGGCCAAGCTGACCCTGAACCGTCTCGACAAGGGTGAGCTGTACACCACTCCCCAGGTGGACGCAAAGCTGTTCTGGATGATGAAACGCGCCACCCCCAATTTGTACGCGAACCTGCTCGGTTTTTCCTACCGGTTCGTCAAGAATTAACAGAGGTTTTTCCCATGGCAGCAGCAAAGAAGAGCAACGCCTCTGCGGCTAAGATTTACGACACCTTTATTGTCGGTGCCGGCATTTCCGGCTTGTGTGCCGCGATCAAGATGAAGAAACAGGGCTATCACGATTTCAAGATCATCGAGAAAGCTACCCGCGTTGGCGGTACCTGGCGGGAAAATACCTACCCGGGTTGTGGCTGTGATGTGCCGTCTTCCCTGTACTCCTTTTCCTTTGCGCTGAGCAGCAAGTGGAGCCACCTGTTTGCCCGCCAGCCGGAAATTCTCAGCTACCTGGAAGAGGTAAGCGAAGATTTCGGTATCAAGGAACTGATCGAGTTCGGCACTGAACTGGAACATGCCGAGTGGGACGAAAGCCGCCACCTGTGGGTACTGGATACCAAAACCGGTAAGGAAAAAGGCCAGACCCTGGCGCGCACCGTGGTCTTTGCCACCGGGCCGATCACCGAAGCCCAGATTCCGTCGCTGCCGGGCCTGGATAGCTTCAAGGGCGAAATGTTCCATTCCGCCAAGTGGAACCACGACTATGACCTGACCGGCAAGCGTGTGGCGGTGATCGGTACCGGCGCTTCGGCGATCCAGTTCGTGCCGCAGATCCAGCCCAAGGTGAAAGAGCTGCATGTGTTTCAGCGCACCGCGCCCTGGGTGCTGCCCAAGCCGGACATGGATCTGGGGGATACCAGCAAGCAGTTGATCGACAAGCTGCCGATTATCCAGAAAAGCTGGCGCAAGGCGGTGGCCACCTCCCTGAACGTGATCAACTTCGGTCTGCGTAATCCGGCGGCTCTGAAGCCGGTGAGCACGGCGGCCAAACAGCTGCTGCGTGTGCAGGTGAAGGACAAGGCCCTGCGCAAGGCGGTAACACCGGACTTTACCCTGGGCTGCAAGCGCATCCTGTTCGCCAACAACTACTACCCGGCCCTGCAGGCGGATAACGCCAACCTGATTCCCCATGGCCTGGTGGAAGTGGAGGGCAATACCGTGATCGCCGCCAACGGTGAGCGTCATGAAGTGGACGTGATTATCTGGGGTACCGGTTTTGAAGTGTCCCACCCGCCGATCGGCAGGAAGGTGATTGATGCCAACGGCGATCGCCTCTCCGACCTGTGGAAGGACAGCTCTCCGGAAGCCTATCTGGGCGCCACCATGAAGGATGTGCCCAATGCCTTCCTGGTGCTGGGTCCCAACGTGCTGGTGTATGACTCCTTCATCGGCCTGGCGGAAGCCCAGCTTGACTACATCATCGACGGCCTGAAGAAGGTGAAGCAGAAGGGAATCACCCGCTTTGCCATCAAGCCCGAGGTGCTCAAGGCCCATAACGACAAGGTCCAGAAACACCTGAAAACCACGGTGTTCAACAGTGGTGGCTGCAAGAGCTACTACCTGGACCAGAATGGCCGCAACTTTGCCGCCTGGCCCTGGTCGCTGAAGGAGCTGAAGAAGCGTCTGAGCGATTTCAAGCTAGGAGACTACGAGGTGGTTTACCAGAGCGCGGAGAAAAAGAAGGCCGCCTGACGGCGATTGGATGACGGGTTCATTGAATGAGGGGAAGCGAAAGGCTTCCCCTCATGCTTTCTAAGCCACAGCGGGCGTGAAGGCG
Source organism: Alcanivorax sp. (assembly GCF_019431375.1). Taxonomy (NCBI): domain Bacteria; kingdom Pseudomonadati; phylum Pseudomonadota; class Gammaproteobacteria; order Oceanospirillales; family Alcanivoracaceae; genus Alcanivorax; species Alcanivorax sp. The sequence continues at coordinate 3,176,908 of NZ_CP080267.1, forward strand.
GTCATCCCGCCAATTCCACCTTCTTTTCCACGTAGCTGGCGAGAATATCCCCGAACACGGTTGCCAGCTCCTCGAAGCTTTGTATCGGGTTATCCTCGGACAGGTGCCTGACCACGGTGAAAATGCCGCCATTGATATAGAAGTAGGCCACGGTGGGAATATTCGGCAGTTTCAGCAGCTCCGGGTGGTGCATCAGGTACTGGGTGAACAGTTCCATGAGGGCGCTGTTGATCGGTGATTGGTAGATCACCATGTCCATGCTGAAGGCGTGGCGGGCGCAGCGCAGGTAGAGCTGATTATTCTCTTCCAGAAAGTCGCGAAAACTGAACAACAGTTTCTCAATCGCCTCACGGATGTCCAGACGCACCAGTTCCGGGATCAGCGGCTTGATCAGATCCACGGTGTCACTGACAAAGCGTTTGCTGGCCGCATCGATGATGGCGTCCTTGTCTTCAAAGTATTCATACAGCGAACCCACGCCAATTCCCGCCTTTTCCGCGATTTGTCTCGCAGTAATGCCGCTTGGGCCATGGTTGGCGATGGAAATCAGGGCGGCCTGGACAATGGCGTCCACAGTGGCCTTGGAGCGTTGTTGTTTGGGTTTGCGAGCCATCAGGTTATCCGAGTTGAATCCGAACGAGCATTCGCATCATTGTTGCATCGGCCCATGTGTCGGTAAATGATTTTGGCGGTATAAAAATAGCTGAGTCGGCTTGGTCCTCCGTTTCATGCCGGCCGGGAGCAAGGGCTCGTGACGCCACATTGCCGTGGGCGGCACATGGCGCAACAGGGCAACACAAAAGCGTCAGAACAGGACCCGCAGGCTCCATCTGGAAGCGCGGGTGTCTGATCGAGGAAGGCGTCTGCCCCCCCCCCCTTGGCCTGGTTTCTTCCGGTGAACGCGGCTCTGGTCAAACCGCACCGCGTTTTTTGTGACGAATGTTCTGTTCTGAATTCTCTTCCCGCCTCTGCCACAAAATCATCACGCTTTTGACGCACTGGCTTCATGCCGTCCGGCGATAAACCCAGGTTCACTGATCAACGAATAACACGAACCGTTGGGGAGTTCACAATGACATCCTGGTATAGCCTGGGCGCCGGCATGATGCTGGCTGCTGCCTTGACTGCCTGTGGCGGTGACAGCAGCGACAACAATCCTGCTGCGGGTGGCGGCGAGCAAGTCAAAACGCCGGACAGCCTGCGTCTGTCTTTTTTGAGCCGCTACGAGTCCGGTAGTTTCGATACCTCTGCCGCCGAAATCCCTGCCTATGACAAGGCCAGCCAGCGTCTGTTTGTGGTCAACGCAGAGTTGGGTGTGCTTGATGTACTGGATATGAGCGACCCCGCCAAGCCCTCACTGATCGAGTCGCTGGGTGTTGAAGAGGTTGCTGCCGGGGCCGTCGTGAACAGTGTGGCGGTGAAGAATGGACTGGTGGCTATCGCCGTTGAAGCCAATCCGAAAACTGACAACGGTTTTGCTGCCCTGTATCGGGCCGATGACCTGAGCCTGCTGGGCAGTGTGGAAGTGGGCGCCCAGCCGGACATGATTATCTTTACCCCGGATGGCAAAAAGTTGCTCACCGCCAACGAGGGCGAGCCCAGCGATGATTACCAGATCGACCCGGCTGGCTCCATCAGCATTATCGATATCAGCAATCCGCAGGATCCCCAGGTCAGCACGGCGGATTTCAGCGCCTTTGATGCTGGCACCCTGCGCAGCACGGGCGTGCGCATCTATGGACCTGGCGCCGATGTGGCCATGGACCTGGAGCCGGAATACATCGCGGTGTCTGCCGATGGCAAAACCGCCTGGGTAACCCTGCAGGAAAACAACGCCCTGGCCAAGGTCAGCATTGCTACCGCCACCGTCACCGATATCCTGCCGCTGGGAGAGATCGACCGAAGCGTGGCAGGCTTTGGCATTGATGCCAGCGATGACGATGAAGCGATCAACATCCAGACCTGGCAGGGTGTGGTTGGCCTGTACCTGCCTGACGCCATTCACGCCTACAGCGCCGGTGGCAGCACCTACCTGGTCACAGCCAACGAAGGCGACGCCCGTGCCTGGGGGGAAGACAACGATGCCTACTGGGGTGCTGAGGGGGAAGGTTGTGTCGGTGATGCCGGGCAGGGGTTCGTAGAAGAATTCCGCGTCAAGCATCTGGTGCATGCCAGCGGCTTCGATCGTCGCTGCGGCGACGATCTGCCTCCCCAGCTGCGTGAACTGGGTGCTGGTGCGCTGCTGGATCCGGCGGTGTTCGAGTATTGCGGCGCCACCGCCGGTGATCCCGGTGACTGTCGCGAAGACGATGTACTGGGCCGTCTCAACATTACCTGGACCATGGGCTACAAGACCGACGAAGCCGGCAACCCGGTGATGTACAGCGACGCGGGAAATGTGGATGAGATGGGCACCCGCATCATGTACGACACCCTCTACAGCTACGGCGGTCGCTCCTTCTCCATCCGGGATGAAGACGGCAATCTGGTATTCGACAGCGGTGATGACATCGAGCAGTTCCTGGCCAGCGACGAATGCCGGTTGGGGACCAACCGCAGCATTGCCTGTCAGGATTACTTCAACAGTGGCCATGATGAAATCAACGCCATGGACAGCCGCAGTGATGCCAAGGGCCCGGAGCCGGAAGGGCTGACCATCGGCGCCATTGGCGACAAGACTTTCCTGTTCCTGGCGCTGGAGCGCATGGGCGGCATTCTGGTCTATGACATTACCGATCCGCAGCAGCCCGAGCGGCTGGATTACCTGAACAGCCGCAACTTCTGGGGCGGCGGTGGTGATGGCGAAGACATCGCAGACCTGATCGATGATGGTCTGCTGGCAGAAAGCGATGTGGGCGCCGTGGTGGGTGATCTGGGCCCGGAAGGGCTGGTGTTCATCCCTGCCGCCGATTCTCCCAGCGGCAAGCCATTGCTGGTGGTGGGTAACGAAGTCAGTGGCACCACCTCAATCTACGAAGTGGAAACCCTGTTCGATGAGGAATAATCCTCACCAGCCATATCCGGGCGGCCTGCGGGCCGCCGTTAAAAGTGTCAAGCTGCAAGCTACAACGCGAAGAGATTCCTGAGGCAACCGGGAAAGGCACGACTTCGCGCGGCAAAGGGATAAACAACACGGAAAGCGCGGGCAAGGTTGAGGTTAAATGGCACAGCCTTGCTCGTGTTGCAGCCTGAAGCTTGCCGCTTTCACCCGGTCTTCTTCGCTTCAAACGCTGCCAGCTGCTCCGGCGTGGCCGGTGGCTGGTATTTGTCTTTCCATTCGGCATAGGGCATGCCATACACCCATTCCCGGGCAGCCTCGTAATCCAGGGCAAGCTCGCGTTCCTCTGCGGCAGCCGCCAGCCACTTGGACAGACAGTTGCGGCAGAAGTCTGCCAGTATCATCAGATCAATATTTTGCACTTCCTTGTGCTCGTCCAGATGCTGCAGCAAGCGGCGAAAGGCGGCAGCCTCCAGTTCGGTGCGTGTCGCCGTATCCAGCGTGGTCATGGGCTTCTACTGCAAAGGGGGGGGGTGCCATGATACGGGCTGCAAGCGGCAGGCGTCGACGCCGGGCGATTACCGTGCATACTAGGGGACACAGTAACCCGTATGGAGGAAGGGCGATGACATTGAAACGAGGCGTAGCAATTGTCGGTCTGTTTTTGGTGGCAGGGTGGCTGCTGGTCAGCTGTGGCATGAACAGCGAGGAAAAGCGTCTGGCTGCGGCCATCGACCAGGCCTTGCAGACTCGGGATCTGGGCTACTGGCAGGTGGAAGATCTGGATATCGAGGATCAGCGCAAGGACCAGACCGGGCCCGAGGAAATCACCACCTACAAGGTGGAAGCGGTGCTGGCCCTGGACGCGCCGTTGCGCGAAGTGCGCTACGTGGATGACATCGGCCAGCGCGTGGTCACCCGCACGGCGCTGGCGGAAGGAGAGAAGCGGGATCTGACTGCGTCAGTCCAGATCATTCGCGGCAATGATGAAGAAAACGTGGTGACCACCCTGGATGAGCAGGCCTTGCCCCGCGGCATGGTGGCGGAAGATTTCGAGCAACGCTTCGACGGTTGGCAGGTGATTGCTGAAGACAGTGACGAATTTGCCGAGCTGGAAAAGGAACTGCAGGGCGAGCTGGATGACAGTCTGTCTGCCCTGGCCGAGGCAGATCACACCCTGCGTCAGATACAGGTGCAGTTGATGGCGTCCCGGGCGGAACTGGCGGTGCTGGAAGAAAACGCAGAAGCGGTGGGTGGCCTTGGTGAGCCCATGGAAAAGGCCAGCCAGGACGTGGAAGCCCTGATCGAGCGGGTGGAAGAGCAGGAAGCGGCCCGCGACAGCCTCAGTGAAGAAGTGGCTCGGCGCAAAAAGGCGCTGGCCAGTCTGCGCGGGGAGTGATGCAGGCCTGAGTGTCAATATTCAGGCCCGGGGGCGTCTCGGGTATCATGACGTCCCCGCAGTCCCCATGAGAGCGCATCCATGTTTGAACTCACCGTTACGCCCCGCTTTTACGAAACCGATGCCTTTGGTCATGTGAACAACACCGTGGTCACCGGCTGGTTCGAAACCGGGCGGGCGCCCCTGTTCCAGTTGTTCGGGGGTGGCAGTGATCCGGCGTCCCTACCGCTGATTCTGGCCCGGGTGGAAGTGGATTTTGTCGGCCAGATTTATTACGGCAGCGATGTGCTGCTGCGCACCGGCATCGAGAAAATCGGCAACAGCTCTTTCGTGGTGGCCCAGCAAGCCTGGCAGAACGGTAAGCTGGTGGCCCGTGGCAAGGCCGTGCAGGTCTACTTCGAGCACGACAAGCAGGCCTCGGCGCCGATCCCCGATAGATTCCGTCAGGTGCTGGCCGAGCATCAGGCCCCCTTGTCGGAAGATCAGTAATTCCCCTATTTGATCAGATCGATAGGTATGGCGGGCGTGGCACCTTGACGCCGCGACGCTACACTATCGGCCATACTGATCGCTCAACGTAACGGCAGCGAGGAACGGATGGCTTATCAGGGACAACAGAACTTTGATCACCGCCAGGCGCAGAAGCTGGGGGTGCTGATCACCAACCTGGGCACCCCGGATGCACCGGAGACCGGCGCCCTGCGTCGCTATCTGCGCGAATTCCTGTCCGACCCGCGGGTGGTGGAGGTGCCTCGGCTGATCTGGTTCTTCATCCTTCATCTGGTGATTCTGGTAATTCGCCCGCCGCGTTCAGCCCATGCCTACAAAAGTGTCTGGACGGATGCGGGTTCACCTCTGATGGTCCACACCGAAGCCCAGTGTGCTGGCGTGCGCGAGCGGCTGCATAACAAGTTTGGTGACGACATCGAGGTGCGCTTTGCCATGCGCTACGGCAATCCCTCCATTGCCAGCCAGTTGCAGGCCATGGAAGAGGCCGGCGTGCGCAAGCTGGTGGTGCTGCCCCTGTATCCGCAGTACTCGGCGTCCACCAACGCCTCCACCTTCGATGCCATTGCCAAGGACTTCATGCAACGGCGCTGGTTACCGGACCTGCGCTTTATCAGCCACTACCCGGATTACCCGCCCTACATCGATGCCATGGCCAAACACATCGAGGCATTCCGCGCCGAACATGGCACGGCGGACAAGCTGATCTTCAGCTACCACGGGGTGCCGAAAAAATACCTGCTCAATGGCGATCCCTACTTTTGCGAATGCCACAAGACCTCGCGCCTGCTGGCGGAGCGTCTGGGCCTGGGCGACGACGACTGGCTCACTACCTTCCAGTCCCGCTTTGGCCGTGAGGAATGGCTGAAGCCCTATACCGATCACACCCTGATGGCACTGCCGGAACAGGGTGTGAAATCCGTGCAGGTGTTCTGCCCCGGCTTTTCCTCCGACTGCCTGGAAACCCTGGAAGAAATCGATGTGGAAAACCGCGGCTACTTCAAGGAAGCCGGCGGTGAGGCCTTCGCCTACATCCCGGCACTGAATGCAGAGCCCGGCCACCTGGATGCGCTCACCCAGCTAATCGAAGAGAACCTGCAGGGCTGGGAGTTACCGGAAAATGATGCGGTGGGCCTGAACGAACGCCACCAGCGAGCTCGCCAACAAGGCGCTGATCGCTAGTCCATATGCCCATAATGCAAGAGGCCGCACCCATACATGGGCGCGGCCTCTTGCATTTCAGGACAGGAAAACCCGCCCCGCGAACTGTTCACTATTAACTATTCACTGTTAACGGTTCTGTTCCAGCCTGCGCACCAGCTCATCAGTAAACTCGCTGGTGCTGGCGCGGCCGCCCAGGTCCGGGGTGACGATCTCTCCTTCGCCCACCACCTGGCGCACGGTGCGCCGCAGCTGTTTGGCCTTGTCGTGCATCTCGATGTAGTCGAGCATCAGTGCGCCGGCCAGCATGATGGCGGTGGGGTTGGCGATACCCTTGCCGGCGATGTCCGGGGCGCTGCCGTGGACTGCTTCGAATAGACCGCCGTGTTCGCCGATGTTGGCACCCGGCGCTACACCCAGACCACCGATCAGACCGGCGCAAAGATCGGAAAGGATGTCGCCGAACAGGTTGGTGGTGACGATCACATCAAAGCGGTGCGGGTTCATGGCCAGCTGCATGGCGCAGGCGTCCACGATCATTTCCTCGTGTTCCAGCTGGGGGTAGTCCTCGCGCACCTTGCGGGCCACGTCGAGAAACAGGCCCGAGGTGGACTTCATGATGTTGGCCTTGTGCACCACGGTGACCTTCTTGCGGCTCTGCTTCACCGCTGTTTCGTAGGCAAAGCGCAGCAGGCGCTCGGATTCCGTGCGGGTGATGCGGCTGCGTAGCTCGGCGGTTTCGCCATCCTCGCTAACGGTCTGGCCCAGACCGGAATAAATGCCTTCAATGTTCTCCCGCACGGTCATGATGTCCACGTTGTCATAGCGGGATTTCACCCCGGGGATGGACAGGGCCGGGCGCACATTGGCGAACAGGTCGAAGGTCTTGCGCAGGGTCACGTTCACGGAGGTGAAGCCGCCGCCCACCGGCGTGGTGATCGGGCCTTTCAAGGCCAGGCGGTTGCGGCGGAGTACGGAGAGGGTTTCTTCCGGTACCAGATCCAGTCCTTGATCCAGCGCAGTCTGGCCGGCAATGGCGTATTCGAATTCGAGCCCGCAATCCAGAGCTTTCAGTACCCGTACCGTGGCATCCACGATGTCCGGTCCGATTCCGTCGCCGGGGATAACGGTTACGGTGTTCTTGTTCATGCTGCCTCCTGATTGCGGAAAAGGTGTTGCAGGAACCACATTGTGCCCGCTGCAGATGGCAAAATGAATGCCGACCAAGGTCGGAAGAGGTGTGGGAACCTGCTCTGCGGCCTAGAAATGCGGCCCCGGGCCTTCCTCGGACAGAGTGTCAAAGGGATTGCGTAGCCGGCAGGCCTTGATGGACAGGCAGCCGCAGCCGATACACTCATTGAGCTGGTCGCGCAGCATGGTCAGATCATTGATGCGTTCGTCCAGGTGCCCGCGCCATTTGGCTGACATGCGCTTCCAGTCCCGCGCGGTGGGGCTGCGCCCATCAGGCAGTTCGGCCAGGGCTTCGGCAATTTCCGCCAGCGGGATACCGATACGCTGAGCGACCTTTATCACCGCCACCCGGCGCAACACATCGCGATGATAGCGGCGCTGGTTACCGGCGCTGCGCGAGCTCTGGATCAGGCCTTTTTTTTCATAGAAGTGCAGGGCGGAAACGGCCACGCCGCTGCGTTCGGCCACCTCACCAACGGTAAGCGCCTTGTGAATATCGTCTGCACAGGACAGGGTCATGGTGGAGTCCTTTGTTGATGCGCTTTGACCTTAACCAAGGTTTAGGTCTTATGCTGCCAAATCGTGATCAGCGTTGCCAGCGGATGGGCGTTATTTCGGGCATAATGAGGCGGCCTTAGCAGGTCCAACGAAGGAGAAAGTGGTGAGTGCTGTCATTTCCGTGAAAGACCTGAACAAAATCTATCAAGGGGGCTTTCAGGCCCTCAAGAACATCAATCTGGATATCCAGGCCGGGGAGATCTTTGCCCTGTTGGGCCCCAACGGGGCCGGCAAGACCACCCTGATCAGCATCATCTGCGGCATCGTCAATCCCTCCAGTGGCAAGGTGCTGGCCGATGGCTACGACATTGTTCGCGACTACCGTGAAGCGCGCAGCGCCATCGGTCTGGTGCCCCAGGAACTGTCCACCGATGCCTTCGAGACGGTCTGGGATACGGTGAGCTTCAGCCGCGGTCTGTTTGGCAAGCCCCGCAACGATGCCCATATCGAAAAAGTGCTGAAGGTACTGTCCCTGTGGGACAAGCGGGACAACAAGATCATGATGCTGTCCGGCGGTATGAAACGACGGGTGATGATTGCCAAGGCCCTCTCCCACGAACCCAAGATCCTGTTTCTGGATGAACCCACCGCCGGGGTGGATGTGGAACTGCGCCGGGAAATGTGGGAGATGGTGCGCCAGCTTCGCGAGCAGGGGGTGACCATTATCCTGACCACTCACTACATCGAGGAAGCTGAGGAAATGGCCGACCGGGTAGGTATTATCCGCCAGGGCGAAATCATCCTGGTGGATGACAAGGCACGGCTGATGCAGAAGCTGGGCCGCAAGCAGCTCACCGTGCACCTGGCCGAGCCGCTGCAAAGCCTGCCGGCAGCTCTGGACAATGACGCGCTGGCGCTGTCCGAAGACGGCTACGGGCTGGTCTACACCTACGATGCCAATCAGGAAACCACCGGCATCGCCGAGTTGCTGCGAGCATTGAACGCCGCCGGTATCGAGTTCAAGGACCTGCATTCCCGGCAGAGCTCACTGGAAGATATTTTTGTGGATCTGGTCCACAACGGCCAACCTGCTGCTGCAAATGCGACTGCATCCGGAGACGCCCGATGAAACTGAATCTTTACTCCATTCGCGCCATTTACAAATTCGAAATGGCTCGCACCTGGCGCACCCTGATGCAGAGCGTAGCCTCACCGGTGATCTCCACCTCCCTGTACTTTGTGGTGTTTGGCTCCGCCATTGGTTCGCGCATGGTGGAAATTGGCGGCGTCAGCTACGGGGCCTTTATTATTCCCGGCCTGATCATGCTCACCCTGATGACGCAGAGCATTTCCAATGCCTCGTTCGGGATCTACATGCCCACGTTCTCAGGAACGATCTATGAAGTGCTATCGGCACCGGTCTCCTACGTGGAGATCGTCATCGGTTATGTGGGAGCTGCCGCAACCAAGTCATCGATACTGGGTGTTTTGATACTGATTACGGCGCGCTTCTTTGTAGACTATGAGGTTCAGCACCCCTTCATGATGTTCGGCTTCCTGCTGCTTACCGCCATTACCTTCAGTTTGTTCGGCTTCATCATCGGCATCTGGGCGGATACCTTTGAGAAGTTGCAGATCATTCCCCTGATGATCATCACTCCTCTGACCTTTCTGGGTGGCAGCTTCTATTCCATCGACATGCTGCCACCGTTCTGGCAAACCGTGACCCTGTTCAACCCGGTGGTCTACCTGATCAGTGGTTTCCGCTACAGCTTCTTCGGTAGTGCTGACGTCCATATCGGCATCAGCATCGGCATGACCCTGTTCTTCCTGGCCATCTGTATCGCTCTGGTGTGGTGGATATTCAGGACGGGGTACCGGTTGAAGAGTTAACAGTTAACAGTGAACAATTAACAGCTCACGAAACACTTTATTTGAGGTTTAAACGACAGAGGCCGCGCCCACAGTTTGGGCGCGGCCTCTGTCGTTTTGAAAAAGAAGAACCTTTCTCGCGGAACTGTTCACTATTAACTGTTAACTACCTGCTGCTCCCCCCGCAACTTCAACACATCCGCCTTGGGCGGCGCGCCGAACATGCGGCTGTACTCGCGGCTGAAGTGGGAGGGGCTTTCGTAGCCTACCCGGTAGCTGGCGGTGGCCGCTTCCAGGCCTTCGGTGAGCATCAGGCGTCGGGCTTCGTAGAGGCGCAGCTTTTTCTGGAATTGCAGTGGCGACATGCGGGTGACCTGCTTGAAGCTGTGGAACAGGGTGGACTCGCTCATGTTGGCTTCTTCCGCCAGCTCCTTCACTCGCAAGGGTTCCGTGTAACGACCGCGCAGGGTGGAGATCACCCGGGATATTCGGTTGGCCTGGGAGTCCGCAGCCACGAACTTGCGCATGCGCGGGCCCATCTCTCCGATCAGTGCCCGGTAGATGATTTCCCGACGTGCCAGCGGTGCCAGCACCTGAATATCCTCCGGGGAATCCAGCAGGCTCAGCAGCCGATACAGGGCGCCCTGCATACGTTCGTCCATGTAGGACATGCACAGGCCGCAACTGATTTCCGGGCAGGGGCTGTCCGGGTCGACGCTGGCCACCTTGTCACCCAGTTCCAGTACCAGGTCGGTCACTTCCTGTGGGTCCACGGTGATCTTGGCAGCCAGATAGGGGCGATCCTTGCAGGCATCCACGATCTGACCTTGCACCGGCAGATGCACGGAACTGGCCAGGTAGCTCATGGGGCCGTAGACAATTTCCCGGTCGCCGAGCTGAATGGTCTTGGTGCCTTGCAGAATAAAAATCAGCGAGGGTTCATAGACGGTGGAACCGCACGCGGTCAGCCCGTCGGAACGATACAGGTCCACCCCGCCGATGGCGGTCTGGCTCATGCCGCTACCATCGGCCCAGCGGCTGACGATGTCGGCCAGTTGCTGCTGGGGGCCGGCGCTGAGATTGCGGGGTAACTCCGGTGTTGTCACGGTCATGGCCTGTCCTCCTGTTGCCGGCAGTATACGCAGAGCGCTGCGGGCCCGTGTCCCCATTGAGTCATTTTCTGCAGGATCAGGCAATCACTGCGCAGAAACCGGCAATTCGCCGGAGCTGCCCAGCGGAATATGGCAAGTCGGGATCCTGCCCCGTGGCTTGCCCGTAAGCCTTGCTGGTAATTCCCGCAAGCTTGCGGGGATCGGCTCTATGCAGGGTTTTGGGAGACGCTTCAGGGCACTCCGCTTTCGTCTTTCGTCGCTGTCACTTGCCTGAAATTACAATGAAAGGCCGCATTCATATTGGCTAATGGTTCCTCCCTCGTCTGTCACTTCTCGGCCTGATAACAGAATCGGGCAAGCTTCGCGCAGTAAGCCGCTACCGCCAAACTACCGGCTCTTCGTATCTTGTGTTTCCAGACAGGCCTGCCTCTCAGGTAATCGTTTTCTGATCCGCCAAGCGTTTTATTGGCTACGGCCGGAGACGATACCTATGACGAGGATAGTCAAAAGCCGAGGCCAACCTATGTTGACCTCAACTTAGCTTGAGGAAATAAAGTCGCTGATCTGTTGGGGGGATTCTGTTCACCAGAAAACGAATCATCCCGATATTTTTTTTGCACTCTGTCGAATGTAGTCGTCGGTATTCGATAAGTCGGCAGAGCTGGGTGGTGATAACAGGAGTTGCGGAAATGGAAAGTTTGAGTGGAGAAAGTGCCAGCGGTGCCGGTGTCTACTGGGGGCTGTTGGTCGCGTTGATGGTGGCCGTGTTTGTTGCCGGCTGCGACGCCCGTAGTGAAGCGGGGCAACAGATGCCGCCGCCGGAGGTGGATGTGGCCCAGGTGATTGCCGAGCCGGTAACTCTGTGGGAATCCTATACCGGTCGCGTGGTGGCACCGCAAACCGTGGAGCTGCGACCGCGGGTCAGCGGTTATATCGATCAGGTGGCGTTCGAGGAAGGGGAGCTGGTGAAGGCCGGTGACCTGTTGTTCCAGATTGATCCGCGTCCCTACCGGGCTCGCCTGCAGGCAGCGAAAGCGGAACTGGAGCAGGCCAGAAGCCAGCTGGAACTGGCGAAGAGCGAAGCGGTCAGGGCGAAAACCCTGCTGGAAAGCCGCGCCATTTCCCGTGAGGAATATGACCAGCGCCGTGCTGCCCAGCTCAGTGCCAAGGCACTGGTGAATGCGGCCCGGGCGGCGGTGGATACCGCCGAGCTGGATCTGCAGTACACCCGGGTCACCGCCCCGGTGGATGGCCGCACCGGTCGTGCCATGGTGACCCGCGGCAACCTGGCCAATGCGGACCAGACCCTGCTGACCACGCTGGTGTCGGTGAATCCCATGCATGTGTATTTCGAAGCCGATGAGCAATCCGCGTTCGAGAGTCAGCAGGTGCTTGGCGCGGGGAAGTCCGCCTCGGTGCGGATCGGCCTGTCCGGGGAAACCGGGTATCCGCACCGTGGCACGCTGGATTTTATCGACAACCGTATCAACAGCGGCACCGGCACTCTGCAGTACCGGGCGGTGCTGGACAACACGGCTGGCATTTTTAAACCGGGCCAGTTCGCCCGGGTGGAAATGCCGGTGGCAAAACTGGACCGCGCCCTGCTGGTCAGCCGCAAGGCGGTAATGACCGACCAGGATCGTCGTTTCGTCTATGTGGTGGACGATAACAACCAGGTGGTGCGTCGTCAGGTGACACCGGGCCGGTCGGTGGAAGATCTGCTGGTGATTCATAAGGGGCTGGAGAGCGGCGACCGGGTGATCGTCAACGGTATCCAGAAAGTGTTTGGCGATGGCATGCCGGTGCAGCCCAACCAGGTGGCCATGCGTGCCGCTAATGATGAGCAGCCTGCCATCGCGGTAGCGCAACCGTAATCAATCAACGCCGGGCGCTCGCCTGGCGTTACCAAGGGAACGACAAAGCGCGGCAGTGCCACGGCACTGCTGACAGGAGTCTTTTGCCATGAATTTCTCGCGTTTCTTCGTCGACCGACCGATTTTTGCCGCGGTGTTGTCGATCATCATTTTTGCGGTGGGCTTGATCTCGCTGCCCAGTCTGCCGGTGAGTGAATATCCGGAAGTGGTGCCGCCGTCGGTGGTGGTGCGCACGGTGTATCCCGGTGCCAACCCCAAGGTGATTGCCGAAACCGTGGCGACGCCGCTGGAGGAATCCATCAACGGCGTCGAGGGCATGATGTACCTCAAGTCCGTGGCCGGTTCCGATGGCGTACTGCAGATGACGGTGACGTTCCGCCCGGATATCGAGGCGGATGATGCCACCGTGCGGGTACAGAACCGGGTCAGCCAGGCGCTGGCGCGCTTGCCCGAGGATGTGCGGCGGCAAGGGGTGACCACCCAGAAGCAGTCGCCCACCTTCCTGATGGTAGTGCACCTGACCTCGCCGGACGGTCGCTACGACACTCTCTACCTGCGCAACTATGCCCGGCTGCATGTGCGTGATGCGCTGGCGCGCATTCGCGGCGTCGGTGATGCCCAGGTATTCGGTGGCGGTGACTATGCGATGCGGGCCTGGCTGGACCCGGACAAGATTGCTGCCCGCAGCCTGACTGCCGGGGATGTGGTGGCCGCCATGCGCGAACAGAACGTGCAGGTGTCCGCCGGCCAGTTGGGCGCCGAGCCCATGCCGAGCAGTGATTTTCTTACCCTGATCAATGCCCAGGGGCGGCTGCGCACTACCGAGGAGTTCGGTGACATCGTTATCAAGAGCGGGGCCGACGGCGAGATCGTGCGGCTTTCCGATGTGGCCCGCCTGGAACTGGGCGCCGGGGATTACACCCTGCGTGCGCAACTGGACAGCAAGGATGCGGTAGCCATTGGTATCTTTCAGGCCCCCGGCGCCAACGCCCTGGAAATCCGCGATCAGGTGGTCAGCACCATGGACGAAATCGCCACCCGTTTCCCGGCCGGGGTGGAATACGAAACCGTCTATGACACGACTATCTTTGTCAGCGATTCCATCAAGTCGGTGATCAAGACCCTGCTGGAAGCAGTGCTGTTGGTGGTACTGGTGGTAACCCTGTTTCTGCAGACCTGGCGCGCCTCCATCATCCCCTTGCTGGCGGTGCCGATTTCCATCGTCGGTACCTTCGGGGCGCTCTATCTGCTCGGCTATTCCATCAACACCCTGACCCTGTTCGGCCTGGTGCTGGCTATCGGTATTGTGGTGGACGATGCCATCGTGGTGGTGGAAAACGTGGAGCGGAATATCGAGGAAGGGCTGACGCCCCTGGTTGCCGCCCACCAGGCCATGAAGGAAGTATCCGGTCCCATCGTGGCCATCGGCCTGGTGTTGTGTGCGGTGTTTGTACCCATGGCATTTCTCGATGGCGTTACCGGGCAGTTCTATCGGCAGTTCGCGGTGACCATCGCCATTTCCACGGTGATTTCCACCATCAACTCGCTGACTCTGTCGCCAGCACTGGCGGCCATGCTGCTCAAACCCCACAGTGCGCCGAAGGATCGCCTGACCCGAATTATCGATGCCCTGTTCGGCTGGTTGTTCCGGCCGTTCAACCGTTTCTTCAACGCCAGCTCCGAGCGTTATCAGGGTGGCGTCGGCCGCTCCCTGCGTCATCGCGGCATGGTGTTCGTGATCTATGCGTTGTTGTTGGCGGGCACCGGGCTGATGTTCAAGGTGGTGCCGCCGGGCTTTATTCCCACCCAGGACAAGATGTATCTGATCGCCGGGGTAAAACTGCCGGAGGGGGCGTCTCTGGAGCGCACGGACCAGTTGCTGCAGCGGGTGGTGGATATTGGCATGGAGACCGAAGGCGTATCCCACGCGGTAGCCTTCCCCGGGCTCAACGCCCTGCAGTTCACCAACACGTCCAATACTGGCCTGGTGTTCTTCCCGCTGGAGCCCTTTGACCAGCGCAGCCGGACTGCCGCGCAGATCAATGAAGAAATCAACGGGCGCATCGCCGGCCTCAAGGAAGGTTTTGCCTTCTCCTTTATGCCGCCGCCGATTCTGGGTCTGGGTAACGGCAATGGTTACCAGATGTTCATCGAGGATCGTGGCAACCTGGGCTACGGGGAATTGCAGAATGCGGTGAATGCCATGCAGGGGGCCATCGCCCAGACGCCCGGCATGGGCTTCCCGATCACCAGCTACCAGGCCAATGTGCCGCAGCTGAATGCGGACGTGGATCGTGAACGGGCCAAGGCCCAGGGCGTGCCGATCACCGGGCTGTTCGATACCCTGCAGACCTATCTGGGCTCCACCTACGTGAATGACTTCAACCGTTTCGGGCGCACCTGGCAGGTGATCGCCCAGGCGGATGCGCCGTTCCGCGACAGCGTGGCTGATATCGCCAACCTGAAGACCCGCAACATCCACGGCGAGATGGTGCCCATCGGCTCCATGGTGACCATCAGTCAGGATTTCGGCCCGGACCCGGTGCTGCGCTACAACGGTTACCCGGCAGCGGATCTGGCCGGCGAGGCGAACCCGGCCATGCTGTCCTCCGCCCAGGCCATGGAGGTGCTGAGCAACATCGCCGAGGAGGTGCTGCCCGCCGGTATGAGCTTCGAGTGGACCGACCTGAGCTACCAGCAGGCTACCCAGGGCAATGCGGCGTTGCTGGTGTTCCCGCTGTCCATTTTGCTGGTGTTCCTGGTGCTGGCTGCCCTGTACGAAAGTTGGACCCTGCCGCTGGCGGTGATCCTGATCGTGCCCATGTGCATGCTCTCGGCTCTGCTCGGTGTGTGGTACTTCGACGGTGACAACAACATCTTCGTGCAGGTGGGGCTGGTGGTGCTGATCGCCCTGGCCTGCAAGAACGCCATTCTAATCGTGGAGTTTGCCCGCGAGCTGGAATTGCAGGGCATGGGCGTGGTGGATGCGGCGCTGGAAGCATGCCGCCTGCGGCTGCGGCCCATCATCATGACCTCCATTACCTTCACCGCCGCGGTGGTGCCGCTGGTACTGGGTAGCGGGGCGGGATCGGAAGTGCGCCAGGCGCTGGGTGTGGCCCTGTTTTTCGGCATGCTCGGGGTGACGTTGTTCGGCCTGTTTCTGACACCGGTGTTCTATGTGGCGCTGCGCAAGCTGGCCGGCGGTAAGCCGCCGGTAAGTCAGCATGCCTCCACCATGGATGGCGACCCCCATGGTCAGATTGAAGGAGAAAGTCATGCGTAAGTTGTCTATCGCCGCCGCCACCCTGTTGCTGAGTGCCTGTGCGGTGGGGCCGGACTATCAGGCGCCGCCAACACCGGAGCCGGACGCGTTTCATGCTGCCAATGAAACCAGCACCTCCCGGGAGCAAGCCGAACAGCAGTTCTGGGCCGGCTTCGAGGACCCGCTGCTGGGGCAACTGATCGACCAGACCCTGGCCGCCAACCACAGCCTGCAGGCCGGTCTGGCCCGCTACGATCGGGCCGCCGCCTTGCTGTATGGCGCCAAGCGCGAACAGTGGCCCAGCATTACCGCCAGTGCCAGCGGTGCCGAGCAGCACCTGGCGGATGTGGAGCGCACCCCGCCCGGTGCCGGTCCGGAACGGGTGGAGCTGTACCAGGCTGGCCTCGCCGCCAACTGGGAACTGGATCTGTTCGGGCGCCTGCGCCGGGTCACCCAGTCACAACAGGCGGAGTTGCAAGCCGCTGGTGCGGATCTGGGGGCGTTGAAAGTGGCGCTGGTGGGGCAGCTGGCCAGCAGCTACTTCGAACTGCGCGGCCTGCAGCAGCAGTTGCTGGTGGCCGAGCAGAACGTGGCCCTGCAGCAGGAGACCCTGGACATCGTCTCCGCCCGGGTGGATGCCGGGCGCGGCACCGAGTTCGATCGGGTTCGCGCTCGCTCCCAGTTGCAGCGCACTCGGGCGGAGTTGCCCACCCTGCGTGCCGGCATCCGTGCCGCCATGCATCGCATCGCCGTGCTCACCGGCCAGCCGCCGGCGGCGTTGATCGCCACGCTGAATGGCGACACCGGTCTGCCGGAAACGTTGCCGGTGATCCCGGTGGACAGCCCCGGTGATGTGCTGCGCCGTCGGCCGGATATCGCTGCGGCAGAGCGGCGCCTGGCGGCGGCCACTGCCCGCATCGGGGTGGCCACGGCGGATCTGTTTCCACGCTTTACCCTCAGTGGTTTGCTGGGTTCGGTGGCGGCGGACAGCAGTGATCTGTTCAGTGGCTCCGCCGAAACCCGGCGGGTGGCCCTGGGCGTGGACTGGACCTTCCTGGACCACGGCAAGGTCAAGGCGCGCATCGATGCCGCCGACGCGGACAGCCGCGCCGCGCTGGCGGATTATCAGCAGGCGGTGCTGTCGGCCCTGGAAGACACCGAGACTCGCCTGGTCCGTTACCAGCGCGCCCGCCAGCGGGCCGCGCATCTGGAGCTGGCGGCGGTTAATGCGGAACAGGCCGCCGAGCTGGCCCGCACGCGTTATGAGCGTGGCTTTATCGGCTACTTCGAAGTGCTCGCCGCGGAGCAGGAACTGACTGCCACCCGGGATGCCCGGGTACGCAGTCAGACCGGGGTGGTGCTGGCTATGGTGGACGTGTACCGCGCCCTGGCCGGCACCCCGAGTCTCCGACAGGATAAATGATGGCTGGGGGACGGCTTCCAATGGCGGGCAGACGCAGAATGTCTGCCTTGCATTCAGCCGTAATCGGGGCAGTCAGCAGTGTATGGTGCGTGTTCGGGGATGCAATTCCTGCTAGCGGGGCATTATAAAAAAGCGGGCCAGCGGCCCGCTTTTTTATGGTTCTCCAGAAACACAGAAGGCATTGAACCCGGATGATCCAGACGGATCAGGGACCCAGATCGATACTCCTGCCAGGGCGACAAGCCGTTGCTGTTCCCTGAACCTGACCGATATCAATCGATCACGGTGAAGGTCATGCCGGCTTTTTCCTGTAGACGCTTGAGCAGGGAGTCGCCGAGCAGGGAGGCGGTGGTCCAGAAACCGCCGGGAGCATCCGCAGGTACATCTTGCGCTAGGCAGGCTGCAGCCTGGCCCAGCAGCTTGGCGGTTGAGCCGTAGCCCGGGTCTGCATCGCCGGTCACTTTCACGCGGATGTTGTCGTTGTTGTCGGTAACTCCGAAGAAACGGATGTCGTAGAACCCCGCTTTCTGGGCTTCCGGGCTGGGGCCTTCGCCGGGTTGTGGCACCACGAATTTGTTGAGCAGCCAGCGGGTGGGTTTGATGGCCGCGGCGGCGAAGAACAGGCCGGTACCGGTGCCGATGCCCAGGGCTTTCATGCGCCCGCCCATGCCCGGGCCGGCCAGCATGGCTTCGTTGTAGGTGAAGTTGTCGCCGTAAGCATTGCCGCTGAGGGCGTTGGAGCGATGCACGATGCGGCTGTTGATGGCCTCCATCACGAACGGTGCCGCCCAGGCGCCGAAGTCGTCATCCATGCGCGGCATGCTGATGCTTTCCTGGCGGGCACTGAAGCCATGGTTTGGCGGACATATCAGGTAGGGGTTAGCCAGTTTCTTGCGCAGTTCGGGATCTTTGCCGGCTTCTTCGGCAATGTTCATCATGCTTGCCACGGTGCCGCCGGACACGCCGCCCTTGGCCACTTTTACGCGCATTTTCACGCGGGTGGCGGGGGCCTTGAAGCGGGCTTGGGCCTGCTGCTGCAGGAAGTAGGTGCCCATGTCGGAGGGAATGGAATCGAAGCCGCAGCAATGCACGATGCGCGCGCCACTCTGTTTGGCCTGGTCTTCGTATTTTTCCAGCATGGCGGCAATCCACTGCACTTCACCGGTCAGGTCGCAGTAATCGGTGCCGCTGTTTACACAGGCACGAATCATGGGCTCACCATAGAGCGCGTAGGGGCCTACGGTGGATACTACCACCCGGGTCTGGGCGCAGAGGGTATCCAGGCTGGCGGCGTCGTTGGCATCGGCGGTGAGCAACGGCAGCGCGCTACCGGCCGGGCCCAGTTGGGCCTTTACCTGCTCCAGCTTGTCTTTGGAGCGGCCGGCCGCCGCCCATTTCAGATCGCCATCCACCCCATAAGTGTCAGTGAGGTACTGGCAGAGAATCTGGCCGACAAAACTGGTGGCGCCGAACACCACCACGTCAAACTGTGCATCACTCATGGGATCTCCTCGGAAATGAACGCAAAGCGAAATCGGAACGATTGTCCAATGATGGACCTATCCTAAGGGATTGATAGGGGTAAACGTAACCGGAAAAACAGGGTCATCGCGGATTCGCGAGGGAATCTCTGACAGCCGCCAATGATTCTGTAGGGTGCATTGAGTCGTGGCTATGTGCGCGCAAAAAAAAGCCCCATCCGGGAGGATGGGGCAAATGCCATACCCGGTGCAGACTACGTGGTCTGTTTGATCTGGTATTTACGGATCAGTGCGTCGCGACGTGCCGGATCAAAATTGATGTTGGCGGCGTCATAACCGGCGTGTTCCAGCATCCGGCGGTCCATGACCTTGAACCATAGAGGCGGTACATAGCTGAGCAGGAACATACCGAAGTAACCGTTGGGCAAGGTCGGCAGGCCGTCGAAATGGCGCAGGCTCTGATAGCGACGTGCCGGGTGGGCGTGGTGGTCGGAATGACGCTGCAGGTGAAAGGACGCCCAGTTGGAGAACATGTGGTTACTGTTCCAGCTATGGTGCGGCTGGGTGCGCTCGTAGCGACCGTTGGCATCCTTGTGACGGAGCAGACCGTAATGTTCCACATAGTTGGCAGAGGTGAGCTGCAGGTAGGACCACAGGGTAACGGCGGCAATGAACGGCAGCATTTTCCAGCCGAACAGGGCGATGATGCTGCCCCAGATGATCACGCTGAGCAGGCCCGGTTGCAGGATCTCATTGTGCAGGGACCATACTGGTTTGTCCTCTTTCTGCAGCCGCGCTTTTTCCAGTTGCCAAGCCCGTTTCATGGTGCCGGGAATTTCCCGCAGGGCAAACTTCCAGATGGATTCTCCCAGCCGTGAGGAGGCCGGGTCTTCCGGGGTGGCCACGTCGCGGTGGTGGCCCTTGTTGTGTTCGATGGGGAAGTGGCCGTAGCCCAGCGGCGCCAGCACCAGCTTGGCCAACCAGCGTTCGGTTTTGGTTTTCTTGTGGCCCAGTTCATGGCCCAGGTTTATCCCGGCGGCACCACAGACGGTACCGGTAAGTAGAACCATGGCGATGACACCATGCAGGGGCAGGGAGTGGGTACCCACAAACCACATGCTGACCAGATAGGCTGCCAGCAGGATTGGCACCAAGGCATAGGTCATACGCCGGTAGAACAGGTCGGCTTCCAGTTGCGGCACCACTTCTTCCGGCGGGTTGCTGCGGTCTTCGCCAATCAGCATGTCCAGCAGCGGGATGGCCAGATAATAGAATACCAGGGGCAGCCACAGCAGCCAGGCTTGCCCGGTTGCCATTACCAGGAGAGGACCCAGGAAAACGGTGCCCGGTACAAAGAGAGAGACAATCCAGAGATGCCGCTTGCGATCGCGGTACTCGACGCCGGAGGGGCCGATAAAGACGCCAGCTTGACTCATGGTATGACCTCATTGGTTGTTAGTGGTATCTGAGTTCATCCATGGTGTTCCTGTTGGCGGAAGACCGGCACCCCGTCAGGTGGCAACAAATCGTCTTAAAGTGACAGGTTAAACAGGCCGTTTAGGGGTAGGCTAGGACTTCCATTACCGTGAGGAGCGTGCCGGATGGCAGACAAGGAAATGGACCGGCTGAAGCCGGCCATTCATCCGACCTACAGCCGTGTGCTTTGCGCCCACCTGAAGCAGGAAGGCTTCAGCGATGCGGATATTTTTTCCGGCACCCGGCTGGCCTGGCAGGAGTTGCTCAGTGAGCACCGCTATCTGAGCCTGGAGCAACTGTCGCGTCTGATACGCCGGGCCTTGCTGCTCACCACAGAGCCCTGGATCGGGCTGAAGATTGGGGCCAATACCCCGGTGTCGGCCCATGGGGCGCTGGGCTATGCGGTGGTGTCGGCTCCGGACATGCGCACCCTGTTGTCGGTGGTGGCACGCTTTGTGGGCGTACGGCTGCAACTGATCCGGCTGGAATTTGAAGAAAGCGATGGCTGGGGCCGGCTACGGTTGCACGAAAAAACCGATCTTGGTGATTGCCGGGAATTCCTGCTTGGTGCCCTGCTGGGTTCCTACTTCCAGATGACGGACTCGGTGTCCACCGGCCGCATTGGCGGTGCGCGGGTACAGCTGCCGTTCCCGCGCCCACCCTGGGCAGAGCACTATGAGCGTTTGCTGGGCTGCCCGGTAACCTTCGATGCGGATTGTTTTCTGGTGGAGATGCCGCCTGAACAACTGGCCGCGCCCTGCCTGACCGCCGACCCGGCCATGCATCGCAATGCCATTCGTGATTGTGAGCATCAGCTCAAGCAGCTGGAGAAAGGCGGGCCTTTCAGTCAACAGGTCAGCCTGGTGTTACTGGATTGCCAGGGGGCGTTTCCTTCCCTGGAGAGCATGGCGGAAAAGTTTGCCATGTCTCCACGGACCCTGATTCGCAAGCTGAAAGCGGAGGACACCCGATACCAGGAATTGCTGGATGATGTGCGCAGCGAACTGGCGGCCTGGTTGCTGACGGAAACCTCTCTGCCCATAGAACGCATTGCCGAGCAGCTGGGTTATCAGGATACATCCAACTTCAGTCGTACCTTTCGTCGCTGGTTTCAAATGACGCCTCTCGCCATGCGAAAGGCGTCTGAGGTGTAAAAGACCCCGGCGCACAGGGGGGGGGGATTGGTTTGCCGGGGTTGCCCTCTCAGTCTTGCTTGAGGACGAAATCCACTTTCTCGCGCACCGCGCAATCCGGGCACGGCCAGTCATTGGGTATCTGCAACCAGCGGGTGCCGGGCGGGAAACCCTCTTTTTCGTCGCCACGGCTTTCGTCGTAGACATAGCCACAGTTGGGACACTGGAATTGATGGGGCGTATCGATTTCCTGCTCCGCCTTACGGGCGGCCTCCACGGCATCGTCTGACACATCCGGTTCCGAGTCGGCACTATGGTAGGTCACGGCGGGTTGTTGCCATTTTTTCAGCAGCTTTTCCCGCTTGTCCGGCTGCAGGTTGGCAAGGGTCAGGTCACCCTTGTAGTGCTGGTACACCAGCGGGTCCATCTTGTGGTACCAGACAAAGGGGAAGTAGGCCGGCATTAGCATGGAGGCGTAACCGGAAGGCAGTTGCGGGCTGTCATCGAAATGGCGCAGGGCCTGGAAACGCCGGGTGGGGTTGGCATGGTGATCGGAATGACGCTGCAGCTGATAGAGGAACAGGTTGGTGACGATGTGGTTGCTGTTCCAGGAGTGTTTCGGTTCGCAGCGCTCATAGCGACCGTCGGCCTTCTTCTGGCGAAGCAGACCGTAGTGTTCCATATAGTTGATCACTTCCAGCAGTGATGCCCCGTAGAACGCCTGCAGCAGCAGGAAAGGCAGCACGATCCAGCCCAGCCACAGGGCCAGCAGTCCGAACAGCACCACCGTCATCAACCAGGCCTGCAGGTTTTCGTTTTTCAGGGACCACAGGGGGGCTTCACAACGCTCCAGCCGTTGGGCTTCGATGCTCCATGCCGATTTGACGCTGCCGATCATGGTGCGCGGCAGGAACCGCCAGAAGGATTCACCCATGCGCGCACTGGCCGGGTCTTCCGGAGTCGCCACGTTCTTGTGGTGGCCCTTGTTGTGTTCCACAAAGAAGTGGCCGTAAGCCACCGGAGCCAATGTAATCTTGGCCAGCCAGCGCTCGGTTTTTGATTTCTTGTGACCCAGCTCGTGGGCAGTATTGATGGCGATACCGTTAACCGCACCAACAGTGAAGACCAGCCCCACCAATCCCCATAACGGTGTTTGCCCCTGGGCTACCAGCCAGGCGCCCATGATGGTGGCGAGATATTGCGTGGGGATATAGGCATAGACGATCAGGCGATAATATTTGTCGTCTTCCAGTTGCGGGACGGCGGTTTCCGGCGGGTTGTTGGTGTCGGTACCGATCATCCAGTCGGCCAGGGGGATCAGGCCGTAAACCAGCAAGGGGCCACCCCAGAGCAGTCCTGGCCAGTCCCAGATAAACATGTAGATGAGTAGAAACGACACAGCCAGCACTGGAATGGCTGGGCTGAGTAACCATAGGTAACGTTTGCCGTCATGCCAGTCGGTAAAAGCGGTGGTTTGTTCTGCTGATTTCATGTCTCCACCCCACCTGAGATATTGTCACTTTTACGCTATACCCATTATTGCGGATGGCCAAGTCGTGCTTTGTATTAACTTGGCAACATGGTGGGGGGTGGTGGCAAGAATTTGCAGTGTCTTATTGCCAGTAAAAAAGATTGTTAACGGCGATAAATTACGTTGGGATAGGAGAAGAAAAAACGGGTGTCACTATCGCCGCTGTGGAAGCGACCGGGACGATTTGTCGAAAAGATTCGGGAGAGAACGGATGCAAGAAAACAGCAATAGCAGTGATTTTGATGTGCTGATTATTGGTGCCGGGCTATCCGGTATCGGTATGGCCTGTCACCTGCAGAAAGAGTGCACCGGCAAGACGTTCGCTATTCTGGAGCGACGCCAGGCCATGGGCGGCACCTGGGATCTGTTTCGCTACCCCGGTATTCGGTCCGACTCGGACATGTTCAGCTTTGGTTACGGCTTTCGCCCCTGGAATGAGCTGCAAGTGCTGGCGGACGGGCCATCCATTCGCAACTACATTAAAGAAACGGCCGATGAATTCGGCGTCAGTCAGCATATACATTATGGCTTGACGATCACCGGTGCTGACTGGTCCAGCGAAGAAAAAATCTGGACAGTAACAGCGGTACAGGAAAGTAGCGGAGATACCGCAACCTTCCGCTCCCGTTTTCTGATTGGCTGCACCGGTTATTACAATTACGATCAGGGTTATCTGCCTGAATTTCCCGGTATGGAGCGTTTTCAGGGAACCTGCGTGCACCCGCAGAAATGGCCGGACGATCTGGATTACCGCGACAAGAAAGTGGTGGTGATCGGTAGCGGTGCCACTGCCGTCACGCTGGTGCCAGCCATGGCGGAAGAAACTGCCCATATCACCATGCTGCAGCGTTCGCCGTCCTATATTTTCTCTGTTCCCGCTTATGACAAATTGTCCGAATGGCTGGACCGTGTGCTGCCGTCCAGTTGGGTGTATCGCATGGCCCGCTGGCGCAATATCAAGTTGCAGCGGTTGATCTATGTGCTGGCGAAAAAGTACCCCGACTTTACCCGCAAGCTGCTGCTTTCCAATGTGAAACGCCATGTGGGGAAGGATTTCGACATGACCCACTTTCAGCCCGTGTACCAACCCTGGGACGAGCGACTCTGTGCGGTGCCGGATGCAGATCTTTTCCGGGACCTGCGCGAAGGCAAAGCCGACATTGTCACCGATCATATCGATACCTTTACGGAAAAAGGCATCCGGCTGAAATCCGGCCGTGAACTGGAGGCGGACATCATCGTGACCGCCACCGGCCTGAACCTGCAGGTGCTCGGCGGCATGAGTCTGTCCCTGGATGGTGAGCCGCTGGATGTGAGTGAACGGATGACCTACAAGGGCGTGTTAATGGAAGGGGTGCCGAATATGGCCTGGATATTTGGTTATACCAATGCGTCCTGGACCCTGAAAGCGGATATCGCGTCGGCCTATATTTGCCGCTTGCTCAATTACATGGACGCGGAAGGGCTAACGGTCGTCACCCCGGAAGGGGACAGCGACCTGACCCTGGCGGATCGCTCGATCATGGATGCCCTGGCCTCCGGTTATGTGAAGCGTTCACGCCACAAACTGCCACGCCAGGGGCGCCATCATCCGTGGAAGGTCATGAATCATTACGGCAAGGACAAGCATATTTTGCTGGAAGAGCCGGTGGAAGACGGGCTGCTGTCGTTTTCGTGACGGGAGAGAATTAGCTACGAGCTACGAAAAATAAAATAGGGTTTGTGGGTTTGCTTTCTCGCAGCTCATAGCTCGTAGCTCGAAACGGATCATCACCCACAACACTTCTTGAACTTCTTCCCGCTACCGCAAGGGCAGGGATCGTTACGCCCCACTTTCAGGGCGGCCACCGACGGTGTGCCGTCCAGGTAATACCAGTGGCCGTTTTCGTGCACGAAACGCGAGCGCTCTTCGAGTACGCTCAGGCCCTGGCGATCCTTGCTGGTGGCGCGGAAATGGACCCAGCCGGTGTCGCCGTCTTCGCCGCCGGCAATGATCTCCAGGGCTAGCCACTGCTGGTGTTCATCCAGATCCAACCCAGCGGGACGCTGGCTCAGATGCCAACTGCGGGCGATGTAATCGGTATTCTTCAACGCAAAGGCGGAAAACCGCGAGCGCATCAGCGCTTCCGGTGAAGCGGCCGGTTTGCCCTGGTGCAGGGGTTGGCAGCAATGAGCGTAGTCCAGGCCAGATTGGCAGGGGCAGGCGGTCATGGGGTTTCTCCGCGAAAGCAATCGAACAGTGCCAGTAAATCCTGGCGCAAGCGGGGCAAATTCTCTCCCCAGGGATCATTCAGTACCAGCGCATTCATGGCGCCGTTGAGCAACACCGCCAGCCCTTCGGCACTGCCGGCAAACCGCAGGGCGCCTTCTTCCATGGCGTCGCGGATGCCCTCGCGCAGCAGCGGGAAGCTGTAACGCTCGTCCAGGGCCCGCCAGCGCTCCTGGCCCAGTACCGAGGGGGCTTCGACTACCAGGATGCGGCGCACATCGTCCCGGGCCATGAAATCCACCCAGGCCAGGCTGCCGGCTTTCAGGGTGGCCAGGCTATCGCGCTGGCCGGCCACGGCCTTCTCGATGGCCGCCATGGCCTCCTGGCTGAGCAGGTCACAGACCGCTTCGAACAGCTCCGCCTTGTTGCGGAAATGGTGATACATGGCGCCCCGGGTTACCCCGGCAGCGGACAGAATCATCTCCGTACTGGTGTCCGCGTAGCCCTGTTCGGCAAACAGGTGGCGGGCGGCATTGATCAGGCAGCCGCGGGTCTGGGCACGGCGTTGGGCATTGGTGGCCATGAATGTCCTCTTCTTGTTGACAAACAGACTATCAGTTTGTTTTTATCTTATCAAAGCAGACAGGTAGTCTGTTTTTTGCAAGGAGGCATCAGATGAAAATCAGCGACCGTTATCCCATCGTGGTGACCGAGCATAAAGTGGCTTGCCGGGATTTCTGGCAGCAGCATTTCGGGCTGGATGTGCTGTTCGACAGTGACTGGTTTGTGCTGCTGGGTGACGAGCAGCAGGGCAGTGTGGTGGCCTTCATGACGCCGGACCACCCTTCCGCGCCGCCGGGACCGGAAACCTTCGGCGGGCTGGGCCTGTGCCTGGAGATCGAGGTGGGGGATGCCCGTCAGGCGCTGGCGGAATTTCAGGCCAGTGCCGGTCGGGTGGAATACCCGCTCAGTGACGAACCTTTCGGTCAGCGTCGCTTCGGTCTGCGTGATCCTTCCGGATTGTGGGTGGACGTCGTGGAGCAGATCGAGCCGCAGCAAGGCTATTGGAATCGGTACATGCAGGCGGTGTGAGGGTGGTCGTTGGCGCTATGCTCGCAAAGCGCCAACGGGAGACGGCAACGCCTACAGGTTCAGCAGGTGCTGTTCGATGGTAAATACATGGCCGTCCTCAGCATCCAGTTCCCGCAGCGCCTATACTCCGGTTCAGTGTCACCGCCGGGGAAACCATGAAAGACGCGCGAAGAATATCATGCCGAGGGTCTGAGCGAAGAGAACCTCCACGAGGGATCCGTGGAGCAGGCCCGGCGCTGGGTGGATGGAAGCCATTGAGGCGGATCGCCATTGCCCAACGCCATGACCCGCCACCGTCAGTGCTGACGCCAGCCTTCCAGCCGAAGATTATTGCAGGATCGAGGGTATGGCTTTACCTTTTTCACCCATCACGACAGCCGCAAGGGGAGAGGAAATTGCCGCCAATGCCAGGGTGTCGTTCACTACAATCAGCAGCCCTTCGATCGGCAGATCGTGATGGGTGAAGCCAGCAAAAGTGGACGATAAGAACCATGATATTACTTTGGCCCGCGGCCTCTACGGCCAGTCAGATCAGCGCGGCCATTTCAGACCAGCCTCGCCAGCCGGGAATGGCTGGAAGCGAAGTGGAGGCCTTGTAGACGCAACATCCGCAAGCCCTGTCCCCCGCCCGGCCAACTGGGGCGGCTAATGATTGCGCCCACGGGAAATCCAGTTCTTACATGGCCGCCCAGTCGCTTGCATGATCGGTTTCGCTATCGTAAGCAGGCGACTTGAGCTGGTGCAGAGGCGGCTGGCGCTGTAAAGCAGTTAATAACAGTGAATAGTTACCAGCGGCGCGGATTGGCGTCTGCAGTTACCTGAAATACAGGCCGCGCTCATACTTTGGGCGCGGCCTCTTGCGTAGAAAAAATACAATAAAACCTGACTGGCTCTTCAGGAAAAGCAGCCTTCACTGTTCACTGTTCACGTTCACTGTCTACCGTTCACTGTTCACGTTCACTGTTCACTGTTCATCGCTCACTGTTTTCCTTCGCCAAATCGCTGCCAACAACGGTTCCGGAAAAGTGACGGTGTTGATACGAACAGCGCGACCGCAGGGCGGCCATGGTTACGTTTACGGCCAAGGCGACGCCCAGCCCGGAGTCTCATGCCCACTTCGATGGCCAGTGGCGCGCTTTTATCCAGGCGTAGCAGGCGAGCGATGCCGCAGCCACCGCTGCACCGAACGCCAGCCACCACGGCACAAAGATGGCGATGCCGGCTCAGCAATGTGCCCCTGGTTCAGGCCACGATAATCCCGATCACCACCACGGCGGCCAATGAAACGACCGAAAGACATCCTGCGCTGCGCCAGCTGGCGGGCAAAACGGGTATTGAGAAAGCAGCCCACGGTCACCGGCAGCAGCACGATTTGCAGCAACGAAATCAGCATGCCATCAATGGGTACCGAGCGCCTCCAGGATACACCCAGGTCAAAGCAACGGGGCGGCGGCAACCACCGCCACCAGCGTGGAGGCAAAGGTGATCGCCACCGACAGCCACATCCGCCCGGGCCAGGTAGGCGATCACATTAGACGCGGCACCGTTGTGCATCAACCAGCACCAGACCCACCAGCACCTGGGGCAGCTGCAAGGCAATGTTGACGGCAAACGCCAGCAGTGGCATCAGCCGTATTTGCAGCAGCAAGCCCAGGCCGATAATCCCGGTTGGCGCAGCACCCGCTGAAAATCCTCCCAGGTGAGCGACAGGCCCATGCTTGAACATAATCGAGCATCAACAATCGCAATAATGACGTCCTTGCCGCCGACCAGCAGGGCCTTGGTTGCCAGTAGGCCAGCAGGGAAAACAGCAGGCCCAGGGCGAAACAGTTGGTGGCGCGGTTGAGCATCATGGTGGCCTGTTGGTTTTGAGGTGCCCATTGTAAGCATTTCCACTCTCGGAAATGACAGCACGAGGTCGTACCACGTAAGCGGTGATTCACTATGAGGATCTGGCTGTGGTATTGCGGCAGTCGGGCTCCCAGGGCCATGGCTTGCTCGGCCGCGCTGGCGTGTTGTAGCCGCCGTGATCCGCCTCCGAGACCGCCACTGATGTAATGCCCATCTGCTTGAGGTGGTGGTGCAGATGGGGCATGGCAATTTCACCCCGGTTGGCGGTCAGCGCTTTCGCTCACCTCATAGGGGGCTTATTGTTCAGCGTGGCGATGTAGTTTCTCCAGCCGTCCAGTTCGGTAATGCTTTGTATGTCATTGACGGCCCAGGGCTCAGGATGAACCTTTAATCAGCGACTCATCTGACGGCTTCAGGCTGCCAATGCCCAAGGAGCAGGAATCAGCCCCTGACAAAACTGCCGAAGTATTCGGGTGGGCATTTGCCGCAGTTCGATGGGAATGCTGAGGTTGGCGCCACCGCCCTTTCATTGCGGATCAGACCGGGTTTGGGGGCGTTGTTTGCCAGGGCGTAGAGGCGATAGCAGGGAGCGGTGTGAGTGGTTTCCAGCAGCACCGTCACGCTCCAGTAGCTGAATACGAGCGCGCTGTGCGAGGTGGCACCGACCACGGCGCAATGCGACGGTGTCATCACCGCTTTGTTGGCGGAATCCGTTTCCGGTGGCGGCAGTGCTCTGGCCAGGCAATACTCACAGGCTGGTGCCGTTGCCAGCGCGTCTGGACCCGCCAGGGCATGTATCCTGCCAGGTCAGCGATCAGAGTGAAGCCACCGGGCAGGCCGTCATCACGGAAGCCGCCGGGTAAGGCCAGGGCGCACAGGTCCAGCAGATCGACGAAGTTGGTCCAGGTGCCCAGTTGGCTGTTCAGGTGATGGGGTCGTCTCAAACCGCGTCGCGGTGTAAATGCCCGGTGTCGTAGGCAGTAGGCGTTAATCCACCTCACAGAAACTGACTGGCGTTTGAGTTCGGCCAGTCGGTATTGGGCGCGAAAGCTGTCAACGGCGGTGTGAGGTGTGCGGCTGGCCTCGAGGATATCGCGAATGACTCAGCAGTACCGCATCCGGCTCCTTGTGGCAGGGCTTCAGTGACGGTGAAACGCTCGGCGACCCAGGGCCCTTGATAGAGCAGGGCGGCAGGTAGCATCCTGCAGCACCATGAGGTCCACGGTGCAATCGCCCGGCAGCAATGCGGCTGAGGCTTTCCAGTTGCTGCTCCCATAGCGCCTTTGCCTTGTGGTCACCGAACCAGGGCAGGTCGCTGGGTCCCAGCTTTGGCCGCGTGGGCAGTCCGTCATTTTTTGCCAGACGGCGCCGACGACTGAAAGCATCGTCGCTATCGAACAGGCCGAGGCGACGGTAAATGGTCCAGGCGTCCTCCACGTTCAGCGCAAACACGCTGACGCAGTCCAGGGTTCGGCAGGCAGGCACTACGCCTTTGGTGCTGATGGCGCCACGGGTGGGCTTCAAGCCGACGATATTGGTAAAGGACGCGGGCACCCGCCCGGAGCCGGCGGTGACGGTGCCCAGAGAGAAGGGCACCAGCCCCAGGCTGACGCTCACCGCCGAGCCGGAACTGGAGCCGCCGCTGAGGTAGTCATCGTTGAACGGATTAGGCTTTCGCCGCCAGGGCGAATTCCGGGTGTTCGGTACGGCGCCGCAGACGCTACTGGTGCTGGTGCCCCGGCACCCGGAGCGGTTCGATAGCGTGGCTCAGCTGGTCCGCCAGCAGGGGCTTGACCTGGCCCGGCGCAGCAAGCAGGACACCATCGCCGCCGCCACCCAGGTTTATCTGGCCGATACCATGGGCGAGTTGTTGATGTTGTTCGGGGTGGCGGACGTGGCCTTTGTGGGCGGCTCCCTGGTGCCGGTGGGTGGGCACAATCTGCTGGAACCGGCCGGCTGGGGAAAGCCGGTGCTCACCGGCCCTCACCTGCACAACTTTACTGCCATCTCCAATCTGCTGGATGACGCCGGTGCCCTGACCCTGGTGGACAATGCGGATGCCCTGGCCATTGCCCTGCAGGGCCTGTTCCGTCACCCGGAACGACGCCAGAGTCAGGGGCAGGCCGCCGCAGCGGTGGTGGACGCCAATCGTGGGGCGTTGGAGAAGGGACTTGAGCTGATTAGTGAACAGTTAACAGTGAATAGTTAACAGCGACGCGGAAGGACTTTTACAGCATTAAACGCAAGAGGCCGCGCCCATGCATTGGGCGCGGCCTCTTGGCTTTCAGAGCACTGTTGCGCTCACACGCGCAACTATTAACTGTTCACTGTTAACTATTCACTGCTCTTCAGTATCGTGTTTCCGGCACCAGCGCGTCGCTACGGCCTTCCAGGTCCGGCTGGTAGATGTTCAGGGTGTTGGTGTCCGAGAGCCACTGGTTGATGCCTGCCAGGTCTCCCTGCTGAAGGTCACCGGTGGTGGATTTCAGGGTCAGGGAGTTGATGATGTAGTCGTAGCGGGCGTTGGCGTAGTCGCGTTCGGCGGCGAACAGTGCCTGCTGGGCGTTGAGCACGTCCACCACATTACGGGTACCGACCTCGTAACCGGATTGAGTAGCTTCCAGTGCAGAGCGGGCGGAC
This sequence comes from Alcanivorax sp., assembly GCF_019431375.1. Taxonomy (NCBI): domain Bacteria; kingdom Pseudomonadati; phylum Pseudomonadota; class Gammaproteobacteria; order Oceanospirillales; family Alcanivoracaceae; genus Alcanivorax; species Alcanivorax sp. The sequence goes on from NZ_CP080267.1 coordinate 3,207,618, forward strand.
CGGATTGCCTGCTTGCGAGCGCTCACGCGCAGGGCATCGGATTCCACCGTGCGATAGGCACTGCGGGCCTGCTGAATGATATCGCGCAGGGCCTGCTGGTACTGGAAGACCGCAGCATCTGCACGCAGGGCGGCCTCCTTACGGCGGCTGTTCAGGCCCCCACCCTGGAACAGGGGCATGGTGACTTCAACGCCGATCTGTTTGGATTCGCTGTCCGGATTGACCCCGGTAGAAAACCCGGCAGCAGTATTGCCTTCAGGTGCCGTGTGAGAGTGCTGGTACTGGGCGACAAACTGCACCTGGGGGAGTTGGGCCCCCAACTGACGTTTGGCGGTGTTCTCTGTCAGCTCGGAGTTGTAACGAGCTGCCAACACTTGAGGGTTTTGGGCCTGGGCCTTGTCAATCCAGTCTGCCATGTTGGCCGGTTGCGGGCCTTGCATGGGTAATTCGTCTTTGAGTTCTGAGAGTGTTTCCCAGCGTTGGCCGCTCAGCGATTCAAGCTGATCGCGGGCGATATCATATTGTTGCTGGGCCACAATCAGGTTCACCCGGGTCAGGTCATAGGTGGCCTGGGCTTCTTCCACATCGGTGGCGGGCACCAGTCCCACATCGAAACGTTCCTGGGTCTGTTCCAGCTGGCGGCCAATGGCTTTTTCTTCGGCCTTGGCGGACACCAGGGTGTCCCAGGCGCGCAGCACACCGAAGTAACCCTGGGCCACGCGCAACACGAAATCCTGCCGTGCCTGTTCAAAATTGGCCTGCGCAATATCGGTGCTGGACTGTGCTTCCTTGTAGCCGTACCAGGCATCAACACGGAACAAGGGCTGCGTCAGTTGCAGTGTGGTGGTTTCAGTGCCGAAATCCTGCGTGACTCCCAGCTCCTCAAGTTTTCTCTCGTTGTCATAGCGGCCATAGCTGGCGGCCACGTTGGGAAAGAGGGCGGCTCGGCCCTGTACCAGCAGTTGCTGATCCGCGTCCCAGCTCATACGAGCGGCCCGCCAGGTGCCGTCGTAGCTCCAGGCGGCGTTGGCGACATCCACCAGATCGGCGGCGTGGACGGAGCTGGCCAGTGAGGTCAGCATGAGAACGAGGATCTTGGTTGGGCTGCGCTTCATTCTGGTGCACTCTTTCCTGGGTGAGTTTGGTCATTATAGTACTGGCTGGTACAGAAAATTGATACGGTTTCTGTCACACCGGTGTCGCGGTTGTTTGGCCGATAGGCGCTGGCGTATAGTGTCCGCCATTCCTGTCTTTTCCCATGTATTCTGGAGGCCGACGTGCCAGACGATCAGCGCCCCGTCACCGCTAAACCCATTGATGAATCCTGCCAGCCTATCGCCGGTTCGCAAAAAATTTATGTTACCGGCTCTCGCCCGGACATTCGTGTCCCCATGCGAGAAATTCGCCAGAGTCCGACCCCGCTGGCAGACGGAAAGTTCGAGGATAACCCGCCGGTTACCGTCTACGATACCTCGGGCCCCTACACCGACCCGGATGTGACCATCGATGTGCGGCAGGGGTTGGCGCCAATTCGCCTGAACTGGATTCAGGAGCGGAATGATACCGAGCAACTGGAGGGTTTGACCAGTGTCTACGGGCGCAAACGTGCCAATGACCTGAAAACCGCCGGTTTGCGTTTCCAGCACACCCGTATCCCGCGCCGGGCTAAATCAGGCAAGAATGTGACCCAGATGCACTATGCCCGCCAGGGCATCATCACCCCGGAAATGGAATTTATCGCCATCCGCGAGAACCAGCGGTTGCGTGAACACCGGGAAGCGGGACTGCCCATGGATCAGCATCCGGGGCAGGATTTCGGAGCCAGCATCCCGGCGGAAATTACCCCGGAATTTGTTCGTGACGAAGTGGCCCGGGGACGGGCGGTGATTCCGGTGAATATCAACCACCCGGAAATCGAGCCGATGATCATCGGCCGTAACTTCCTCACCAAGATCAATGCCAACATCGGTAATTCGGCGGTGACCTCTTCCATTGAGGAGGAAGTGTCCAAGATGACCTGGGCCACCCGCTGGGGCGGCGATACGGTGATGGATCTGTCCACCGGCGACAATATCCATGAAACCCGCGAGTGGATCCTGCGCAACTCGCCGGTGCCCATCGGCACCGTACCGATCTACCAGGCACTGGAGAAGGTCAACGGTGTGGCTGAAGACCTGACCTGGGAAATCTTCCGCGACACCCTGATCGAGCAGGCCGAGCAGGGGGTGAGCTACTTCACCATCCACGCCGGCGTTCTGCTGCGCTACGTGCCGATGACCGCCAACCGGGTCACCGGTATTGTCTCCCGCGGCGGTTCGATCATGGCCAAGTGGTGCCTGGCGCACCATAAAGAGAGCTTCCTCTACACCCATTTCGAAGACATCTGCGAGATCATGAAGGCCTACGACGTGACCTTCAGTCTCGGTGATGGCCTGCGCCCCGGTTCCATTGCCGATGCCAACGATGAAGCCCAGTTCAGTGAACTGCGCACCCTGGGTGAGCTCACCAAGATCGCCTGGAAGCACGACGTGCAGGTGATGATCGAAGGCCCTGGTCACGTGCCCATGCACATGATCAAGGCCAACATGGACGAGCAGCTCAAGCATTGTGGTGAGGCGCCGTTCTACACTCTGGGCCCGCTGACCATCGATATCTCTCCGGGCTACGATCACATTTCCAGCGCCATCGGCGCCGCCATGATCGGTTGGTACGGCACCGCCATGCTTTGCTATGTGACCCCGAAAGAGCACCTGGGTCTGCCCAATCGGGAAGACGTGAAGGAAGGTATCATCACCTACAAGATTGCCGCCCATGCGGCGGATCTGGCCAAGGGGCATCCGGGCGCCCAGCTGCGCGACAATGCCCTGTCCAAGGCGCGCTTCGAATTCCGTTGGGAAGACCAGTTCAATCTGGGCCTGGACCCGGACCGTGCCCGGGAATTCCACGATGAGACCTTGCCCAAGCAGGCTCATAAGGTGGCGCATTTCTGCTCCATGTGCGGTCCCAAGTTCTGCTCCATGAAGATCAGCCAGGAAGTCCGTGAGATTTACGGCGATGGCAGGGAGCAGGTGGCGCAGGCGGATGCGGAAGCGGGTATGGAAGAGAAATCCAGGGAGTTCCGTGAAAAGGGTAGCGCCCTTTATCATGAAGCCAATGAGTGATCTGAAGCCGCTGTTCGGCCCCGATGACGTGGAAGTGCTGGAACGGGACACCCCGTTTCAGGGCTTCTTTCGTGTCGATACCCTGACCCTGAGACACCGGCAGTACAACGGCGGCTGGGGCAAACCGGTACGCCGGGAGCTGTTCGTGCGTCCGCAGGCGTCGGCGGTGCTGCCCTATGATCCCCGCCGGGGTGAAATCCTGCTGGTGGAGCAGTTCCGGGTAGGGGCACTGGAGTGGCGGCAGTCTCCCTGGTGTCTGGAGTTGATTGCCGGCATTGCCGACAAGGACGGCGAAAGTGCCGCCGACCTGATTCGCCGTGAAGCCATGGAGGAAGCGGGCATTACCCTGGGCGAGATGGAAACCATCGCCGCCTATATGCCCAGCCCCGGTGGCACCAACGAGCGTCTGCAGGTGTTTGTCGGCCAGGCTGATCTGGCTGATGCCGGTGGTATCTTCGGGTGCCCGGACGAAGGGGAGGACATTCGTGCCCTGACCGTGCCGGTGGCAGATATTCCTGAATTGCTGGCATCCGGTCTGGTGGATAATGCGGCGTCCCTGATTGCTCTGCAGTGGCTGCTGTTGCACCGCGACCGGCTGGATGCGGCCTGGGGCGGGGTATGAAGCGCCGCGACCGCTACCGGCTGGATTTCCGGGCACTGATGAGCCAGTGCGAGGAAAACTACGCCCGCATGCTGCCGCTGATGAATGCCATGGGCGAGCGAGACAGCATGGACGTGGAGCTGGGCCATACCCAGCACACTCATACCCTGCAACTGCGGGTGCTGGAACGCTCTCCCTATACCACCACCGTGCGCCTGGAAGATCAGGAATTGCTGGATGTGCTGCCAGCATCACGGTTGACCGTGCGCCTGTATCACGATGCGCGTCTGGCAGAAGTTACCGAGGCGCGCCCCTTCCGTCGGGTCAATGCCCGCTATGCCTATCCCAACCGCCATATGCACCAGCGTGATGAGAAAGTGCAGTGGAATCGCTTCCTGGCCGAATGGCTCCGTCATGTCCATGATCATGGGCGTGATGCGGGCAACGATTGGCGCCAGCGGGTGACCGGTAATTCCTGACAGTCGCTGTAAAGAATTGCTAACCACGTCCTGATCTTGGACGTCTTTCCTAGAAAAGTGCCATCATCTTGGTTATAAGTGATCCATGAGCGTTGAGGGAATGCTCGGGAGAGCATTCGATGCCTCCCAAACGGGAATAATAAATCGAGGACGGGAGCGGGGATCTTGACGCAGCAGTTGCAGCCCCTTCGAGTAGTGCAGTTATCGGACTGCCATCTGTTTGCCGACACACAAGGCAAGCTGTTGGGCCTGAATACCCAGTTCAGTCTGGACAAGGTGCTGGAGCTGATTCGGCGTGAACAGCCCAGCCCGGATCTGATCCTGGCCACTGGAGATCTGTCCCAGGATGCTTCCCTGGAGTCCTATCAGAGGCTTGGTGAGGCTCTGTCATCTTTCACCGCACCGGTGTACTGGCTTGAGGGCAACCACGACAAGCCTGCCCCCATGCTGAAGGCTCTGGATTGTGATCGCGAGCGCATGAGTCCCTGTGTGTTGGAGATCGGCAACTGGACCATCGTCATGCTCGACTCCACCATACCCGGGGAGGTCCCCGGTGACCTGTTCGACGAAGACCTGAAATTTCTGGACGATGCCCTGGCGGCTGCCAATGGCGAGCATCTGATGGTGTGCCTGCATCATCACCCGGTTCCCATGGAGTGTGCCTGGCTGGACACCCAGGTGGTGGGCAGTGCCGAACAGTTCTTTGCCGTGATCGACCGCCACCCCCGGGTACGCGCCATTATCTGGGGCCATGTGCACCAGGAATACGATGAGCAGCGCAACGGCGTGCGCCTGCTGGCCGTGCCCAGCACCTGCGTGCAGTTCAAACCGAAAAGCGAAGACTTCGCCGTGGACGACGCCAACCCCGGCTACCGACCGTGCCCAGACCGAGAGCGCTGACGGTTAAGCCTGTGTTGCCCAACGGGCGCATGAAAGCCATGAAAGTTACCTTGTCATCGTGTTGTAGTAGCTGGCGGCGATAGCCAAACGTCGATAAAGAATTGATTACCAGAGGCACAGCGATCACTGAGAAAAAGAATCGGTCTTCTCGGTGTGCCTGAAGTGCCTCTGCGGTAAAAATGCTTTGATCCAGGTCTTGCTATCGCGCCGCCAGCGACGCTCCTACGGAGTATTTAAAAACAGCGATTGCCAGTACGGCACGCCCATGGGCGCTTGTTCCAGCGCTGCTGGTACCGTTAGCGGTGCCCCCGGTTCCAGTCCGCTCTTCTTCACCAACGCCATCACCCTGTCGCCCAGATCCCGGAGCCAGGGTGAGTTTGGTGGGCCAGGCGACGATCAGGTTTTGATCGCGATACCGCATGCGAGGCGTTGTCCGGTTTTACCAGCGCCTGCTGTTTCGGCTCGGCGCGGGTTACGTTGAGTACGGCGAATTGGGCCTGGCTGAAATCGAGCCAGGGAAACAGCTGTTTCAGTTCGTCGCGGCCAGCAGCCAGTTGTTCTTCATCGCTGCGCTCCACGCCCCGTTCCGCCAGGTCGCCGCCCAGATACCAGACCACCTTGCCGTCCGGGCAGTCGTGGGTGGTGACGGTGAGTACCGGCTTGTTGCTGGTGCCCACGCAGTGGGCGTAAAGGCGGTGGCCCAGATCGTGTTTGACCAGCAGCATTTTCAGCGGGCGTAACTGGCTGTGCTCGTCGGCCAGCAGGCTGGCTTGATGGGCGCCGTCCAGCAGCGCGGGGTTGCCATTGCCGGCGGAAAGAATGGTCAGGGCCGGCTCGATACGCTGGCCATTGACGGTCACCGCATTCAGGCCCTGCTCGCCCCACTCCAGAGTGTCGCGCTCCATGTCGAAAGCCAGCAGCCGTTCGCGAACCGGCGCGGCCAGGGTGTCGATCAGTGACTCGGTGTTGATCACCAGATCGTCCAGTTTGTAGACATTGCCCTTGAAAGCCTTGTCGGCCAGGGCGGAAGGGAAGTGGTCCCGCTTCAGTTTTTCGATGCGCCCGCGCAGCATCTTGCTGGCGAAAAAGTTGGTCATGCGCGAGGCGACCGAACCGCTGGACCACATGTGCTGGGTGTCACTGAGTACTTGCAGGTGGCGCAGGTCCACCGGGTCGTCGCCGGCCATGGCGGCGCGCCAGCGGTCCGGCATGGCGGCGATGGATTCCGATTCACTGGACAGGTTGCCGCCCAGGGCATACTTCAGGCCACCATGAATGATGCCCTGGCTGGCCAGGGTCTGGTCGCCGCCCAGGGTGGCGGTTTCCAGCAGCAGGCACTGGTAACCGGCCGCGTTGAGCCGGTTGATCAACCACAGGCCGGCAATGCCGCCGCCGAAGATCAGGATGTCGGGTTTCAGAGGGGAGTTGCTCATGGCTCACCATCGGAGAAAGTTGCCGCTATGCTAGCATAGGCGACGCCGCTAACACTCGGACAGGCCACTGATTATGGTGGCCGGTTTCTGGATCGGGACACCCATCGACTATGCGCACTTTTTATTCCGCTCTCTGGTATCTGCTGCTTCCCTTTCTGTTCCTGCGGCTGTGGCTGCGCGGGCGTCAGGCGCCGGCCTATCGTCAGCGCTGGAAGGAACGGATGGCCTGGGGCTACCGGCCCGGTACCCTGAAAAACAGTCTCTGGGTTCATGCGGTGTCGGTGGGGGAAACCCTGGCAGCGGTGCCGATGATAGAGCGGTTGCTGGCGGATTATCCGGATACGCCGCTGCTGGTCACGACCACCACGCCCACCGGTTCGGAGCGGGTGAAGGCCCTGTTCGGTGACCGGGTTACCCATGTCTATTGTCCCTGGGAGTTGCCCACGGCATTGAACCGTTTTCTTCGTGCCTTTGATCCGAAAACGGTGGTCGTGCTGGAGACCGAGCTGTGGCCCAACCTGTGTGCGGCGGTGAAGCGTCACGGTGCCAAATTGATGCTGATGAATGGGCGGCTGTCGGAGAAAAGCTACCGGGGCTACAGCAAATTTCCCCGTCTGGTGCGGCCCATGATGGCGCGCTTCGATGCCCTGGCGGTGCAGACCCCGGTGGAACGGGAGCGCTATGTGGCCCTGGGGGCCTGGCCAGAACGGGTCCATGCCATCGGCAGCGTGAAATTCGATATGAGCCTGGACGACACCGTGCGCCAGGCGGCAGGCGATTTACGTGCTGCTATCGGCGAGCGCCCGGTGTGGATCGCCGCCAGTACCCATCCGGGTGAAGATGAACCGGTGCTGGCGGCGCACAAGGCGCTGCTGGGAGCGGCGCCGCAGACGCTACTGGTGCTGGTGCCCCGGCACCCGGAGCGGTTCGATAGCGTGGCTCAGCTGGTCCGCCAGCAGGGGCTTGACCTGGCCCGGCGCAGCAAGCAGGACACCATCGCCGCCGCCACCCAGGTTTATCTGGCCGATACCATGGGCGAGTTGTTGATGTTGTTCGGGGTGGCGGACGTGGCCTTTGTGGGCGGCTCCCTGGTGCCGGTGGGTGGGCACAATCTGCTGGAACCGGCCGGCTGGGGAAAGCCGGTGCTCACCGGCCCTCACCTGCACAACTTTACTGCCATCTCCAATCTGCTGGATGACGCCGGTGCCCTGACCCTGGTGGACAATGCGGATGCCCTGGCCATTGCCCTGCAGGGCCTGTTCCGTCACCCGGAACGACGCCAGAGTCAGGGGCAGGCCGCCGCAGCGGTGGTGGACGCCAATCGTGGGGCGTTGGAGAAGGGACTTGAGCTGATTAGTGAACAGTTAACAGTGAATAGTTAACAGCGACGCGGAAGGACTTTTACAGCATTAAACGCAAGAGGCCGCGCCCATGCATTGGGCGCGGCCTCTTGGCTTTCAGAGCACTGTTGCGCTCACACGCGCAACTATTAACTGTTCACTGTTAACTATTCACTGCTCTTCAGTATCGTGTTTCCGGCACCAGCGCGTCGCTGCGGCCTTCCAGGTCCGGCTGGTAGATGTTCAGAGTTTCCGTGTCCGACAACCACTGGTTGATGGCCGCCAGGTCGCCCTGCTGCAGGTCGCCGGTGGTGGATTTCAGGGTCAGGGAGTTGATGATGTAGTCGTAACGGGCGTTGGCATAGTCGCGCTCGGCGGCGAACAGCGCCTGTTGGGCGTTGAGCACGTCCACCACATTACGGGTGCCTACCTCGTAGCCGGACTGGGTGGCCTCCAGGGCAGAGCGGGCAGAACGAATGGCCTGCTTGCGGGCGCTCACGCGCAGGGCGTCGGCTTCCACCGTGCGGTAGGCGCTGCGTGCCTGCTGGATGATGTCGCGCAGGGCCTGCTGATATTCAAAGTTGGCGGCATCCGCGCGCAGGGCGGCTTCCTTGCGACGGCTGTTCAGGCCGCCACCCTGGAAAACCGGAAGGTTCACTTCAACACCGATTTGCTTGGACTCAAAATCCGGATTCACGCCATTGGCAAAGCCTGCACCACCGCTGTCTTCCGGTGCGGTATGGGAGTGTTGATACTGCGCCACCAGCTGTACCTGGGGAAGCTGGGCGCCGAGCTGACGCTTGGCAGTTTTTTCGCTCAGCTCGGAGTTATAGCGAGCGGCCAGTAGCTGTGGGTTCTGGGCCCTGGCCTTTTCGATCCAGTCGTTCATGTTGGCGGGCTGGGGGCCGTCCATGGGTAGCGCATCTTTCAGTTCCGACAGGGTTTCCCAGCGTTGCCCGGTTAGGGTTTCCAGCTGGTCGCGGGCGATGTCGTACTGCTGCTGGGCCACAATCAGGTTCACCCGGGTCAGGTCATAGGTGGCCTGGGCTTCTTCCACATCGGTGGCGGGCACCAGTCCCACATCGAAACGCTCCTGGGTCTGTTCCAGCTGACGACCGATGGCTTTTTCTTCGGCCTTGGCGGACACCAGGGTGTCCCAGGCGCGCAGTACACCGAAGTAGCCCTGGGCCACGCGCAACACAAAATCCTGTCGTGCTTGTTCGAAATTAGCCTGCGCAATATCGGTGCTGGACTGTGCTTCCTTGTAGCCGTACCAAGCATCAACACGGAACAGAGGCTGCGTCAGTTGCAGTGTGGTGGTTTCTGTCCCGAAATCCTGGGTGACCCCCAGCTCTTCCAGTTCTCTCTCATTATCATATCGCCCATAGCTGGCGGACACATTGGGAAAGAGGGCAGCGCGGCCCTGTACCAGCAGTTGCTGATCCGCGTCCCAGCTCATGCGGGCGGCCCGCCAGGTGCCGTCATAGCTCCAGGCGGCGTTGGCGATCTGGACCAGATCAGCGGCGTGGACGGAACTGGCCAGTGAGGTCAGCATGAGAACGAGGATCTTGGTTGGGCTGCGCTTCATTCTGGTGCACTCTTTCCTGGGTGAGTTTGGTCATTATAGTACTGGCTGGTACAGAAAATTGATACGGCTTCTGTCACACCGGTGTTGCGGTTGTTTGGCCAATGGGCGCTGGCGTATAGTGTCCGCCATTCCTGTCTTTTCCCATGTATTCTGGAGGCCGACGTGCCAGACGATCAGCGCCCCGTCACCGCTAATACCATTGATGAATCCTGCCAGCCTATCGCCGGTTCGCATAAAATTTATGTCACCGGCTCGCGCCCGGACATTCGTGTCCCGATGCGTGAAATTCGCCAGAGTCCGACCCCGCTGGCAGACGGAAAGTTCGAGGATAACCCGCCCGTCACTGTCTACGATACCTCCGGCCCCTATACCGACCCGGATGTGACTATCGATGTGCGTCAGGGACTGGCGCCGATCCGCATGAACTGGATTCAAGAACGGGATGATACCGAGCAACTGGACGGTTTGACCAGTGTTTACGGGCGCAAACGCGCCAATGACCTGAAAACGGCCGGGTTGCGCTTCCAGCACACCCGCGTTCCGCGTCGTGCCAAAGCTGGCAAAAATGTGACCCAGATGCACTATGCCCGCCAGGGCATCATCACCCCGGAAATGGAATTTATCGCCATCCGCGAGAACCAGCGGTTGCGTGAACACCGGGAAGCGGGGCTGCCCATGGATCAGCATCCGGGGCAGGATTTTGGTGCCAGCATCCCGGCGGAAATCACCCCGGAATTTGTCCGTGACGAAGTGGCCCGAGGCCGGGCGGTGATTCCGGTGAACATCAACCACCCGGAAATCGAGCCGATGATCATCGGCCGTAACTTCCTCACCAAGATCAACGCCAACATCGGCAACTCGGCGGTGACCTCTTCCATTGAGGAAGAAGTGTCCAAGATGACCTGGGCCACCCGCTGGGGCGGCGATACGGTGATGGACCTGTCCACCGGCGACAATATTCACGAAACCCGCGAGTGGATCCTGCGTAACTCGCCGGTACCCATTGGCACCGTGCCGATTTACCAGGCGCTGGAAAAGGTCAATGGCGTGGCCGAAGACCTGACCTGGGAAATCTTCCGTGACACCCTGATCGAGCAGGCCGAGCAGGGGGTGAGCTACTTCACCATCCACGCCGGGGTGCTGCTGCGCTATGTGCCGATGACCGCCAACCGGGTCACCGGCATCGTGTCCCGTGGCGGTTCCATCATGGCCAAGTGGTGTCTGGCGCACCATAAAGAGAGCTTCCTCTACACCCATTTTGAAGACATCTGCGAGATCATGAAGGCCTATGATGTGACCTTCAGTCTCGGCGATGGCCTGCGTCCCGGCTCCATTGCCGATGCCAACGACGAGGCCCAGTTCAGCGAACTGCGCACCCTGGGCGAGCTCACCAAGATCGCCTGGGAGCACGACGTGCAGGTGATGATCGAAGGCCCCGGCCATGTGCCCATGCACATGATCAAGGCCAACATGGACGAGCAGCTGAAGCACTGTGGCGAAGCGCCGTTCTATACCCTGGGGCCGCTGACCATCGATATCTCCCCCGGCTACGATCACATTTCCAGCGCCATCGGCGCCGCCATGATCGGCTGGTACGGCACCGCCATGCTTTGCTACGTGACGCCCAAGGAGCACCTGGGCCTGCCCAACCGGGAAGACGTGAAGGAAGGCATCATCACCTACAAGATCGCCGCCCATGCGTCGGATCTGGCCAAGGGCCATCCGGGCGCCCAGCTGCGCGACAACGCCCTGTCCAAGGCGCGTTTCGAGTTCCGCTGGGAAGACCAGTTCAATCTGGGTCTGGATCCGGATCGTGCCCGGGAATTCCACGATGAAACCCTGCCCAAGCAGGCCCACAAGGTGGCGCATTTCTGTTCCATGTGCGGGCCCAAGTTCTGCTCCATGAAGATCAGCCAGGAAGTCCGTGAGATCTACGGCGATGGCAGGGAACAGGTGGCGCAGGCGGACGCGGAAGCGGGCATGGAAGAGAAATCCCGGGAGTTCCGTGAAAAGGGCAGCGCCCTTTATCATGAAGCCAATGAGTGATCTGAAGCCGCTGTTCGGCCCCGATGACGTGGAAGTGCTGGAACGGGACACCCCGTTCCAGGGCTTCTTTCGTGTCGATACCCTGACCCTGCGTCACCGGCAGTACAACGGTGGCTGGGGCAAACCGGTGCGCCGGGAGCTGTTTGTGCGCCCGCGGGCGGCGGCGGTGCTGCCCTACGATCCCCGCCGTGGCGAGATTCTGCTGGTGGAACAGTTCCGCGTGGGCGCGCTGGAGTGGCGGCAGTCGCCCTGGTGCCTGGAGCTGATTGCCGGCATTGCCGACAAGGACGGCGAAAGTGCCGCCGACCTGATTCGCCGTGAAGCCATGGAAGAAGCGGGCATCACCCTGGGCGAGATGGAGCCCATCGCCGCCTACATGCCTAGCCCCGGTGGCACCAACGAGCGCCTGCAGGTGTTTGTGGGCCAGGCGGATCTGGCAGGGGCGGGCGGCATCTTCGGTTGCCCGGACGAGGGCGAGGATATCCGCGCGGTGACCGTGCCGGTGGCCGATATCCCTGAGTTGCTGGAATCCGGGCTGGTGGATAACGCGGCGTCCCTGATTGCTCTGCAGTGGCTGCTGTTGCACCGCGACCGGCTGGATGCAGCCTGGGACGGAGTATGAAACGCCGCGATCGCTACCGGCTGGATTTCCGGGCTCTGATGAGCCAGTGCGAGGAAAACTACGCTCGCATGCTGCCGCTGATGAAGGCCATGGGCGACCGCGACAGCATGGACGTGGAGCTGGGCCACAGCCATCACACCCATACCCTGCAACTGCGGGTGCTGGAGCGCTCCCCCTACACCACCACCGTGCGCCTGGAAGACCAGGAATTGCTGGATGTGCTGCCGGCGTCACGGCTGACCGTGCGGCTGTATCACGATGCGCGCCTGGCGGAAGTCACCGAAGCGCGCCCTTCCGGCGGGTCAATGCCCGCTATACCTACCCCAACCGGAATATGCACCAGCGCGACGAGAAAGTGCAGTGGAACCGCTTTCTGGCCGAGTGGCTGCGCCATGTCCATGATCATGGCCGCGATGCGGGCAACGACTGGCGTCGCCGGGTAACTGGCAATAACTAACGGCTAGCTGCACCCTTCAGGCCACGCTGAGTACGCAAGGAGTTATCCAGAGGCTCCCTAAGGGGATGCGATGGTTTTCCGCTGTTCACTATTAACTATTCACTGTTAACTGCATCTTCACAGCGCCACGTCCATGCCTCCAGCTTGATGCGCTGAATGCCGCGATGGTGGTTATCCATCAGAAACACGCGCCGGTCTTTCAAGACTGCCCGGTTGCCGTCGGCGTGTTTGATGGCCTTGAACAGTTTCTTTTTGGCATTGTTTTCGATCCAGGCGTCACTGAACAGTAGCCCCTGGAGTTTGCCACCGGATTCGATGGTGACGGTGTCCCCTGCCTGGCAGCCGCTGGGTGCGTTTTCCAGAAGATAGACCTTGTCGGCCTGGCCGGCTGAGGCCAGTAATAACAGCGCGATGCTGAGCAAGCTGCGCATAGTGTTTCCTTTTTTGTTATTCGCCGCAGGCGCGGCGTGCTTTTTCCACGTTCTCCCGCAGGTGTTGCGGGTTGATGGTGCCGGCAATGATACTGCCGACGCCGGGGGTGCCAAGGATCCTGTTCATGCTTTCCTGCACCGGGTCTTGCCCTTCGCTGCACAGATGACCGCTGGCAAAGGCCTTCTTGATCAGGATGCCCTTGTTTCTGGCGGCGGCGTGTTCGATCACCGGTAGCTCTTCATCATGGGCCAGGTTGTAGGTGACCATGGCCACGTCTGCCTGGTTGAGGGTGTCGATGCCGCCGGCCACGGTCTTGCTGGACATGCCGGTGGCGCGGATCAGGCCGGCCTTCTTCAGATCGTTCAGGGCGTCCAGGGTGCCCATCTTGAGGACGTCCAGATCGTTGCCGTCGGAATGCACCAGCACACAATCCAGGTAGTCGGTATTGAGTCGCTTGAGGCTGCGCTCCACCGAGGTGCGCACATGTGCCGGGGAGAAATCGAAGTGGCTGTCGCCGCTGTCGTTATCGAATTCCTCGCCCACCTTGGTAACGATGACCCAGTGTTGGCGATCGCGGAGCAGTTGTCCCAGACGTTCTTCGCTGCGGCCATAGGCCGGTGCGGTGTCGATCAGGTTCAGGCCCAGATCCCGGGCCTGGGCGATCAGCTCTACGACGGCCTTGTCATCGGGAATGGTAAAGGCGCCGGGGTATTTCACCCCCTTGTCGCGACCGATTTTTACCGTGCCCAGACCGAGAGCGCTGACGGTTAAGCCTGTGTTGCCCAACGGGCGCATGAAAGCCATGAAGACTCCTGAATCATTCTCGCTGTAGGAGCGCCGCTTGAGGCGCGAATTGTACTTGGGAAAGCCGTCGCAAGTAGGTTCGCGCCTCAAGCGGCGCTCCTACAGGGGGATCAAAAACAGCGGTGCCAGTACGGCACGCCCATGGGCGCTTGTTCCAGCGCTGCTGGCACCGTTAGCGGTGCCCCCGGTTCCAGTCCGCTCTCTTTCACCAACGCCATCACTCTGTCGCCCAGATCCGGAGCCAGGGTGAGTTTGGTGGGCCAGGCGACGATCAGGTTTTGATCGCGATGCGCGTAGGCGTTGTCCGGTTTTACCAGGGCCTGCTGTTTTGGCTCGGCGCGGGTTACGTTGAGCACGGCGAATTGGGCCTGGCTGAAATCGAGCCAGGGAAACAGGTGTTTCAGTTCGTCGCGGCCAGCAGTCAGTTGTTCTTCATCGCTGCGCTCCACGCCCCGTTCCGCCAGGTCGCCGCCCAGATACCAGACCACCTTGCCGTCCGGGCAGTCGTGGGTGGTGACGGTGAGTACCGGTTTGTTGCTGGTGCCAACACAGTGAGCATAGAGGCGGTGGCCCAGATCGTGTTTCACCAGCAGCATTTTCAGTGGCCGCAGCTGGCTGTGTTCCTCTGGCAGCAGGCGGGCCTGGTGGGCGCCGTCCAGCAGTGCCGGGTTGCCATTGCCGGCGGACAGGATGGTCAGGGCCGGTTCGATACGCTGGCCATTGATGGTCACCGCCTTCAGCCCTTGCTCTCCCCATTCCAGAGAATCGCGTTCCATATCGAAGGCCAGCAGGCGTTCACGCACCGGCGCGGCCAGGGTGTCGATGAGTGATTCGGTGTTGATGACCAGATCATCCAGCTTGTAGACATTGCCCTTGAAGGCCTTGTCCGCCAGAGCGGAAGGGAAGTGGTCCCGCTTCAGTTTTTCGATGCGCCCGCGCAGCATCTTGCTGGCGAAGAAGTTGGTCATTCGCGAGGCCACCGAGCCACTGGACCACATGTGCTGGGTATCGCTGAGCACCTGCAGTTGACGCAGGTCCACCGGGTCGTCGCCGGCCATGGCGGCACGCCAGCGGTCCGGCATGGCGGCGATGGATTCCGATTCGCTGGACAGGTTGCCGCCGAGGGCATACTTGAGGCCGCCGTGAATGATGCCCTGGCTGGCCAGGGTCTGGTCGCCGCCCAGGGTGCCGGTTTCCAGCAGCAGGCACTGGTAACCGGCGGCGTGGAGCCGGTTGATCAGCCACAGGCCGGCAATGCCGCCGCCGAAGATCAGGATGTCGGGTTTCAGAGGGGAGTTACTCATGGCTCACCATCGGAGAAAGTTGCCGCTATGCTAGCATAGACGCGTCGGGCGTCAGACGTCCGGCGTCCGACGTCCGACACAAGAAGCCCTATGCGAATCTTTTATTCTGCCCTCTGGTATTTGCTCCTTCCCTTTCTGTTCCTGCGCCTGTGGCTGCGCGGTCGGCAGGCGCCGGCCTATCGCCAGCGCTGGAAGGAACGCATGGCCTGGGGGTATCGCCCCGGCACACTGAACAACAGCATCTGGGTGCACGCGGTATCGGTGGGGGAAACCCTGGCGGCGGTGCCGATGATCGAGCGGTTGCTGGCGGATTACCCGGATACGCCGCTGCTGGTGACGACTACCACGCCCACCGGCTCGGAGCGGGTGAAAGCCCTGTTCGGAGACCGGGTGACCCATGTCTATTGCCCCTGGGAGTTGCCAACTGCCTTGAACCGTTTCCTGCGAGCCTTTGATCCGAAAACGGTGATTGTGCTGGAAACCGAACTGTGGCCAAACCTGTGTGCGGCGGTGAAACGTCACGGTGCCAAACTGATGCTGATGAACGGGCGCTTGTCGGAGAAAAGCTATCGGGGCTACAGCAAGCTTCCCCGCCTGGTGCGGCCGATGATGGCGCGCTTCGATGCCCTGGCGGTGCAGACCCCGGTGGAACGGGAGCGTTATATCGCCCTGGGTGCCTGGCCGGAGCGGGTGCATGCCATCGGCAGTGTGAAGTTCGACATGAGCCTGGACCACACCGTGCGGCAGGCGGCAGGGGATTTACGTGCCGCTATTGGCGAGCGTCCGGTGTGGATCGCCGCCAGTACCCATCCCGGTGAAGACGAACCGGTGCTGGCAGCGCACAAGGCTCTACTGGAAACGGCACCGCAGACCCTGCTGATGCTGGTGCCCCGCCACCCGGAGCGGTTCGACAGCGTGGCCCAGCTGGTTCGCCAGCGGGGGCTTGGCCTGGCCCGGCGCAGCAAGCAGGAGGCTGTCGCGGCCGACACCCAGGTTTACCTGGCCGATACCATGGGCGAGTTGTTGATGTTGTTCGGGGTCGCGGACGTGGCCTTTGTGGGCGGTTCCCTGGTGCCGGTGGGTGGCCACAATCTGCTGGAGCCCGCCGGTTGGGGAAAGCCGGTGCTCACCGGCCCGCACCTGCACAACTTTACCGCCATCTCCAATCTTCTGGATGACGCCGGTGCCCTGACCCTGGTGGACAATGCGGATGCCCTGGCCATTGCCCTGCAGAGCCTGTTCCGCCACCCGGAACGATGCCAGAGTCAGGGGCAGGCCGCCGCAGCGGTGGTGGATGCCAATCGTGGGGCGTTGGAGAAGGGACTTCGACTGATTAGTGAACAGTTAACAGTGAATAGTTAACAGCGACGCGAAAGGACTTTTACAGCATTAAACGCAAGAGGCCGCGCCCAATGTATGGGCGCGGCCTCTTGGCTTTCAGAGCAGTATTACGCTTACACGCGCAACTATTAACTGTTCACTGTTAACTATTCACTGCCCTTTTCAGTATCGTGTATCCGGCACCAGCGCGTCGCTGCGGCCTTCCAGGTCCGGCTGGTAGATGTTCAGGGTGTTGGTGTCAGACAGCCACTGGTTGATGGCCGCCAGGTCGCCCTGCTGCAGGTCGCCGGTGGTGGATTTCAGGGTCAGGGAGTTGATGATGTAGTCGTAACGGGCGTTGGCATAGTCGCGCTCGGCGGCGAACAGCGCCTGTTGGGCGTTGAGCACGTCGACCACGTTACGGGTGCCCACTTCGTAGCCGGACTGGGTGGCTTCCAGGGCCGAGCGGGTGGAGCGGATCGCCTGGCGGCGCGCGTCCACGCGCAGGGCGTCGGCTTCCACGGTGCGGTAGGCACTGCGCGCGTCTGCTGGCTGACGTCGCGGATCGGGCCTGCTGGTACCGCTGGCCGGCGGCGTCGGCACGCAGGGCGGCCTCCTTGCGCTGGCTGTTGAGGCCGCCACCGCGGAACAGCGGCACGGTTACTTCAATGCCGATCTGTTTGAATTAGTGTCCGGTTGCGTCGAGTAGAATTGCCGTGAGTGGATTGCCGGGATCGCCTCCCGAGACGCTTGATCGGTATTGTGGTTGTGCTGATACTCAGCGAACAATTGAACCTTTGGAAGCATGGCCCCCAGTTGTCGGTCGGCCGTAAAACCCGCTCTTTGGCGCTGTAGCGGGCGGCCAGAATCTGCGGATTCTGGTACGCGGCCTTATCGATCCAGGCATTCATGTTTGACGGTTGCGGGCCCTCCATCGGCAGATTGTCGCGCAACTCCGCCAGCGTTTCCCATTTACGACCAGTGAGCGTTTCTAGCTGGTCGCGGGCGATATCATATTCCTGCTCGGCGACGATCAGGTTCACCCGGGCCAGGTCGTAGGCGGCGCGCGCTTCTTCCACATCGGTGCTGGCCACCAGGCCCACGTCGAAACGTTCCTGGGTTGTTCCAGCTGCCGGCTGATCGCCTTTTTCTCTTCGGCCTGGGCGGACACCAGGGTGTCCCAGGCGCGCAGCACGCCGAAGTAGCCCTGCGCCACGCGCAGCACGAAATCCTGGCGGGACTGTTAGAACTCGGCCTGGCTACAATATCGAGGTCAGCGACTTGGCTTCCTTGTAGCCGTAGAAGGCATCAAGGCGGAACAGCGGCTGCGTTAGTTGCACCGTGGTGGAACGAGTGCCGAAATCTACCGTCTGACAGGTCCCAGTCGATTCAAGTTTGGTCTGATTTCCGAATAGCGGTGGCTGGCATCGATGGTGGGAAAGCAGCGCGGCTCGGCCCTGTACCAGCAGTTGCTGATCCGCGTCCCAGCTCTGGGGCGGCCCGCCAGGTGCCGTCGTAAGCCCAGGCGGCGTTGGCGACTTCCACCAGATCAGCGGCGTGGACGGCACTGGCCAGTGAGGTCAGCATGAAGAACGAGGGGCGTTGTTGGGCTGCGCTTCATTCTGGTGCACTCTTTTGTGTGTCTGGTTAATCATTATGGTACTGGCTGGTACAGAAAATTGACACGGCCTGTTCACACCAGTTCCGCGGTTGTTTGGCTGATGGGCGCTGGCGTATAGTGTCCGCCATTCCTGTCTTTTCCCATGTATTCTGGAGGCCGACGTGCCAGACGATCAGCGCCCCGTCACCGCTAATACCATTGATGAATCCTGCCAGCCTATCGCCGGTTCGCAAAAAATTTATGTCACCGGCTCGCGCCCGGACATTCGTGTCCCGATGCGGGAAATTCGCCAGAGTCCGACCCCGCTGGCAGACGGAAAGTTCGAGGATAACCCGCCCGTCACTGTCTACGATACCTCCGGCCCCTATACCGACCCGGATGTGACCATCGATGTGCGTCAGGGGCTGGCGCCGATTCGCATGAACTGGATTCAAGAACGGGATGATACCGAGCAACTGGACGGTTTGACCAGTGTTTACGGGCGCAAACGCGCCAATGACCTGAAAACGGCCGGGTTGCGCTTCCAGCACACCCGCGTTCCGCGTCGTGCCAAAGCTGGCAAAAATGTGACCCAGATGCACTATGCCCGCCAGGGCATCATCACCCCGGAAATGGAATTTATCGCCATCCGCGAGAACCAGCGGTTGCGTGAACACCGGGAAGCGGGGCTGCCCATGGATCAGCATCCGGGGCAGGATTTTGGTGCCAGCATCCCGGCGGAAATCACCCCGGAATTTGTCCGTGACGAAGTGGCCCGGGGCCGGGCGGTGATTCCGGTGAATATCAACCACCCGGAAATCGAGCCGATGATCATCGGCCGTAACTTCCTCACCAAGATCAATGCCAACATCGGTAACTCGGCGGTGACTCTTCCATTGAGGAAGAAGTGTCCAAGATGACCTGGGCCACCCGCTGGGGCGGCGATACGGTGATGGACCTGTCCACCGGCGACAATATTCACGAAACCCGCGAGTGGATCCTGCGTAACTCGCCGGTACCCATTGGCACCGTGCCGATTTACCAGGCGCTGGAAAAGGTCAATGGCGTGGCCGAAGACCTGACCTGGGAAATCTTCCGTGACACCCTGATCGAGCAGGCCGAGCAGGGGGTGAGCTACTTCACCATCCACGCCGGGGTGCTGCTGCGCTATGTGCCGATGACCGCCAACCGGGTCACCGGCATCGTGTCCCGTGGCGGTTCCATCATGGCCAAGTGGTGTCTGGCGCACCATAAAGAGAGCTTCCTCTACACCCATTTTGAAGACATCTGCGAGATCATGAAGGCCTATGATGTGACCTTCAGTCTCGGCGATGGCCTGCGTCCCGGCTCCATTGCCGATGCCAACGACGAGGCCCAGTTCAGCGAACTGCGCACCCTGGGTGAGCTCACCAAGATCGCCTGGGAGCACGACGTACAGGTAATGATCGAAGGCCCCGGCCATGTGCCCATGCACATGATCAAGGCCAACATGGACGAGCAGCTCAAGCACTGTGGCGAAGCGCCGTTCTATACCCTGGGGCCGCTGACCATCGATATCTCCCCCGGCTACGATCATATTTCCAGCGCCATCGGCGCCGCCATGATCGGCTGGTACGGCACCGCCATGCTCTGCTATGTGACCCTGGCCCGATGACCGGAGGTATCTGGCAACTGGACGATCAGAGTTCACCAAACCCAGCTGTGAGACTGACTTGATCGCCGGTTTAAATCCGCTTACCGGCTCTCGCCCGGGGACCGATTGGGTACGAGCATGGTGGATTTCAGGGTCAGGGAGTTGATGATGTAGTCGTAACGGGCGTTGGCATAGTCGCGCTCGGCGGCGAACAGCGCCTGTTGGGCGTTGAGCACGTCGACCACGTTACGGGTGCCCACTTCGTAGCCGGACTGGGTGGCTTCCAGGGCCGAGCGGGTGGAGCGGATCGCCTGGCGGCGCGCGTCCACGCGCAGGGCGTCGGCTTCCACGGTGCGGTAGAAGGTGCGCGTCTGCTGGCTGACGTCGCGGATCGTCTGCTGGTACCGCTG
Organism: Alcanivorax sp.; assembly: GCF_019431375.1. Lineage (NCBI taxonomy): Bacteria > Pseudomonadati > Pseudomonadota > Gammaproteobacteria > Oceanospirillales > Alcanivoracaceae > Alcanivorax > Alcanivorax sp. The sequence goes on from NZ_CP080267.1 coordinate 3,227,748, forward strand.
GCCGGCGGCGTCGGCGAGCAGGGCCGCCTGCTTGCGCTGGCTGTTGAGGCCGCCACCGCGGAACAGCGGCACGGTTACTTCAATGCCGATAGTCTTTGAATTAGTGTCCGGTTGCGTCGAGTAGAATTGCGTGAGTGGATTGCCGGGATCGCCTCCCGAGACGCTTGGATCGGTATTGTGGTTGTGCTGATACTCAGCGAACAATTGAACCTTTGGAAGCATGGCCCCCAGTTGTCGGTCGGCCGTAAAACCCGCTGCTTTGGCGCTGTAGCGGGCGGCGAGAATCTGCGGATTCTGGTACGCGGCCTTATCGATCCAGGCATTCATTTTTGACGGTTGCGGCCCCTCCATCGGCAGATTGTCGCGCAACTCCGCCAGCGTCTCCCATTTACGACCAGTGAGTGTTTCTAACTGGTCGCGGGCGATATCGAATTCCTGCTCGGCGACGATCAGGTTCACCCGGGCCAGGTCGTAGGCGGCGCGCGCTTCTTCCACATCGGTGCTGGCCACCAGGCCCACGTCGAAACGTTCCTGGGATTGTTCCAGCTGCCGGCTGATCGCCTTCTCCTCGGCCTGGGCGGACACCAGGGTGTCCCAGGCGCGCAGCACGCCGAAGTAGCCCTGCGCCACGCGCAGCACGAAATCCTGGCGGGACTGGTAGAACTCGGCCTGGGCTACGGAGGTCAGCGACTTGGCTTCCTTGTAGCCGTAGAAGGCATCCAGGCGGAACAGCGGTTGCGTTAGCGTCACCGAGGTGGAACGAGATCTACCGTCTATCTCCAGGTCACCCGTCGATTCGTAGGTTTGGTTGATTTCCGAATAGCGGTGGCTGGCATCGATGGTCGGCAGCAGCGCGGCCCGCCCCTGTACCAGCGTTTCCTGATCCGCTTCCCAGGTCTGGCGGTCGGCGCGCCAGGTACCGTCGTAATCCCAGGCGGCGTTGGCGACTTCAGTAAGGTCAGCGGCCTGAACGGCACTGGCCAGTGAGGTAAGAAGAAGAACTAGGGGCGTTGCCGGGCTACGCTTCATTCTGGTGCACTCTTTTTGTGTGTCTGGTTAATCATTATGGTACTGGCAAGTACAGAAAATTAACACCGCCTGTTTGGGCCAGTTCCGCGGTTGTTCGGCTGTTGGGCGCTGGCGTATAGTGTCCGCCATTCCTGTCTTTTCCCATGTATTCTGGAGGCCGACGTGCCAGACGATCAGCGCCCCGTCACCGCTAATACCATTGATGAATCCTGCCAGCCTATCGCCGGTTCGCAAAAAATTTATGTCACCGGCTCGCGCCCGGACATTCGTGTCCCGATGCGGGAAATTCGCCAGAGTCCGACCCCGCTGGCAGACGGAAAGTTCGAGGATAACCCGCCCGTCACTGTCTACGATACCTCCGGCCCCTATACCGACCCGGATGTGACCATCGATGTGCGTCAGGGGCTGGCGCCGATTCGCATGAACTGGATTCAAGAACGGGATGATACCGAGCAACTGGACGGTTTGACCAGTGTTTACGGGCGCAAACGCGCCAATGACCTGAAAACGGCCGGGTTGCGCTTCCAGCACACCCGCGTTCCGCGTCGTGCCAAAGCTGGCAAAAATGTGACCCAGATGCACTATGCCCGCCAGGGCATCATCACCCCGGAAATGGAATTTATCGCCATCCGCGAGAACCAGCGGTTGCGTGAACACCGGGAAGCGGGGCTGCCCATGGATCAGCATCCGGGGCAGGATTTTGGTGCCAGCATCCCGGCGGAAATCACCCCGGAATTTGTCCGTGACGAAGTGGCCCGGGGCCGGGCGGTGATTCCGGTGAACATCAACCACCCGGAAATCGAGCCGATGATCATCGGCCGTAACTTCCTCACCAAGATCAACGCCAACATCGGCAACTCGGCGGTGACCTCTTCCATTGAGGAAGAAGTGTCCAAGATGACCTGGGCCACCCGCTGGGGCGGCGATACGGTGATGGACCTGTCCACCGGCGACAATATTCACGAAACCCGCGAGTGGATCCTGCGTAACTCGCCGGTACCCATTGGCACCGTGCCGATTTACCAGGCGCTGGAAAAGGTCAATGGCGTGGCCGAAGACCTGACCTGGGAAATCTTCCGTGACACCCTGATCGAGCAGGCCGAGCAGGGGGTGAGCTACTTCACCATCCACGCCGGGGTGCTGCTGCGCTATGTGCCGATGACCGCCAACCGGGTCACCGGCATCGTGTCCCGTGGCGGTTCCATCATGGCCAAGTGGTGTCTGGCGCACCATAAAGAGAGCTTCCTCTACACCCATTTTGAAGACATCTGCGAGATCATGAAGGCCTATGATGTGACCTTCAGTCTCGGCGATGGCCTGCGTCCCGGCTCCATTGCCGATGCCAACGACGAGGCCCAGTTCAGCGAACTGCGCACCCTGGGCGAGCTCACCAAGATCGCCTGGGAGCACGACGTGCAGGTGATGATCGAAGGCCCCGGCCATGTGCCCATGCACATGATCAAGGCCAACATGGACGAGCAGCTGAAGCACTGTGGCGAAGCGCCGTTCTATACCCTGGGGCCGCTGACCATCGATATCTCCCCCGGCTACGATCACATTTCCAGCGCCATCGGCGCCGCCATGATCGGCTGGTACGGCACCGCCATGCTTTGCTACGTGACGCCCAAGGAGCACCTGGGCCTGCCCAACCGGGAAGACGTGAAGGAAGGCATCATCACCTACAAGATCGCCGCCCATGCGTCGGATCTGGCCAAGGGCCATCCGGGCGCCCAGCTGCGCGACAACGCCCTGTCCAAGGCGCGTTTCGAGTTCCGCTGGGAAGACCAGTTCAATCTGGGTCTGGATCCGGATCGTGCCCGGGAATTCCACGATGAAACCCTGCCCAAGCAGGCCCACAAGGTGGCGCATTTCTGTTCCATGTGCGGGCCCAAGTTCTGCTCCATGAAGATCAGCCAGGAAGTCCGTGAGATCTACGGCGATGGCAGGGAACAGGTGGCGCAGGCGGACGCGGAAGCGGGCATGGAAGAGAAATCCCGGGAGTTCCGTGAAAAGGGCAGCGCCCTTTATCATGAAGCCAATGAGTGATCTGAAGCCGCTGTTCGGCCCCGATGACGTGGAAGTGCTGGAACGGGACACCCCGTTCCAGGGCTTCTTTCGTGTCGATACCCTGACCCTGCGTCACCGGCAGTACAACGGTGGCTGGGGCAAACCGGTGCGCCGGGAGCTGTTTGTGCGCCCGCGGGCGGCGGCGGTGCTGCCCTACGATCCCCGCCGTGGCGAGATTCTGCTGGTGGAACAGTTCCGCGTGGGCGCGCTGGAGTGGCGGCAGTCGCCCTGGTGCCTGGAGCTGATTGCCGGCATTGCCGACAAGGACGGCGAAAGTGCCGCCGACCTGATTCGCCGTGAAGCCATGGAAGAAGCGGGCATCACCCTGGGCGAGATGGAGCCCATCGCCGCCTACATGCCTAGCCCCGGTGGCACCAACGAGCGCCTGCAGGTGTTTGTGGGCCAGGCGGATCTGGCAGGGGCGGGCGGCATCTTCGGTTGCCCGGACGAGGGCGAGGATATCCGCGCGGTGACCGTGCCGGTGGCCGATATCCCTGAGTTGCTGGAATCCGGGCTGGTGGATAACGCGGCGTCCCTGATTGCTCTGCAGTGGCTGCTGTTGCACCGCGACCGGCTGGATGCAGCCTGGGACGGAGTATGAAACGCCGCGATCGCTACCGGCTGGATTTCCGGGCTCTGATGAGCCAGTGCGAGGAAAACTACGCTCGCATGCTGCCGCTGATGAAGGCCATGGGCGACCGCGACAGCATGGACGTGGAGCTGGGCCACAGCCATCACACCCATACCGGTGGAACAGTTCCGCGTGGGCGCGCTGGAGTGGCGGCAGTCGCCCTGGTGCCTGGAGCTGATTGCCGGCATTGCCGACAAGGATGGGGAAAGCGCCGCCGACCTGATCCGCCGTGAAGCCATGGAAGAAGCGGGCATCACCCTGGGCGAGATGGAGCCCATCGCCGCCTACATGCCCAGCCCCGGCGGCACCAACGAGCGCCTGCAGGTGTTTGTGGGTCAGGCGGATCTGGCAGGCGCGGGTGGCATCTTTGGTTGCCCGGATGAGGGCGAGGACATCCGCGCGGTGACCATACCGGTGGCCGATATCCCTGAGCTGCTGGAATCCGGGCTGGTGGATAACGCGGCGTCGCTGATTGCCCTGCAGTGGCTGTTGTTACATCGCGACCGGCTGGATGCGGCCTGGGACGGGGCATGAAACGCCGCGACCGCTACCGTCTGGATTTCCGTGCCCTGATGAGCCAGTGCGAGGAAAACTACGCCCGCATGTTGCCGCTGATGAAGGCCATGGGCGACCGCGACAGCATGGACGTGGAGCTGGGTCACAACCACCACACCCATACCCTGCAACTGCGGGTGCTGGAGCGCTCCCCCTACACCACTACCGTGCGCCTGGAAGACCAGGAATTGCTGGATGTGCTGCCGGCGTCACGGCTGACCGTGCGGCTGTATCACGATGCGCGCCTGGCGGAAGTCACCGAAGCGCGCCCCTTCCGGCGGGTCAATGCCCGCTATACCTACCCCAACCGGAATATGCACCAGCGCGACGAGAAAGTGCAGTGGAACCGCTTTCTGGCCGAGTGGCTGCGCCATGTCCATGATCATGGCCGCGATGCGGGCAACGACTGGCGTCGCCGGGTAACTGGCAATAACTAACGGCTTTCGGCTGTAAAGAATTGCTAACCATGTCCTGATCTTGGACGTCTTTCCTAGAAAAGTGCCATCATCTTGGTTATAAGTGATCCATGAGTGTTGTGGGAACACTCGGGAGCGGATCCAGTGCCTCCCAAACGGGAATAATAAATCGAGGACGGGAGCGGGGATCTTGACGCAGCAGTTGCAGCCCCTTCGAGTAGTGCAGTTATCGGACTGCCATCTGTTTGCCGATACACAAGGCAAATTGTTGGGTCTGAATACCCAGTTCAGCCTGGAAAAAGTGCTGGAGCTGATCCATCGTGAGCAGCCCAACCCGGACCTGATTCTGGCCACCGGGGATCTGTCCCAGGATGCTTCCCTGGAGTCCTATCAGCGGCTTGGTGAGGCTCTGTCATCCTTTACCGCACCGGTGTACTGGCTGGAGGGCAACCACGACAAGCCTGCCCCCATGCTGAAGGCCCTGAATTGCGATCGCGAGCGTATGAGTCCCTGTGTGCTGGTGAAATTTCTGGATGACGCCCTGGCAGCAGCAAATGGCGAGCATCTGATGGTGTGTCTGCATCATCACCCGGTCCCCATGGAGTGTGCCTGGCTGGACACCCAGGTGGTAGGCAGCGCCGAACAGTTTTTTGCCGTGATCGACCGTCACCCCCGGGTACGCGCTATTATCTGGGGCCATGTGCACCAGGAATACGACGAGCAGCGCAACGGTGTTCGCCTGTTGGCAGTGCCCAGCACCTGCGTGCAGTTCAAACCAAAAAGCGAAGACTTCGCCGTGGACGACGCCAACCCCGGCTACCGTTGGTTGGACCTGCACCCGGACGGTCGCATCGACACCGCCGTGAGTCGGGTGGAGGGGATTACCTTTGAGGTGGACTTCTCGGTGAAGGGCTACTGATCAGTTAACAGTTAATAGTGAATAGTTAACAGCGAAACCGCTTGACTCCACAACCGGGCCTGCCAGCATCGTCACTGTTCACTGTTCACTGTTCACTGTTCACTGTTCACTGTTCACTGTTAGCACTGTTCACTGTTCAACAGGTTCCCATGGAGTGTGCCTGGCTTGACACCCACAACCGAACAGTTCTTTGCCTGATCGACCGCCACCCCCGGGTACGCGCCATTATCTGGGGCCATGTGCACCACTGATGAGCAGCGCAACTGTTCACTGTTGCCCAGCACCTGCGTGCAGTTCAAACCGAAAAGCGAAGACTTCGCCGTGGACGACGCCAACCCCGGCACGTTGGTTTGCACCCGGACGGTCGCATCGATACAGCCGTGAGTCGGGTGGAGGGGATTACCTTTGAGGTGGACTTCAGCGTCAAGGGATACTGAGTTGCGAGTTGAAAGTTCAAAGTTGCAACGCGAGGCCGGGGCTTTTTTGAACTGATGGCCTGGTGCTCCGCGCTGGCCGTTAACGGTGGAACGCGGGCAAGGCTTTTCAGGCTGGCAGGGCTTCTTCCGCGCTTTTCAACTTTGAACTTTCAACTTGCAACTCCACCCCATCCCGTCAAACTCCCGGATAGTGCAGTAATCAGGAAAGGTCATGTCGGTTCCAGAAACCTCTCTCATCTATATCCACGGCTTCAACAGCTCCCCGGCGTCCCACAAGGCGACCCTGCTGCGACAGGTGTTCGAACGTGCCGGTTGTCCGGAACGGTTGCACGTGCCGGCGCTGCCGGTGGAGCCCAAGGCGGCCATGGCAGAGCTGGATGCGGTGATTGCCGGGGCCGGGCCGGTGGCGTTGCTGGGTTCATCCCTGGGTGGCTTCTATGCCACCTGGCTGGCCGAGCACCATGATTTGAAGGCGGTAATCGTAAATCCTGCCGTTAGACCCTGGCGACTACTGGACAAATACACAGGTATCCAGCATAACTATCACACCGGCGAGGCCTGGGAATTCAACCCGGCCTGGCTGGACGAGCTGAAGCGCTATGAAGTGCCGGCCATCAGCCAGCCGGAAAACCTGCTTCTGCTCACCCAGACCGGCGATGAAACCCTCGACTGGGAAGACGGCTGGGACTATTACGGGGACTGTCACCGCTATTGCGGCTTGGGTGGCAGCCACGGCTTTGATAACTTTGACGCCTTCATTCCGCTGATACTGCGGTTTTGTGGTATTGAAATACACGCCTGATGCCTGCGGCCAGACGCCTGACGCTTGATCCTGCCAAGCGTCCAGCGTCTGGCGTCATGCGTCTGGCGCTTCTGGAAAATCTATGGCCAATACTTATACGTCCGAAAATATTGAAGTTTTGTCGGGCCTCGACCCGGTGCGCAAGCGCCCGGGGATGTACACCGATACCTCCCGCCCCAACCACCTGGCCCAGGAAGTCATCGACAACTCGGTGGATGAAGCCCTGGCCGGCCATGCCAAATCCATCAAGGTCACCCTGCTGAAGGATGGCGGGGTGGAAGTGGAAGATGACGGTCGCGGCATGCCGGTGGACATGCACCCGGTGCAGAAAAAGCCCGGTGTGGAAGTGATCCTGTCCACGTTGCATTCCGGTGGCAAGTTCTCCAACAACAACTACCAGTTCAGCGGTGGTCTGCACGGGGTGGGCGTCTCGGTCGTGAATGCCCTGTCCACCAAGCTGGAGATCCTGGTGAAACGGGATGGTCAGCTGCACCGCATGGAATTCGGTGACGGTGAAAAGCGCAGCGACCTGGAAGTGGTCGACACCGTCGGCAAGCGCAACACCGGCACCATTCTGCGCTTCTGGCCCGACGCCAAGTATTTCGATTCACCGAAGATTTCCGTCTCCCGGCTCAAGCATCTGTTGCGCGCCAAGGCCGTGCTGTGCCCGGGCCTGCTGGTCACCCTGGACAACCAGGTCAGCGGTGAAACCGACAGCTGGCAGTTCGCCGATGGCCTGATCGAATACCTGCTGGAGTCCGGCCGCGGCTGGGAGCGGGTGCCGGATGAGCCCTTCAATGGTGCCATGAGCGCGGAAACCGAAGCGGTGGACTGGGCAGTAATGTGGTTGCCGGAAGGCGGCGAGCTGGTGCAGGAATCCTATGTGAACCTGATCCCTACTCCCCAGGGCGGTACCCACGTGAACGGGCTGCGCTCCGGGTTGCTGGAGGCCATGCGCGAGTTCTGCGAATTCCGCAACCTGTTGCCCCGTGGCGTAAAACTGACCCCGGAAGATATCTGGGACCGGGTTGCCTATGTGCTCAGCGTCAAGATGCAGGATCCGCAGTTTGCCGGCCAGACCAAGGAGCGCCTCAGCTCCCGGCAGACCGCGGCGTTTGTCTCCGGGGTGGTCAAGGATGCGTTCTCCCTGTGGCTGAACCAGCACACCGATGAGGCGGAGAAGCTGGCGGACCTGTGCATCAACAATGCCCAGAAACGATTGCGCGCCGCCAAGAAAGTCACCCGCAAGAAAGTCACCAGTGGCCCGGCACTGCCCGGCAAGCTGGCCGACTGCACCAGCGACGATCCTTCCCAGAGTGAAATCTTTCTGGTGGAAGGGGACTCGGCGGGCGGCTCTGCCAAGCAGGCCCGGGACCGGGTCTATCAGGCCATCATGCCCCTGCGCGGCAAGATCATGAATACCTGGGAAGTGGACTCCGCCGAAGTGCTTGGCAGCCAGGAGATTCACGATATTGCCGTGGCACTGGGTATCGAGCCGGGCAGCGATGATCTGGGCGCGCTGCGTTACGGCAAGGTGTGCATCCTCGCCGATGCGGATTCCGATGGTCTGCACATCGCCACCCTGATCTGTGCCCTGTTCCTGCGACACTTCCCGGCGCTGGTGAAGAATGGTCATGTCTTCGTGGCCATGCCACCGCTGTACCGCATCGACGTGGGCAAGGACGTTTACTACGCCCTGGACAAGGAAGAGCGCGAAGGGGTGCTGGACCGCATCAAGGCCGAGAAGAAGCGCGGCAAGGTCAACGTCACCCGCTTCAAGGGGTTGGGCGAAATGAACCCGCTGCAACTGCGCGAAACCACCATGGCCCGGGACACCCGCCGGCTGGTACGCCTGGAAGTGACCGGCGGCGACGACACCCACCAGCTGATGGATATGTTGCTGAGCAAGAAGCGCGCCTCCGATCGCAAGATCTGGCTGGAAGAGAAAGGCAATCTGGCGGAGATCTGAGTTGCAAGTTGAAAGTTTCAAGTTGCAAGGCGCGGGAGATGACGTGCGAATCGGCAAGGCCGCGCCCGCGAACCACCGTTAACGGCCAGCGCGGAACGCATACCGTTCTGTGAACAACTACCCTGGCCTCGCGTTGTGACTTTCAACTTGAAAATTGCAACTCCTTGCGCCGAAAGAATGTATGGCCTATCGGCACTTACCGGTGCTGGGTAAATAAGAAGGCATTGAAGAAATGGCTGATGAATTCGAAAGTTTTCCCTTAAGGGAATATACCGAAAAAGCGTACCTGGATTATTCCATGTACGTGATTCTTGACCGGGCGCTGCCCAATATCGGTGACGGCCTCAAGCCGGTGCAGCGGCGTATTGTCTACGCCATGAGCGAGCTGGGCCTGAAGGCCACCGCCAAGTACAAGAAGTCCGCCCGTACCGTGGGTGACGTGCTGGGTAAGTATCATCCCCATGGTGATTCTGCCTGTTACGAGGCGATGGTGTTGATGGCGCAGCCGTTCAGCTACCGCTATCCGCTGGTGGATGGCCAGGGTAACTGGGGTAGTGCGGACGATCCGAAATCGTTCGCTGCCATGCGTTACACCGAATCCAAACTGGCCCCCTATGCGGAAGTGCTGCTTTCCGAATTGGGTCAGGGCACGGTGGAATGGGTGCCCAACTTCGATGGCACCATGGACGAGCCCAAGCTGCTGCCGGCCCGTCTGCCCAATGTGTTGCTGAACGGCACTACCGGTATCGCGGTGGGCATGAGCACGGATATTCCACCGCACAACCTGCGTGAAGTGGCCAATGCCTGTATCCATCTGCTCAAGGACCCGGGCGCCTCTCTGGATGATCTGATGCAGTACATCCAGGGGCCGGATTTCCCCACCGAGGGGGAGGTGATTACTTCCCAGAACGACATCATCCGCATGTATGCGGAGGGCAAGGGCTCACTCAAGCAGCGTGCCGTGTATGAGCGCGAGGAAGGTGACATCGTCATCACTGCCTTGCCCTACCAGGTGTCCGGCGCCAAGGTGCTGGAACAGATCGCCGACCAGATGCAGAAGAAGAAACTGCCCATGGTCAGCGACCTGCGCGATGAATCGGATCATGAAAACCCCACCCGTCTGGTGATCACCCCGCGCTCCAACCGGGTGGATATTCCGCAGTTGATGAGCCACCTGTTTGCCACCACGGATCTGGAAAAGAACTACCGGGTAAACCTGAACATGATCGGCATAGACGGCCGGCCACAGGTAAAAAGCCTGGATATGATTCTCAACGAGTGGCTGCAGTTCCGTATGGTCACCGTGCGCCGCCGTCTCCAGCATCGTCTCGACAAGGTGCTGGAGCGGTTGCACCTGTTGGAAGGTTATTTGATCGCTTACCTCAATATCGATGAGGTGATCCATATTATTCGTACCGAAGACGCACCGAAGCCGGTGCTGATGGAGCGTTTCGGTATTTCTGATCGCCAGGCGGAAGCCATCCTCGAACTGAAGCTGCGCAACTTGGCCAAGCTTGAGGAAATGAAGATCCGTGGTGAGCAGGATGAGCTAAACGAAGAGCGGGAAAAGTTGGAAGAAACACTGGGTTCAACCGCCAAAATGAAAAAGTTGGTGGCCAAGGAACTGCAGGAAGACGCGGACAAGTATGGCGACGACCGTCGCTCGCCGCTGGTTGAGCGTGATGCGGCGTCTGCGCTGGATGAAACCGATCTGGTCAGCGCCGATCCGGTCACCGTGGTGTTGTCCGAGAAAGGCTGGGTGCGCTCCGCCAAGGGCCATGAGGTGGACGTGGTCGGCCTCAGCTACAAGGCCGGTGACAAGTACAAGGCTTCGGCCCAGGGTAAATCCAACCAGCCGGTGTGCTTTATCGACAGCACTGGGCGCAGTTACTCCCTGCCGGCCCACACCCTGCCCAGTGCCAGAGGTCAGGGGGAACCCCTGTCCGGCCGGGTCAATCCACCGTCCGGGGCCAGCTTTATGGCGGCGGTGATGGGCAAGGAAAAGGATGCCTACCTGATGAGCACCGATGCCGGTTACGGCTTTGTGGTGCGCTACGGGGATTTGCTGGCCAACAAGAAGGCGGGCAAGACGGTGCTGTCGGTACCCAAGGGTGCCAGGGTGCTGCCGCCGAAGCCGATTGCGTCCACCGAGGACGATCTGATTGCGCTGGTTTCCAACGAAGGCCGTCTGTTGGTGTTCCCGGTGAAGGAACTGCCGGAAATGGCACGGGGCAAGGGCAACAAGATGATGTCCATCCCTGCTGCCCGGGTGGCGGATCGGGTGGAGTTCGTGCAGGACATGCAGGTGCTGGGGCCGCAGGATGCCCTCACCATCCATGCCGGCAAACGCCACCTGACCTTGAAGGCCAGCGACCTGGAGCACTATTACGGGGAGCGGGGTCGCCGCGGTGCCAAGCTACCGCGTGGTTTCCAGAATGTGGACCAGATGGCGGTGGAGCGTAAAGGCGAGTAGTGTCGCCCCATCGCTCAGTAATAAAAAAACGGCACGCTTCAGCGTGCCGTTTTTTTTTGCTTTGTCACGGCTCATCCAGCAGCCAGGTTCGTCATGTGAAAGATGACTCCCATACCGTAAGGGCGCGCTGTGGGAAGCGATGCTTGCATCGCGAAGATGCCTGCCCCTTGCCCGACACACTTGCGTGATTGTGAGAAGCGGGTTTAATAACCTTGCTGACGGAGTAAAAAAAACAGGAGTGTGTGCATGGGTGCCACGATAACAGGCGTTGTCACCGCAATATTGTTACTGCTGAATACGCTGGTGCTAATTGGCCCCATGATGCTGGTGGCGTTGCTCAAGGTGATTCTGCCGGGTGCGCGAGCCCGCCAGCTCTGTTCCTCGGTGGTCATGGGTATTGCTGAAACCTGGGCCGAGATCTGCAAGGGTATCTTTGCGCTGATGACGCCTACCCAGTGGGATATTCGCGGGGTGGAGGACTTGCGCGGTGATACCTCCTATCTGGTGGTCAGCAACCATCAGTCCTGGGTGGATATTCCTGCGCTGGTGCAGGCGTTCAATCGCAAGACCCCGTATTTCAAGTTTTTTCTCAAGAAGGAACTGATCTGGGTGCCGTTTCTGGGCCTCGCGTTCTGGGCGCTGGATTACCCGTTCATGAAGCGTTACAGCAAGGCGTTCCTGGACAAGAATCCGCACCTGAAGGGCAAGGATCTGGAGATTACCCGGCAGGCCTGTGAGAAATTCCAGGGGATACCGGTGACGGTGGTGAACTTCCTGGAGGGCACCCGCTTTACCGCTGAAAAACACCGCAATCAGCAATCCCCTTACCGACATCTCCTCAAGCCCAAGGCCGGCGGAGTGGCGTTTGTACTGGCCGCTCTGGGCGACAATCTGGATGCCCTGCTGGACGTGACGATTCTTTACCCGGAGGGAACGCCACCAGGGTTTTGGGACCTGCTTTGCGGCCGGGTGTCGCGGGTGGTGATCGATGTGCAGACCCGGGCCCTGGACCCGGCCCTGTGGCGCAGTGATTACCAGGAAGACCCGGTCTTCCGGGCGGAAATGCAGCAGTGGGTCAGTGATCTGTGGGCGCAAAAGGATGCACGTCTGGTGCAGATGGCAGAGCAGGAAAAGGGTGACAGGGCCCTGTCGGGGGAACGCGCCAGCAGCGAGTAACGAGCCGCGAAAGGCATTGCTCCCTCTTTCACGGGGCGAGAGGGGCAATGCCAGTGCGGCGGCCTATCCGGTCTGTGCCTAGAAGCTCAGCGAGGCCGCCAGATAGGGGCCGCCCATGTCCAGATCCGCGTCCAGGTCGCTGACATCATCCAGCTCCAGGTCCATGTGCTTGTAACCCAGCTCCACGCCAAGCAGGAAATCCGAACGCCAGCCGATGCGAGCGGTCATATCCCGTAAGGTGTTGCCGTCGTAGCTGATGGTATCGATCTCGCCACCTACATAGACGCCGGGCACCGGCAGGTTGAGCCGGCCGGAGGCATGCAGCATGGGCAGGGTTTCGTCAAAGTTCTGGGTGGTGCTGACCAGCAGGTTGTCCAGGCTGATGCTGCCCTCGATCTTGCGCACCGTAATCCCCACATTCACTTTCAGGGCATTATCCAGCGGTGTGTAGTAGAGCGTGCCGTCGAGGATATCCAGATCGATATCGGTTTCCACTTTGGTGTTGGCCACAAACAATTGCCCATTGAACACAAAGGTTCGTTCCAGACGGTTACTGGCGTCATCTGAGAGATCCAGGCTACGCACCCGTACATTGGGAATCAGCGGTACGGCATGTTCCACGCCCAGATAGAGCACCTGCTGGTTGGCCTCATCGAAACCCAGATCGTCCTGCATGTCGATGTCTTCGCCACCGGAGGCTACGGTACCTTCAAACTCGGTGTCCCAGCTGTAACCGCCGGCGTAGACGGCAATGCCTGGTGCAGACCAGGCCAGGGGGGTGGCCAGCAGGCCGGCGGCCAGTAGGCTGATACGTTTCATGGAAACTCCTGCTTATGGATGAAAAGGTCAGTATTGCAGGTCTACAAGGGTATCACCAAGTCCACAGGGATTCTGGTACCATGCACACAACAATCACGATTCATTTGTCGGGGCTCGGCGGGTTCGCTCCGGCTCCTGCTGACAGTTACCTATGTTTCTAGAAGAAATGCCTGGGAAGTTCCGTTATCCGGCACCGGAAGATGCACAAGACAAGCAGTTGCTGGCGGACATTCAACGCAAGGGCTGGCACCACTTTGCGGTACCCGGCGGTGATGGTCAGCCCGGGTTCACCTTTAGCGTGGGGCATTTCCTCAATCTGAATCACCCGGAACTGATCGTGTTGGGGCTCAAGGATTCCCTGGCCAGCCGCCTGCTGGACAGCGCTGCAGTGCGCATTCGTGGTCTTAACAAGCCCTACCAGCCTTACCGGTTGTATAACGATATCGCCGATGGTCTGGAGGTCATGTTCCTGCCAGTGGCCTTCCCGCACTACAAGGAATACCTGGGTTTCGCCAACTGGTTTTACCAGAGCCTGCCGGCGCCGTATCCTGCCCTGCAGATGGTCTGGCCCGATCCCAAGGGGGTATTCCCCTGGCAGCCTGGTTACGATGCGCGTTTCCACCGGGCCCAGCCACTGCTGGGGGCGGCGCCCGCCTCCCCGTTAACCCAGAACCGCCGTTGAGTTCGGAGAGCAAGATGGCCAATTCCCTGCAAGAGCAATTGATGAAAGCCGGTCTGGCGGACCAGAAGAAGGCCCGCCGTGCCAAGCAGCAGAAGCGCCAGGAGGCCAACCAGGCCAAGCGTGGCGAGATTGAACTGGAAGACCCGGCGGAACGGGCCCGTCGCCAGCGGGAAGAAAAAGCCGAGGCGGACCGCCAGCGCGAAGCCGCCCGCAAGGCCGAGCGGGAGAAGAAGGAGATCGCCGCGCAGATCAAACAGATGATCGAACAGAGTCGTCTGGATCGGCAGCATGGCGATGTGGCCTACCAGTTCGTGCAGGACAAGAAGATCAAGAAAGCCTGGGTCACTGCCAAACAGCAGGCCCAGCTTGAGCGTGGCCAGATCGCCATCGTGGCACTGGGCGACGGCTATGAGCTGGTGCCAACGGTGGTGGCAGAAAAGATTCGTCAGCGCGATGAGTCGGCAGTCCTGCTGCTCAACGAGCGTGGCCACAACGCGGTGGATGAGGATGACCCCTACAAGGACTTCCCGATCCCCGATGACCTTATGTGGTAGCGCGCAGCGCCAGCTACGAGCTACGCTCGATTGGATAGGGGAGGTCTGGAGAGTTCCCAGGACCTCGGCATTTCTACGAAGCCGCTGTAGGAGCGGCGCTTGAGCCGCGAACCTTGTGTAGCAAGGAAATCGCCCGCAGGGCGATCAGGAATCCCGGCACTCGACAGGTTTCACAAAATCGGATGCGAATCCTGAAGCAACCCGCACCCTTCCACCAAACAGGCCCGAAACATGACCGCACCCACTAAACTTGGCACTCGCCATTCCCTGGAAGTCATCAAGCCAATCCACAATGGGTTGTTGCTGGATGGCGGTCCGTTGGGGGAGGTGCTGTTGCCGTCCCGGGAAGTGGAAGACAAGGAATTGGGCCCCGGCGATAGCGTGCTGGTGACCCTCTACAGCGATGGTCAGGGCCGGCCCATGGCCAGTCTGCGCACGCCCCGCGCCCAGCATGGTCAGGTGGCGTCCCTGAAAGTGGTCTCCACCAGCAAAGTGGGGGCCTTTGTGGACTGGGGCATGCCCAAAGACCTGCTGCTGCCCTTCGCCGAGCAGAAAGGGCCAATTCGCGAGGGTGACTGGGTGCTGGTGATGATCACCACTGACCGGGAAGGACGCCTGCTGGCCAGCGCCCAGCTGGATCGCTTTCTCGACGATACCAGCGATGACTATCAGCAGGGCGATGAAGTGTCCCTGGTTGCCGCTCACGGCACGGATCTGGGCTACAAGGTGGTGGTGGATAACCGCTGCTGGGGCATGATTGCCAAGCAGGAACTGCGCGCGCCGCTGCGGCCCGGTCAACGGGTCACCGGGTATGTGCAGCGCCTGCGCGACGACGGCAAGCTCAGCCTGTCACTGAACCCTCCCGGGGCGTTGAAGAGCGAAGGGCTCAGCGAGCAGATTCTGGCCGCCCTGGAAAAGGCCGGAGGCGAGCTGCCGCTGGGCGACAAGAGCAGCCCGGAAGAGATCTTTGCCACCTTCCGCTGCAGCAAGAATGCCTTCAAGCAGGCCATTGGCGGGCTTTACAAGGAGCGTCGCATTGTCATCGACAAGCACGCCATCCGCCTGACGCAGGACGCCTGAAACCGGCGTTGGGCACCCAGCTCGGGTCGACCACCAAGGTCGAATTTTCTGACGGTAGCGATCAGGTGGATCATGGCCTGAACAGCCGGAGGGTCTCCTCGTGTTATTAAGCCTGTATCTGATCGGCATCACCGCCGAAGCCATGACCGGTGCCCTGGCGGCGGGGCGTTTGCGTATGGATCTGTTCGGGGTGGTGATGGTGGCCTGTGTCACCGCCATGGGCGGTGGCTCCATGCGCGATGTGTTGCTGGGGCATTATCCGCTGGTGTGGGTGGCCCATCCGGAGTATCTCGGGCTCACCGCAATGGCGGCCCTGGTCACCACCTGGGTGGCGCCGTTGATGCGCCGCTTGCGGATGCTGTTCCTGATCCTGGATGCCATGGGCTTGATGGTGTTCACCGTGATCGGCGTGAAGGTGGCGCTGGATATGGGCCTGGCAGCGCCGGTGGCGATCCTGTCCGGGTTGATTACCGGCATCTTCGGCGGGGTGATTCGCGATCTGCTCTGCAACCGGGTGCCACTGGTGTTCCAGAAGGAGCTCTATGCAGTGGTCTCGCTGGGGGCGGCCTGCCTGTATCTGCTGTTAGTGCACTGGCAGTCGCCGGTCTGGCTGGCCACGGCGGTGACGTTGGTGGCAGGCTTTATGGTGCGTTTGCTGGCGATTCGTTATCAGTGGCATCTGCCACGTTTCCACTACAACGTGCCGGAAGACTGAGGCCGTTACTGCCAGTTCACCGTCAGGGTATCGCGGGTGGCAAATCGCACCAGGTGGCGTTCGATCACGTCGCGCAGGGTGGCGATTTGATCGGTGTCTGCGTGGCAATGCAGTTGCAGGGTAGTGGCGTCTGCGGTCAGTTCGCAGGTGCCAAAAGGAAAGCGGATCACGCCCTGGTGGTCGTCGAACTCGGTCTCCACCTTGTGGCTGAAATGGCGGCAGAGTTTTTTCAGATAGAGGCTGGCGTGCCCGGTGCTGGCGGTGCCGTAGTGATGATCCATGGTGGGAATCTCCGGGTATTTAGTTGATAATATCAATTATATTGAAACTATAAGTTGATAAAGTCAACTAGGTGGAGAATGCCCATGCCCCACGATATTTCCGACCCGCTCAGTGAGGCCTTCAGCGCCAGCCTGAATCGGCTGCGCCAGTTGCTGCGTGAACCGCTGGCGGCCTTGCCGGTGCCGTTGGGGCCGCCGGATGTGTCGCTGCTGCTGCATCTGTCTGCACACCCGGGGAGCAGCCCCCAATGCCTGGCGCGCCATCAGGGCCGTGACAAGGCCCAGCTCACCCGCAAGATCAAGGTGCTGGAAGCCCAGGGCCTGCTGCGCCGCGAGCCGGACCCGGAAGACGGTCGTCGGGTGCGCTTGTTCCTCACCGAGCAGGGCGCCAAGGTGGCCAGAGACGGGCAGCGAATCCGCGAGCAGGCGTTTGCATCGCTGCTTCAGAATCTGGATGGGGAGGAGCGCAAACAGCTGCTGCATCTGCTGAAGAAATGTTTGCCGGACGGCTCATAGAGGTGCCATAAACTGTTGGTCCTGATGTTCATGAGACGGTAAGGTTTGTCGCTGCTCATAGGAGCAAGGAAGTGCAATCAATCATCAAGGAGCAGGTATGAATATGTTTAGCGTTGGGGTTTTGGGTGCGTCCTTCTGTCTGGTGCTGGCGTCCCCGGTGCAGGCTTTTGATCTGAAGAAGATGACAGACTCCGCCAATGCGGCGATGAACAAAGCTTCCGAGAGCGCCGATGCGGGTATCAACAAGGCGTCCGAGACCGCTAACGATGGCATCAACAAGGCCGGTGACTCTGCCAACAGCACGCTGGAGAGCGTCAACGGCGGCATGGCGGTTTCTGGTGAAGCCAAGGCATTGGTCGATTCCCTGTCCACGGATCTGGGCGTGTCCGGTCAGCAGGCCGCGGGCGGTACCGGTGCCTTGCTGGCCATGGCACAAAGTAATCTGTCAGGCGACCAGTTCAGCGGTGTGCTCAACAAGGTGCCGGGGCTGGAATCCCTGCTCGGCGGTGGAGAAGGTGGTGGTCTGGCGTCGTCCATGTTGGGCAATATTTCCAGCATGCAGGGGGTCACAAAGGCATTTGGTGCCCTGGGTATGAGCCCGGAGATGGTCAGCCAGTTCGCACCGAAAATTCTCGGCTTTCTCGGCGACAAAGGCGTCACCGGGCAGGTGCTGAATAGCCTCAAGGGCTTGTGGGGCGTTTGAGCGTCGCAACAATCTTGACGGTCTGCTGGCGTTCGCGGTCCTATGCTGGAATTCGTATCGGACCGATTTAAAAAAGGGCATCTTCATGGATTCCTTGTCACAGGCTGTTCTGGGTGCCTCGGTGGGCGGTGCGGTCATGGGCCGCACACTGGGGCGCTCGGCCTTGTTGGGAGGTGCCCTGCTGGGTACCTTGCCCGACCTGGATGTACTGATTGATTACGGCGATGCGGTGGCCAACTTCACCGAGCATCGCGGCTTCAGTCATTCCCTGCTGGTGTTGTTGCCCGCGTCCCTGCTGCTGGCCTGGCTGCTGCAACGCTGGCGTCCTGCCATCACGCTGTGGCGCTGGTGGGCCTTCACCGGTTTGTGTCTGCTCACTCACCCGCTACTGGATGCCTTTACCACCTACGGTACCCGCCTGTTCTGGCCCTTGGGTGATCCGGTGGCGATCAGCAGTATCTTCATTATTGATCCACTTTATACCTTGCCCCTGTTGGTTGCCGTGATAGTGACCCTGGTAAGGCCGCCGGCCATGACGGCACTGGTCACCGGGCTGACGCTATCCTCCCTGTATCTGACCTGGACCCTGGTGGCCCAGCAGTGGATGACACAGCGGGTGATGCCGGTGCTGGCGCAGCGGGGCCTGAGTGAGGCGCCGCGACTGGTCCAGCCCATGCCGTTTTCCACCCTGCTGTGGCGGGTGACGGTACTGGGCGAGCAGCAGCGGCTGGAAATTGTCACCGGGGTGCTGGATAACGGCGATGCTCTGAAAGTGGAAGTCTTTCCCCGTTCGCCGCAGGACTATGCCCAGGCCATGCAGGTGCCGGCGGGGCGCAAGCTGGCCTGGTTTACCCGGGGGTTCATCGACGTGGAAGCCGGGCCGGACCAGTTACTGGCCACGGATATCCGGCTGGGGGTGCCGGGTCTGCATCCCTTCCAGTTTGTGCTGGCCGAACAGAAAGACGGTGCCTGGCAGGCGTTGCCCAGCTATAAACTGCCGCGCCCCATGGCCAACCCGGAGGCCTGGCCGGCACTGCTGGACCGGACTCTGGGCCGTCGGCCAATTCTCTGCCTGACCACCCTGGAGGCCCTGCCGGCGGGTAGCCTCTGTCCATCGTTGATGCCCTGACGATTCAGCGGGCGCCGGTATAGACCTGCTCGCGCCCGCCGGCATGGCTGAACATCCACTGCCAAAGCTGAATGTCCCGGGCCTGGAAGGCACCGGCGCAGGCATTGAGATAATAACGCCACATGCGATAGAAGCGCTGGTCGTAGCGGTCGGATAACTGCGACCAGTGCTTGATGAAGTTGCGGTCCCAGGCGCGCAGCGTGCGGGCATAGTCCGGCCCGAAGTTATGCAGATCCTCACAGACAAACCAGCCCTCCGCGTTACGGGCAATCTGGGCGCAGGAGGGCAGTTCGCCATTGGGGAAAATGTACTTGTCGATCCAGGGATCGTGGCGGCTGGTGCTGGTATTGGTGCCGATGGTGTGCAGCAGCATCAGTCCGCGGCGATGCAGCAGGCCGGCGCAGGTTTCCATGAAGGTAGCGTAATTGCGGCGCCCTACATGCTCGAACATTCCCACGGATACCACCCGGTCGAAGCGACCCGCCAGCTCACGGTAATCCTCCAGGCGGATATCCACGGGCAGGGACGCACAGCGCTCCCGGGCAAGACTGGCCTGCTCCCGGGACAGTGTCACACCGACGCCGGTGACCTTGTAGTGCCGGCAGGCATACTCAAGCAGCCCGCCCCAGCCGCAGCCAATATCCAGCAGGGTCATGCCTGGTTTCAGATTGAGCTTGCGGCAGATCAGATCCAGCTTGGCTTCCTGGGCCTGTGCCAGGGTGTCGGCGTCGCGCCAGTAGCCGCAGCTGTAACTCATGGAGGGGTCGAGCATGGCCTCGAACAGGTCGTTGCCCAGGTCGTAATGCTGGCGGGCCACCTTGGTGGAACGATGCAGATTTTGTCGGTTGAACAACCAGAACCCCAGCCATTGCAGACCGTTCTGTAACGGCGAGTGGCTAACCCTGTTGGCGCCATGGGTCAGCAGGCGATGGAAGAATTCATCCAGGGCATCGCAATCCCACCAACCATCCATGTAGGACTCTCCCAGACCCAGGGAGCGTTGCAGGGCGATACGGGTCAGGGTGCGGGGGTGGTGAATCTGCATGTCCCAGGGGCGGGAACCGTTGATGCGCACATCGGCGGCTTCCAGCACATCCCGCACCCGGCCGGTCAGGCCACGGTACACATGGGGTGCCGCTGATTGGTGGACCGACTGTGGACGTTGCACACCTGCCATCGGGTGCCTCCTTGCCAGTTTGCCGTCTATCCAGGCGACTGCATGGCTGCCCATTGGAGTTATAGCATGACCCCCGGTCATGAAAAGTCGATGACCGCACAACTGTCTTTATTGTCAGAAGACTGGCGCTGCCTTGCAAGTCGGGGATTGGCCGGGATTGCGAAGGAGGATGGGGGAGTGGTGGGGACATGAATTAATAGTTAAGGAACCTCTGAAAAACTCCCCGACTTTGCCATAATCAGGGCTTTCTATCAGCCACTTTCCGGGAATGCCATGAGCCAGCTGACTTTTGCCGAAGCCGAATATGAACACAAGAAGCGCAAGACCCGGCGGGAAGTGTTCCTTGAGAAGTTGGATCAGTTGCTACCCTGGAAGGCGCTGGAGTCCACGATTGCGGTCTATTACGCCTCCGGTAGCACTGGCCGGCCGCCGTATCCGCTCTCCAGCATGCTGCGCATTCATGTCATGCAGATCATCTACAACCTGAGTGATCCGGCGATGGAAGATGCCTTGTATGAGATCGAGTCTATGCGCCGTTTCGCAGGGATTCGGCTCTCTCGGGTTCCTGATGAGACAACGATCCTGAACTTCCGGCACCTGCTGGAGCAGCACACTCTTGGCAAGAAGCTGTTCAAGAAGATCAACCGTCAGTTGGCACGACATGGCCTGATGGTTCGGGAAGGCAGCATCGTTGATGCGACGATTATCGAAGCGCCCAGCTCGACGAAGAACAAAGGTAAGGCTCGTGATCCGGAGATGCACCAGACCAAGAAAGGCAATCAATGGCACTTTGGCATGAAGTGCCATATTGGCGTCGATGACACGGTGGGTCTGATTCATAGCCTTGCCACTACCGCCGCGAATGAGCATGACCTGACGGCATCAGACCAGCTTTTGCATGGCAAAGAGAAACGTGTCTGGGGAGACGCGGGTTATTGCGGTATCGAGAAACGCGAAGAGCACAAGAACCGTAAAGTGGATTGGTTTATCGCTGAGCGTCCTGGTAAGCGCTCCACGATGTCGAAGGTTGCGCTGGAATGCGAAACCATCAAAGCCAGCGTACGTGCCAAAGTGGAACATCCCTTCCGAGTGATCAAAGGCATGTTCGGTTACAGCAAGGTTCGCTACCGGGGTCTGGCGAAAAATACCAACCGGCTCTATCTCCTGGCGGGGCTGCACAACCTGTTGAGGGTGAAACGGGTGCTGCTGCCCTAGGGGCAGTGCGCCTGATTGCCGCTAAAGTGCGGCAATCAGGCGAAAAAATGAACACTCAAGAGTGAATTGTGGCCTGAATTTGATGGCAGAAGCCTGTTGATCATCGTAAAGGCGAAAAAAGCGAGTTATTCAGACCTTCCTTAATAATGAATAATTAATAACTCGCGTGCCCGGTTTCGGGTGTGCCAAACGCAAGAGGCCGCGCCCATGCTCCGGGCGCGGCCTCTTGCCTGTAACGACATCGCGTGACGCATAATCGCGCAGCCATTAATTATTCATTATTAACTATTAATTGCCTTTCACTCCCATCCCGCCAACACCAGCTTGCCAATTGTCTGCCCGCTCTCGAGTTTCCGGTGGGCGGTCTTCAGGTTGCTGGCGTTGATCGGGCCCAGGCCTTCGCTGAGGGTGGTCTGGATGGTGCCAGCGTCCACCAGGCTGCGAAGCTGGTCGAGGATCTGACCCTGCCGGGGCATTTCGGCGGCGAACATGGCGCGGGTGAACATGAACTCCCAGCAGAAGCGGGCGCTTTTCGGTTTCAGGGGATTCAGGTCCAGGGGCGCGCGGGCGTCGACGATGGCGCAGATGCCGCCGAACGGGGCCACCGCCTGGCAGGCGCTGTGCCAGTATTCATCCAGACTCTGAGTGACCAGAATACCGTCCACCTGGGGGTGGCCGAGCAGCTCCAGTTGCGGCAGCAGTTCCTTGCGGTAGTCCACCACCTGATGGGCGCCCATGGCCTGGCACCAGTTGGCGGAGGTATCACGCCCGGCGGTGGCGATCACGGTCAGGCCGAAGTGGTGAGCGGCCAGCTGGATGGCAATGGAACCCACGCCACCAGCGCCGCCGATCACCAGCAGGCTTTTCCCTTCACACTCGCCGGGGCGGAAACCGAGCTGGTCTTCCAGGGCTTCCCAGGCGGTAATGGCGGTCAGGGGCAGGGCGGCGGCTTCCTGCATGCCCAGGCTGTCCGGTTTTTTCGCCACCAGCCGTTCGTCCACGCACTGGTACTGGGCATTGCTGCCCTGGCGCTGCAGGGCGCCGGCATACCAGACCCGGTCACCGGCGCGAAAGTGTTCCACTTCCGCGCCCACCGCTTCCACCACCCCGGCGGCATCAAACCCCAGCACCCGGTAACCGGGTTGATCCAGAGGGCGCTGGCGCAGCTTGGTGTCGATGGGGTTCACCGATACCGCCTGCACGGACACCAGCAGATCCCGGGGGCCGGGAGACGGCAGGTCCAGCTGGATATCCTCCAGCGCGTGCACATCATCAATGGTTCTGGGTTGATTGAAACCGATCGCTTTCATGCTTTGCCCCCTGCAACGTGAACACACAAGTATTTGGCACACTTGGCAGGGCAGACTATGCCACAGTAACCGGGTTGTCGCCTTGCGACCGTCGCAAAAAACATAACGCTTTCGGGAGAGCACACGCATGAAATTCGAGGAATATCGCCGTTTTGATGCCATGGGGTTGGCTGAGCTGGTGGGTAAGGGCGAGGTCAGCGCCGCTGAGCTGCTGGAGACGGCCATCACCAGAGCGGAGCAGGTCAATCCCTCCCTGAATGCCCTGATCATTCCTCTTTATGAGCAGGCCCGGGAACGGGCGGTAGCACCGCTGACGGGGCCGCTGGCCGGGGTGCCCATGCTGGTGAAAGACCTGTTTCAGGAAATGGCCGGTGCGCCGTGCTATCAGGGCAACAAGGCGCGTAAGAAAAACGACATTCGCGCCGACCAGGATTCCACCCTGGTGGCGCGTTGGAAAGCTGCAGGCCTGGTGCCCTTCGGGCGCACCAATACGCCGGAATTCGGTGCCAAGGGTATTACCGAGCCAGATTCCTTCGGGCCGGCCCGTAACCCCTGGAACCCGGACCATACTCCCGGTGGTTCCTCCGGGGGATCAGCGGCTATGGTGGCGGCGGGCGTCGTGCCGGTGGCCGGTGCCAATGACGGCGGTGGCAGCATTCGTATCCCGGCGGCCTGCTGTGGCCTGTTCGGGCTCAAGCCCGGTCGCGGGCGTACGCCCTGGGGGCCAACTTTCACCGAGGCCATGCACGGCATTGCCGTGAACCATGTGCTGACACGGTCGGTGCGTGACAGTGCCTTGCTGCTGGACCTGACCCATGGCGATGAGCGCGGCAGCCTATTCCATATCGCACCGCCGGCGCAGCCCTATCAGGTGGCGGCGTCATCCCGCCCCGGGAAACTGCGAATTGGTTTTTCCACAGCGTCGCCGCTGGGGACACCGGTGGATCCGGAAGCGGTAAAGGCGGTGGAGAAAACCGTGGCTCTGCTACGGGACCTGGGCCACGAGGTGGTCGAGGCCGAGCCGCAGATGGATGCCAAACAGATGTGCATGGACTGGCTCTCCGTCTGGTTTGGTCAGTGCGCGGCCGAAGTGGATGAAGTGAAGGCATTGACCGGCTGTGGTGATGAAGGATTCGAGCTGGATACGCTGGCCATTGCCGCCTTTGGCCGCGCGACACCTGCCCATGAATACGTGAAATGTCAGACTCGTTGGCAACAATACATGATTGCGCTGGATGCCTTCCTGGAGCAGTACGATTTCTGGCTGACGCCAACGCTGGCCATGCCCCCGGCACGGATCGGGGAGATGGCGACCCCGGGCTGGCAGCAGAGCGCTCTGAAAATGCTGCTCAAGGTAGGTGGTGAAAAGCTGTTGATGAAAACCGGCATGATTGAACAGATGGCGCTGGAAAACTTCAAGTACATGCCTTACACCCAGTTCGCCAATGTCACCGGCGTGCCGGCCATGTCGGTGCCGTTGCACTGGTGCGAGAGCGGCCTGCCGCTGGGCTCCCAGTTCGTGGGTGGCCACGGCGATGAAGGCAAGCTGCTGGCGCTGGCGGCGCAGCTGGAAGAGGCGGCACCCTGGTTCGATAAGGTGCCGATGTAGACGCTATTGGCAGGAGCGTCGCAGGATAAAAAACAGGTTTACCACAGAGGACACAGCGTTCACCGAGGCAAGAAGGTTTTTCCTCAGTGAACGCTGTGCCCTCTGTGGTGAAAAATCAGTGCATCGCCGCCGCCTGCGCCGCCGGTGAGCGGGCCAGGTAGGCCAGGGCCTGTTCCGTGTCCCCTTCGTGGATCGGGTGGAAGCGGGGGGACAGCCAGCGCAGGGTGGCGTTGACCAGGAAGGTGAAAGTGGGCACGTTGCGGGTCTGCTTGCCGGTCTGTTCCAGTTGCACGAGCAATTGCGGAATCAGAGTGCGCCCCAGCTTGCGAACCTGAGGGTCCGGATCCTGCCGCGCCAGGCTGCGACCCCCTTCGGAAATGAAGTAGATGAAAAGCGGAAAGACGATGGCCATCAGCGCCTGACGACTCACGTAGAAGCCGAGCTGGGACTTGCAAAGGTGTTCGAACAGATCGAATGCCACGGTGCGATGTTCCACTTCCTCCGCCAGGTGCCACTTGAACAGGTCCACCATGGCCGGGTCGCCGTTCTGCTCCCAGGTGTCGTTGTCCATGGCCCACTGACCCAGCACCCCGGTGAAGTGCTCGATGGCGGCGATCAGTCCCACCCGAAGTACCAGCCACTGTTTCTGAATCGCCTTGCGCTGCAGGAATTTCAGGCCGAAAGGCACCTCCCCCAGGAAAGTACCGAACAGCCATTCGATCCGTTGTACGTAGTCATTCACGCTCAGCCCGTGGCGCTCCAGATACAGCTGGGCCTTGCTGTGGGCGCGGGAGTGCACTGCCTCCTGGCGGATGAAGCCTTCCACGTCGGCACGCAACTGGTCGTCACTGACCAGCGGCAGCGCCTGATTGTAGACCCGGCAGAACCACAGTTCCCCGGCGGGCAGCAGCAGGTGGATGCCGTTGATGATGTGGGTGGAAAACGGATCATCCTTGAGCCAGTGCAGTGGCGTATTGTCGAAATCGAACTGCACACGGCGGGCTTTCAGTTGATGGCGCACAGGGCTATTCATGGCTGTTGTTCTCCCGTTGTTAAGGTCACACGTCATCAAATCAGGCGGTAATATCCAGACGCGCTACCTGCCGGGACAGTACCGGGGCAAAGCGGCTGAGTAGTCGGGTCGTCCAGGCTTTGGCTCCCACCAGGGACAGGGCTGGGTTGCTTTGCACCGCATCGAAAATGGCGGCGGCTACCTGGTCCGGGGAAAAATTGCGGCGCTTGTACAAGGCGTCGGCTTTGGCGCGTTTTTCGGCCTGTTGCTCGTCGCTGAGTCCGGCGTAGACGGTGCTGTTGGCAATGCCGGTGGCCACAAAGCCGGGGCAAATGGAGCTGACGCCGATATGGTGTTCGGCCAGCTCCGCGCGCAGGCATTCGCTGAGCATGTGCACTGCGGCCTTGCTGGTGGAGTAGGCGGTCAGCTTGCGGTTGGGGGCGAAGGCGGCGGCGGAGGCCACGTTGACGATGTGCCCCTTGCGGTGGCCGTCAATCATTTGCCGGGCAAACAACCGCGAGCCATGGATCACGCCCCACAGGTTGACCTTGAGCAGGCGGTCCCAGTCCTTTGTGGACGTTTCCAGCATACCGCCGGCCATGCCGATGCCGGCGTTGTTGACCACAATGTCCGCACCACCCAGTTCTTTCTCCACCCAGTTGGCCAGCCGCTGCATGGCCTGGGCCGAGCCCACATCCACCTTGCGGGGCCAGGCATTGGCACCCCGTTGCCGGGCCTGTTCGGCGGTGGCGTCGGCACTGTCTTCATTGATATCCACGCACACCAGATCGGCGCCTTCTGCGGCAAAGCGCAGGGCGGTGGCCCGGCCAATGCCGGAACCGGCACCGGTGATAACCGCCGTCTTGCCATACAGGGGCAGGCCCTGTCTTTCCGGACGAACGCGGGCATGCTGCAGGGCGCCCGGCATCTTGCCGCTTTCCACGCCGGCCACGAAATCGCCAATCCAGCTAGCGATGGTGTCCGGATGGCTCAGCGGTACCCAGTGGTTGGCGTTGATATCCCGGCGGTACAGCTCGTCCACCCACTCGTGCAGTTCCTCAAACAGCTGGGGCCCCACGTAGTTGTCACGGGTGGGCACGATCAGCTGGACCGGACAGGCCGCGTGGCGGTCTTGCGGGTTGATCAGCTTGTTGCGGAAGTTGGCGCGATACAGCTGCACACCGTGTTTGCCATCCTTGCCCTGGGTGGGATTGGCGTCCGTCTCCTGCACGTTCTCGCGGTGTTTCAGGTAGCGGGGCCAGAGCTTGTCCAGGCCTCCCTGCCAGGCACTTGGAGCCAGTACCGGCAGGTGAAAGAAACCGATATACCAGGAGCTGAGCGCCTGTTTGAACACCTTGGCCTTGGCGGAGGGAGACAGATTCAGCGTGCGCCGACGCAGCCAGTGGCCCATATGATCCAGGCAGGGGCCGGAGATGGTGGTGTAGGATTTGATGCGGGCCTTGAGCGGCCCCTCGGCGGTGACCGATTCCCAGCTCTGAATAGAGCCCCAATCATGGCCCACCAGATGAAAATCCCGCCCGGGAAGGGTGGCGTCGACGACGGCCTTCAGGTCTGCCGACAGCAGATCCATGCGGTAATCCGCCTGTTTGCGGGGCGCGTCGGAGGCGCCGGCGCCGCGCACGTCGTAACTGATCACGAAATATTTCCTGGCCAGCCGCTCGGCCACGGGCTTCCAAACACTGTGGTTATCCGGGTAACCGTGAACCAGTACCACGGGGGGCTTGCTGCTCTCTCCGAAGGTATAGACCTGCAGGTTTATACCCTGGCTTGCCACTGTTGTTGTGGTTGTCATGAAGTGCTCCTGCCGGGCAATGGCCATGATGAATCTGGACAACGTCAAGTTTAGATGAATGTATCAGTGCTCAATGTAACGGTCAACGGGCAGGCAGTGACTATTGGGGCCGGGAACTCGGCGCCGAAGGTCTAGCGGAAGAGGAAACGAAGGGAAGAGGAGTTGCGGGGCGTGTCAGGCGCCTTGGCCCTGGGTCAGCGGTGGCCACCAGTCCTGGATGGCACCGTCTTGCCACACGGCCAGGTCGCCGAACTGCAGGAGTACGAATTCGCTTTGGGTAGGACGCAGGAACAGCTGGTCGTCTACCTGCAGGGCGGTATCCGGGCTGCCGTTGAACATCATCTGGTTGGTGCTGTGACCGTAAACGCCATTCTCGCGAATGCCCGCCGGGGAAATCGGCGTGGCCTTCCAGTAACCGCCGTAGATGAAATAGGTCTGGCGGCGATTCGGGTCCCAGCGTTGCCACAGCTCCCCCAGCGGTAGCGGTCCTGGCAGGTTCAGACCGTCCCATTGCTTGAGCACCGGCGCGGCGATAAACACGGCGGGTTTGAAATCCGCCAGTAAGGGCAGGTCGAAGTCGCTGGCCTTGACCAGGCAGGAACCGGCGGCCAGTTCGTTGACCACGGTGCTGTCGTCGTAGAGGCCGATGGTGGGGCTGCCGCCGCCGTTGAAACACAGGTTTTCATTCCGGTAGGCCGGTGCCAACTGGTAGAGGCGTTCGATAAAGCGCTGATAGATGGCTTCGGTTTCCCGGTGGCCTTCTTCGGCGCTTTGAATGAAGCCGGGTAGCTTGCCCACGTGGGCGTCGTAGCCCATGAAACCACTGAAGCGCAGATGGGCCGGGTGGGCCTGAATCAGGCTGATCATTGCATCGAGCTGGCCCGGGTCGCCGAGGCCGCCCCGGTGCAGACCTACGTCCAGTTCGATATTGATGTTCAGGCGCCGGTCCAGGGTCTTGGCCAGCTGCAGGTATTGCTGTAGCCGTTGCTGGGAGTCGATCAGCCACTGGAGCTGCAGGTCCGCATCGAAGTCGCCGGCCAGCTCGTTGTAGAACTGCCGGGCGGCCTGTACTGGCATGGGCTTGCCCAGCAGCATGTCCACGCCGGGTTCTGCGTCGGCCAACGCATTCATGAAAGGCTGGTGGAATACCATCACCCGGTCGCTGCCAGTCTCGCGCATCACCGTTTGTATCATCGGCACACTGGGCAGGGATTTGGCCACGATGCGCAACGCGCAGCGGGACGGCAGCATGGCTTTCAGGGTGTGGCAATTACGCACCAGCCGTTGCTGGTCCACCAGCATCAGCGGCCGGCCGGGGCCTGCGTTACGCAGGTGGTCGTTGATGGCCTGGAAGTAGGGTGTATGCGGTGTACCCTGATTACCCGGGCGCAGCAGCCAGCCGCCTGCGGCCAGGGCCCCCAGCCCGACCAGAAATCCACGGCGCTTCATCCGGTTTCTCCAAACAGGGTTGTCAGATGTTGGTTCAGCATCCGACCCTGTGGGTCCAGCTCCCGGCGCACGGTCTGAAAGCGATCAAAGGCGGGATACAACTCACGCAGTTCTCGCTGGCCCAGGGTATGCAACTTGCCCCAGTGCGGGCGACCGGCGTAGCGGCGAAGGATTGGCTCGACCGCCGTGAACAGGGGTTGATAGTCCTGTGCGAAATACTGGTGGATGGACAGGCTGGCTCCGGGGCGCTCGTGGTACATAGACAACAGGCTGTCATCGGCGGCCACGTAGCGGAACTCGATGGGGAAGAACACATTGATATCCTGCTTGCGAATGGTCTCGCAGACTTCCTGCAGGCAGGCGATGCCATCTTCTGACGGCACCGTGTATTCCATTTCATTGAAACGGACCGTGCGACGGTTGGCGAACACCTTGTGGGCAGGGCCGACATAGGTGTTGTCTTCCACGAACAGGGTGACCAGTTTCTGCAGGTTCGGGGTCAGCCAGCCGGCGCGCATGGCCAGCTTGCAAACCAGCTCCAACAGATCATTGCTGTCTTCCCGTTCGCTGCTGTCGTCGGGGTCGTCAGTGATTTCCATGGTCTTGACGATGGCCTGCTCGCCCAGCGGGAAGGCAAAGAATTCGATATGGCGGACGTTGTCTTTTTCCCGCTCCACGAAATCCATGGCCTCCTGCAGGGGCAGGGTCCAGGTGCGTTCCTTAAGACGGTAGGCGGGTTCGTGTCGAAAACCGACCTCGCTGACCACGCCCAGGGCGCCGACACTGCAGCGGGCGGCTAGAAAGGTATCGCCGTCGTCCCGGGTCAGGTTCAGAGCCTCGCCGTCGGGGAGGATCAGGCGCAGGCTTTCTACCTGGCCGGACAGGCTCTGCAGATTGCTGCCGGTGCCATGGGTGCTGGTGGCAATGGCGCCGGCCAGGGACTGCAGGTTGATGTCCGGTTCGTTGCTGAAGCTGTAACCCATGCTGTCGGCCTGGGCGCTGGCCATGGCCAGCCGGGTGCCGCCACCGTAGGTGAGGACATTGCCGTCCTGGCCGCGCAGGCCGGCCAGGGCTTCCAGGGAAAGCAGGGTGTCATCACTGGGTACCACGGCACTGAATGAATGGCTGCCACCAAAGGGGCGAATGGTGCCGGTGCTGTCACGCAGGGTCTGGCGCAGCTGTTCCTCGCTGGCAGGAAAGACCA
This sequence comes from Alcanivorax sp., assembly GCF_019431375.1. Classification (NCBI taxonomy): domain Bacteria; kingdom Pseudomonadati; phylum Pseudomonadota; class Gammaproteobacteria; order Oceanospirillales; family Alcanivoracaceae; genus Alcanivorax; species Alcanivorax sp. The sequence continues at coordinate 3,257,490 of NZ_CP080267.1, forward strand.
GATTGGCCGGATTGGCGCTCTGGTTGCCGGACCAGTTCTGCCAGGCTGGTGCTTTATCCGTCTCGGCCATCAGGGCCTGGGGTGCCAGCGCTCCGGTGGCCCCGGTACTGGCCAAAGCTTTCAGAAAATGGCGTCGGTCAATGGAATCCAACAAGGCCATGGTGCGTCCTTTTGTTGTTTGGCACCATCGTACAAGAAAGGCAGTGAATAGTTAATAGTGAATAGTTAACAGTTGCGCGGGCGGCGTGAGACGGTTCTGCCGGATCAGTCGCCGCGCTCAGGTTTTGGACGCGGCCTCGCAGGTTTAAACGCGCAACAAATCTTGACAAGGTATGCGGGCCGGGCAGCCTTCACTGTTCACTGTTCACTGTTCACTGTTCACTGTTCACTGTTCACTGTTCACTGTTCACTGATCCCCAGGCTTTCCCACATCTCATCCACCCGCTGCTTCACCGCCGGGCTCATGCTGATGGCGCGGCCCCACTCCCGGTCGGTTTCGCCGGGCCATTTGCTGGTGGCGTCCATGCCCATTTTGGAGCCCAGGCCCGATACCGGAGAGGCGAAGTCGAGATAGTCGATGGGAGTGTTTTCCACCAGCAGGGTATCCCGGGCCGGGTCCATGCGGGTGGTCATGGCCCAGATCACGTCCTTCCAGTCGCGGGCGTTCACGTCGTCGTCGCAAACGATTACGAACTTGGTGTACATGAACTGGCGCAGGAAGGACCACACCCCCATCATTACCCGCTTGGCGTGGCCCGGGTACTGTTTCTTCATGGTCACCACCGCCATGCGGTAGGAGCAGCCTTCCGGGGGCAGGTAGAAGTCGACGATTTCCGGAAACTGCTTTTTCAGGATCGGCACGAAGATCTCGTTCATGGCCACGCCCAGCACGGCGGGTTCATCCGGTGGGCGACCGGTGTAGGTGCTGTGATAGATCGGGTCACGGCGATGGGTGATGCGCTCCACGGTGAATACCGGGAAGCGTTCCACTTCATTGTAATAGCCGGTGTGATCGCCGAACGGGCCTTCCTCGGCCATCTCGTCCGGGTAAATATGGCCTTCCAGCACGAACTCGGCACTGGCGGGCACCTGCAGGTCGTTACCGATGCATTCCACTAGCTCGGTTTTCGAGCCGCGCAGCAGGCCGGCAAAGGCATATTCGCTGAGGGTGTCCGGTACCGGGGTGACCGCGCCGAGGATCGTGGCCGGATCGGCGCCGAGAGCCACCGCCACCGGGAAGGGCTCGCCGGGATGTTGCTGCTGCCATTCCTGAAAATCCAGGGCGCCACCGCGATGGCTGAGCCAGCGCATGATCAGCTTGTTGCGACCGATCAACTGTTGGCGATAGATGCCCAGGTTCTGGCGTTCCTTGTTAGGGCCGCGGGTGATCACTAGCGGCCAGGTGACCAGCGGGCCAGCATCGCCGGGCCAGCAGGTCTGGATCGGTAGCTGGTAGAGGTCTACAGCGTCGCCTTCCAATACCTTTTCCTGGCAGGGGCCGGAGCCGCGTAGCTTGGGGCTCATGCTCAACACCTTGCGGAACACCGGCAGTTTTTCCCAGGCATCGCGCATGCCCTTGGGCGGTTCCGGTTCCTTCAGGAATGCCAGCAGCTCACCCAGTTCACGCAGCTCCTCCACGGACTCGCGGCCCATACCCAGCGCCACCCGCCGTTCCGTGCCGAACAGGTTGCCCAGCACCGGGGTGCCGAAGCCCACCGGGTTTTCAAACAGCAGGGCCGGGCCGCCGGCACGCAGGGTGCGGTCGCAGATCTCGGTCATTTCCAGATTCGGGTTCACCGGTGCGGTGATGCGCTTGAGCTCGCCAAGTTGTTCGAGCTGTTGCAGGAAGTCACGCAGGTCGCGGTATTTCATGGCGTTCCTTGTTGTTTGGATAACCAGAAAGGTTGTGTCGCGAGTATAGCAGGCTGGGGGTGAGCGGCGAGTCAGAGGTAGGCGAGTTCTACGAAGTCCCAGTAGGAGCACCTAAAGAGGTGTTGTTCGCTACGCTGAGCTCCTGCTGTGACTGCGGGCTTGTTCCTACAAAAAACAAAACCCCGCTTACGCGGGGTTTTGTGTGTTGCGGGAAGCGTCTCTTATTTGCGCTTCATGGATTCGAAGAATTCCAGGTTGGTCTTGGTATGCTTCATGCGGTCGATGAGGAATTCCATGGCGCCGATTTCGTCCATGGGATGGAGGACCTTGCGCAGGATCCACATCTTCTGCAGCTCATCTTCGCTGACCAGACGCTCTTCGCGGCGGGTGCCGGACTTGCGAATGTTCATGGCCGGGAACACGCGCTTCTCTGCCACCTTGCGATCCAGGTGCAGTTCCATGTTGCCGGTGCCCTTGAATTCTTCGTAGATCACCTCGTCCATTTTGGACCCAGTGTCTACCAGCGCGGTGGCGAGGATGGTCAGGCTGCCGCCTTCCTCGATATTTCGTGCGGCACCGAAGAAGCGCTTGGGTTTTTCCAGGGCATGGGCGTCCACACCACCGGTGAGCACCTTGCCGGAGCTGGGCTGTACGGTGTTATAGGCCCGTGCCAGACGGGTGATGGAGTCGAGCAGGATTACCACGTCCTGTTTGTGCTCTACCAGACGCTTGGCTTTCTCGATCACCATTTCGGCCACCTGCACGTGACGTGCGGGGGGCTCGTCGAAGGTGGATGCCACTACTTCACCGCGCACGGTGCGGGACATCTCGGTCACTTCTTCCGGGCGCTCGTCAATCAGCAGCACAATCATGTGCGATTCGGGATTGTTGCGGGCAATGGACTGGGCCACGGTTTGCAGCAGCATGGTCTTGCCGGCTTTCGGCGGTGCCACGATCAGGCCGCGCTGTCCCTTGCCGATCGGCGCCACCAGGTCGATTACCCGACTGGTGATGTCTTCGGTGGAGCCATTGCCTGCTTCCATGACGAAGCGTTCCGTGGGGAACAGCGGCGTCAGGTTTTCGAACAGAATCTTGTTCTTGGCGTTTTCCGGCCGGTCAAAGTTGATCTCGTTGACCTTGAGCATGGCGAAATAGCGTTCGCCATCCTTGGGCGGTCGGATCTTGCCGGAAATGGTGTCGCCGGTGCGCAGGTTGAAACGTCGGATCTGGCTGGGAGAAACGTAAATGTCGTCCGGTCCGGCCAGGTAGGAGCCCTCTGCGGAACGAAGGAAGCCGAAACCATCCTGCAGGATCTCCAGCACCCCGTCTCCGTAGATATCGGAGCCGTTCTTGGCGGCGCGTTTGAGGATGGAAAAGATTACGTCCTGTTTGCGGGTTCTTGCCAGGTTCTCGAGGCCGAGTTCCTTGGCAATGTCCAGAAGTTCTCCAATCGGCTTCTGCTTCAGTTCAGAAAGATTCATTGGCGTCTAGTTTGATGTCTTTGAATGAATTGAGAGGGTGCACCACAGGTGGTGCGGCGGTTGTTTTGATAATCTGGTTGATTCGGAATCTGGCCCGGCAAGCCTATAAAGGGGGCCATCAGGAAAAGGTAACCAGAGGTTCCGAAAGACTTGCTAAGGGGGTGCTTGCTGTAAGCTGGTTCTGGAATCTACCACCCGAACAACAGGCTGTCTAGTCTTTGCTGGTGGTAATAAAACGTAATACCCCCGCCGGTCGGCGAGGGTATTAGAGGATGTTGCTGTCTGTCTTAGAGAGTGCTGTCCAGAAATGCGGTCAGCTGGCTCTTGGACAGGGCGCCAACCTTGGTGGCTTCCACGTTACCGTTCTTGAACACGGTCAGGGTGGGGATGCCACGAACGCCGTATTTCTTGGGCGTTTCCGGGTTGTCGTCGATGTTGATCTTGGCAATGGTCAGCTTGTCACCGTACTCGCCGGCCAGTTGCTCCAGGATCGGCGCGACCATTTTGCAGGGGCCGCACCAGGGTGCCCAGTAGTCTACCAGCACCGGGCCGTCTGCATTAATGACCTGGGCTTCGAAGTCCGCGTCGGTCACATTGATAATCTCGCCGCTCATTGAATTCTCCTGAGATAGGGGGTTAGCTGGCCCGACGAACGGGCTGTTGCGATGATGGATAATATCAGGTCGTGGGTGCCGAATTTCAAGCGAGTGAGTGAATTATCGCGGTAGAGTTTGCCTATGACACCGTAACGCCATGATATTCCGTTAGAATTCGGGGGCGTTTATCTATTCTCTGGCTGCCCGGGGTGGGCATGAAAAGGGCAATGACCTTTCAGGAAAGGAGTGCATATGGAACATGGCGAGCATCTGGCGGCCATTGACCTGGGGTCCAACAGCTTCCACATGGTTGTGGCCCGGCAGGTCCACGGTGAGGTTCAGATTCTGGACGGTTTGTCCGAGAAGGTGCAGCTGGGTGCCGGGCTGGACCGGGATAACCGGCTGGATGCGGCTACCCAGGAACGGGCGCTGGACTGCCTGGGCCGGTTTGCCCAGCGCATTGCCGGTATCCCCCGCGGCAGTGTACGGGTGGTAGGCACCAATACCCTGCGCCAGGCCCGCAATGCCCGGGAATTCATTGATCGGGCGGAAGCGGTGCTGGGTCACGACATCGAGATCGTGGCCGGCCGCGAAGAGGCCCGTCTGATTTATCTGGGAGTGGCGCACAGCCTGGCGGATGATGCCGGTCAGCGGCTGGTGGTGGATATTGGTGGCGGTTCCACGGAGCTGATCATCGGCGAGCGTTTCGAATCCACCGAGACAGAATCCCTGCATATGGGTTGTGTCAGTTTTGCCCAGCGTTTCTTTGCCGACGGCAGTATCACCGAAAAGGCCTTCGACCGCGCCGTCACTGCCTCCCGCCAGGAGGTGCTGTCCATCCATGCCAACTATCGCCGTCTGGGCTGGAAGCATGCCGTGGGCGCGTCTGGCACCATCAAGGCCATCAGCCAGGTGTGTGTGGACAACGGTTGGTCAGAGACCGGTATCACCATGGAGGGCCTGAAAAAGGCCCGCAAGAAGGTGATCAAGGCCGGCAAGGTGGAGCAGCTGGATCTGAAGGGGCTGCGCGAAGACCGCAGGGCGATCTTTCCCTCCGGCCTGGCGATTCTCTATGGCATCTTTGAGCAGTTAAGCATTGATCAGATGGAAGTGTCCGGTGGCGCCCTGCGCGAAGGGCTCTTGTATGACCTGTTGGGACGTTTCGCCCACGAGGATGTCCGTGAGCGCAGCATTCAGTCGCTGATGAGCCGCCACCATGTGGAGCGGACCCAGGCGGAGCGCGTCTGCGACACCGCGATGGGTTTGTATCATCAGGTGGCAAAAAGCTGGCAGCTGGAGGACGACGAACTGGCGGACACCCTGCGTTGGGGCGCGTTGCTGCATGAAGTGGGGCTGGCTGTTTCCCATAGCCAGTTCCACAAGCATGGTGCCTATCTGGTAACCAACTCCGACCTGCCCGGGTTTTCCCGGCAGGAGCAGCAGGCCGTGGCGGTGCTGGTACGCGGCCACCGTCGCAAGCTGCCCCTGTCTGCCTTGTCGGAGTTGCCCGATGATGAGCAGCAAGGTCTGTTGCGACTGTGCCTGGTGCTGCGGCTGTCTGCCCGCTTGCACCATGCCCGCTGCGACGAAGTCATTCCCGAGATGGTCCTGGAAACCGACGACAAGGTCCTCTCCCTGCGTTTTCCCGAGCACTGGCTTGAAGAGCATCCGTTGACGCTGGCCGATCTGGAGCAGGAACAAGATTATTTCCGCAGCGCCGGGTACGAACTGAAATTGGGGTGAGGCGGGGGAGGCGAGTTGCGAAAGGCAAAACCGTTTTTCTGTTCACTCCTCAAAACTTGGGAGTGTCGTAGGGTGGGTGAGCCGCAGGCGAAGCCCACCGCTCTTTCACGCCACGCTTCGACCTCACCATGGTGGGTTACGGCCTTTGGCCTAACCCACCCTACACATGACGCTGGTGGATCTTATCCGCCCAGGGTTTCCAGCAAGGTCTGTTGAGCGATAAATACCGGCTCGCCATTCTCGGGTTGGGCGCGCAGGTAGCTGCCATCGGGTTGCAGTAGCCAGGCGCGGCTGTTATCGCGCAGGTAGTAATGCAGGCCCTGTTCAATCACCTGCGCCTTGAGCACCGGGTCGTTGACCGGGAAGCAGGTTTCCACCCGGTTGAACAGGTTGCGGTCCATCCAGTCGGCACTGGAGCAGTAAACCAGGTCCTCGCCGCCATGATGGAAGTGGTAAATGCGGGTATGTTCCAGGAAGCGGCCAATCACCGAGCGCACCCGGATATTCTCGGACAGCCCGGCCACACCCGGCTTCAGGCAGCAGATACCGCGCACGATCAGATCAATCTCCACCCCCGCCTGACTGGCTCGGTACAAGGCCTGAATGATCTTCTCTTCGGTGAGTGAATTGAATTTGGCAATAATGCGCGCCGGTTTGCCTGCGGTGGCCTGCTGCGTTTCAAAGTCGATCCATTCGATCAGCGATGGGTGTAGCGTAAAGGGCGAATGTTTCAGCTGCTTGAGTCGCGCTGCCTTGCCCATGCCGGTGAGCTCCTGGAAGATCTTGTGCACGTCCTGACAGATGCCTTTCTCGCAGGTCATCAGGCCGTAGTCGGTGTACAGCTTGGTGGTCTTGGTGTGGTAGTTGCCGGTGCCAAGATGCACATAGCGCTTGATGCCATCACCTTCGCGCCGCACTACCAGCAGCATCTTGGCGTGGGTCTTGTAGCCCACCACACCGTATACCACGATGGCGCCAGCTTCCTGCAGGCGCCGGGCCCCTTCGATATTGGACTCCTCATCGAAGCGGGCACGCAGTTCCACAATGGCGGTGACTTCCTTGCCGTTCCGGGCGGCGGTTTCCAGATGATCCAGAATCTCGGACTTGGTGCCGGTGCGGTACAGGGTCTGCTTGATGGCCAGCACCTTGGGATCGCGGGCCGCTTCCGCCAGCAAGTTGACCACAGGCTGGAAGGATTCATAGGGGTGGTGCAGCAGAATGTCGCCCTGATCCATGGCGTCAAAAATGGTGTCTGCTTTTTTGACCGCCGGCGCCAGTTTCGGTGTGAAAGGCGGATAGTGCAGGCGTGGGCGGTTCACGCTGGTGAACATGCGCGCCAGGTTCACCGGGCCGTTCACCTCGTACAGATCAATCTCGGTAAGCTCGAACTGCTCCAGCAAATAGTCGGTCAGGTGACGCGGGCAGTTGTCCGCCACTTCCAGGCGCACCTCGTCACCATAGCGCCGGGACAGCAGCTGCCCTTTCAGGGCGCTGGCCAGGTCTTCCACATCCTCATCCACTTCCATGTCTGCATTACGAGTGACTCGGAACTGGTAGCAGCCAGTGGCTTTCATGCCCGGGAAAAGATCCGATACATGGGCATGGATCATGGATGACAGGAAGACAAAGTTGTCGTCGCCGCTTTCGCTGATCTCGTCAGGAATACGGATCAGTCGGGGCAGGGAACGGGGAGCGGGCACAATAGCCAGGCCGGTGGACCGGCCAAAGGCATCCTTGCCGTCCAGTGACACGATAAAGTTCAGGCTCTTGTTGACCAGCCGTGGGAAGGGGTGAGACGGGTCCAGGGCGATGGGGGTGAGCACCGGATAGATCTGTTCGCGAAAATATTTTTTTACCCATTCAATTTGTGCTTCGGTCCAGTCTTCGCGACGCAGGAAGTCCACGCCTTCCTCGCGCAGGGCTGGAAGCAGAATGTTGTTGAGAATGTGGTACTGGCGGTCCACCGCCTCGTGGGTAATGCGGCTGATTTCCTTCAGGACTTCCTCTGCCAACATGCCGTCAGGACCGGGTTGGCCGGTGTGGGTTTCCAGCTTGTTCTTCAGGCCGGCCACACGGATTTCGAAAAACTCATCCATGTTGCTGGAAAAAATCAGCAGAAAATTCAGCCTTTCCATCAAGGGGTGGCTGTCATCCATAGCCTGTTCCAACACGCGCAGGTTGAACTGCAACAGGCTCAGCTCCCGGTTGAAATAGTAGTCCGGGTTATTGAGGTCGATGGCGCTGTGTTCGCTGGCAATGTCATTCATTGGCGTCGTCCTGACCGGGGCGTTTGCAAAGGCCCTATTGCATGACATTAATGTGACACGGTAATGACAGGTGCAAAATGGTTTTGTGTTAACGGGCTTTTCAGCAGCCTGTTAAGCAGGATAGCGCGAGGGTCGGGGAGGCGGGAAGTAGAGATGAAATAATAAAGCCGCCCGCAGGCGGCTTTATGAATTCTCAGCCCTGGAATATCCAGGATTGCTGGATGATGTCCAGTTCCTGCATCTCCTGGTCGGTAGGGGCGCGGCCTTCAGCCGTAACCAGGCTCGACAGGCTCAATGTGGCGATCAGGATCAGGGTACGCATTACGGTTCTCCTCGGGTCAGGCAGTTATCAACGTCAGCAGAAAACGGTGAAATTCTAGCCATTCCCTCATAAAAGCCATTGGCTGTTGCTGCCTGGCGTACCGGCTCCCGGGGCCTCCGTGGATATTGCGCCGGCTTGCCTGGGTGGATAAAGCAATATAAAGTGTAATTACATCAAATGAAATAAGTGGCGGCACCGCCATTTATTTTTTCCTTTATAGTGCATATACATCAAGGAGAAGGATTATGTTGCTATCCGTGTTTCAAATCCTGATGGCGGGCTACAGTCGGCTGTTACCTGGCAGGGCCAGCGATACGGCGCTGCACCTGTTAACCACGCCTCGGGTGTCCAGAGGGCCATTGTCGTTTCGGGGATCAGAGCCAGATCTGACCGTCTCGCTGGGTGAGCGGGCTCAACTGGCAATCTGGCAAGGTGGCGATGAGGCGGCTCTGTTTGTGCATGGTTGGTCTGGCCGGGCCACACAGATGTCGCCTTTCATCGACGCGCTGAACGCCCGCCGTTACACCCGCTACGCCCTGATTCTGCCGGGGCATGGTCCGCAGGCGGACGGGCCAGCTCACGTGGGGGACTTTATTGCGGCGATCGGTCTGGCGCTGGATTATATCGGCGGTCCGGTGTCCGTGGCGGTGGGGCATTCCATGGGCGCCGGGGCGTTGGCCCATGTGGCCGCGCAGGAACGCCGTATCGAACGACTGGCGCTGATTGCCGGGCCGGCGGAGTTTCGTGGCCTGGTCAATAATTTCGCAGCGTTTCTGCATCTGGGGGAGCGGGCCCGGCTTCAGCTTTTGCAGAAGATGGCCGCACGGGTGGGGATCGGTTTTGATGCGCTGAATATAGCGCGGTTGGGCGGGCAGATAGGTGGTCCGGTATTACTGATCCATGACACCGGTGACAAGGAAATCCCTTTTGCGGAGGCGCTGCGTCTGCAGCAGGCCATGCCCACGGCGACCCTGTATCAGACGCAAGGGCTGGGTCATCGTAGAGTGCTCAGGGATGCTGCGGTGATTGATACCGTTACGACGTTTGCGAATCCGCCACAGGTTCAGCAGGCCCCGGTTAAAGCTCTTGCTTGACCCGCGAGCTGAAGCGATGAAGCTGGCTGGCGATGTTGTCCCACTCCTCTTTTCCCACCATTGACTCAAAAGCATCCTGGGCTTCCTGCCAGCGTATCAGTGCCCGCTGGTAGAGGGCCTCGCCATCGGCAGTGAGCGACAGTCCCAGTGAGCGCTTGTTGCCGGTGGGTGCGGACTCCACCAGGCCTTTCTCGATGAGTTTGTCCACGGTGCGCTGCAGGGAGGTGCGCTCCATGCCCAGCCATTCGGATAACTGGAAAATGGATTCCGGCGGTTGTGCCTTAATGGCATTGAGGATAGAAAACTGGGTAATGCGCAGGCCGGTGTCTGCCAGCTTGTTGTTGTAGAGCCGGGTGACCAGACGTGACAGCACCCGGGAATGAAGGGCGGCGCAATGGCGGCCCACTTCCAGGGGAGCCAGGGTGTCGGTGTTGTCTTGGCCCATCGGTGCGCTCCGATAACTTATTGGTGTATATGCATTATAGGGCGACGGTGTTCCCTGTTGTCCAGTGCGGACTAGGGGGATTGCGGTGGCGCCTGGCCGTTGAGCTCCACAGTCTGGCCATCCCGAAGAATGGTAATTCTGACGCTGGCGCCGGGGGCGCTGGAAGCCATCAGTTGAGCCACCTGGCGGTGATCGGTCACTGTATTGTCGTTCCAGCTCAGTAGCTGGTCTCCGTAACGCAGGCCCAGCTTGTCGGCGGCAGCGCCTTCACCCACCCAGCGTACAAAAGTGTCGTCGCCCCGGCTGGTGACGGACAGCGCCCAGCGATGCTGGATCGTCTTGATCGGGAAACCGTTGCGGTCAAATTGCCAGTCCATGAACCCGAAGAACCAGGGGTTACGCTGCTTGCGTTCCAGATGCCATTGGTTGTTGCGGCCAAACCGGATCAGGCTCTGCTGGGACGCCAGGTCAAGGCGCCATTGCTGTTCCTCGATACGCAACAGCCAGGGCGCGCATTGCCGTTGCTCAATGGGGTAACGAATGACCGCCAGCGGGCCGCTGCGGCTGGGTCCCAGCAGGGTCTGTGCCGGGCCGCATTGTCGGTAGCTGTTGGCCAGATTATCCATCTGTGCCGGTGTCACTACCCAGTCGGCCAGCATGTCGCGGGTATTGTGGGTGTAAATGGACAGATCTGTCCGGTCGTTGTGTGCGGCCATGGCAGCCAGGTAATGCTGTAGCGCCTGTTCCGGTGTGGTCGCAGTGGAAACGTTATCGTGCTCGTCTGACGCTTTCTGCGCCACCTCGCCGATTTGTGCCGGGACCCTGGCGCCGCCGCCAGCGCTGAAGGCTGGCTGTGTCGGCGCCTGAAACGCCTGGTTGGCTTTCGCCTGGCGGGCCCGCTCGATGATCAGTTCCGTGGTGGCCGCAATACCGTCGGCAACCCGGTTATGTCGGAAGAAGGGCACCATCTGTTGGCGTTCCAGATAGGAGACGAAGGCGTCGGTATAAACCCCTTCCAGTGCCGTGGCTACCTCCAGACGGACTTCATTCTGCTGCGGGTCGAGCAATAACAGCAGGCCGCGCCCCGCGTCACTACGCTGCCCTGCGCCGCTGTCCTGAAAGAGTCGACGGGCACGCTGGTTGATATCCCCGGTAGCGCTCTGGATCACCAGTCGGTAGTCGATGTCGTGATCTTCGAGCAGATGGCGGTTCTGGGTGTTCAGTTGCTCGCTGGCGGCTTTGTCCAGGTACTCTTCCTCATCGTTCAGCCATTGCCGGTTGTCACAGCCCACAAGCAGAAGCAGGGCGGGAAGGATGCCGAGAACGAGCAGACGAATGCGTCCATGCATGGTGCTCTCCTTGTGGTCATGTTTGTCTGGAAACGTTCAACGGCGAGCAAGCGGCCGCTTTGACCGGGTTGGCACCTTACCCGTGTCACTACCAGTCTACTGTGCGGCCAGTTTCTGTGCCGCCGCCTTGGCGAAGTAGGTGAGGATGCCATCGGCGCCGGCACGCTTGAAGGCGAGCAGGGATTCCATCATCACCTTGTCCCGGTCCAGCCAGCCGTTCTGGAAGGCGGCCATGTGCATGGCGTATTCGCCGCTCACCTGGTAGGCGTACACCGGTACCTTGAACTCGTCTTTCACCCGGCGCACCACATCCAGGTAGGGCATGCCCGGTTTTACCATCACCATGTCGGCGCCTTCGGCCAGGTCCAGGGCGATTTCGTGCAGGGCTTCGTCGCTGTTGGCCGGGTCCATCTGGTAGGTGGTCTTGTCCGCCTTGCCCAGGTTGCCGGCGGAGCCGACGGCATCGCGAAACGGCCCGTAGTAGGCGCTGGCGTACTTGGCGGAGTAGGCCATGATGCGGGTGTGGATATGGCCATTGGCTTCCAGTGCCTCGCGGATGGCGCCGATGCGGCCATCCATCATGTCCGACGGGGCGATCACGTCGGCGCCGGCTTCGGCCTGGGACAGGGCCTGTTTGACCAGCGCTTCCACGGTCTCATCGTTGAGCACATAGCCGCTGTCATCAATGATGCCGTCCTGACCGTGGGTGGTGAACGGGTCCAGGGCGCCATCGGTGATCACGCCCATTTCCGGTACCGCGGCCTTGATGGCACGCACCGCGCGCTGTGCCAGACCGTCCGGGTTCCAGGCTTCCTTGCCGTCCAGGGTTTTTACATCAGAAGGTGTCACCGGAAACAGAGCCATGGCGGGCACACCCAGGGCAGCCAGTTCCTCGGCTTCCTTAACCAGAAGATCCACGCTCATGCGTTCCACGCCGGGCATGGAGGCCACCGTTTCAGTCTGGTTTTTGCCTTCCAGTACAAACACCGGGTAAATCAGGTCGTCCACCGTCAGGGTGTTTTCGCGCATCAGCCGGCGGGAGAAATCGTCGCGACGCATGCGGCGAAGACGGGTGGCAGGCCAGGGGGCACGGGTGACAGACATGAAGTGGAGTCCTCTAGTAACATGGGGCGCCCGACGCTCGTGAAAGGTCCCGCATCGGGCGGAATGACGTGAGTTTAGCAAGAGCCGTAGACGATGGAAAAACAACCGGCCTTTCATCTGGCCTTTATGGTGAATGACCTGGAAGATGCGGCAGATTTTTACTGCCGGGTGTTGGGTGGCCGCCGGGGGCGGGATGCCCCTAATTGGGTGGATATCGACCTGCACGGCCATCAACTTTCCCTGCACAAAGGTGAGGATCTGACACCGATCCAGGGCTACAGTGAGGTAGATGGCCATCCGGTGCCCATGCCGCACTTTGGCGTGGTGCTGGATTTCGCCCGCTGGGAAACCCTGGTGGAACGCATTTACGACAATGACTGGCCTTTCCTGCTCAAGCCCCGCGAACGTTTTGTGGGTCAGCCCGCCGAGCAGGGCACGTTTTTCGTGCAGGATCCCACCGGCAATACGCTGGAGTTCAAGGGGTTGCGCGAGATCGATCGTATTTTTGAGGTGTAACTCCATGGGCCGTTGGCGACCGAAAGGAACCCCTGCTTCCAAGTACATCACCGCCGAAGGCTATAAAAAGCTCAACGACGAACTGCAGTACCTGTGGAAGGAAAAGCGCCCGGAGATCACCCAGTCGGTGCAGGAAGCGGCTGCCCAGGGGGACCGCTCCGAGAATGCCGAGTACATCTACGGCAAGAAACAACTGCGCGAGATCGATCGGCGAGTACGCTTTCTCAGCAAGCGCCTGGATGACATGACCGTGGTGGATCGCTTGCCGGAAGACCAGAGCCGGGTGTTCTTCGGTGCCTGGGTGGAACTGGAAAACGAGGACGGCGACACCGAAACCTACCGTCTGGTGGGGCCGGACGAAACCGATGCAAAACGGCACTACATCAGTATCGACGCGCCACTGGCACGGGCCTTGCTAAAAAAACAGGTGGATGACGAGGTGGAAGTGCAGACCCCTACCGGGGAGCGCTGTCTCTACCTCAACCGGATCTGGTATCAAAGCGAAGACAGTGACAATGAGCGCTAACCCCAAAGACTACGACAGCAGCAAACGCCCGACCCGGGCCGATGCTCAGGATTTCAGTGAGGGCCAGCGAGAAGGCCTGTACCGGGCCATTTATGAGCGCCGCGATGTGCGTTCTCAATTCCTCCCCGATCCGATCCCGGCACCCGTGCTTCGGCGACTGCTGGGTGCGGCCCATCATGCTCCGTCGGTGGGCTTTATGCAGCCCTGGGATTTTCTGATTATTGATGATGTCGGGGTACGGAAGAAGGTGCTGGATATCTTCGAAACTGAGAATGCCCGGGCCGGCCAGAACTATCAGGGTGAGCGTGGGGAGACTTACCGTAACCTGAAACTTCAGGGCATTCTCGATAGTCCAATGAATCTGTGTATCACCTGTGATCGCTCTCGTGGTGGGCCCAAGGTGCTGGGACGTAATAGCATCATGGAAACCGATCTTTTCAGTACCTGCCTGGCGGTGCAGAACTTGTGGTTGGCCGCGCGAGCCGAAGGCATCGGGGTGGGCTGGGTGAGTATTCTGGATCAACAGAAGCTGACCCGGGTGCTGCAGCTGCCAGACCATGTGTATCCCCTGGCGTACCTGTGCCTGGGTTATGTGAGTGAATTTCTGGAGCAGCCGGAATTGCAGTCCAAGGGGTGGCGATCACGGTTACCGTTGATCGATCTGGTTCACCGCAATGGCTGGGGCCAGCCTCTGGCTGACGGTGACAGGCTGCGCAGCGAGATTGAGGGGGACGCGCAGTGAACCGATTATTGCTGCGCCGGTTGAGCCACGCCGGGGCGAAAGCTTACCAGCCGTATTACCTCTCTGTTCATCATATCCGGAACCACGAGGAATCCTGAATTGAGCGCCAATCGCCGCATCTGGTTTTTTATTCGCAAGTCCCTGCTGGGTGGCCTGACTATCCTGCTGCCGATTTCCATCATCGTGTTTTTCTTCCGCTGGATTTATCAGACGGTGACGGAAATGATCGCGCCGTTTACCACGGTATTTATCCGCGCCTTCGATCTGCCCAAATTCGTGGCCGACTGGTTGTCGGTGCTGGCGGTGCTGGTGCTGTGCTTTCTGGTGGGTACCCTGGTGGCGACCCGGGTGGGAAGCTGGTTGTGGCACCAGTGGGAAGAGAACGTGATGACCCGCCTGCCGGGGTACAAGACGGTCAAGGAAGTGATTGGCCAGTTGATGGGCAGCAACAGCGACAGCCCGTTCAGCCGTGGTGAGGTGGCACGGGTGTGGCTGTATGGCAGAGATACGGATGTATCGGTTACCGCGCTGGTCACGTCCCGCCATGGGGATGGTCATGTCACCATCTTCGTGCCCACCGGCCCCAATCCCACCAGCGGGTTTATCTATCACGTGGATGAAAGCCTGGTGGAACTGCACCCGGAAATCGGCGTGGAGAGCATGATGAAAACCGTGGTGTCCTGCGGTGCGGGAACGGCGGCGCTGTTCAAGACCGACAGGGCGTAGCTACGAGCTACGAGCTACGAGCTACGAGCTACGAGCTACGAGCTACGAGCTACGAGCTACGAGCTACGAGCTACGAGCTACGAGCTACGAGCTACGAGCTACGAGCTACGAGCTACGAGCTACGCTCGATTGGAAAGGGAAGGGTAGGAAAGTTCCCGAGGTTTCGTTATTTCTACGAAGCCGCTGTAGGAGCGGCGCTCTCTGTGCTCTGCGAGTATGAGCCGCGAACCGTGCGAAGCACGGCATCGTCCGCAGGACGATCAAAGCTAGAAGCTAGAAGCTAGAAGCTAGAAGCTAGAAGCTAGAAGCTAGAAGCTAGAAGCTAGAAGCTAGAAGCTAGAAGCTAGAAGCTAGAAGCTAGAAGCTAGAAGCTAGAAGCTAGAAGCTAGATGAATCGCCACCAGTTCTCTAGACACTTCCCTGCCGTTCTTGGTGACGCTTTTCATACTCTACCGGTGACAGCTTTTCATTAGAACCATGGCGTCGACGGTTGTTATAGAACATCTCGATATAATCAAAAATATCTGCCCGGGCCGCGTCCCGACTGCTGTAAATCTTTCGCTTTATTCTCTCCCGCTTCAACAGCTGGAAGAAGCTCTCAGCAACAGCATTGTCGTGGCAGTTACCGCGCCGACTCATACTCCCCTCCAGCTCATGCGCCTTCAGAAACGAGTCCCAGTCGTGGCTGGTGTATTGGCTTCCTTGGTCGGAGTGAACAACCACCTTGCCCTCAGGCTTGCGACGCCAGACCGCCATCAGCAGCGCATCCAGCGCCAGTTCCTTGGTTATCCTGGATTGCATTGACCAACCGATCACCCGTCTTGAGAACAGATCTAGAACAACCGCCAGATACAGCCAGCCTTCATGTGTGCGGATATAGGTAATATCCGTTACCCAGCTCTCGTTCGGGGCTTGCGGATTGAACTGGCGCTGAAGGATATTCGGTGTCACCTTGTGCAGCTCCCCAGCCCTATGGCGTGGTTTACGATACCCCACCTGCGCTCGTATTCCTGCGTGGCGCATCAGGCGGTGGACTCGATTGGGCCCGCATCGCTCGCCATACTCGCGCAGATCGGTATGAACCTTCCGGTAGCCATACACGGCCCCGGATTCCAGCCAGAACTGCTTGATCAGCCCGGACAGGCGCTCGTCCTCGATTGCACGAGCTGAACGAGGCTGTCTCTGCCAGGCGTAAAAGCCACTGGGGTGAACGTCCAACAGAGAACACAGTGAGCGGATTGGCCACCGCTCGCTGTGCTCCTGAATGAAGGCGTACCTCAATCGGACTGACTGGCGAAGTACGCCGCGGCTTTTTTTAGGATGTCTCGCTCTTCGGTAACGCGCTTGAGCTCTTTCTGGAGCCGGCGAATCTCGGCTTGGTCATCTGCATTGGCCTGATGCTGCTCGGAATCCGGGCCAAACTTCCTGATCCAGGCGTACAGGCTATGGGTGGTGACGCCGAGTCGGTCAGCCACTTGGGCCACACTGTGACCACGATCCGTCACCTGGCGAACCGCCTCAATCTTGAATTCTTCGGGATAGCGTTTGCTACTCATAGATACCTCTCTGATTGCCATTTTGGATGGCTGAAAGGTGTCTAGCAAACTGGTGGCGATTCAAGAAGCTAGAAGCTAGAAGCTAGAAGCTAGAAGCTAGAAGCTAGAAGCTAGAAGCTAGAAGCTAAAATTCAGGCTCTCGCCGCCGCTGTATTCTCTTCCAGCGCCGCCTTCATGAAATCGCGCATGGCTTTCAGATATAGCCCCTGATCCAGATGCAGCAGATGGTTGCCCGGGAACCAGTGCAGATCGCAATGATTCCAGTGCTGGTGCAGCAGATGGCTGTGCTTGGGTGGCGCAAAGCGGTCGCCGGCACCGCCGATGATCATGCGCCCGGCCTGGGGGACCTTGCAGGGCCAGGTGAGGGGTGAATGCAGGGCGGTGACTTCCCGCAGTCCCTGCAGGTTGGTGCCGTAAACTTTCTTCAGCAAGCCCACTTGCAGGTTGATCGGGAACCAGCTCTGCATCAGGTCGATGATGCTGACCAACGGCACGTTGGGAATGGCGAAGGCCAGGTCATCTTCCAGAGCAGCCAGTAACCCGGTGGTATAACCGCCCAGGGAAATGCCGGTAGCGCCCATGGCCGGCGTACCCTGTTCACGTAAATAGTCCATGAACAGACGCAGGTCATGGATGGCATGGGCAAAGGTTTCATTGAGCAGGGCCATGCCCTGGCTGAAGAACTGGGCGCCACTGAACGGCGCAAAGCGGCCCTTGCGGCGTCCATGGAAGGGCAGGGTATAGAGCAAGACATCAAAGCCCTGCTTGTAAAACCAGGGCAAGGCCAGCCAACGGGTATTGAGCCAGTAAGGGTCGGCGACAAAGCCGTGGATCATGATCAGCGTGGGGCGTGGTTCGTCATGGTGACGCCAGTGCTGGGCCCAGGCGGTGCGGTTGCGGCGATGGCTCAGGTAACGGTCACGCAACGCCGGGTTCCTGGGCTCGAAGGGCGAAGGAAAACGCAGGGTATGGGCGTCGCCATCCTCCGGTTGAAAGTGATAGGGAGCCACCGGAATGCGTTCGATGTTTGCCGTCTGTGTGGGCCGTGTAAAGAACGTATTGGGGTCCTCCTCCAGGAGAAAGGGCCGATAAAAATCTACCAGCTCACGTTCTTCCTTTTGCCGCGAGATATTCAGTGTGGCAGGCAGGGCAGCGGCCCCGGCCATGCTGGCCAGGCCGGTCCGCGCCAGGGTATCGATGCTGGCGGTATAGTCGATCCGCCAGCGGGTGTCGTTGTCTGCCAGAAAGTGATCCGGTAGAGAATGAAAATGAGCGGGCAGCGTCTGCCACCAGGGCTGGGTAAGCCGCGGCAGGTCCTCGTCGCAATAATCGTCCTGATGAATACGGGGCAGTTCGGTCATGAGGCCTCCCTGTCATAAAAAAAACAGTAAACGCCAGCGGTGCGGTGGCGGCAATGACCAAAACAGTCAGGCGGTGCGGATAAACTCGACCACACTCTTCAGATCTCGATTGGCCTCCGGCAGGAAAGGCACCATGATCGGCCAGACATGAAACAGCCCGGACCGTTCGATCCATTTCACCCGCACCCCGGCGCTTTCTGCCGCCTTGCGGACCTGCTTGCCATCAGGGTAAAGCACCTCATCGGTGCTGACGGTAATCAGCAGGGGGCAGACACCGCTGTAGTCAGCCAGACAGGGCGAAGCGTAGGGGTGCTTGCGGTCTTCCTGATTGGGGAGATAGACATCAATCACAGTGCGGATAATGTCCGCCGACAGCATGGCATCGCTGGGGTCCAGCGCGGCCAGTACCTTGTCATCCGGGAAGGCATTGCCGGCCGGGGAAAACAGTACCGCGCAGCGTGGTTGTGGCAGGCCCTTGTCGCGGATATGCAGCAGGGTGGCCAGGGTCAGGCCGCCGCCGGCGGAGTCGCCGGCGATAACGATATCGCTGGGGTTCTTGCCCTGGGCTAACAGGTATTCGTAGGCTTCCATCACCCGGTTCACGGCTGCCGGAAAAGGTTGCTCCGGCGCAAACGGATAAACGGGCAGATAGACTTCGCCATGGAGCTGTTTGGCCAGGCGTCCGGCCAGGTTGTGATAGGTCTTGGTCACTCCGCCAATGTAGGCGCCACCGTGCAGATACAGCACCGTGGTGGACGGGTTGCTTACACTCAGGTGGTCACCGTCGAACTGGGGCTCCCGGATCTGGCGCAATGCCACCTTTCGGGGCAGCAGGGTGAGAACCGGCGTGTTGTTGAATACCTTGCGCAGGTGGCGCACCAATTGTTCTTCGTTGAGTCCGTGGCGCTTGATGGTGCGACGGGTCACTGCCTTGATGATTTTTGCTTGAATGCTCATGTGTCTTCCATATTGATTGTTCTTCTGGTTACTACTGTATGGTCTGGCGCCTGGCAGTAGCAGGGTTGATCGGGTCAGAAAAGCCTCCAGTCAAGCCCGGCGTTTTTCCTTATCTTCAAAAAGCCCGTTATGTTCGCCCAATGCCGGGCTGTCGCCATCGCGGGTCTGGGCGCCCACAAAACGGATTGGTGAGCGCAGTACCGGGCCCTTGTGATTATTGGTTACCAGTCCCCGGGCCTGTACCTGTTCATTGGCGAGGGCTTCTTCCAGAGTGAGAATGCCTGACACGCAGGTGTCCTTGTGGGCGAGCCGCGCGTCCCACTGATCCCGGGTGCGAGTTAGCAGGATCAACTGAATCGCCCAGCGCACCGGGATCATCAGTCTGCGCAGTTTCTTCGGGTCGGCGGCCAGCTTGGTCAGGGCATCGTTACCGCCACTGGCGGATTTCGGCTTGTCGGCGGCAGATCCGGAAGAGGCGCCGGCTTTTTTCTGTTTTTTCTTCCAGAGAAAGGCGGGCGTGATTTCCTTCAGGAACGCCATAAAGAACTTGGGTTCCAGGGAGCCCACCGCCAGGTATTTGCCGTCCCGGCAGCGGTACACGTTGTAGTTGGCCAGGGCGCCGGTGAGCATGTCCTTGCCACGGGGCTGGCTGTTGCCGTGCTGGTGGTGGGTGGCCAGGGCCATGCTTTGCAAGGCCAGGGCGCCATCGAGCATGGCCACGTCCACCCAGCAGCCTTCGCCACTCTGACGGGCGCCCATTACCGCGGCAAGAATGCCGATGGCACAGTTCTGCGCGCCGCCGGCCAGGTCGGCGATTTGCACGTTGGACATGGCCGGGCGCTTGCCGGGCAGACCGGTCTGGTCGAGCACGCCGGCATATCCCAGGTAGTTCAGGTCATGGCCCGGGCGGTCCGCATAGGGGCCGGTCTGGCCGTAGCCGGTGAGGGAGGCATAGACCAGTTTCGGGTTGAGGGCTTTCAGGGTGTCATAGCCACAACCCAGCTTGTCCATGACGCCGGGGCGAAAGGATTCCAGTACCACGTCGGCGTCTTTCACCAGTGACTTGAAGCGTTCCACGTCGTCGGCCTGGCGCAGATCCAGAGTCAGGGATTGCTTGCCCCGGTTGACGATGTCGAACAGCTCTGGAGATAGTTCACGGGCATAGTCGCCGCCATCCGGTTCCTCGATCTTGATCACCTCGGCGCCAAGCTGGGCCAGGGTGAGGGAGCAGAAGGGGCCGGGTAACAGGCGGGACAGGTCGAGGACCGTCAAGCCGTCGAGTAATGGGTTCATGGAAAATCCTGTTGCCGATACAGAGGAAAAATTCCTTTGCTCTGTGATACGACAGGGCAAAGGAATTGAACCTGAAAAAAGAAAACCGAACGCCCGGTCGGGCGTTCGGTTTCGGAGGGGTTACTCGCCGACAGCCTTGGCCAGGCCATACTCCGGCGGTTGCTCCACACCACCGTCGCCGGTGGCGCTCATGGCGGGGATGCCGCCAGCGCCGTAGTACTCGTCCTTGGTGAACACGTCCACCTCGATGGCCAGCAGGCAGGCCGCGGTGGCGTCATTGAGCAGCGCCAGTTCCGCCTCGCTGATCACGCCTTGCTGGGCGGCATCGGCGGCCAGCTCTTCCACCTTGCCACGGCCCAGCTTGCGGGCTTTCTGGGCAGCGCGGATCTTGGCGCGCACCGGCTCGGCTTCGGTGGTCAAGCGGAAGGCCTTGAGCAGACGGCCAAGACCCTGATCACTTTCTTCCGGCATGTAGTTGCCGCCCACCAGACGCTTGTACTGGTCGCCGTAGCTTTGCAGGGCCAGGGCAGCCTTGTGGCTGAGCTGGTCATCGGGCAGTTTGGCCAGCGGGTTCAGACCCAGCCAGAGTCGACCCACGGTTTTCAGGATCACGCCCACCGGGCCGCCGAAGTTTTCATAGATACCTTCGAAGGCTTTCTGGATCTGGGTGAGACCGTATTCACCGGCGTACTGCACCAGCGCCAGGTCTTCCGCCTTGCGGCCTTCGGCTTCAAAGCGACGCAGGGCAGAGGTGGTGATGTACAACCAGGCCACCGCGTCCGCATAGCGACCGGTCAGGTTGCCGCGGGCTTTCAGCTTGCCGCCCACGAAGAACATGGCCAGGTTGGTGAGCAGGCCGAAGCGGGTGGCCGCCCAGCCCAGACGCCGGTAGATGCTCTTGGTCTTCGGCTCCACATCCGGCACCTTCACGGTGAACCAGCCACGGGTAACGCCGCGTACCAGGGTCATCACCATGCCGAGCAGGAACTGCACCATCCAGCCGGTGAGGTTCTTGCGGAAGCTGTCTACGTCCTCGTTTTCCACCGCCTGTACCACCTTGTAGGCGTAGGGATGGCAGCGGGTGGCGCCCTGACCGAAGATCATCAGGGTGCGGGTCATGATGTTGGCGCCTTCCACGGTGACACTCACCGGGGCAGAGTTGTACAGGCGGCCCATGGTGTTGTTGGGGCCCTGCATGACGCCGTAGCCGGCGGTCACGTCCATGGCATCGGTGCCGATCTCGCGGCCCATTTCGGTGGAGTAGGCTTTCATCACCGCGGACATTACCGGCGGTTGAATGCCGTGGTCCACGGCGGAGCAGCCGAATACGCGGGCAGCGTCGAAGGCGTAGGTCATGCCGGCGGCCTTGCCGATCTTGTGTTCCACGCCTTCCATGCGACCGATGGGAATGCCGAACTGCTGGCGCACCATGGAGTAGGCCCCTGCAATCATGGCGCCGTGTCGTACGCCGCAGACACCAGTAGCCGGCAGGGACACCATGCGCCCACCCGCCAGGGCTTCCATGAGCATCTTCCAGCCCATGCCGGTGTATTCCACACCGCCCAGCACGTTGCCGGCGGGTACAATCACATCACGACCGACGATGGGGCCATTGGGGAAATGTTCGCCAATCGGCTGGTGGTGATCGCCGATGTGCAGGCCTTCGGTGCCCGCTGCGCCTTTTTCGATCAGCACCACGGTGATACCTGGCTCTTCGCCTTTGCCCAGCAGGTTCTCGGGGTCGTGCAGACGCACGGCCAGGGAGATCAGATTGGAGACCGGTGCCAGGGTGATGTAGCGCTTGCGGAAATTGAGCTTGAACTTCACTTCGCCATCGTCGTCCTTGAACACGACGCCTTCCGCCTTGATGGAGGCAGCGTCAGAACCGGCGGTGGGCTCAGTGAGACCGAAGCAGGGAATGAATTCCCCCTTGGCCAGCTTGGGCAGGTAGTAGTTCTTTTGCTCGTCGGTGCCATAGTGACCCAGCAGTTCAGCGGCGCCCAGGGAATTGGGAATCACCACCATGGCGCTGAGCAGGCCGGAATAGGAGCTGACCTTGGCCATGATGCAGGACTTTGCCTGGGTGGACATGGGCATGCCGCCATACTCTTTGGCGATCTGCATGGCGAAGAAACCATTGTCGGCCATGAACTTGAAGATATCGTCCGGCAGCTTGCGGGTACGGGACAGCTCATAGCTGTCGGCCATCTTCAGCAGCTCTTCCACCGGGCCGTCCAGGAATGCCTGTTCGTGTTCCGGGAGCTGGTCATAGTTTTCGGCAAGGATTTTTTCAAAGTCCACCTTGCCGCCGAAGAATTGACCGTCAATCCACACATCGCCGGCTTCCAGGGCCTGGCGTTCGGTGTCGGAAATCTGCGGGAGGATCTTGTTGTCCCGCATCCAGTTCATCACTTGTTGAAACATGCTGTGGTTCCTTTGAGGTTGTTAGGCCCTGCAGGGCAGGACGAACGTTTACGGGCGCGAACAAACAAGCGCCGGACGCTTACGGGTAAAAGCGTTGTTTCTTTTTGGCCATCTCTATCAATAGCGGAGCCGGTGTGAAGCGGTCGCCAAACTGTTCGGCCAGGCGCTCCAGGGTGCGTACCGCATTGGTAAGACCCAGGCTGTCCATGTAGCGGAACGGGCCGCCGCGGAAGGGCGGGAAGCCCAGGCCGAAGATGGCGCCGATGTCACCGTGCATGGGATCGCTGATGATGCCGTCCTGCAAACAGTAGGCGGCTTCGTTGATCATCAGCCAGGCACAGCGGCTGACGATTTCCTCGTCGTCCGCGTCTTTTTCACTGGTCACATTCATCAGCTCATAGAGCACGGTGTTGACCGGTTTTTCACCTTTGGCCACACCTTCATAGATATAGAAGCCGCGGCCACTCTTGCGGCCCAGATAATCGTTTTCGATCATCAGGCTGGCGGCATCCGGTGATGCCATCCGTTCCCCAAAGGCTTTTTCCAGTACCGGGCCGACTTTGGTGCCCACATCCACGCCCACTTCGTCGAGCAGGGTGATGGGGCCTACCGGGAAGCCAAAGCGCACCAGCGCCTTGTCCACGGCTTTCACATCGACCCCTTCGGTGAGCAGGCGGGTAGCTTCGTTCAGGTAGGGCGCCAGGATGCGAGTGGTGTAAAAGCCGGGTCCATCCTTCACCACGATCACGGTCTTGCCCTGGGCCTTGCCGAAGGCCACACAGCCGGCGGTCACCTCAGGCGCGGTCTTGTCCGTGGTGATGATTTCCAGCAGTGGCATCTTTTCCACCGGGGAAAAGTAATGCAGGCCGATCACGTTTTCCGGACGCTCAGCGGCACTGGCAATGTCGGTGATGGGAATGGAGGAGGTGTTGGAGGCAAAGATGGTGTGCTTGTTGCCGTTGGCTTCCACGTCCTTGAGCATCTTGTGCTTCAGACCCAGGTCCTCGAACACCGCTTCCACCACCAGGTCCAGTCCCTTGAAACCGCTGTAATCGGCGGTATAGGAAATGCGGCCCTGTTCAGCGCTGGCATCGGCGGCGGTCATGGCACCTTTTTTGGCGCGCTTGTTGTAGAACTCGCTGACGTATTTCACGCCATGGGCCAGGCCCTTGTCGTCCCGGTCTTTCAGACGCACCGGCAGCTTGGCCTTGTTGATGGTGGTCAGCGCGATACCTGCCCCCATCAGGCCGGCACCGAGGACGCCGACTTTTTCGATATCGCGGGCTTTCACGCCGTCGGCCACAAAGGTGTCTTTTTTCAGGGTATTGGTGGCGTGGAAAATTCCGCGCAGCTGTTTCGATTGCGGTGACATGGCCAGTTCGCCGAACAGGCGCGCTTCGGTGGCGTAACCCTGTTCGATACCTTCCTCGAAGCCAGCTTCCACCGCATCGATGATGGCCGGTGGTGCCGGGTACAGGCCGTGGGTCTTTTTCGCAGTCTGCTTGCGGGCCTGGTCGAAGACCATCTTGCGGCCCAGGCTGTTCTGTTCTAGCGCGGCTTTAGTGATGCCTTCTTTGCTGAAGTAGCTGGCCAGATCGACGCCGCCTTCTTCCTTGGCATCAACCAGCTCCAGCGCACGGGCTACAGCCCGGTCGTACACGGCCACGGCTTCCACCACTTCATCCACCAGGCCGATTTTCTTCGCCGGTTTGGCTTTCAGCTGACGGCCGGTGAGCATCAGGTCCAGGGCGGTGGCGATACCCACCTGGCGAGGCATGCGCTGAGTGCCGCCGCCGGCAGGCAGCAGGCCCAGCATCACCTCAGGCAGACCCAGTACGGTGTCGCTGCTGTTAGCGGCGATGCGATAGGAACAGGCCAGAGCCAGTTCCATGCCGCCGCCCAGGCAGGCGCCCTTGATGGCGGCTACCACCGGCATATCCAGGTCTTCCAGTTTCTGGAAAGTCTGCTGACACTGGGTGGACAGATCGCTCACTTCTTTCGCTGTCTTTGCGCTTTCAAACAGCTTGATATCGGCGCCGGCCATGAATGAGCCCGCTTTGGTGGAGTAAAGCACCAGAGCTTTGGGTTGGGCTTTCTCGATGGCAGCAAAGGCGCTGTTGAAGTCGTCAACAAACTCCGCTTTCAGGGTGTTCTGGGCATCGCCGGGAACATTGATTTCCAGTACGGCCACACCGTTATCCAGCGGTTTGAGAGTAAAAGCACGTTGCGTTTTGCTCATGGGGATCTCCTTGTTCCGCTGTTTATTCCGCTTCCAGTACCATGGCGGCACCAATACCGCCGGCGGCGCAGGCGGTGGTCAGGGCCAGACCGCCACCGCGACGCTGCAGTTCATACAGTGCCTGGCTGATGACACGGGCGCCGGTGGCACCGAAGGGGTGGCCGTACGCGATCGAGCCGCCGTTCACGTTGAGAATGCTGCGATCTACCTCACCCAGGGCAGCGAGGCCGGTCTGGCTACGCACATAGTCATCGTCGGCCAGCCCTTTCAGGTTACAGGCCACCTGGCCGGCGAAGGCCTCGTGCATGTCCACCAGGGTCAGGTCTTTCAGGGCGAGTCCGGCACGAGCCATGGCCATGGGGGCGGCCAGCACAGGGCCCATCAGCAAATCATCCTGAGGGCTGCGGGCAGCAAAAGCGTAGGAGCGGATATAACCCAGCGGCTCGTAGCCCAGCGCCTTGGCTTTTTTCTCACTCATCATCAGCAGGGCGCCAGCACCATCGGTGAGTGGGCTGCTGTTGGCGGCGGTAACGCTACCGGAGACCTTGTCGAAAACCGGCTTCAGTTTGCTGTAGCCGGCACGCTCGGAGTTCTTGCGCACCAGGTTGTCGTCCTTCAGTGGGGTCGCATTGGGCGGCAGGAAGGCGGTCATCACCTGTTTGTCCAGGCGGCCTTCGGCCCAGGCGCGGGCGGCGTTGCTGTGGGAGGCATGGGCAAGGTCGTCCTGCTCCTGGCGGCTGATGCCCCACTTCTTGACCATCTTCTCGGTGCTTTCGCCCATGGTCTCGCCCACCGAGTATTCGGTAATGGACGGTGCCTGGGGCAGCAGGTCTTTCGCCTTAAGCTGGCTGAGCAGCTTGATGCGGTCCTTCATGGTCTTGGCGAAGCTCACGTCACGCAGTACCGCGCTCAGCTCGGAGGACAGTGGCACCCGGGCGCAGCTGGTGGAGTCGGTGCCACCGGCAATGGCCACATCGGTGTAACCGGCGACAATGTTGTCGGCCACGCTGGCGGCGGTCTGGAAGCTGGTGGCGCAGGCACGGGTGATGGAGTAGGCGTCCACCGTGTCCATGCCCAGGGCGAGGGCGATTTCCCGGGCAATAAAGGGCGCTTCCGGGATCATCACCGTCATGCCGAACACCAGTTGCTCGATATCGCGCTGGTCCAGGTTGTTGCGGGCCATCAGTTCCTTCACGGCCATGGCGCCCAGGTCGATGGCGTTCAGGTCTTTATAGTGGGTGGCGATACGGGCGAACGGGGTACGCAGACCATCCACCACGGCCACGCGGCCGCTGCGGCCAGCCAGCTTCATTTTGCGTACAGGCATTCCAGACTCCTTGCAGGGGTTGCCGGTCACGGTGTAATTTTAATTACACTAAATGTGACATTGAATAGTGACAAAGTGTGTCGAGACTAGAAGCCTCCTGGCAGCGAGTCAATGCCGCAATGTGCTCTGTCCGACAGAGGTGTAATAAGAATTACAGTGCAAGGAAATGAGCGTGTGAGAAACGGTACGGCAGTGCTTCCCGAATCCCGCCAGGACCCGGCGGTGCGCCAGCGCATCGAATGGGCGGCGGTGCAGGTGTTTGCGGATTCGGAATTCCATCAGGTGACGCTGCAGCAGATTGCCAGCGCCGCCCGCTGCAGCCTGCAGACCCTCTACCGGTACTACGGCAGCAAAGAGGCGCTGCTCAGCGCCTGCCTGCACCATGGCCTGGAGCAGTTGGCCGAACGCATGCTGGATCACCTGGCCGGCATCGATACCTTCCGCGACCGGCTCAGCAAGGTGTTCTGGGTGGTGCTGGATTTCTTCGACCGCAACCCGCAGATGGGGCGGATGATGATCAACTCGGTCTATCCGGGCCGTTGGGGTAGCGATACCACGCCGGGCCAGCAGCGCCTTACCGAGCTGTTCCTGAGCGTGCTGCGTGAGGGGCAGGAGCAGGGCATCCTCAACAGCCAGGTGGCCACGCCGATCCTGCTGGACTTCTTCTACGGGGTGCTACTGCGCATTTCCCAAATGCACCTGCTGCGGGGACGCCCTGGACGCATGGCGGATCAGCACGGGGTGCTGTTCGATATGCTGTGGCGGGCAATAACGGTGTGAGCTTGTCGGCCCATCGGGCCAATCGTTGCGCCTTTGCTTGTGGTTTGATCGGGGCTTTTCTATGTTGATCAGCTCGCAGTAGAACAATGAAGAGGTCACATATGCAGTCAGGCACGGTGAGCAGTAACGGTATCGAGCTTTTTTATGAGAGTCGTGGCCCGGAAAACGGGGAGCCCATTGTCTTTGTCATGGGGCTGTCGGCGCAGATGGTGTTCTGGCCGGAACCGTTGCTGGATGCACTGGTGGAGCGTGGCTACCGGGTGATCCGTTTCGACAACCGGGATGTGGGCAAATCCACCCGCATTCGCAAGCCTTTCAAACAGGGGCCGCTGGTTGCCTTGTTGCGTTATACCCTTGGGTTGTCTGTGGACAGTGCCTATACCTTGCACGATATGGTGGCAGACACCGTGGGTCTGCTGGATGCGTTGAACATCGAACGGGCCCATTTTGCCGGGGCCTCCATGGGCGGCATGATCAGCCAGTTGATGGCTGCCAGCCACCCGGAACGGGTGTTGTCACTTACCTCCATCATGTCCAGCAACAACAGTCCCTACCTGCCGTTGCCGAAACCGGCGGCCCTCAAGACCCTGGTGGCCCCCCGCGTCAAAGTGGAAACCGAAGACCAGTTCGTGGCCTTCGGCCTGGAAATGATGAGCAAGCTGGCGGGTACCCTGCCCCAGGGCCGCGACGAACTGGAAGCCATGTATCGGGAGTGCTGGGCCCGCGGCATCAACCCCCGCGGTATTCGCAATCAGTTCCTGGCTGTGCTGGCCACCGGTACCCTGACCAAACACCTTAAACAGATCCGCTGCCCGACCACCGTGGTCCACGGCGGCGCCGATCCCCTGATCCGCCCCGCCGGCGGCAAAGCCTCTGCCCGTCATATTCGCGGTGCCAAGCTGGTGATCATCCCCGGCATGGGCCACGACTTCCCGCCGTCAGCTATTGAGCGGATTGGTGATCTGATTGCCGAAACAGTGGCGCGGGCGAATTCGGTGGTGCAGCCGGCGATGGCGTAGGCGCGGTCGGTGCTTTTCCGGCGTGGGCTTCGTCAGGCCGGGAAAACACCGTATCGGGATGATTCAGAACCGGTCCATGGAGAAACCCGCCAGATAACCAATGGCAGCTTACGGGTCGTAACTGTTTCAAGGGTGGGTGCTGAATTCTGTCCCGTTTGCTTGCGATTGTTCAGGGAGCGCAAAGAGCGTAGCGTGAGAGATGACAGGGACGTTCAAGTCTCAAGACGTTCCAGCCGGTGCCTCATGCCAGCGACCTGAGCACCGAAGACACCCAATGGAGGCGATGTGCAAGCCGACTCCTGGCCGGACACGCGCCCGGCACTCGCTCAGTACCGCTCTCCCAGCCGTGGAAAGGCGGTGTGGCAGCTCATCAATACGCTGGTTCCTTACGCCGGCCTGTGGTACTTGATGATTCTTTCTTTCCAGCAGGATTGGTCCTATCTATGGACGCTGGCGCTCTCGGTGGCGGCGGCGGCGTTTCTGGTTCGCCTGTTCATGATTTTCCACGATTGTGTCCATGGATCGTTCCTGCCGTCGAAGCGAGCCAATACCTGGACCGGCCGCCTTTTGGGGATTCTCGTTTTTACGGCATTCGATGACTGGCGCCTCAGCCACCTGCGTCATCACGTCAGTTACGCCAATCTTGATGCCCGTGGATTTGGCGATATCTGGACACTTACCTTGTGCGAATATAAACAATTACCCAGGCTCAACCGCTGGTTTTACCGGCTTTACCGCAACCCTGTGGTGCTCCTGGGGTTCGGTGCCATTTTCAATTTCTTGCTGCGAAACCGGTTGCCGAGGCGGAAAGTGCAGAAGAAACAGCGGATGAGTGTTGTGTTCACCAACCTCGCCATCCTAGGCGTATTCCTGGTTGCCGCGAATACGATGGGTTGGCAGACGTATTTGTGGATTCAGTTGCCCGTGCTCTGGCTGGCCGGTATGGGCGGAATCTGGCTTTTTTACGTGCAACACCAGTTCGAAGGCGGTTACTGGGCCCGCAAGGGTGAGTGGGACCCGCTGCGTGCCGCCATGGAAGGCAGCTCTTACTATCAATTACCAACTATCTTGCGCTGGTTTTCGGCGAATATCGGCTACCATCATATCCACCATCTCTGCTCACGCATCCCCAATTACCGTTTGCCTGAGTGTTACAACGAGGTGCCCGCCGTGCGTGACAAAGCACCTTTGACGTTGCGACAGAGCCTGGCGGCCTTTCAGCTCAAGCTGTGGGATGAAAGTCTGCAAAAGATGGTCCCCTTCGCCTAGGGAGGCTCTGAATAACTCCTTGCCTACTCAGCTGGGTTTATCGCCCGCTGCAGCCTGCTTTGACTGCAATGCATCGGCCTCTTCAGGCTCAGGTTGTGGCGTCTCCGGCGCGGTGGGATGGGTTTCCTCTGCCGCCAATCGCTCCGCTTCCCGTTCAGATTCTCGTAGTAGCAGCCGTTCAATCCGTTCATTCAGCAGTTTGTCTCTCTCTTCGCGGCGACGCGCTTCCAGGGCCAGGTCCTTGTAAAGAGAATACGCCATCAGGACCATCAGCAGCATAAACGGGAACGCGGCGACAATGGAGACGGTGCGTAGACCCAGCAGGCCGCCACTAAGTAGCAGCGCCGACGCCATCAACAGCTGTAGCAGGCCCCACAGGATGCGTACAAAGCGGGTAGGGTTAAGGATGCCTTTGGAGGTAAACATGCCCAGCACGAAGGTGGCGGAGTCAGCTGACGTGACCACAAACATGGCCACCAGAATAATGGCGCCAATCGCTGCATAGAATCCGCCCGGCAGTTGCTCCAGCAGTACGTAAAGTCCGGCCGGGACTTCCTGTGCAACGGCGTCAGCGATACCGGCATTCCCGAACAATTCGTAGTGAATAGCGGATCCGCCAAAGGTGGAGAACCACAGCATGCTCAAAATCACTGGCACGATCATGACGCCCAGTACAAATTCGCGAATTGAGCGGCCCCGGGAAATACGGGCGATAAAGCTGCCGACGAAAGGTGCCCAGCTGAGGCCCCAGGCCCAGTAGAAGATGGTCCACTGCTGCACCCAGTGTTCACTGGAATAAGGGGTGGTTACCAGGCTCATTTGTACGATGTTACCCAGGTATTCCCCTACGGTTTGAGTGAACTCGCTGAAGATGAACGGGGTGGGTCCGAGTATCAGTACAAACAGTAACAGCCCCGCTGCCAGCGCCATATTGGCACTGCTCAGATAGCGGATTCCCCACTTCAGGGGCGTCATGGCAGAGAGAATAAACAACAGGCCGAGCCCGGCCATAATCAGTAGTTGCGGCGTTGCCCCGTAGGGCACGTCGGAGAGTCTGGCGAGCCCACTGTTGATCTGCAGCGCACCCAGGCCGAGTGTAGTGGCCACACCAAAAAGCGTAGAGACGACCGCCAGAGTGTCGATTGCCTTGCCCCAGCCGTGATCTACTCTGTCACCAAGCAGGGGTCTAAAGGTTTCACTGATCAGTCCGTGGCTGTTGTGACGGAAGCGCACATAGGCAATAGCCAGCCCTACCACCGTAAAATTGGCCCATTGATGCAGCCCCCAGTGGAAAAACGCATAGCGCATACCGGTCTGTGCGGCTTCTGCGGTTCGTGGCGTGCCGATCCCGAGGGGGGGAGAGTTGAAATGCATCATGGGCTCCGCTACGCCCCAGAACACCAGGCCGACGCCCATCCCTCCGGAAAAGATCATGGCCAGCCAGCTTTTGAAACTGAACTCCGGCGGTTCGTCATCCGGCCCGAGACGAATACTGCCGAAACGAGAAAAGGCCAGCCCCAAAGCGAAAAGAACAAAGCCGCTGGTAGCCATCAAGTACAGCCAGCCAAAATTATTGGCTGTTGCATCAAGGATCTTCTGGGCTTGCCTCTGTACCGCGTCGGGGTCGACCATCGCTGCCGTCAGAAAACCGGCAATCAACAGCAGCGACAGATAGAAGACGGTGCCGACATCGCCCAGTAGCTGGTTTCTCCACCGTCTTAACCTGTCCATAGTGTTCCTTGTGCAATCAGTGTCTGTTTTCCTGGCTTTGCTATGGCATGAACCACCAGGGAAGAATTGGTGTGTGCCTCCACCCCGTCATGGTCTGCAATATAGACTTGATTATCAGCAGCGTGAACGCGCGCCGGGCCACATACAAGTCGTAGCAGACCATACACAACGTTGAGCCTGGGGCGTTGTGACAGATCATGTTTCCAACTATGCGAACTGATGGAGAATCAGGATTTCAGGGAGAGTTCTTTCCCTGTCAGTAAGGAGCAGAGGTGAGAGCGTTGATGTTTCCCGGGAAATCAGGCCCTGTTAAAGGGAAACATAATTGCCTGGTCGATATTGTTGAGGCGCTGCCCGGCCATGAGAAGGCGCTCAACCCCGATGGCGACGCCACTGCATTCGGGGAGAGATGATGCCATTGCTGCCAGTAGATAGGCGTCTTCTTCCATGATATTCATGCCCTGTTCCCGCCGCAGTGCATTGTCTTTCTCAAACCGCTGTTGCTGTTCGGTAGCGTCGGTGAGTTCCTGGTAACCATTAGCCAGCTCCAGGCCCCGATAATAGATCTCAAAGCGGCATGCCACGGTGGTGCCGTCCTTGTCATCACAGGTCTGCGCCAGGGCCGCGGCCCAGCCGGGGAAGTTGGTGACCACGGAAAGCTGTTCTGCGGGGAGGGCGGGTTCTACCCGGGTGGCCATGAGGTAATCCACGGCAGCGGATTTATTGAGGTCTTTCGGGGCGCCGTGTGATTCGGCGTTGGCGATCAGATCTGCGTCATCGGTGGTGAGTGGATCGAGACCGGTGACGTGGCGGAACAGGTCGCGGAAGCGGTAGGTTCTTGACTGGGCGCGGGGGAAGAGCACGTCGAATAACGCCAGGCACTCTTGCACCAGATCATCCAGCGCAAAGCCCGGGCGGTACCATTCCAGCATGGTGAATTCGGGATTGTGGCGGCCGCCGGCTTCGCCATCCCGGTAGGCCTTGCAGATCTGGTAGATGGGGCCGCTGCCTGCCGCCAGCAGGCGTTTCATGTGGTATTCCGGTGAGCTTTGCAGGTAGCCGTAACCGGGCACCGGGATGCACTGGATGTGGGGGTCGCTGACGCCGTAATGGGCCAGTTGCGGGGTGTCCACTTCCAGTACGTTGCGGGCGGCAAAAAAAGCGCGCACCGTGCTCAGCAGCTCGGCGCGCGCTTTGATGGCCTCCAGCGAGGCGGTGGGCTGCCAGTCGGTCACGACTAGCTCTTGATGCGACCCACGTAATCGCCGGTGCGGGTGTCCACCTTGACGATCTCGCCTTCCTGAACGAACAGAGGCACACGCACTACAGCGCCGGTGCTCAGGGTGGCGGGCTTGCCGCCGGTGCCGGCGGTGTCGCCTTTCAGGCCCGGGTCGGTTTCCACGATCTGCAGTTCCACGAAGTTCGGCGGGCTGACGGACAGGGGTTCACCGTTGTAGAGGGTGACCTCACAGATATCTTCTTCTTTCAGCCACTTCTTGGCATCGCCCACGGCGGCTTCGTCGGCCTGCTTCTGCTCGAAGGTGGTCTGGTCCATGAAGTGCCAGAATTCGCCATCGCTGAAGATGTACTGCATGGACACGTCCATCACGTCGGCGCCTTCCAGGGAGTCGCCGGACTTGAAGGTGCGGTCCCAGACTTTGCCGGTTTTCAGGTTGCGCAGTCTGACGCGGTTGAACGCCTGGCCCTTGCCGGGCTTGACGAATTCGTTCTCGATGATGGCGCAGGGGTCGCCATCGAGCATCACTTTCAAGCCGGACTTGAATTCACTGGTAGAATAGTTGGCCATAAATGTTGTTCCAAAGGTTGATGTATGGCGTCGCGAAGGCTGGCAATGATAACGCAGGACGAGGCTGGTTGGGAGTTGCCGGGCTGGCAGCGCCAGCAGGCGGACCTGATTACCGATCCGGCGGAGCTGCTCGGCCTGCTGCAACTGGAGGCGGAGTCGCTGCCCGAAATACTGGCGGCCGCGGAGGGTTTTCCCCTGCGCGTGCCCCGTGGCTATGTGCGGCTGATGGAGCGAGGCAACCCGGATGATCCGTTGTTGCGGCAGGTGCTCAGCGTGCCGGCGGAGCTGCGTGAGGAGGACGGCTACAGCAGTGATCCGCTGGAGGAAGCCGCTCACACCCCGGTGCCCGGGCTGCTGCATAAGTACCATGGCCGTGCGCTGCTGGTGGTCACCGGCGCCTGCGCGGTGCACTGTCGCTACTGTTTTCGCCGGCATTTTCCCTACCAGAGTCACCTGAGCGGCAAGCGCTGGGATCAGGCGCTGGAGTGGCTGGCGTCGCGCCCGGATATCCGCGAGGTGATCCTCAGTGGCGGCGACCCGCTGACCCTGAACAATCGCCGTTTGCAGGAATTGCTGGCGGCGCTGGCTCAGATCCCGCATCTGCGCCGGCTGCGTATTCATAGCCGCACGCCGGTGGTCATTCCCGAGCGGCTGGATGAGCCGCTGCTGGCCCTGCTGTCGGATTCACGCTGGCAGACCGCCCTGGTGCTGCACGCCAATCACCCCCGGGAAATCAGTGATGCGCTGGTGGCCCGTTGCCAGCAGTGGCGGCGGGAAGGCATTACCCTGCTGAACCAGAGTGTACTGCTGGCCGGGGTGAATGATTCCGTGGCGATTCTGGAGGCGTTATCGGATCGTCTCCATGAGGCCGGGGTGACGCCTTACTACCTGCACCAACTGGATGCGGTGCAGGGCGCTGCCCATTTTGCCGTGCCGGATACACGCGCTATGCAATTACATGGGGAGCTGCGCGGCCGATTGCCGGGCTTTCTGGTGC
Organism: Alcanivorax sp.; assembly: GCF_019431375.1. Lineage (NCBI taxonomy): Bacteria > Pseudomonadati > Pseudomonadota > Gammaproteobacteria > Oceanospirillales > Alcanivoracaceae > Alcanivorax > Alcanivorax sp. The sequence continues at coordinate 3,291,033 of NZ_CP080267.1, forward strand.
CAAGACTGTCCCGGGAAGAACCGGGGGAGCCGGCAAAGACCGTATTGGCGGGCTAGAGCGTCCGCCGGTCGGCGAGAGCACAACGTTTACAGGTCTGTAACGGTATCGTAAAGTCGTGTGACGAAGGACACACAGAAAACAAGAACTACTACTTAATAACTAGAGGGTCACCTTAACAATTCCTTGCACATAAGACGTTAAAGAAATTGTTAAGGGCTCCCCATCTGGGTGCCACCGAGATAAGGATTATCTTCAATGGAGCAACCAGCCCAGACGGTGCGTTTGAAACTTCCCGAGCAGGATTTGCCGCACCTGACACTTGGCGCTGATCAGCCGAAAAAGCTGCAACAGTGGGTTGACGCTCTCCCGGTCATGAATATGGGAGAAACTGCGCGTCAGCTTTATCAGTTCATTCAGGAACTGAACCGGCTGCAAATCGATTCCAAACAGCGCTTCCAGTTGCTGGAAGTGGTGCGTCCTTCCATTTTGCATGTCAGTGATTCCCTGCAGAAACATTACCTGAACCAGTCTCTGGTATTGCCGGATAAGGCTCGCCGCGTGGCCAGTCTGGCCCAGGCCCTGCAGGGGCATCTTGCCAACGGTTACAAGCTGGTGGCGGTTCGCGGCATGCGCAAGCTCAAGGACAAGGCCGTCCGGCGGGCGGTGACCACAGCGATCCATCGTGCCATCAATGCCCTTGGCGATACCCTGTTGCGTTGCTATCAGCTGTATTTTCCCAGCCCCCGGCATCTCTGGCTGGAGCTGCACCAGCTTTACCTGCTGGCGGAGTTGCACGGCATCGCCACCACGCCGGTAGACGATGAAAAAGGCAATTCCAGTATCCAGTCCGCCTATGCCCGCTGCCTGTTGCTGGCCACTGCCAAGCCCAATCAGTTGCGCCAACAGGAGCTGGCCGCGTTGTATAAGGCCACGTTCACCTGGGGCGATCTCATCGAGATCAAGACCGCCAGTGATGATGACGATTTGTTCGTGTTCGACCTGCAGGCAGATCGTCCACCGATTTATCGCACCCATGCTTCGCAGGCTACGGATAGCTGGCGTTATATCGATTCCACCCGGTTGGTACAGGCGATCAGTGCCTGGAAAGATGAGCCCCAGAACAGCGATCTGCTGGTTCCCAAAGGCCTTGACGAAAGCATGATGGCCCACTTGCAGCAGGTGTGGGGGGCGCTTACCGAGCGGGCCTTCAAGCGTATGGCGGAAAGCGGGGAGATTGAGCTGTGCTTTGGACTGGTGGGGGTGCACTATTTCCTGTCCGGCAAGGTGCCGTTTGAAACGCTGATTGAGCGGGGCAGTTTATCGGTGATGGGCGAAGGGGAAGAGAATAACCCCTTCCTGCGAAATATCAGCATGAGTAGCCGGCAAAAACAGCAACAGGACGACCCCTGGGCCACCGCTTATCAGTCCGAGTTCCCCAATGAAACCATAGATATCGGTAAGCCGGATTCCTCCCTTCGCAGTGAGGCGCCGCTACCCGAGAGTTACCACTGCCAGAAGGTGAATGCGAGTCCTGGCGGTTATTGCTTGTCCTGGCAGGGGAATACGCCGAGCCTGATGCGCACGGGTGAATTGCTGGCGCTGCGGGATCACCCGGACAGCCAGTGGATGCTGGCGGTAGTGCGCTGGGTGACCCAGCTACCCAATCATGGTGCCCGCTTCGGGGTGGAGCTATTGGCACCTGGCGGCCGGCCTGTGGCAGCCCGGGCCCTGCGAAAACAGGGGGATGACAGTGATTTCATGCGTGCCATCCTGCTGCCAGAGCTGGCCGGCGTTGGTCAGCCGGCTACCTTGTTACTGCCCACCGTGGGTTTCAATGAAGGGGTAAAAGTGGAGTTGGTTGAGGCGGGCGAGCCCCGTCGCGTACAGTTGCTTCGTCGCGTCCAGGGCGCATCCGGGTTTAGCCAGTACCCGTTCCGGGATATGGCGACCCCCTCCGCTCCTGCCAAGCCGGTGAGCGGCGATGATGAAGGTGATCTGGATTCTATCTGGTCCAGTTTATAATAACGAAAAGGGAGCGATTTGCGCTTCCGACCCGTTATCAAGGTCACAGCGAGGATGCTGTGTGATGGTTTACTGCCATTGGCCGGGCCGCTTTTCATAAACAGAAAACAGGGAATCTGCCGCTTCCTTTTCCGGTAAAGGTCGGCCAGTTCTCTCTTTTTCTGCGGGAAAGTTGCCAAGACAGGGTTGTCAGGCACAATGGTAGGCCGTACGAAAACAGTATGAGTCGTCACCCCATGAGCTATGCCCTGGATAATCTCCGTCTACTGATCGCCCACGATTCACAGGATGAGGCCGAGCAGCTGATGAATATGCTGCGCAATGCCGGTCGGGCGACCCGGGCGCAACTGGCCCTGGGCGAGGATGACTTGCTGCGGGCTCTCAAGGGCGGCGCCTGGGAGCTGATGCTTTGTCGGCCGACCTTTGGTGATGGTAGTTTCGAATCTGCCATGGCCCATCTCAAGCGCCTGGGCAAGGCGGTGCCGGTGATCCTGCTGGAAAACACCTTTTCCGCTGAAACCGTCAAGGCTGCCCTGTTGCAGGGAGCCAGCGGTGTGGTCCCCAATGACGATCGGGACATGCTCACTTTGATGGTGGACCGGGTGGTGGAAAACCTGCGTCTGCGCAAGGAGCTGCAGCATTCCGAGATTGCCCGCCATGATGCGGAAAAGCGGCTTTCCCTGCTGATGGACCAGAGCCGTGACGCCATCGCCTATGTGCTCGATGGCATGCATATTCACGCCAACGACAATTACGTGGAGCTGTTCGGTTACGAAAGTGCCGACGACCTGGCCGGTGTCCCCATCATGGACATGGTGTCAGCCGCGGATCATGACAAGCTGAAGAAATTGTTGCGAAGTCGTGCCCAGGACGAAAGCCAGACCCAGGAACTGGAATGCAAGGGGGTCAACACCGAGGGCAACGAGTTTGATGCCTCTTTTACCTTTTCGCCCAGCACCTACGACGGTGAAGCCTGCACCCAGATTGTTATTCGGGCTGGTGGGGTGGATGAGAACGAAATGCAGGAACGGCTCCATGAGATGAGCCAGAAAGATCAGGTCACCGGCCTGTTTGCCCGCAAATGGTTTATGGATCAGCTTGATGATGCGGTAGCCGAAGCCGCCCGCGAGGGGCAACTGGCCACGGTATTGTATCTGCGCCTGGACGACTTCGAGCAACACCAGTCCTCTGTGGGGATCGATGGTGCCGATGACATTCTCCGGGCGGTGGCGGATTGGCTCGTTGGCCAGGTTGGTGACGCCAAGCTGGCCCGGGTGGATGGTGAGGATTTTGCCGTCTTGCTGCCGGTGGATGACACTGACGAGGCGGAAGAGCTGGCTGAACGCCTGCGGGCCGGCATTGAAGGGTTGATGCCGGAAGTGTCGGCCAAGACCATCCAGGTTACCGCCAGTGTGGGCGTGGCGTTTGTTCGCGAGGATGCCCGCAGTGGTCAGGGCACTCTCACCACGGCGCTGAAATGCTGTAACCAGGCCCAGCGGGAAAACAGCGGCAAAGGCAACAGCATCAAGGTGCATGATCCCATGGACGAAGTGGCTGCCGGTTCTTCCGAAGCCATCGTTATGCTGCTGCGTCAGGCGCTGGAGCAGGGCAGTTTCAATCTGCGTTATCAACCGCTGATGAACTTGGAAGACGACAGCGAGCATGTCTTTGAAGTGTTCGTGAACCTGCCCCAGAAACAGGGTGAAGTCATGGAGGCCGGCGAATTCATTCCCGTGGCCGCAGAGCAGGGCCTGGTGGGCAAGATCGATCGCTGGGTGGTACTTAATGCCATGCGTGCGGCGGCGACCATGAGTGAACCGGTAAAGTTGGTGTTCAATATCAATGGCGGTTCTCTGGCCGATGCCTCCCTGGCGGACTGGCTGCTCAAGGCCATGCGTGCCGCCAAGATGGATGGTTCGCGCCTGACTTTCCAGCTTACCGAAGGCGATGCCACCACTTACCTGAAACAGGCCGGCGTGTTTGCCGAGAAAATGAAAAGCGCGGGCTGTGGTATCTCCATCAGCCGTTTCGGCGGCGGCCTGGACCCGTTCAAGTTGTTCCAGCACATCCCAGCTACCATGGTGAAATTTGAAGGCTCCTTCACCCAGGATGTGGCCAAAAGTGAAGGCCGCCAGCGCCTCGCAGAGATCGTTAAGCAGGTGAAGGAAGGCAATCGCAAGACGGTGGTCGGCTTTGTTGAATCCGCCGCCCAGATGCAGGCCCTGTGGACTCTTGGCGGTGTGGACTACCTGCAGGGCTTCTACCTGCAGGCGCCGATGGAGACGTTGCAGATTCCTGAGTCGGCGTAAATCAGTTAACAGTTAACAGTGAATAGTTAACAGCTCGCGATCAGGGCTGTTTTTGATCTGCAACGCAAGAGGCCGCGCCCATCGTCTGGGCGCGGCCTCTTGCGTTTAAAGCGAGACAGGACACAACCGCGTCGCTGTTAACTATTCACTTTTCACTATTAACTGCCTTTTAACAGCTCCGCCTGATCCTTGTCCCGCACCCCGATCAGATACAGAATTCCGTCCAGACCCAGGGTGGAGATGGCCTGTTCGGCGTTTTGTTTGACCAGGGGCTTGGCGCGGAAGGCGATGCCCAGGCCGGCTTCGCCGAGCATGGGCAGGTCGTTGGCGCCGTCGCCCACGGCGATCACCTGTTCCAGGCTGATGCCTTCCTGGGCGGCGATCTGTTTGAGCAGGTCGGCCTTGCGCTGGCCGTTGACGATCTGGCCGACTACCCGGCCGGTGACCTGGCCATTCTCGATTTCCAGCTCATTGGCGTACACATAGTCGATGCCCAGCAACTGCTGCAGCCACTGGCCGAACCAGGTGAAGCCGCCGGAGAGAATGGCCGTGCGATAGCCCAGGGCACGCAGGGTGCTGATCAGCCGTTGAGCCCCTTCGGTGAGCTGGATGCGTTCGCGCACCCGCTCCAGGGCACCTTCATCCAGCCCCTTGAGCAGGGCCACCCGGGCCCGGAAACTTTCGTTGAAATCCAGTTCGCCGCGCATGGCCCGCTCGGTGATTTCTGCCACCTCTTCGCCCACCCCGGCTTCCATGGCCAGCTCGTCGATCACTTCGGAGCGGATCAGGGTGGAATCCATATCGAACACCACCAGGCGCCGGTTACGGCGGAAGGCGCTGTCGCGCTGGAAGGCGATGTCCAGGTTGCGTTCGTTGGCGATGCTGAGGAAGGCGGCGCGCATGGCTTCGCCATCCTTCGGTTCGCCACGCACGGAAATCTCGATGCAGGCGCGGCTGTCCTCGTTGAGAGATTCCCCTTCCAGATGCACCCGGCCGGACAGGCGGGCAATGCTGTCGATATTCAGGCCGTTGTCAGCCACTGTGGCGGTCACGTCGGACAACTGCTCGGCGGTAATCTTGCGCGCCAGCAGGGTGATGATGTGGCGATCCTTGCCCTGGCCGGCGACCCATTCCTCGTAGCGGTCCTCATCAATGGGCCGGAAACGCACATTGATGTTCAGCTTGTGGGCCTCGAACAGCAGATCCTTGAGCACCGCCGAGGACTCTGCGTCCGGTGGGGTTTCCACCAGAATGCCCAGCGACAGGGTGTCGTGGATCACGGCCTGGCCAATATCCAGGATATTGAGCCGGTAACGGGCCAGAATCCGGGTGAAAGCGGCGGTCAGACCGGGACGGTCACTGCCGGATACCTGAATCAGAATGATCTCGCGCACGCATGGGCTCCCGGGGGCAAGTCAGACAAGCGGAAGGCGGAAGCAGTGGCTCCCGCGAAAACCGCGTAAGGGTAGCAGAAATGGTACCGCAAGCGGCAGTGTCTTGGCTTGAAGACAGGCCAGTGCAGAAACACGACTTCAACGTCAGGCTTTGTCCGTTCTTGTTGGTTGTTTGTGAGAACAGAGCGATTAACCGATGTTTTACATCGCCAACCGTCCGCTGATGCACCATCGCTGCTAAGGTGCGCCGATTCGGTCAACGCCACTTTGGCGTGTCGCGGTATACTGCGCGCGAGCTCAATACTACGGAATGCAACTCTATGTCCCTGTGGGAACAATGGCGGCCATGGATTCGGCAACAACGCAGCCTGCTGCGTGAGTTGATCCTGATGCTGCTGGCCATGCTGGTGGTCGGTGTCTATTTTCTTGAGCACTTCTCCGCGCGGCTGGAGCAGGAGCGCAGGGTGCAGCTGCAGGCGCTGGCTGAACAGACTGCCCGCCGGGCTGCCGAGGCCCTGGCCAGCGATGATTCCATCAGCATCAACCTGATCGGCCGGGAAACCGTGCAGCTGGCCCCGGTGGCCGGGGTGCGCTTTCAGGATGCGGCGGATATTCAGGTGGGCCTGACCGGGGTGTCCCGCTCCGATCTGGTGATCTCGGTGCCGGTGGCGCTACCGGACGGTGAGCTGGCGGGTACCTTGACCCTGCTGGGCGACACCAGTGCCCTGCCGCGCCAGCGGCTGGAAGCCGGTTTTGTGTTGGCGGTGCTGTGCCTGTTGCTGCTGCGGGTGGCGGCTGCCCTGATCCAGCAGCGCCTGCTGCCCCCGTCGCCGGAACCCGCAGAACCGACACCGGCAGAGGCCCCAGCGGCTTCACCGCTGGCCACTCCTGCATCGACGCAGGCGCTGGCCGAGCCCTTGCCGGAAGGCGCTAAGCCACTGGCCCAGTTGCGCCTGAGTATCGTCAATTTCGAACACATCCGTCAGCGTTATACACAGGCGGCCATGGTCGAGGTGCTGGCGGATTATCAGCGTATTCTCGACAAGGTAGCGGGCATTTACGGTGGCCGGGTAGGCCAGAAGGTGGGGGATCAGGCCGGGCTGTTTTTCTACCAGGAGCCGGCATCTCGCTGTGCGTTTTCCGCGCTGTGCGCGGGCCTGCTTTTCCTTCGTGTAGTGCGTCTGCTGGCGCCGTTACGCAAGCAGCAGGGCAAGCCACCACTGGAATTCAAGGCGCTGGTCACCACCGATGGGGACCAGCAGGAAGCCTGGTCCCTGTGTGTGGCCGGGGTGCCAGGGCGGCTTAATGTGCCGGAAGCACAATTGGCCGCCACCGAGCTGGATGTGAAAGCCTTGTACCAGCCGGAAAAGGCCCAGGTGGTTACCGCTGGCGATCACAAGGTACGGCTACAGCCGGTTGAGCAATTGGCTCACCGTTACCAGAACCTGCTGCGCACTCAGGCGGATACCTTGCTGTCCGAAGAGGGCGGCGACGATGGCTCACCCAGCAGGTAGCGGCTCATGGCCTGCTGTACCCGCTGATTGAGGTCGGGGATGCCGGTGTTGCCGAACAGGCGATTGAATTCCAGGATGTAGGGGTGGCCGTCCACCATGGCCACATCGAACCCGGCATGGTTGATGCCCAGATAGCGGGCCATCCCTTCCACCAGGGAAATGGCATTGTCCGGTACCGACAGATCGGTGCGCACGCGCCCGCCCTGGCTTACGTTGTTCAGAAAGCCCGCCCCTTCTCGCCAGTAACTGGCTACCACTTCCTCGCCCACCACCACTACGCGCAGGTCGCGCACAATGGGTAGCAGCTTCTGGATATAGAGCACGGCTTCGCGCTCCGCATAGTCCAGAAACTGCTGGCGATTCTCGATCAGGTAGACGCCCATGCCCTGGCTGGAGCGCACTGATTTGGCCACAAACGGAAATCGCCATTGATCCAGCACCTGGCCAATACCGTACTTGTCGGAGGCGACGATCAGGGTTTCCGGCACATGTTCCGGGCAGGCGGTCTGCAGGGCACGGGTCATCTCCACCTTGTCATGCCCCAGGTGGTAACTGCTCAGGCTGGGGAAGATCGGCCGCTTGAGCACGTAATGCAGGCTGTTGATCTGCCAGTAACCGGGGAACAGCAACCAGTCCGCTTCCGCCAACGCATCGCGGTGCTGGTTCATGTGTTCGGGCTTGATATAACGCACGCCGGGCAGGCCCAGGGTGCGGAAAGGATCGAAAGTGATCAGTTTCACGGAGACGATCTCAGGAGAGGTGCGCTTTTTTAAGGTGCTTTGACCAACCGGTCAAGCCCCTTTGTCGGGATTCGTCCTTGGCATGGGCGGAGCGGGCGGCTAGCCTTGCCCGACAAATAATGATTGGGAGAGCTGTCGTGACCTTGCCGACATTGGAAAGCGATCTGGTTCTGGTGACACATACCGAATCAGTGATGGAAATTACCCTGAACCGCCCGGACAAACTGAATGCCCTTACCGGCGCCATGTACCGGGATCTGATTGCCCTGCTCAACGCCGCGGAACAGAGCGATGACATCCGTGTGGTGCTGTTTGCAGCCGAAGGCAAATCCTTCAGCGCTGGCAACGACCTGGTGGATTTTCTCAATGCCAAACCCGGTGAAGTGGGCGAGGCGGCAAATTTCATCAAGGCCATCTATGCCTTCCCGAAAGTGGTGGTAGCCGCTGTTCAGGGCAATGCGGTGGGCGTGGGAACCACCATGCTGCTGCACATGGATATGGTGGTGGCGTCTGACGATGCCAAGTTCATCACTCCCTTCGCCGATCTCGGCGCAGTGCCGGAAGCCGGTTCCGCCAAGCTGTTGCCGGACTGGCTGGGCTACCAGCGCGCCGCCCGCATGCTGCTGCTGGGTGAGCCCATGCTGGCACAGGAGGCCTTCGAGGCCGGCCTGATCGCCAAGGTAGTGAGCCGTGATGAGCTGCAGGCCACCGCCCGCGGCTGGGCCGCCACCCTGGCAAAGAAACCGCCCAGAGCCCTGCGCGAGAGCAAGCGGCTGATGCGCCAGGCAATCAGCAAGCCGCTGCAGGATGTGCTGGAGGAAGATCTGGCCCTGTTTGGCGAGATGCTGCAGGGGGATGAGGCCAAGGCGGTGCTGGCGGCCATGGTGAACAAGGGCAAGGGGTAAAGGCAGCTGCGAGCTTCTAGCTTCTAGCTGCTAGCTTCGAGGTGCGATAGCGCTCTTTGGGGTCTGAATGTCTGTGCCCGCGCCCAACCATGGGCGCGGGCACAGACCCTTGATTACTGACAAGCCAACCCGCGCCTAGTAGCTAGCAGCTCATAGCTAAAAAATCCCCGCATCCAGCCCTGCCGCCAGATACATCCCCAACTCTTCCACCTGTTGCTCGAAATCATCCTGCCAGTCTCCGCGCAGAACCATCGGGTCCTGCACCCAGTTCCAACGCAGGCCGGTGACGATGCTTTCCACCGCCCGGCGGGTGCCGGTGCCGTCGTGGCCGGCGCGGATGTAGAGGGCACAGGGCAGGCCCTGTTTTTCTTCAAGTACCGGGTAGTAGGTGCGGTCGAAAAAATCTTTCAGGGCGCCACTCATATAGCCCAGATTTTCCGTGGTGCCGAGCAGAATGGCATCACAGGCCATCACGTCCTCGGGGCCCGCTTCCAGAGGCGGCTTAACCGTTACGGTCACGTTCTCGATATCTTCATGGCCGGCGCCCCGGGCCGCAGCGTCACGCAGTTTCAAGGTATTTGGCGACGGGGCGTGGGCGACGATCAGCAGGTGTTTCATGGTCTCGCAATTCAATGCAGTCGATGATGCCAGCATAGCAGCTACGAGCTACGAGCTACGAGCTACAAGCTACAAGCTACTAGAAGTGGAGGTTTCGAATTTAGTCTTTCTCTCGTAGCTCGTAGCTAGAGGCTCGTAGCTTTTAACTCTCTACATAATTCAACGGCAGTGCCGCCGTATCCACCACCCGTCGCATGACAAAACTGGAATGTACACCGCTGACCCCTTCGATGCGGGTGATCTTGTTGAGCAGGAAATGCTGGTAGCCATCGATGTCCGGCACCACCACCTTGAGCAGATAATCGGCTTCCTGGCCGGTGACCAGGTAGCACTGTTGCACTTCCGGGTAGCTGGCTACCTTTTCCTCGAAGTTGGCGAAGCGTTCCGGGGTGTGGCGGTCCATGCTGATCTGGATGATCACGGTCAGGTCCAGGCCCAGTTTACGGGCGTCCAGCACGGTTTCCCGTTTGAGAATAATGCCGGCGGCTTCCAGCTTCTGTACCCGCCGGGAGCAGGGGGAGGGTGATAGCCCCACGGTTTCCGCCAGCTGCTGGTTAGTCAGCCCGCCATTGTGCTGCAGCGCTTCCAGGATGCGCAGGTCGGTGCGGTCCAGTTTTGCCAGTTCCTTTGCTTTCATGTGGGTAAATCCTGATTTTTGCTATTTGTGAGCAATAATATTGCTTATATGGCCGGGAATGGATGGAAAAAGCAAGCACATTGCCGGTTTGCTGCCGTAAAGTATCTCTCGTGGGGCGATGATGTGAGCCGTCAAAAGCGGCCCGCCACTCTTCGCGGCCACCGGTGCCTACCGGCGCTCTGATCGATACCCGAGATCACAGATAACGAGTTGTTAGCCCAATCCCGCAGTCATCCCTCGGATTGGGTTGGGAATTCACCGCGGGGGGCAGGTAATGCCCCTTTTTACTTTGAGGATTCGACATGAGCTTTGATCATCGCAAATACCAGCCTTTTCCTGTCATCGACAAACCCGACCGTCGCTGGCCCAGCCAGCGTATCGAGAAAGCCCCGCTGTGGGCGGCGGTGGACCTGCGCGATGGCAATCAGGCGCTGATCAAGCCCATGTCCGTGGCCCAGAAACGTCGCTTCTTTCAAATGCTGGTGGAGTTGGGCTTCAAGGAAATCGAGGTGGGTTTCCCGTCTGCCAGCCAGATTGACTATGACTTCTGCCGGGCCCTGATCGAGGAAGACCTGGTGCCGGATGACGTGCACATCCAGGTGCTCACCCAGGCCCGGGAAGACTTGATCGCCCGCACCTTTGAATCGCTCAAGGGCGCCAGGAACGCCATCGTGCATATCTACAACGCCACTTCGCCCACCTTCCGTGAGCAGGTGTTCGGCGTGGACAAGGCCGGTTGTAAGGCCATCGCGGTGCGCGCTGCCGAATGGGTGCGTGACTGTGCTGCGCAGCAGCCGGACACCCACTGGAGCTTCCAGTATTCCCCGGAAACCTTCAGCGCCACGGAAACCGATTTCGCCATCGAAGTGATTGATGCGGTGAACGCAGTATGGCGTCCGGATCAGGGGCAGCGGGTGATCATCAACCTGCCGGCCACCGTGGAAGTGAGCACCCCCAATGTGTTCGCCGACCAGGTGGAGCTGGTGCATGACAACATTCAACACCGCGAACATGTGATTATCAGTGTGCACACCCACGATGACCGTGGCTGTGGCGTGGCCGCTGCCGAGATGGCCGTGATGGCCGGCGCCGACCGGGTGGAAGGCACCCTGCTCGGCAATGGCGAGCGCACCGGCAACATGGACCTGGTCACCGCCGGCATGAACCTCTACAGCCAGGGCATCGACCCGCAAATCGACTTCTCGCGGATGAAGGAGATCGTCGCCCTGGTGGAAGAGATTACCGATATCCAGACTCACCCGCGTCATCCCTATGCCGGTGACCTGGTGTTCAGCGCGTTCTCCGGCAGCCACCAGGATGCCATCCGCAAGTGTCTCGCCCGCTATAAAGAAGGAGATATCTGGACGGCGGCCTATCTGCCCATCGACCCGGCAGATGTGGGGCGGCGCTATGAGGAAGTGGTGCGCATTAACTCCCAGTCCGGCAAGGGCGGCGTGGCCCATGTGCTGGAGCGGGATTTCGGCATCGACCTGCCGCGCTGGCTGCAGCAGGAACTGGCCGGGGTGGTGCAGAAAGACGCGGAAGAAGACGGCGGCGAGATCACCAGCGAACGGGTCCATCGTCGCTTCAACAGCGATTACCTGAACGTGCCACTGGGCTGGATGTTGCGCTCCTATGACCTGAACCGTTCGAACGATGCGGTGCAGGCCCAGATCAGCATCGGTGATGACAGCCAGCCGGTGACGCTGTTGTCCGGCCGGGGCGACGGCGCCATGTCGGCCCTGGTGGATGCGCTTAACCGACGTATCGGAGGTGAAGTGAAAGTGGTGTCCTTCGATGAGTATTCATTGGGCGACAGCACTGAAGCCAACGCCATGGCCTGTGTGCGGGTGCAGGTAGGGGAAACGGTGCAGAGTGCCGTAGCCACTGCGGCTGATACTACTGCTGCGGCCTTGCAGGCGATTCTGTCGGCAGTGGGCAGGGTGCAGGAAGGTAGTGAACAGTTAATAGTGAATAGTTAACAGCGGCGCGGGGTCGCGTCGACTGAGCTGAAAACGAAGAGGCCGCGCCCCCTGGTTGGGGGTGCGGTTTTCTGCTTTTGTAGGGTGTAAGGAACACATGGAAGGGGCTTTTGCTCAGTGAGCTCTGTGCTCTCTGTGGTAAATATGCTTTTTCTTCTGGGCCATGAGGTATGGCTCCAGCGTTAGACCAGAAAGGCGTTTAGCACCCGCCCCAGCAGTTGTTTTGCATCCTCAAACCGTTGCCCATCCGCCAGCATGCTGGCGCGGGGCTCCACCCAGGGGCCGTCAGCCAGGTCTTCCGGGCAGGCATCACATAGTGCTGCGGCATTGTCGGCTTGTAGTTCCAGATGAAACTGTAAGCCCAGCACATTATCCCCGTAACGAAATGCCTGATTGGGGCAGCCTTTGCTTTCCAGCAGGTGCACGGCACCGTCAGGAATGGCAAAGGTGTCGCCGTGCCAGTGCAGCACCGGCGGGGCGCCGGCAAACAGTTTGCCGATGCTGTCGGACTTGCCGGCGCTGGTGGGGTAGACCGGAAACCAGCCGATTTCCTTGTCCGGGTTGGCGGTTACCGGGGCGCACAGCACCCGGGCGATCAGTTGTGCACCAAGGCAGATGCCGAGGACTTTCTTGCCGGCGGCGATGCTGTCGCGAATCAGGGCCTTTTCCGCGGCCATCCAGGGATGGCTGCCGTCATCATCCGCTCCCATGGGGCCGCCCATGACGACCAGCACATCAAACTCGCCGGTGTCAGGGAGTGGCTCGCCCTGAAACAACAGCGATTGGCTGATGCTGATGTCGCGCTCCCGGAACCAGGCGTCCATGGCGCCCAGTTGTTCGAATGGGACGTGGGACAGGTAATGGATGCGCATGGTCTTTCCCTTTAACGCTAAAACGGGCGGTTACAGCGCGATGGCCTGAAAGCCGGCCAGCGGCTGGTTGTTGTCATCAAACAGGGTAAGCAACTCGCCGTCGATACGATAACCGGAGGCGGCTTTCAGGGCCTGCAAAAAGGCTTGTTCCCCTTCCATGTCCGGGCAGGCCTTGCGGGTGGTCGCGATGGGCCCGAAAGAGAGGCTGTTGTCGTCATGCTGGTAGCTGCCGTTGAGTCCGTTGCAGCCGGCGTTGCCGTGCACCTTGCCGTCGCTATCCAGGGTCAGGTAAGGCTGTTGTTCGCTATTGGCATCGACGATCTCGTCGCCGAGGGCGCTGAGCTGCCAACGGGTATTGGTCAGATTCGCGCCGGGCAGGCGGCAGTTGTCATTGCCGCTTTCCAGGGAATAGCTTTCCACGATGATGCCATTCTGGGTGCTGCCTTCCTGCGCACCGGGGACCTTGCGTGGCAGGCCGCTGACCGTGGCCACGCGCGGCTGCAAGGGGTACTCACGGGCGGCCTCAAAGGCGTCAATCAGGTCGTCGCGCTGGGGGCCGGCCAGTTGCAGGCGGCGATCCGTGTTGCAGAGGATCAGGCTGGTGGTGCCGTACTGATACACCAGAGCGCCGCGCAGGGTTTCGCTGGCAGTCATCACTGCACTGAGCGGCAGGGTGATGTCCGCAAACTGCCCCCGGTTAAATTTCAGTGGGGTGGCCTCGGATTGGAAGAACAAGCCACCGTCAGCGAGGATCTGGCTGCTCACCTGATAGGTGTTATCCGTGTTCACTGCGGTGGCCGGGTAGTAAAGCCGGAAGGGTTGATTGAGTGCATCGCTGGTCAGGGGGATCAGGCGGCGGATCACGGTGTCGTCGTTGCTGGTGAGCAGGGACACTGTCAGCACCGCCTTGTCGGGCAGTTCACTATTCTCTGGAAGTTTCACCTTGCCGCTCAGATGGCCCACGGCGTCGTTGGCCCGTTGATAGTCGCCGCTGAACAAGGGGCTGTCGACTTGCTGTTCCTCCCCGTCAGAGGGGGGGGCTGGGCTCAGACTGAGTGTGTCCTGCTGTTGTTCGCCGCTTGCATGCTGGGTTTCCACCGCCAGGCGGCTGTTATCCAGATAGCGGAAGGCGAAGCCGCTATCGTCATTTTCCCAGGTCAGGCCCTGTCGCTGGCTGTCGGCGGGGAGATAAAAATCGCCATTCTCCTCCAGCACCAGTATCTGTTCGCCGTTTTGCCAGGCACCCACCAGCGGGTTGCTGGTGTCCTCAGTGGCCGGTGGCGAGGCCGGGGGGCTGGTGTCATTATCGGTACAACCCAGAAGGGCCAGGCCGGTCAGGCAAAATACTGCAAGTTGCTTCATTGCGGGGTTCCTTGAAGGGGTTCCGGATCAGACGTGGATGGCAGTGGCAGGTTCCCCGGATCGGGGATGCGCACCAGTGCCATCTGTTCCTGAATCCACTTGGCCCGTTGTTGTACATAATCGGTCGGGCCCTTGAAATCATAGTAATTGGGGCGCGGCAGCATGGCTGCCAGTTGTGCTGCCTGGTCGATGCTGAGCTCGGCAGCACTGACCTTGAAGTAGTGTCTGGCCGCCGCTTCTGCGCCGTAAATCTGGTGACCCCACTGGGCCACATTCAGATACAGCTCAAGGATGCGACGTTTACTCAGGCCGACTTCCAGCATCAGCGCGATCATGGCTTCCTGAATCTTGCGGGTATAGCTGCGGGCGCCGGAAAGGTACAGGTTCTTGGCCAGTTGCTGGGTGATGGTGGAGCCGCCTGCCACTGGCTTGCCGGCCTCCAGGTTGCGCCGAAGGGCGTAACGGATACCTTGCCAGTCGAAGCCGCTGTGGTTAGTGAACTGGGCATCCTCGGAGATCAGTACCGAGCGTTTCAGGTAATCGCTGATCTGATCGTAGTCGCGCCAGTGCTGTTGTACCTGTCCCTGGGCCTTGGCTCGCTGCATATAGGCGCTGCCCTCCGGGTTGTGGTGCTGCAGGCGCAGCACCTGACCCAGGTACCAGAGCTGGGACAGGGTAAAGGCCACAAACAGCAGGGCCAGGCATTGTAGGATGCGGTATCGGAGCGTCATGGTCTGCAAGCCGGTTAGGCGATACTCCTTTGCGGGCAGCGACGGACTAGCCGCGGGCGAATGTTCGGATCATCGGCCCACTGATAGTCCCCCAATTGTCGGTGAAAGTTCCGGTTTTGTCAGGTGAGGCTGGCAAGTCAGGGTCAGCCAGTTCAAAAAGTGAACAGGGGATAACAATAACCGACAACGGACGTGAGCCATGCAGGATTTGCTGATTGGGGCAGCCTTGGGGGCACTGGCCCTGGCGATCATTCTTTTTCGCCGTGAGAGGGGGGCTCGAATCGCTCTGGCGGCACGGGAGAAACGCTTCCGTCTGACCATGGAGTATTCGCCCATTGCCATGGCGTTGATGGGGCCGGATGGCAGATGGTTGGCGGTCAATCGGGCTCTTTGTCAGCTTACCGGGTACCGGGAAGAGGCGCTGCTAGAGAGCACCTTTCAGCAGTTGATCTATCCGGATGACCTGCAGGATGATCTGCAGCAATTGGGTTTTTTGCTGGCGGGCCGGGTAGACAGCCTGCGCCTGGAAAAGCGCTATGTCACCCGGGTTGGTGAGCTGGTCTGGGTGCGCCTGTCCATTGCCGGTGTGTGTGAAGACGATAGCGTTCGCTATCTGATTGTTCAGTGCGAGGATATCCAGGCCGAGAAGGAGGCAGAGCATGCGCTGGCGGAAAGTCGCCGTCAGCTGCAACTGGCTCTCTCCGCAGGAGGGGTGGGTATCTGGCAGTACAACACCATAACCGGTCAGCTGGATTGGGATGAGCGCATCTACGAGATGTACGGTGTCAAACCCGGGCAGGAGGGCGATGGCACTCTGAAAATCTGGTACGACCGCATTCACCCGGATGACCTGGCCCTGCTGAGACCCAGGCTGCAGCAGGTGATGGAGGCCCCTGGCGAGCTGGACGGTGAGTTCCGCATCCTCACTCTCGCAGGCGAGGAGCGCTATATCCGTGCCCGGGCGGAAACCACCCTGATCGGTCCGGACAAGGTGCCAGTGATGGTGGGCACCAACTGGGATGTGACCGCCGAACGGGCCATGCAACACTCTCTGGCCCACGAGAAGGAAAGCCTGCGGGTGACCCTCAACTCCATTGCCGACGGGGTTATCGCCACGGATCAAGGCGGGCGGATTACTTTCATGAATCCAGTGGCAGAATCGTTAACTGGCTGGCGGGAAGAGGATGCCGAGGGTGAGCCCGTGGATAGGGTGCTACAGCTCAGTGATGAGGAGGGGCGGCCAACACTGACCAATCCCATTGCCGTGGCCCTGCGCGGCGGTGACATGTGCTTTCTGCGCGAGGACTGTTTTCTGCTGAGCCGCGATGGCAGCCGCTATGAAATCCAGGATTCTGCCGCGCCGGTGAAAACCGCGGAGGGTGAAGTGAAAGGGGCGGTGATGGTGTTTCGTGATGTGAGCCCCCGTCGGGCCATGCAGAAGAAGCTGCGCTACCACGCTACCCATGATGCCCTGACCGGCCTGACCAACCGGCGAGAATTTGAAAATACCCTGCAGCAGACACTGGATGACGGCATCGCTGAGCATAGCGTGTTGTGCTTTATCGATCTGGACCGCTTCAAGGTGGTTAACGATACCGCGGGGCATGTGGCCGGTGATGCCCTGTTGCGTGAATGTGCCCGGGTTATTGGTCGTCAGATTCGCGACGGGGATGTGGTGGCCCGGCTGGGCGGCGACGAATTTGGTCTGCTGCTGCGCGGTTGCCCGTCTGACAAGGCTGTGCAGATTGCCGAACGGCTGATCGCCGCCCTGGGAGACATCCGTTTCGCCTGGAAAGATTCTCTCTACGATATCGGCGCCAGCGTCGGTCTGGTGCAACTGGATGCTAATCTGATCAGCGTGGAAGAGGCCATGAGTCGGGCAGACGTGGCCTGCTACGCCGCGAAACACCGGGGACGCAATCGGGTTTCGGTTTACACCCCGGATGACAGCGAAGCCTCTCGCCGGCACCTGGAATTACAGATGGCGGCGGGTCTGCGCGAGTCCCTGGAGTCGAATCGCTTTCTGCTTTATGCCCAGGAAATCCGCCCGATCGGCGGGGAAACGGATGCCTCCCATTACGAAATCCTGTTGCGCTTGCGCGACCGCAATGGCGACATTCTCAACCCCGGTGCCTTTATCCCCGCGGCGGAACGCTACCAGATGATGCCGCACATTGATCGCTGGGTGCTCACCCAGGTGCTGGTCACGCTCAGCGAAGAACTGGCTGCCCTGCCGAACCTGCATCTGGCGATCAATTTGTCAGCCACCTCCCTGGATGATCCCACCTTTATTCCGTTTCTGGAAAACCTGCTTGATCGCACCACGGTGGCGCCCGAGCGGCTTACCTTCGAGATCACTGAAACCACTGTGGTCAATCAGCTGTCCAGTGCCAGCGAATTGCTGGCGCGGATTCGACAGAAGGGCAGCAAGGTGGCGCTGGATGACTTTGGCAGTGGCTTCAGCTCGTTCAATTATCTCAAGCACTTCCAGGTAGACTTCATCAAGATCGATGGCAGTTTCGTGCGCAACCTGCTCTATTCCAGTCTGGATCGCACCATTGTCGAATCCATCAGCGAAGTAGCCCACCGGCTGGGTGTGAAAACCGTGGCCGAATACGTGGAAGATATCGCCATGATCCCGGTGCTGGAGCAGGCCGGTGTAGACTTTGTCCAAGGCTATGCCATTGGTCGGCCCCAACCGTTGACCATGCTGTTCGAGCAACTGGTGGCATCCTCGTTACTCCCGGGACAGCAACTGCGACTGGTGAATCGGGACGCTTGAATCCGGCACGACGTGTTGGCGCCATGTTCGTCAGGCGCCAACAATGAGGGCTTACTCCTTACCCATGGCGGGCGGCGTCAGGCTGTCGTTCGCCTTCCACGTTTCCAGTTCCCGGGTCATGGAGGGTTGCGTGGTTTCTTTCTGCAGCTCCCGGATCTGTTGCTTGAGTCGCCCAGCGGCATCATCGCCACTAGTGCTGCCGTGAAGCCGGGTCTGCGGCACACTGCTAAGGCCGTCATAATCCACCCCGTAGTTATCGTTCTCCTCATAGACATCATCACCACGGATATAGTCATAACCCTCGGCATGCACGACGCCGACCAACAGACCGGCAGCTATCAATACGATTCGCACCATGGGGTTTCTCCCTGTCTGTTCCTTACCGGGTGGGACCGGCTCACCCGGGCCGGGTTCCTTCACCCGGTGGCCACTCCCCTGACGGCATCCTAAAGCTTTGTGATGTTGCGGGAGAGGTCGTGAAAGTCGGAATCATTCTGGGTGATCAGCTCAGCCTGTCCCTGCCCACGCTGCAGGCACTGGACAAGAACCATGACCGGCTGGTGATGGCGGAGGTGCCTGCCGAGGCCACCTACGTGGGCCATCACAAGCAGAAGATTGCCTTTGTCTTCAGCGCCATGCGCCACTTCGCCGCGGACCTGCGCGAGGCGGGCTGGCAACTGGATTACCTTGCCTATGGCGATCATGACCACACCAGTCTGCTCGATGTGCTGGTGCCGGTCTGTGAATCCGCTGAAGAGCTCGTGGTGACCCATTGCGGCGAATACCGTCTGCAGCAGCAGATCGACAAGCAGTGGCTCGAGCAATTGTCTTGCCCCGTCACCTGCCTGGAAGACAGTCGATTCCTCTGCGCCCCAGCCTTCTTCCGGCGTTGGGCCAGCGGCAAAAAACAGCTGCGCATGGAGTTCTTCTATCGGGAAATGCGCCGTCTTACCGGTCTGCTTATGGAAGGGGACGAGCCGGTGGGCGGGCAGTGGAATTTCGATGCCAGCAACCGCAAGGCCTACAAGGGGGAGGTCCCCTTGCCCGTGGACCTTTCTTTCCCTCGCGATGCCATCGACGCGGACGTGCTGGCGCTGGTGGAGCAGCACTTCCCCGACCACATCGGCAACCTGACCGATTTTCGCTGGGGCACCACCGCCGCCCAGGCACAGCAGGCGCTGGCACACTTTATCGAACAACGACTCCCGCACTTTGGCGATTTTCAGGATGCCATGGTCACCGGCGAAGACACCCTGTTCCACAGTCTGCTGTCGCCGTATCTGAACATTGGCCTGCTGGACCCGCTGGCGGTTTGTCAGGCCGCTGAGCAGGCTTACTGGGAGGGTCAGGCGCCACTCAATGCGGTGGAGGGCTTCATTCGCCAGATATTGGGCTGGCGGGAATATGTGCGGGGTATCTACTGGCTGTTGATGCCGGATTACGCCGCAGAAAACCGGCTCAACAATCAGCGTTCGCTGCCCGGTTATTACTGGAGTGGCGACACGCGCATGCACTGCATGTCGGAATCACTGCGCAACACCCTGGACCACGCGTATGCCCATCATATCCAGCGGTTGATGGTCACCGGCAACTTTGCCTTGCTGCTGGGGGTGCTGCCGGAGGCCATCTGCCAGTGGTACCTGGAGGTGTATGCAGATGCCTACGACTGGGTGGAGTTGCCCAACACCCTGGGCATGGTGATGCATGCGGATGGCGGCTATCTGGGTAGCAAACCCTACGCCGCGTCCGGCAGTTACATCAATCGCATGTCCGACTATTGCAAGCACTGCCAGTACAACGTCAAAACCGCCAGTGATGATGACAGCTGCCCGTTCAACAGCCTCTACTGGCATTTCATTCACCGCCACCGCAGCCAGTTTCAGAATAACCACCGTATGCGCATGATCTATCGCAACCTGGATCGCATGGACCCGGCCAAGGTCAGCGCCATGCTCGATCGGGCGGAGCAGTTGCTGGCGGACCCGGAGGCTCTGTGAGACGCGGCTGGAAGGGCAACAAGGCGGCGCTGCCGGAGAAGACCTGCCCGGTCTGCCAGCGGCCTTTCAGTTGGCGTCGCAAATGGGCGCGGCACTGGGAGCAGGTGGTGTACTGCAGTGAACGCTGTCGTCGTCAGGGGAGGCCACAATGATTACCGTGGTCTGGTTCCGTCAGGATTTACGCGTGGCAGACCAGCCGCTGCTGCAGCGGGCGGCCAGCCTGTCGCAGCCGATGCTGGGCCTGTATCTGTTGCCCGATCACTGGTTGCAAGCGGACGCGGACGGCATGGATCGGTTGGGCCCGGCCAAGTCCGCCTTTCTGCTGGAAAGCCTCGACGACTTGCAGGCGCAGTTGGCGCAACGCGGTCTGGTCCTGCAGTGTCTGCGGGCGGACCCGGTAACCCTGTTTGGCCACTGGCATGCCAGCCAGCCTTTGCAGGTGGTTACCGCGGTGGCCCAGGCCCCGGAAGAAGTCGCCATGATTGCCGCACTGCGACAGGCCGGCATCCGGGTTGTCGAGGAAGAGACCCAGACCTTGCTTGCCGCCGAGGCCTTGCCCTGGGAGGGATCGTTCCCGGCCACCTTCAGCCGTTTCCGGCGCAAGGTGGAGACCCGGGACGGTGTACCGGTCACGGTGCCGGACGGTCCTGCGCCGTCCCTTATTGCCGCCCAACGTCTGCCGCCTCCAGCCTTCGCCGAACCGGCCCGCGAACGATTGGAGAAACGCTGCCAGCACTGGCAGCGCAATCCCCGCGACTATTTTTCCCTGAGCGGTGGCGAGCAGGCCGGTCTGCAGTGGCTGGAGCATTATCTGTTTGAAAGCCGCAGCGTAGACCACTACAAGCAGACTCGAAATCAGCTGATTGGCGAGCACTACTCCAGCCGTCTGAGCGCCTTCCTGGCCTGGGGCAATGTGTCTGTGAGGCGGGCCTGGCAGCGCATTCTCGACTATGAGGCCGTTCAGGGTGCCAACCCGGGCAGTGAATGGCTGCGGGTGGAATTGCTGTGGCGGGAGTTCTATCACTGGTCGCTGCGGGAACACGGTGCGCGGGTGTTTCATTATGCCGGGCTCAATGATCAGGCTCCGCGGCGACCGGAACCGGCACCCTCGCTGGCGGGGGAGTACTGGCACCGTTGGTGTCAAGCCGAGACCGGGCTGCCCTTTATCGATGCCAACCTGCGCGAACTGATGACCACAGGCTATGCCTCCAACCGGGGGCGGCAGAACCTGGCCAGCTTCTGGGTCAACGATATGGGGCTGGACTGGCGTCGGGGCGCCCGCTGGTTTCAGCATTACCTGGTGGACGATGATGTGGCTTCCAACTGGGGCAACTGGGCCTACATCGCCGGGGTGGGCCACGATGCTCGCGGCGGTCGACGCTTCAGTCCCACCCGCCAGTGCCAGCAGTACGATCCCCGGGGCGAGCATCTGCATTACTGGTTGCACGCCCTGCGGGGACTCTCTGCGCGTCAGTGTTTGTCACTGCACTTCACCTTTGGTCAGGCGGATCCGTTGCCCGATTACCCGGCGGCCATGCTGCCGCTTCTTGCTGTGGATCGGACACTGGCATGACGGTGCAAGTGGTCTGGTTCAAGCGCGACCTGCGCGCACATGATCACGGCCCGCTGACCCGTGCCTGTCGGCAGGGCCCGGTGTTGCCGCTGTATATCCTGGAGCCGGCGTACTGGCAGCAGCCGGACACCAGCCTTCGGCAATGGCGTTTTGTGGCGGAAAGCCTGCGCGATCTGCGCGGGCAACTGGCCCGGCTGGGGTTGCCCCTGTGGGTGCTGGAAGGGGAGGCCGTCACCGTGCTGGCGGGCCTGCAGCAACGGTTTGGTGACATGGTGCTGCACAGTCACGAGGAATACGGCGGCGCCTGGACCTACGCCCGCGACCGGGCCGTGAAGCAGTGGTGCCGGGAGCAGCAGGTGCCGTGGCATGAGGAGGCGCCTTTTGGTGTTCAACGCCCCTGTCTGGACCGGGATCACTGGGGCGCACACTGGCAGGATTTCATGACCCGACCGCTGGCTACGCTGCCGTCCACTATTCAGGCGGCAGCCCCCGCCGATCCCTGGCCGGATTTGCGCATCGCCCGAGGTGCAGACCGTTCCGACTGCCCGGGGCGTCAGCATGGTGGCACCGATACGGCGGAACCGGTTTGGCAGAGTTTTCTTGAGCGACGGGCACGGGGTTATCGTGGCGGCATTAGTGCGCCGCAAAAAGCGGAACACTGCGGCGCGCGCATCAGCCCCTATCTGGCCTGGGGCTGTCTGAGCCTGCGCCGGGTGGTGCAGGAGACCTGGGAGGCGCTGGAGCAGGAGGATGACCCGGCCCTGCGGGCGGGGCTGTCCGCCTTTGAATCGCGCCTGTGGTGGCACTGCCACTTTATCCAGAAACTGGAAGACCAGGTGTCCATGGAGACCTGCAGCGTGCATCCGCTATTGCGCAACCTGCGCGATGGGCCGGTTAACCGGCAGTGGTTGTCGGCCTGGCAGAGCGGCCACACCGGCTGGCCGCTGGTGGATGCGGCCATGCGTTATCTGCACCACCATGGCTGGATCAACTTCCGCATGCGCGCCATGCTGGTGTCCATGGCCTGTTACCCGCTCTGGTTGCACTGGCGGGAACCGGCGCTGCATCTGGCGCGCCTGTTTGTGGATTACGAGCCGGGCATCCATTTCCCCCAGGTACAGATGCAGGCCGGCGTCACCGGCATCAATGCGCTGCGCATGTACAACCCCACCTTGCAGGCCCGCAAACTGGACCCGGATGGCACCTTTATTCGCCGCTGGGTCCCCGAGCTGGGCAAGGTCTCGTCCACCTGGATTCATCAGCCCTGGCAGATGGGCCCGCGCCAGCAACGGGACGCCGGCGTGGTGATCGGGCAGGATTACCCGGCACCGCTGGTGTGTTTCGAGACAGCAGCGAGGCAGGCCCGCAAGCATCTGGCGGAAGCTCGCCAACAGGCAGGCTTCCGGGACGAGAGCCGGATGGTCAACCAGCGTCACGGTAGTCGACGTCGCCGGTCGCGCCGTGGCGGCAAGCCGGACAAGTCGCAGTTGTCCCTGTTTTGACAAGGCGGGGAGGTATTGGCGATTGAAGAAACGCGGTAACGATCCAACCGGAAATCTTTAACGCCATGGCCGTATTACCCCGAGATCCAGCCTTTCCTTATCACCTCCTCACCGGGTGAAGGCCCGCCGCCGGGTTCTACTGGCGCATATCGAAACGAAAAAACCACCGCAAGCGGTGGTTTTTCGTTTCCGGGCAAGGCGTGTTTAACGCGGGCTTGCCAACAGCGTATAAGCGCCGGAGCCGCTTTCCGCTGTCACGCGCCAACGGTAAGTGCCACTGCCCACCGAGCCGCTCAGTTCGGCCACGCCGTTCTGCGGTTGCGCGCTGCTCACCTGGGACCAGCTGCAGGCAAACAGGAAACAGCTACGTTGCTCCAGTGCCAGCGAGAAGGCACCACCGGCAGGGCTGTACAAGAAGGCTTGTACATTGCCGCCACCGTAGCTGAAGCCTCCGGACGGCAGAGTCGTGGAGCCACCGTTACCCAGGCTGCCCTCATAGCGGGTGCACTCGGGGCAGGGATTGCTGGTGTCTTCGCTGGTCACGCTCTTGTCGATGCTGGCGGTCTGGTTGGCGGTGTCGGTAACGGTCAAGGTCACGGTAAAGCTGCCGGCAGTGCCGTAGTCATGACTGATCTGCTCGCCGCTAGCGACGTTGCCATCACCCAGGGTCCAGTCCCAGGCAGCCACACCATTGTCATCGCTGCTGCCGCTGGCATCGAACTGGCAGGCAGTGCCGCTGCACTGGGCGGTGAACGCGGCCGTGGGCAGGCGGTCCGTCACGGTGCCGCCATCGTCTTCATCCACCTGCAACAGGCGATTGGGGGACTGGCTGCCCGCATTGCTGATCATGCCGGTAGCACTGCCATCCTCCAGCGCAGTGAATACCTGCTGCGGGCTGGCACTGGGGTTGGCTGCCAGATACAGGGCGGCTGCACCCGCTGCGTGGGGCGCTGCCATGGAAGTGCCGTTCAGGCGTGCGGTCTGGGTGTCAGATTGATACCAGGCCGAGGTAATGTCGCTGCCCGGGGCAAACAGGTCCACACAGGCACCGAAATTGGAGAACGAGGAGCGTTGGTCGGTGCGGGTGGTAGCCCCCACAGTCAGGGCTTCGGCTACCCGGTTGGGAGAGCCGCTGCAGGCGTCGCGGTTATCGTTACCGGCGGCTACCACCATGCTCACCCCGGCGGCCACGGCGTTGCGTACCGCCGTATCCAGAGCGCTTGAGTTGCCTCCGCCCAGAGACATATTGGCCACCGCCGGTTTGCGGTGATTGCCGGCCACCCAGTCCACCCCGGCGATCACACCGGAATTGCTGCCGCTGCCGTTACAGTCCAGTACCCGCACCGGCGCAATCTGCGCCTGCTTGGCCACCCCGTACACGGTGCCCACGGCAGTGCCCGCCACATGGGTGCCGTGGCCGTTACAGTCATTGGTGTTGGCTGGATCCACGCTGCCGCCACCAAACAGGAAGCCGCCGCTGCTGACAAAGTTGCGGCCCGGGCTGACGCGTCCGCTGAATTCGTTGTGGCTGGCCCGCAGGCCGGTATCAATCACATAAACGGTGACATCATCGCCGGCACTGTTGGGGTACTGGTAGCTGCCATCCAGCGGCAGGGCGGGCTGGTCAATGCGATCCAGCCCCCAGGTAGCGTTCGCCTGGGTGGCGATGGCCTGCACCTGACGGTCCGGTTCCAGGCCGATCACGCCGGGCAGCTGGCCCAGCAAGGTAGCCTGCAGATCTGTTAACCGCACTGTCATCCCGGTAAGCGCATGTTGGTAGGTATAAAGCACTTCACCGCCGCCAACCGTGGCCAGCAGGGTGCGAATGGCCGTGGTCAGGTCCGTGACTCCAAGGCGCTCAATAATGTCCGGGGCCAGGGTCACGATGTATTGATTGTCGATGATTTCATTTTGCGTTTGTGACGCAAAAGACGGCGTATCGTCTGCCCACACCGGGTTGAGTACACTACCGCCCAGCAGCACCGCCAGCAGGGCGCCAAGACCTGTTTTTCTCTGCATGAAAATCCCTCCACGAAGTCGTGCCCCGACGCTAATTAGTACGCTCGTATCTCTCTATGGTGAGGCTGTGTCTTTTTGTTGCGTTGAAAGGAGTTCAACGGGCTGGAGGGCTTGTGATCACTGGGGCTGAGCCGTTTTGTGATCTGGGTGTGAAGGCGGGGTGAGTGAAGGGCTAAACCAGTCCTCCCAGTGCCGATACGGTTTTCCAGGCGAGCATCTGCATATGTTGGGAGTTCACCGATGGCCGTGCCATACAGGCAAACACCATGTCGCCCACCGGCCAGATGCAGATACACCCTTCCCGGCAACGGATGAATATTTCCTCGCTATGCCCCAGCCGTAACCCGTCGAGTACCCGGTCACAGGCTTTCTTCATCTCGAAGAACAACGCACTCTGCTCGTCATAATCCAGCCCCTCCCCAATATGCACCACCGGCAGACCATCATGGCTGATCAGCGATACCAGCAGGATGTCATCGGAGGAATCGTGGAGTGCCTGCAGGGGCGGTGTGAGGGTGCTGAGTTTCATTATTGTTATCCATCCGTGACGGCTCTAAGGATCAGCTTAGCGATGGAGGGTCTGGAATCAAGGTGGTTTGGCGATTTCGCCAGGCCCGGCAGAACGATGGGTATGCCCTCCGCATCCCGTTTCCAGGTGCCGGATCGGCCCGAAAACGGGATTGCATCCAGAATGTCCGGCTACCCAAAAACGGTACTGATCAGGTAGGCCGTGTACCCCACGTAAGCCGCCAGCAGCAATGCGGCCTCAATGCGGTTGATACGGCCTTGCCCCCGGAACCCGTAGCCAATGACGAATAGCGACAGCGTCAGCGCCGCCATGACCAGCATGTCCCGGTTGAACACCTCCGGCCCCACCGCCAGTGGATGAATGGTGCCGGCGATCCCCACCACGGCAAGGGTGTTGAACAGGTTGGAGCCCAGGATGTTACCAAGGGCGATATCGTGCTCGCCCTTTCTGGCGGCAATGATCGACGACGCCAGCTCCGGTAGCGAGGTGCCCACCGCGATGATGGTCAGGCCTATGATCATGTCGCTGACACCGAACCCCTGGGCAATCTCCACCGCGCCCCAGACCAGCACCCGGGAGCTAACAATCAACAGTAGCAGCCCGGCCACCAGCCAGAAGATGGCCCGGCGCAGGGGCATGGCGCGCACGTCCAGTTCTTGCTCAATCTCGTTGGCCAGGGCATCTTCTTTCTTGCGCATGCCCTGCCAGATCGTCCAGCCCATCAAGGCGCCGAATACGCCGAGCAGCACCAGCGCATCAAACCGTGTGATTTCGCCGTCCAGTAGTTGCCATGCGGCCAGGCCGGTGACCAGCGCAAGGATGGGAAGCTCCTTGCGCAATACCTGTGAATGCACGGCGATGGGGCTGATCAGGGCGGTAATCCCCAGGATCAGGGCAATGTTGGTGATGTTCGAGCCATAGGCGTTACCCAGCGCGATGCCCGGATTCCCCTGGGAGGCGGCCAGCGCGGACACCACCATCTCTGGCGCGGAAGTACCGAAACCGACGACCACCATGCCGATCAACAACGGCGGCATACCGAAGTGGGACGCTGTGGAGGCGGAGCCCTCCACAAAGCGGTTGGCGCTCCATACCAGAAGCAATAAACCAAATGCGATAGCGGCAGCGGCCAGAATCATGGGAATCAAGTGCTCCTTTACCGTTAAACGTTGGTGGTTGGTCGGGCTTTTGCGAGTGATAGAAGGCCAATGGTCTGGCAGGGGACGTTTTGATACTCACATCCTTTATTACTTGAGAGTGCCAAGCCTTTCAATGTGATTCGCGATCTTATGGGCGAGGAAGGTTGCGGTATCAGCAGATGGGTCCACAAAGAAAAAGGGCTACCCCTCGCGGGATAGCCCTTTTCTTTGTTTGGTGGAGCCGGCGGGAATCGAACCCGCGTCCGTCAGCAATCCATCTGCAGATCTACATGCTTAGCCATGTTTATTGATTTAAGCCTTCACAGCCCAACTGGCAGGACGTGAAAGCCGAGCCCCTAAGGGTTTTAACAGCGCCATCCGGGGCGGACTTTGCTGCGAGCCTGTGTTGCGATGCTCGCCGCTCTTCCCCACAGGCAGGGTCGATTGGCGATAAGCAGGGTTTAAGCTGCTAGTGCGTAAGAATCGTCGTTTGCGATTACTTTAGTGTGCCACAAATGTTTTACGAGACTCGTGACCTTCTCGGCATGCACCACAGAATTCAGTACCGGCGTCGAATCCAGGTCGGCCCCTGTGATGGGTTCATTGTAGGTGATGGGGGCGGGGAAGTCGATTAACAAGTGGGGGTGGGGCAGTTCCGGATCGACCATATTGTGGGGGTAAACGGCATGAATGACGTTCTAAATGTAATCAAACTGTGAAAAGTGTTACCTGAATACACATGTCTTGTCTGACAATCAGACTCGGAATACTTGTTTTGTCATTTTTCAGGCGCACTATACGAGTGTCACCGCGGCATTGTGTCATTGTCCGATGGTGAGGTTGAGCAAGCGATGCTCAGGTAGCCACAAGCCACCATGAAACATCCTGCTCGAAATTGTGTACCACACAATGGCTTTACAGCGAGCCTTGAAATAGACGTTATATGAAGGCCGCTGATCAAAGCATTGTCGTTCATTAAAGGAGAAAGCCGATGAACACGATCTTTCGGTCAGCAGGGCAAGTTTCCGAGAAGGCACTGTCGCCTTTGAAGGCTCAGCCGCTGCTCTACAGAGCGTTGCAACTGGTGTTCGCGCTGGCTGCTTATGCAGGTGGTGTGTACCTGGTGGAACTGGCGACGCCGGAAGCACGTCTTCCGGTAGTACTGTTCGCCGTTTACTTCCTGCCTGCGGTGCTGCGCGCCTGGCTGCAGTTTTACTGGCAGCTGCGCGGCGACAGCCGGGCTCAGGACGTGAACACCCATCAGTCGGTGTAACGCCAACCGGTATAGTCTGAAGACAGTGTCACGCGTGCAGGGGGCGGCCCGTTAACCCGGGTCAGCTGCCCTGCCGCATCAGACGCTGCTTCTGACGGTTCCAGTCGCGCTCCTTCTCGGTGGCGCGTTTGTCAAACTTCTGCTTACCCTTGGCCAGGGCGATATCGCACTTGGCGAACCCTTTCTTCCAGTACAGGCTCACCGGTACGCAGGTGTAGCCCTCTTTCTTTACGCCACCAAAAATGCGCCCCAGTTCGCGACGGTGCAGTAGCAGTTTGCGGCTGCGCACCGGATCCGGATTGACGTGGGTGCTGGCAGTGATCAGGGGCTCGAAGCGGGCGCCGAACAGGAAAGCTTCCCCGTCCTTGAGCAGAACGTAGGCCTCGGTCAGGTTGCCTTTGCCGGCACGGAGTGACTTCACCTCCCAGCCTTCCAGTACCAGGCCGGCTTCGAAGTGCTCTTCCAGATGATATTCGTGGCGTGCCTTGCGGTTTTGCGCAATGGTGGCCGACGGCGCTTTGGCTTTTTTCTTGGCGTTTCCCATAGGCGAGCGATTATAGAGCATGCGTTTGGCGGCTGACAGGGCTTTGTCTGCCCAGGCGAGCGAGAGTTGTGACGTACCCTTACTTGAGCCGTCCAGTTAAAAAAAAGACAATAGCGCCACGCTATCGAGGGTAATCCTGTTATGAAGCAAGAGATCAAGCCGGTCCATGGCATGTGGGCCAGCCGTTGGGTGTTTATTCTGGCGGCGACCGGGTCGGCCGTGGGGCTGGGGAATATCTGGCGTTTCCCGTACATCACCGGCGAGAACGGTGGTGGTGCCTTTGTGTTGCTGTACCTGCTGTGTATTGCGGTGGTGGGCATTCCCATCATGGCGGCGGAGGTCATGCTGGGCCGTAAGGGCGGACTAAGCCCGATCAACTCCATGCGCAAGGTGGCGGCGGACAGCAAGGTGACCCAGCGCTGGGCGAGCATCGGTTACCTGGGTGCGCTGTCGGCGTTCCTGATTCTGTCATTCTATTCCGCAGTGGCGAGCTGGGCGCTGTATTACGCCTGGGAAGCCGCACGCGGCGTTTTTGAAGGGGTCACCGCTACCCAGTCGGAGGCCCATTTCAACGATATGCTCGCCAATCCCGGGTTGCTGCTGGGTTATCACACGCTCTTTATGGTGCTGACCATGGTGGTGGTGGCCCGTGGGGTGAAAGGTGGCCTGGAAAAGGCGGTGCAGATTTTGATGCCGCTGTTGTTCGTGCTGCTGGTGGTGTTGGTGGGCTATGCGGCGACTACGCCGGGTTTCAAGGAAGGGGTGAGTTTCCTGTTTGCCTTTGACTTCTCCAAGTTGACCGGCAAGGCAATCATTGTGGCCGTCGGCCAGGCCTTCTTTACCCTGAGTCTGGGCATGGGCGCGATCATGGCCTATGGGGCGTATATGCCCAAAGAGGTGAAGGACAAGAAGACCGGTCGTAGCCGGCCGGTGTCGATCATGTCTACCGTGGCGATCATTGCGCTGCTGGACACCCTGGTGGCGCTGGGCGCTGGTGTGGCCATGTTCCCGCTGTTGTTCTCCAATGGGCTGGAAGTGAGCCAGGGCCCGGGCATGATGTTCGTGACCCTGCCGCTGGCCTTCGGCCAGATGCCGGGCGGTCTGCTATTCGGTTCCCTGTTCTTTGTGCTGGTGGTGTGTGCCGCCTGGAGCTCATCCATCAGTCTTGGCGAGCCTGTCGTGGCCTGGTTGGTAGAGCGGGGGCTCAAGCGCTCGATGGCGGCACTGGTAGTGGGCCTGGGGGCCTGGCTGCTGGGTGTAGGTTCGGTGCTGTCCTTTAATGTGTGGAAAGACCACACCTTCCTGGTCGGTACCTTCTTCGACAATATGGAGTTCCTGTCCACCACGGTGATGCTGCCGCTGGGTGGTCTGCTGATCGCCATCTTTGCTGGCTGGGTGATGAAGGAAACCCAGGCGCGCAAAGAGCTGGCCATGCAGAACTTCAAGCTCTATTTGGTATGGCGGGCGCTGGTGCGGATTTTCTCCCCGGCGGCGGTGATTGTGCTGTTTGTCTATTCCATCTGGGCGACCTTTACGCCGGAAGAGGAGGCGCAGGCTGCAGATGCGCCGGCTCAGGAACAGCTGGATTCGGTCAGCAGCGAGGCGCCGGCGGAGGATAAGCCGGCGCCACTGCCGCAACAGGATGCCGTTGAGGTGCCGGTGGAGCAGGAGTCGCCCTGATGGCAGAGGATGCGCGTATTCATGTGGAGGTGGCCTATGCCCTGCCAGACAAGCAGCGTCTGATCGGCCTGGATGTGCCGGAGGGTACCACCATGCTGGAGGCCGCAAAGCTGTCCGGTATTGAGGAACAATTCGAAGGGTTGGTGCTGGACAAGGCGCCCATGGGGATTTTCGGCAAGGTGATTGCTAATCCGGCCGGGCAGGTGCTCAAGCCAGGTGAACGGGTAGAGATTTACCGCCCGCTGCTGGCAGACCCGAAGCTCAATCGCAAGAAGCGGGCGGCAGAAAAGGCCCGCTGATCCAGGCTGTCAGGCTGCAGGCTGGCCCGGGTCGCTGGGTTCCTGGGGTTGGGTTTCCGGATCCGGGGCCTGTTGCTGGGTGGCAGGGGCCGGCTCCGGGCTGACGTCTTCCCGCTTGCGCTCTTCCAGTTTGCGCTGCAACTCCCGGTCCTGTTGCGAGCTGGTTTTCTTGCGGAAGTCTTCAATGACTTCGCCCTCATGGTGGTTGTAGCTGCCATTTTCGAAGTGCAGCACAATCTGCTGACTCACCTTGTCGCCCTTGCCGGGGCGGTAGGTCATCAGATAAAACCATTTGTCAGGCGTGAACGGGTCCACCAGGGTGGGGGCGCCGAGCACATATCGCACCTGCTCCGGGCTCATGCCGGGTTCGAGCTCGTCGAGCATTTCCTCGGTGACGAAGTTGCCCTGCGGAATATCGATCCGATAGACGCCGGGAAAGCGCAGGGTGCTGCAGCCAGTGGTGGCCAGCAGGGCTGTCAGAATGAGGGCAACTGGAATTCGTGGCATGGTTTTTCGACTTCACAAAGTGTTCGGGCGATAATACAGACTTGCAGTAGCGGTACAAGTTTCCCGCTTTTTTTCATCGCCCCTGAATCTGAGGCGGCACTGACTTGCGTCAGGTGCGGCGGTAAAGTCATGGATTCAGGGGCATCGCCACCTTTTGGCAAATTGGAGCATACGCATTGGATAATCAGGATCTCAGAAAAGCGGGCCTTAAAGTGACCCTGCCGCGGGTGAAAATCCTGCAGCAACTGGAGAAGTCCGAAGAGCGCCATCTGAGCGCGGAAGACATCTACAAGTCGCTGATGGACGCCGGCGAGGATGTGGGGCTGGCCACCGTCTACCGGGTGCTGACCCAGTTCGAGCAGGCGGGGATGGTGCTGCGTCACAACTTTGAGGGCGGCTCCGCCGTGTTCGAGTTGGCGGACGAAGACCACCACGACCACATGGTGTGCATGGAAACCGGCCAGGTGATCGAGTTCATGGATGAGGTGATCGAGAAGCGCCAGCACGCCATCGCCGAGGAACACGGCTACGAAATCATGGACCACTCGCTGGTACTGTACGTCAAGCCGAAGAAGTAGCGAGAAGTCCGCTTTATATCGCACGCGGGTGAGTGCCTGCGTGTGACACGAGGCTGCCCCTCTCCCTTGTAAGCGCCCTTAACGCCGTTGGAGCCATGCTTGCCATGGCGAAAGCCTCTCGGCGGGCACGGCACGGTGATCGGGGGTCTTCGCTTTGCAAGCAAAGCTCCAACGGCGTTAAGGGCGCTGCTTTCGGTATCAGTGCGCGGCCACCGGCCTGTCTGAGCGCGTTTGCCCTGCCCGCGTCGCTGTTAACTCTTCACTATTAACTGTTCACTGCCTTTCTACGCTGCCTGGGCCTTGCTCAGCATCTCTTTGGCATGGTTGCGGGTGGATTCGGTGATTTCCACGCCGCCCAGCATGCGCGCCAGTTCCTCGATTCTCGCGTTGTCATCCAGCCCCTGAATACGGGTATGGGTGGTGTCGTCGCCCTGAATCTTGTGTACCTGCCAGTGCTGGTGGCCCTGGCTGGCCACCTGCGGCTGGTGAGTGATGCACAGCACCTGGGCGTGGCTGCCCAGTTCACGCAGCAACCGGCCGACGATCTCGGCCACGCCACCACCGACGCCCACGTCCACTTCATCGAATACCAGGCTTGGCACCGTCAGGTTGCGGGCGCAGATTACCTGGATCGCCAGGCTCACCCGTGACAGTTCACCCCCGGAAGCTACCTTGCCCAGGGGCTTGAGGGGCTGGCCCGGGTTGGCAGAGAACAGGAATTCCACCTCTTCCAGGCCATCGCCACCGGGGGCGCATTCGCCCAACTGGGCCTCCAGTTTGGCGGCTTTCATGCCCAGGGCGGTGAGCTGTTTCTGTACCTGCTGGGTGAGGGTCTTGGCGGCACTGCGGCGGGCCTTGCTGAGCTGGCGGGCACAGTCCATGTACTGCTGCTGGGCGGCGGCTTCCTGCTCGGAGAGGGCGTGCAGGTGGGCATCCACATTGCCCAGGGCGTCGGACTCCGCCAGTAGTTGCCGGTGGTGCTCCACCAGTTCTTCCGGGCGGATGCGATGTTTGCGGGCCAGGGTGTAGCTCTGGCTGAGGCGTTCTTCCACCTGGGCCAGGCGCTCCGGGTCCAGGTCCAGCCGTTCCAGGTAATGGCGCAGATCATCGGCGGCGGCTTCCACCTGGAGACGGGCGGACTCCACCGTGTCGGCGATGGTGGCCAGGCCTTCATCCTGATTGCGGGCGTCGTCCAGCCAGTGGCTGACCTGGCTAAGATGATCGTTGCAGGTACCGTCTTCGCCTTCGTAAAGGGCGTTGAGAGACTGCTGGCAGGTGCGAATCAGGCTTTCCGCGTTGCCCAGCCGCTGTTGTTCCTGCTCCAGCTGTTCCAGTTCGCCGTCTTGCAGGGCCAGGGCGTCCAGCTCTTCCAGCTGGAAACGCAGCAGCTCTTCCTTTTCGTTCTGCTCGCGGGCCTGATTCAGGGCGTCGTCGTGGGCGCGGCGGGCCTTTTGCCAGTGGCGCCAGTGTTCGCGCACGGTGTTGGCCAGATCGCGGGCGTCGGCGAAGTTGTCCAGCAGCTGCCGGTGCGCGTCTTTCTTCATCAGGGCCTGGTGCTCGTGCTGGCTGTGGATGCTGATCAGCCGCTCACCCAGTTCACGTACTTCCGCCAGTGGGGTGGGGGTGCCGTTTACATAGGCCCGGGAGCGACCATCGGCACGGACGGTGCGGCGCAGCAGGCACTGGTCATCGTCATCCAGCTCCCGATCGGCCAGCCACTGGCGGGCGGTCGGGTTGTCGCTGACATCAAAGGTGGCGAGCACTTCCGCCCGGTCGTGGCCGTGGCGGACAATGCTGGAATCGGCCCGATCGCCCAGGGTCAGGCCCAGGGCATCGATGATCACGGACTTGCCCGCCCCGGTTTCCCCGCTGATCACGGTGAGGCCGTTTTCCGGCTCCAGTTCCAACTGGTCCACGGTGGCAAAGTGACGAACGCTCAAATGGGTCAGCATGGTATCTCTCCGAAACGGGCGAGCTGTTTGGCGGTTAGCGGTTGGCCGGAGCCTGTATCACCTGGGTGCCGGCCAGCAGATCGTGCAGGCAGCGGCGGTCAGCGCGGAAGATCAGCAGCGGGTCGACAAGCATGATCAGGTTGACCCCGGGCACCTGGGCAAGCACATGGAACAGCAGGTAGCGCAGGCCATAGAGCTTGCCGGCGGGCACTTCGGCTTGCTCCATGCCGATGATTTTCATGCCCAGCAGCCACTTGCCGATGGTCT
The DNA here is from genome assembly GCF_019431375.1 of Alcanivorax sp. Classification (NCBI taxonomy): domain Bacteria; kingdom Pseudomonadati; phylum Pseudomonadota; class Gammaproteobacteria; order Oceanospirillales; family Alcanivoracaceae; genus Alcanivorax; species Alcanivorax sp. Next base: position 3,324,760 of record NZ_CP080267.1, read on the forward strand.
GCTGGCGGTTGAACAGCAGCCAGCCCTGCAGAGCCAGGAAGATCACTTCTCCGACGATAAACCAGACCAGGGTGGTGGTCAGGTCGAGGACCCCGTTATTGGCCATCATGTCGGCCCAGCTGCCGGAAAAGAACACGATGGGGGCGATAATGGCTCCCTGGATCAGGCCGTCGATCATGGCGCCGAAAAAACGATGCCAGCGACTGGCAAGCACCGGATTGCCTCGGGATGGGTGATTTTGCGCGTCGGCAGTGGGGCTCTGGTAGGGGTTGCCGTTGTCGGTCATGGTGACGCCCTTGTTACGATAACTGTTCTTTTGGTCAGTGGTTCTAATCTTAGGGGATTCCGGTCGTCAGTGTAAGCCCCTGATAAACTCCGAACGAGAAGGCTATATAATGTCGTACTGAATTTCTGGTACATATACCGCTATGACGAAGCTGGATCTCAACGAACGCAAACAACGACTGCTGATGGCGCTGGTGGAGCGCCATATCCGCGATGGGCAACCGGTGGGGTCGAAAACCCTGGCGTCCGGAAGTGGCCTGACGGTCAGCCCGGCCACTGTTCGCAACATCATGGCGGAGCTGGAAGACCTGGGCGTGCTTGCCAGCCCCCATACTTCAGCTGGGCGCGTGCCCACGGAGCTGGGTTACCGCTTGTATGTGGATTCCCTGCTGGCGTCCAGTGTCATGGAGCGCCCGGATCACCGGTCGCTGAAAAAGGAGCTGCGTCAGCTGCTGGCCCCGGAGCAATCTCCCCAGGAGCTGATTGCCCAGGCCTCACGGACCCTGGCAGAGCTGACCCGCATGGCCGGGCTGGTGGCGGTGCCGCGCCGGGAGGTGACAACCCTTCGGCAAGTAGAGTTCTTGCCGTTATCGGGCAAGCGGGTGCTGGTGGTGCTGGTGGTCAACCGGTCTGAGGTTCAAAACCGCATCATCCATACCGACCGGGACTACGACGAGGCGGAGCTGCGCCAGGCGGCCAACTATATCAATCACACCTATGGTGGCTGCGATCTGAACAGCATCTGCGATGGGCTGCTGAACACCATGAATGCGGACCGGGCGCAGATGGATGCGCTGATGCGTACCGCCATGGAGGTGGCCGACAAGGCGTTGCGTAGTGAGCCGGAGAGCTCGGATTATGTGGTCTCCGGCGAGTCCAACCTGCTCAAGTCCGCTGAGGCGGATAACCTGCATCAGCTGCGCGACCTGTTCGACGCCTTCAACCACAAGCGCGATATCCTGCACCTGCTGGAGCGCTCCATGAAGGCGGACGGGGTGCAGATCTTCATCGGCCGGGAATCCGGCTTCCAGCCGTTCGAGGACTACTCGCTGATCTCCGCCCCCTACAAGGCAGACAACGGCCCGGTGGGCGTCCTCGCCGTGGTCGGCCCCACCCGTATGGACTACGAAAAGGTCATCCCCACCGTGGATATCACCGCCAAAATCCTCTCCGCGGCCCTAACTCAGCTTTAGGAGCCAGCCTGCTGGCGATAATCGCCTGCAGGCAAGCTCCTGGGGATTCTTTGCGTTTTAAGCGGTTCGCCAGCTCATTCTCCCGAGCGTTTGTGCGCGGCCATCAGGGTTTCAGCGCCACTCTCAGTCATCCCGCGCCGCTATTAACTATTCACTATTAACTGTTAACTGCCCTCCCACCCCCTTGAATCCTGCCCATCTGTTCCCATATCTTTGCCCGCTTTCCTGGAAAAGCCCGGATTGGGATGTGGAGTTGAGAATGAGTGAGCAGGAAAAAGACCCGAAAAACGCCGAGCCGCAGGTAGAGACTGCCGAAGAGCAGCAGGCGGCTCAGGCCGAGGCAGCCGGGGCGGATGCAGAGTCGTCCGAGCCAGAGCAGCCCACTGCTGAGGAACAACTGGCTGAGGCGGAAGCCGAGCTGGCCAAGGTGAAAAAAGCCCTGGGTGAGGCGGATATCCGTGCCCAGGCGGAAATCCAGAATGTGCGTAAACGCGCGGAACGGGATGTGCAGCACGCCCGCAAGTTCGCCCTGGAGAAGTTTGCCGGCGATCTGCTGAGCGTGGCGGACAACCTGGAGCGCGGCCTGGCAGCCCTGGATGACAACGACGATGCCCTGCAAGGTGCCCGTGAAGGTATCGAGCTGACCCTCAAGTCGCTGCTGGATGCCTTTGCCAAGTATAACCTGGAGCAGATCAACCCGTCGGATGAACCGTTCAATCCGGAACTGCACGAGGCCATGACCATGGTGCCGGTGCCCAATGTGGAGCCCAACACCGTGATTGATGTGCTGGAAAAAGGCTACCAGCTCAATGGTCGCCTGATCCGTCCGGCCCGGGTGGTGGTCAGCAAGGCCGCCGAGTAAGCAAAAAGCCGTTCTGGCCCCTTGAAACGGCGCAAAGCACCGCCATATAGATGCCAGACGAATTAACAATTCAACTGCCCGGTTTGCCGTCAGGGAACCGGCTGGTGTGAAGGAGAACGAGAGATATGGGTAAGATTATCGGTATCGACCTGGGTACGACCAACAGCTGTGTGGCCGTGCTGGAAGGTGATAAAGCCAAGGTTATTGAAAACGCTGAAGGCGCGCGTACTACGCCGTCCATCATCGCCTACACCGACGACAAGGAAACCCTGGTCGGTCAGTCCGCCAAGCGTCAGGCGGTGACCAACCCGGAAAACACCCTGTACGCGGTGAAGCGTCTGATCGGCCGTCGTTTTGAAGACAGCGTCGTTCAGAAAGACATCAAGATGGTCCCCTACAAGATCACCAAGGCCGACAATGGCGATGCCTGGGTGGAAGTGAAGGGCGAGAAAATGGCGCCGCCGCAGATTTCTGCGCAGGTGCTGAAGAAAATGAAGAAGACCGCGGAAGATTACCTGGGTGAGGCCGTTACCGAGGCCGTCATCACCGTGCCCGCGTACTTCAACGATTCCCAGCGCCAGGCCACCAAGGATGCCGGTCGCATCGCCGGTCTGGACGTGAAACGCATCATCAACGAGCCCACCGCAGCGGCCCTGGCCTATGGCCTGGACAAGAAAGGTGGTGACCGCACCATCGCCGTGTATGACCTGGGTGGCGGTACCTTCGACATCTCCATCATCGAGATCGCCGAAGTGGACGGCGAGCACCAGTTTGAAGTGCTGGCCACCAACGGTGACACCTTCCTGGGTGGTGAGGATTTCGACCTGGCACTGATCAACTTCCTGGCCGATCAGTTCAAGGCGGATTCCGGCATCGACCTGGGCGGTGACCCGCTGGCCATGCAGCGCCTGAAAGAAGCGGCCGAGAAAGCCAAGATCGAGCTGTCCTCCGCCGAGCAGACCGAAGTGAACCTGCCGTACATTACCGCAGACAGCACCGGTCCCAAGCACCTGGTGGTGAAAGTGACCCGCGCCAAGCTGGAATCCCTGGTGGGTGATCTGGTTAGCCGCTCCCTGGAGCCATGCAAGACTGCACTGGCCGATGCGGGCGTGAAAACCGCGGACATCACCGATGTGATTCTGGTGGGTGGTCAGACCCGTATGCCGATGGTGCAGAAGAAAGTTACCGAGTTCTTTGGCAAAGAGCCGCGCAAGGACGTGAACCCGGACGAAGCGGTGGCCATGGGCGCTGCCATTCAGGGTGCAGTACTGAGCGGTGACGTGAAAGACGTGCTGCTGCTGGACGTGACGCCGCTGACCCTGGGTATTGAAACCATGGGCGGCGTGATGACCCCGCTGATCGAGAAGAACACCACCATCCCGACCAATGCGTCCCAGGTGTTCTCCACTGCGGATGACAACCAGACTGCCGTGACCGTGCATGTCCTGCAGGGTGAGCGTAAGCAGGCGGCGCAGAACAAGTCGCTGGGTCAGTTCAACCTGGAAGACATTCCGCCGGCACCGCGCGGTATGCCGCAGATCGAAGTGACCTTCGACATCGACGCCAACGGTATTCTGCACGTGGGCGCGAAAGACAAGGCCACCGGTAAAGAGCAGACCATCCAGATCAAGGCCTCCTCCGGTCTGTCCGACGAGGAAGTGGAAAAGATGGTGCAGGACGCCGAAGCTCACGCTGAGGAAGACAAGAAGTTCGAAGAGCTGGTGCAGACCCGTAACCAGGCCGATCATCTGGTGCACGCGACCCGCAAGACTCTCGAGGAAGCCGGTGACAAGGCTACCGACGAAGAGAAGGAAGCGATCACCAAGGCCGTGGGCGAGCTGGAAGAAGCCGCCAAAGGCAGCGACAAGGATGACATCGACGCCAAGATCAAGGCGCTGTCTGAAGTCTCTGCACCGCTGGCCGAGAAGCTGTATGCCGAGCAGGCCCAGCAGGCGGAAGGCGCTGCAGCGGATGCCGCTGGCCAACAGCAGAAAGCCTCCGGCGATGATGTGGTCGACGCCGAGTTCGAAGAAGTGGACGACGACAAGAAGAAGTAAGTCGTCGGACATCCCGGCGCCGCGCCCAGGCGCGGTAGCCGGGAGATCCGCGCAACTTCTTTATTGCCGGCAACCTGCCGGCGTTTTTGTGTGACGGGACTGATTCAAAAAGGCCCACTATGTCCAAACGTGATTATTACGAAGTGCTGGGAGCGTCAAAAGATGCCAGCCAGCAGGATCTGAAAAAGGCTTACCGACGCCTGGCCATGAAATACCATCCGGATCGCAACCCGGATGACCAGGAAGCCCTGGCCAAATTCAAGGAAGCCAAGGAAGCCTACGAAGTGCTCTCCGATGAGCAGAAGCGTGCTGCCTATGACCAGTTCGGCCATGCCGGCGTGGATGGTCAGGCTGGCGCTGGCGGAGCCGGTGGCTTCGGTGGCGGTGGTTTTGGTGACATCTTCGGCGATATTTTCGGTGACATCTTTGGTGGTGGTGGCGGTGGTCGTCGTGGCCCGGCCCGCGGTGCAGACCTGCGTTATACCCTGGAGCTGTCTCTGGAACAGGCGGTGCGTGGCTGCGAAGAAAAAATCCGCGTCCCCACCTGGGATAGCTGTGAAGTCTGCCATGGCAGTGGTGCCAAGGAAGGCTCTCAGCCGGTGGCCTGTAACACCTGTGGCGGCATGGGCCAGGTTCGCATGCAGCAGGGTTTCTTCACCGTGCAGCAGGCCTGTCCCACCTGTAAGGGCGAAGGGCGTGTCATCAAGGACCCCTGCACCAGTTGTGGTGGTCAGGGCCGGGTGCAAAACACCAAGACCCTGTCGGTGAAAATCCCCGCTGGCGTGGATACCGGTGACCGTATTCGTCTGGCTGGCGAAGGCGAAGCGGGCATGCATGGCGCCCCCGCCGGCGATCTGTACGTGCAGGTGGCGGTGCGCGAGCACGACATCTTCCAGCGCGACGGCGCCAATTTGTTCTGCGAAGTGCCGATCAGTTTTGTCGATGCCACCCTGGGCGGCGAGCTCGATGTGCCGACCCTGAATGGCAAGGTCAAACTGAAGGTCCCTGCAGAAACCCAGAGCGGCAAGCTGTTCCGCTTGCGTGGCAAGGGGGTGACCCCGGTACGCGGTGGTGGCCCGGGTGATCTGCTCTGCAAGGTGGTGATCGAAACGCCGGTGAAACTGTCCAGTGAACAGAAAGATCTGCTGCGTAAATTCCAGGAATCCCTGGAAAGTGGCGGCAACCGGCACAACCCGCGCAAGAGTAGCTGGTTTGAAGGGGTGAAGCGTTTCTTCGACGCTAAATAATCCCTGAGCTCAGCCTGCGTCATTCAAAAAAGCCCGGTGCATATTGCCCGGGCTTTTTTGTGGCCGGTTTTTGCTGCGACCCATCCCGCAAAAATGCCGATGTAAGCATCCTCGCACAACAGAATCCTCCTCAGCGCAATGACAATCCCACGCTAACCCTCGACCATCCCAGCTTTTGAATGGGCCAGTCAGGGGATAACAGCAACCATGAAACAGCAGCAAGCCACCAGGGCAGTCCGGGCTCCGGGCAATGAGGCAATGGCGCAACTGGCCAGGGTTGAGGCTAGCGCAGAGGGCGTGCCCACACTCGCATTGCAGGATTCCGGCGAACGGGTGACGCCAGTGGAGGCGGTTCGCAATCTGTCTCCGTTACAGGTCGGCGACACCGTGTTGGTGCAGCCCACCCGCCAGGGCTGGGTGATCACCGCCCAGTTGGGTGGTATCGACGCCTCACCGTTTCAGTTCACCGAAAGCGGCGCCCTGAGCCTGCGTTGTGACAAGGGGCTGCAACTGCAGGTGGGCGACGCCTCCATTGCCATCACCCCGGCGGGCTGCATCACCGTAGACGGCAAGGAAATCCACACCCTGGCCAGCGGCTTGCAGCGCATCATGGGTGGCTTGGTGCAGATCAACTAATGTCAGTCATGTTGCCGCAGGTCGACACTTTCTATCGCGAAGCCACAGCGCTGTTTCAGCGCCGCGGTCGTCTGTTGAATGCGCCTGCCTCGCCGCTGGACGCGTTGCGACAACTGGACTGGCGACTGGCGGCCAATCTGGATGCGGTGGCGATTCACCAGGAGGGTCATCCCGAGGCGTCATTGCGCCCGCCGGCGTTGTTCGTGGAAACCTGGGTGGGTTTGCAGCGAGACAGCGTCCATTGTCTGGAAAGCCTCGACGAGATTTTTCCTGAACTGAAGCCTGAGCAACAGGGCGCCGTCATTGAGGCGATGACGCTGTCGTCGTCTAGTGGTGAGGCGCAGCATCCTGAGCTGCGTGCCGCGCTGATGTCGGAGCAGGCGGCCATGGCCATGGGTGAGGATGAGGCCGCTGAGCACGATGCGGTACTGGCCAAATGGCTGCTTTTTCAGGATGTGGCCGGTGTGGATATTTCCCGTTTTCAGCCCTGGTACCAGAACCCTGATTTCCCCCGCTCCCGTCGTTGTGCCTTGCAGGCCGGGTTGGTGCGAAGGGATCCGCAGGCTGTTCAGGCTTCTGGGGATTGCCAGGACGACACCCTCTTGGCGCTGCTGCTGGCGTTGAGCGGTCACCCGCCGGACAACCTTTTGGGGTTGGCTTTCGATGGCGCGGTGTCAGCGGCGCGTCAGCTGCTGGATGCCATGGGGCAGGTGGAACGTTGCGAAGACGCGGGGCAGGCCTGGTTCTGGCTCTGTGGTGAATCGGCACCTCGCAAGCCGCGTCTGCAGGCGGTGGGGGCGAGCGATGAGTCGTCGCGAGAGTCGCAACAAACGTTGCCCGATGCCCGGGCGGCTGCCAGCCGTTGGCAAGCCAAACAGTGGCAGAGCGATACGCGCTATTTCTTTGGCGAACCCGTGACGCCGTCGTCTCTGAATGCACTTGGCCAGCAATGGACTGGCAGGATTGCCCCGTTGATAGCGGCGCAACAAAGCTGGTTGGCCGGGCGGCGCGTGCTGGCCGCAGAAGGTTGGCAGTTCCACTCCCTGAGTGAGGGAGTCGCCGATGCTTGAGTTGGTCAATGAAACCGGCGCCGGCGCTGTGGTGGTTCCCGGTTGGGATCTGGCCGGCAATTATCGAGCTGTTCTGGTGGCCCGTTTGACGCTGGATTTTGATCTGCAGGGGAATATCGCTGTGGCGGAGGAGCAGCCTTCGCCATTGTTGGCGGATAGCCATTACGGCAAGCCCATGGAAACCAGTCTGAAAGACGCGAATGAAATCGGCGCGTTCAAGCAAGGTGCCGAGTATTACCTGCACGGCAAGGCCTACACCCGCACCGGCGCGGAGAATCGCGCCCGTGTCAGTGTCGAAATTTGCCAGCGGGACATCAGTCGGCGCAAGCAACTGGTGGTACTGGGAGAGCATGGCTGGGAAAAGGGGCTGATCGGCGCCCGGCGGGGAGAGCCCGCGCCCTTCGCCGCGCTGCCACTGCGTTATGAAAACGCCTACGGCGGCAGTCACGACAAAAGTGGCCAGCGGGAAAAACATAACCCGGTGGGGCGTGGCTTCAATCCTTCCGGCTGGAAAATCGTGGATCCGCGCGCGCCGCAAATTGAATATGTGGGGCAGTCAGCCCTGTCTCCTTCGCGCCCCTGTCCGGTGGCCGGGTTCGGCCCCTTGCCGGTGTTCTGGATGCCTCGTCAGGCCCGTTTCGGCACGCCTTCTGAAATGCCGCTGGACGGGCAGGGGTGTCCCTGGGGCAGCGATGCCCAGCCATCATTGCATCACTGCGCGCCTCAGGATCAGTGGCTGGCCCATGCCTTTACCGGGGGTGAAACACTGACATTGCAGGGCTTCTTTGCGGACCACCCGGAACCGGTCACGCTGACACTGCCGAGCTGGCAGCCCGCCGCGCTACTGATTCGCCGTGGCCATTCGCCGCAACGTCTGCACACCGAATGCGACACCCTGATCATTGATACCGAACAGCGCACCTTGACCCTGATCGCCCGAACCCGGATCGACCCGGCCACCCTCGGCGGCCAGCCCGCCTGGCTGCGTTTGCTGGCGGCTTCATACCTTGAGAATGAGGTGGCGGCATGAGCCAGGCGGTGTTCGTTCAAGATTATGGTGTGTGGCTGCCAACGGGAGACAGTGCCAGAGTGCTGCTTTGCGCCACCCTGGCCGGCGTGCCGGCAGTAAACGTGGAAAAGACTCTGGCGTTGGCCGTGGGCGATGACACACGCGCCCATCATCCTTGCCTGGCGGTGCTGCCCGAAGAGATGGATTTGCAGGAGCAACTGGAAGCGCGGCTGGAGGCATTGGCCGAAAACTGCGAGCAGATTCTGCTGGCATTGCCGGACGTTGAACAGGAGCGCCATCACCGGCTACTTGAATTGATGGAGTCCGTCTCGCTGAGCGAGAAGATCAAAGAGAAGTTGGTGATCCATCGGCAGGGTGCTTGTCATGAGCCGTTTGCGGACCTGTTGGCTGCATTGCGTGGCGGAGACGTGGCATCGTTCGCGTTGCTCGGGGTGGACTCGCTGGTCCACCCGGTCACCCTGCAGCAGTACGCTGCGGCCGGCACGTTGCGCACAGACAAGTCGGCAGACGGGGTAGCGTTGGGGGAGGGCCTGGCCTGGTGCCGTTTTACCCGGGAAGCCGGGCCCTTTCGTTGGCAAAACGAAAGCCGGGGAGTAGAGCCCAACCATGCGGCGATTACGCCGATAGCGCTTGCGGGGCTGGCAGACACTCTGGCGTCTTTGGGGGCTGAAGCGCCATTGCCGCGCCCCTCGTTAATCGTTCACAGCAGGGCGCAAACGCCCAAAGACGATCTGGAATGGCACCATACCCGCCAGCGTTTGTGGCCGCAGCGATTGGCGCCAAGAGTCAATCTGGCCATGCGCAAAGGGGAGCTGGACGCGCCCCAACCGGAGCCGCAGCCATACCAGCAACAGCTCAAGCCGGCCCTGCAGGTGGGTGAGCTTGGCGCTGCCGCCTTGCCGGCAGCCATCGCTCTGGCCTGTGAGCGACTGGGCTGGCCCTTGCAGCCGGCAGAGCAGGCACTGGTAGTCGATCGTGGCGACAACGGTGAACGGTTTGCCGCGCTCATCGGCCATTGCCGGGAAGCGCAAGACCGAAGCAGAACAAGAGTGCACAACGCACAGGGAGCGAACAATGAGTAATGTGGTCATCAACGGCAGGACCGCCGTTCATGCAGGGTCGGGCGGTGTTTTTGTCGCCATGGATGTTTGCAAGACACCACCGTTCTGTCAGCCGATCCCCTACACCAATACTGCCTTGTCCAAAGATGCCACCGGCACGGCGAGCTCGGTGATGATCAACGGCCAACCCGCCTGCCATATCAGCTCCACTTTCGCCGTCAGCGGCGGCGATGAGGGTGGCGTCTGCGGCGGCGTCATGTCCGGCTCCATCAAGGGCCAGGCCCAGTTCATCACCTCGTCCGCCAACGTCATGATCGAAGGCCAACCCGCCGTCCGCATGGCCGACCAGATGATCTCCAACAACGGCAACACCCCGCCTGCGCCCTTGCAGCAACCGGGGGCGGGCATTCCTTCGGATCTTACCGCGGGGGAGACGGAGGAGCAGGGAATCGGTCAGCAGGAACAGGCTGTGGTTGTTGAGGAAACAGTCTCCGCGCATGTCATGCGGAAGGTCGTGGTAAGGAGTGACAAGGCATGATGGCAGCCAGTGCACCACTCTCCATGTCGAAGCAGGTTTCGGCACTACTATCCGGATCTTCTCAGCGAGAGCTTGCATTGTTTCCTGCTGAAACCGGGAAGCAAAGACTGAGCCTGTCCTACCTTGATGGTGGTGCTGATTACTCGCCGGATGTACTGGAAGGACTGAAGGAAAACGGCTATTTCCCTGAGGGCGAGGGTGATTTCGGCTATTACCTGATTCCCCTTGGTGAGTCGGAGACAGCCTCAAAAGACGAAGACAAAACCCCGGATGTGGGGTTGATGCCCGCTCGCTTGGTTCGACTGCTGGATGAAGAGGAAATACAACTCCAGAATCTGCGTCAGGGGTGGCTCTATGTTTTTATAGATGGCCATTTATGGCGGGAAGTAAAAATATCCGACGACGCGGTTTTTCAGGATGTGAACCTGGCCAAATACCAGGGTAAGAATGTCAGGCCAAGTGCAGGCATGGGCTTTGACTATGATGTGCTGACCTTGCCTTATCGACTCAATGGCCAAAGCCCGACAGTGCAGGTGGCATTCTCTGAAATTCAGTGGAGTTGGCAATACCTTTGCAAAATGGGAGGCATGTCGGCTGATGACAAGCGGTTTCTCCCGGATCTGGCAGTGCATGAGCCCTATCGGGACATTCAGGGGGATGAGGGCTTCCGGGAAAGCCGGTTCCAGACACTGGATTTATCCGCTTACAGTGATGGCTGGGATATCGAGAAACTGAAAACGCATTATCTTTGTCCTGCTAATGCTATTGAAGCACACAGGAGCACAGAGGCTGGCAAAGAGCTTTCTTCCCTGTCGGAAGAAGATATCACTGGCAGGGTCGCCTATTTGGCAGTGAAAGACCCGCTAGCCAGCGCGCGCGAACTGGCCGATGAATACCATGGCCTGATTGAGCTGGAAGAGGTCCTGGCGGAACAGGCGGATTCCTCCGGCGAATTCCCGTTGGCGATGCTCATCAAGGAACTGATTGAAGAGGACGACAAGTCCTACCACAGCCAGAAACTGCGCGAACATGTGCGCATGGACGAGGTCGAAAATACCATTGAAAGCTGGGAGGCGCTTACCAAAAAACTGGTCTCTCTCCGGGACCAGGCCGATACCGAGCTAGCCGGCAAGCTCCAGCAACCGCAGGTGCGCGCTGCATTGGCGGATTATTTTCAGTCCGGCAATGATTACTGCCACGCGTTGGGCGTCATCCACTGGACTATCCTCACCGGGGAATGCCAGACCACAGAAATGGCCAGCTACCAACAGCGAGTCTTGCGTGGCGATGAAGAATGGCTGGAAAGTTTGCAAAAACTGCCCTTCCCGGTAGTCGAGCAAATGCGCCGCATCACCTCCATGCGTAACCCCGAGTTCAGCGCTGCCAAGTATAACCTGGCGAATACGCTGGGCCCGGAAGCCAGTGTACCCATCACAACAGCGGTAACGGGTGTCATCAGCCAGTTGATCGAAGGCTATACCCGCTTGCACACTGACAAACTCGTTAACCTGACCTCGGACACACTCGGCAAGGTAGCCGATGATATCGTTCACTTAACCGGTATCGTCATGCAGGCCTTTCAAATGCCGCTGGGAAGGGCGGTACCGCTGGGGCAGGCCGCCCCCTTGAAGCCCGGCGAGTATCGCTTCCAGCCCGCCAGCTTTTCTCGTTCCATAAAAACTATTAGTGAAAGCCGCGTCTTTCAGCTTCTGCCGGAAGGAAAAAGCGTATCCGCTTATCTAGAATCGTTGAGTGACAACCCGGATTTCCAACGCTATGCGACGCGGGTATTGGCGCCGTTGCATATTATCAATGCGTCGCTTTCCATTAACGGCGCATTGAAGAATAAAAATTTTGAATCCGATGTGGCGGCATTTTCCGCATCAATGTCAGCCCTGTCATTCTTCGGCGGCGAAGCGGAAAAATGGGCGAAGAAGAACCTGGACGTAGTGAGGATAAAGGATGAAGAGGCAAAACGGCTGATCAAGAAGAGTGAAAAAATCCTGAAACACCCTCGTCGACATTCAGCAAGAAGCCAGGCGCGAGCGTTGCGCCGAAGGGATACAAATAAGCTGTTGCGCAAGAGCCTTGAGAAGAAAGGGAAGGTCTTCGATACCACGAAGCTTGCAGGAAAAGCTGCCAAGCAAGTCTTCGGTGCCGCAGGCGGTCTGGCGGAAGTGGTTTTTGGCGGCTGGAATGTCACCAAGGGGGTGGCAACCGGGAATACGCAGGTGGCCGCAGGCGGCGGCCTAGGGGTGGTAGGTGGCGCCATGATTGTATGGGGTTCATTGGCCAGTAGTTCGGTAGTGGCGGCGCCGCTCGGCGTAGTGCTGGCGCTGGCCGGCGGTCTTGTTGTGTTGTTTGGCGAACGTAGCAAGCTGGAAGATGCCCTGCGGCTGGGTTACTTCGGCCAGGATGCCTACCCCCTGATTGGCGGGCCCTTTGACGAACCCGAAGACCCGGCTAGGCTGGAACCCGAAAGCGGCCTCGTCGAGCAATCCCGGTCTTTGCCGGATCTGAGTGACGAGATCAACCATTTCCGCAAGCTGTTCTGCCAGGTCCAGGCCCATATCGGCATCCATCGGGAGAGCAAGCCCAGCCTGTTGCCCATGGATAACACCCCTGCCCCTACCAGCGACCATGTCATCATCAAGGCCCGAGTGGATATGAGCGGCTACCAGGTGGGCCAGAGCAAACTGAACCTGGCGGTTTCGCTCTTCCATGAGCCGGGCTGGTTCTCGGGGAAGTCAGGTATGCGCTATCCCCGCCAGGCCTTGTACACCAAGGAAGTGCTGGATGGGGATGACCTGGTGGCTTTAGAAGGCTATGTGCGGCTGCCCAGAAGGGCGGTTATCGCCGGTGCCGAACTCGAAGCCAGCCTGGATCTACTCGGTGATGGTTCTCTGATAGCGCCGATCGATGGACCGATTACTCTCTCGAGCTGGGTAGAGGAAGACACGGCCATCGCCGACCACACTTGGCAGCATATTGAAAGAAGCAGCCATCCACCCACAGCGAAGCCGGAGGAGATTAGCTGATGCCCATTCTGAAAGTAGAGGGCCGTATCTGGCATCTGGCCAGAAAACTTAACAAGCCTGAAAGCTGGGAGGACAATGCCGATCTTCGCCCTTTCCCGGAAGTAAAAAAAATGAGAAAGGGCATGGATATGCTGACCCCTTCGGCCTGGGTCGCAGAGGATATCCTGGTTTTCGGTTATCGGCCCTATGGGTTGTTTGTATGTGTAAGCGGCGCGCTCGTCATTGGTAATGCTATATCGTGGATTGTTCTTCGGTTAATCAGTACCGGAGGTGCTTTCTGGTTCTGGTTTTTTTTCATCACACTGGTTGTCGGCGTGTCGATGGTTTACTACGGCCTTTTTTCTACAAGTCGCCGATTTCTGGCGTTTGATCGGCAGCGAGGCCTGGTGCATTTTTCGCGGCCCATTTCGGGGCGCTATATCAGTGTGCCTTGGAAGAATGCCCATTTCATGAAGATTCGCTGGCATTTCCCAAATATATGGAAAGCCGGGAAAACAGATGAGGATGCTTTTTATTTCTTGCCCCCTCCATTTCGCGCCCCACAATCCTCCTTGCTGTCGTATGTCTTCCGTCAGCAAATGATCGCTTTTGGGTGTAAGCCGGACAAAATATGGTGGCTGGCCGTACATTTTATGTGCTACGGCCCGGCGCATCATAAGAATATGGCCAAGATGCTGGATGAGCGGAAAGAAGATTGTGATGCCTGCTTTGGGGGAGATATGGCCGCTATGCAATATCATATAGGAGATAAGACAAAGGTTTATCCTGGTATCGGAAGTACTGAGCTTCACTTTGACTATGGAAAGGACTGGAAACACCTGGATATGTCTAAGCTCCCCACAGCCCCAAGCCATGTAATCGGCCCTGATGGCAAATGGAAGAAGCTGAAAAAGCATGAACGGGAAGCCCACATTCCCGGGCCGGCGTGGGAATCTTTGACCCCGGAGCAGGCGGAAGCCCTTTTCGAGGAACCCCATCGAAAATAGAAAGCGAAACGCCCAGCATCCTGATCAGCGGGAGAGCAAGCCCAGCTTGTTGCCGATGGATAACACCCCTGCCCCGAGCAGCGACCATGTCATCATCAAGGCCCGAGTGGATATGAGCGGCTACCAGGTGGGTCAGAGCAAACTGAATCTGGTGGTTTCGCTCTTCCATGAGCCGGGCTGGATTCCGGGTGAGTCCGGCATGCGCTACCTCAGCCAGGCCCTGCATACCAAAGAGATTTTGGATGGCGAGGACCTGGTTGCATTGGAGGGTTATCTGAGACTGCCGAAAGAGGTCGCCAGTCACGGCTTTGGCCGGGCAGAAATTGAAGCCAGCCTGGACCTGTTCGGCGATGGCTCGCTTATCGCTCCGGTAGAGGGGGCAGCGACTCACTGGAGTTGGCGGTGGGAAGACAAGGCCATCGCTGATCACGCCTGGCAGCATATTGAAAGAACGGGTAATCCACCAACAGCGAAGCCGGAGAAAATCGACTAATGCCGATATTAAAAATGGAAGGGCGTATCTGGCATTTAGCCAGAATGATCAACAAACCGGAGGCATGGTCGGACAATGCCGACCTTCGCCCTTTCCCAGAGGTAAAAAGGCAGAGAAAGGAAATGAGTATGCTGCCTCCCTTTGTCTGGGGTGCAAAGGATGTCCTGGTTTTCGGGTATCGACCCTATGGTTTGTTTGTTTGCGTGAGCGGGGCAATCGTCATTGTTAATGCTATATCCTGGATGCTTCCTTTTTTTATCGGCAGTGGTGATCTTTTCTGGTTCTGGTTTTTTATCATCACGTTGGTTGTAGGCGCATCGATGGTTTACTACGGCCTTTTTTCTACAAGCCGCCGTTTTCTGGCCTTTGATCGGCGGCGAGGATTGGTGCATTTTTCTCGGCCTCTTTTGGGGAGCTATATCAGTGTTCCCTGGAAGAATGCCCACTTTATGAAGATTCGCTGGCATATTCCAAATATATGGAAAGTCGGGAAAACAGATGAGGATGCTTTTTATTTCCTTCCCCCCCCGTTTTATGCTCCAAAATCTCTGTTGTTGTCGTATATCTTTCGTAAGCAAATGATTTGTCCTGGATATGAGCCGGACGAGCAATGGTGGCTGGCTGTGCATTTTATGTGCTACGGCCCTGCACATCATAAGAATATGACCAAGATGCTGGGGATTCGACAAGAAAACTGTGATGCCTGCTTTAATGGAGATATGACGGCCATGCAGTACTTTATTGGTACGAAAACCAAAGTATTGGGTCTTGGGGCGGGAAACTTTGAGAGGCCTTTTACCTATGGAAAGGACTGGAAACACCTGGATATGACTAAACTTCCCACAGCCCCAAGCCATGTAATCGCCTCTGACGGCAAGTGGAAGAAACTGAAAAAGCATGAACGGGAAGCCCACATTCCCGGGCCGGCTTGGGAGTCTTTGACCCTGGAGCAGGCGGAAGCCCTTTTCGAGGAGCCCCATCGAAAACGGAGAGCCGAGCGTCGCGCCTCTTGATGGCAGAGGCCATGGACGGCCTCTGCGATGTCATTGCAGCCATGGTAGGTCAATAGTCTGAAATTTAACCACTGTCGTTGCCGCTTTAACCCCGCCTGCGATATTGTGCATAAAAACAACAATAACAGAGGTAATCATGGCTGCGCGGCTGCTGGCAGGGATGCTGGGGGGTATGTTGTGTTGTCTTCCCCTTTCTTTATATTCGGCGCCTGTTGATCAGGCTCATGAGCGGGCACGGGCAACCTTTGCCCAGAAGGCGCCGCTGGAACTGGATGTGCAGGTGCTGGAGACGCCCTGGGTATCAGTACCGTTTGATTCTTCTTCCTATACCTACACCTACGATGAAATTCGCCAGCAGTGGCCCGGTTTTATGCGGGGGCTGCGGATCCCGTTTCCGTCGCCGGACTATCTGAAAGCGCGCTATCAACGTTTCCCTTCCCTTTATCGCGATCTGCATTATCAGGATGACAACTGGGAGCAGCACAGCCGCAATGTGCTGGAGGTCTGGCAGGCGTTTTTCCGTGGGGACTTCCGCCATGCCCGTGAGCTTGGCAAGCGTTATGGCGGCTATGCCCGGGTGCCGGGGCTGGTATCGCAGATTATCTACGCCACCTATCTGGCGCCTTCACATACCCAGAAGCAGCAGCTGTTGCAGGAGGCCATTAACGAGATGGCCTGGTTTGGTGAGCAGGTGGCCATTCTGCCGGGGGAGGAAGGGCTGACGGCGGATTACTGCATGCTGCGTCTCGGTTTTGGCTATGCGGTGGCGCGGCTGGCGGAGGATGAGTCGGTGCCGGCCACGCTGCAGCGCAATTACGCGGCCATGGTGATCAATGCGGCCACCGAGATTCTGGCGGTGGAGCCACGGCATCCGCTGGCACTGTCGCTGAGCGCGGCGTTCGAGGCCAATGTGCTGCGCCGGGTGGGCAAGGCGGCGGGCAGGCTGACTCTGGCGGCGGACAGCAAGGATGCCACCCGTCCCTTTGAGTTGTCGCTGCAGGCGGTGCCGGATCTGGCGATTGTGCGTTATGAGTATGCCAACAGCCTGCTTTATACCTACCAGGGCGACGCAGCGGAGCAGGCGCTGGCGCAATTGCAGAAGGCCGCCGAGATGCCGGCGCGGTTTTCCATGGAGTGGCTGGACCGGGCCTATGCCCGCAAGCGGCTGCAGGAAGTGCAGGCCTGGCGTGACAGCGGCATGAGTTTCAAGCGCTTTGACCGTAAGCGGCGCAAGTTCATGCGCAAGGAAAACCACAACCTCTACGCGGTGACCCGCTCGCCCTTTCTGGTAGACTAGCCGTCTTTGTCATTTTGTTGTGGGAGCGGTCGAGTGGCCGCTCCCACGGTGTGATTTCCAAGGAATACAGCATGAAAGTAGGCATTATCGGCGCGGCCGGTCGCATGGGCCGGATTCTGATCGAGGCCACCCTGGCCAACCCGGATACTACCCTGGCGGCGGCGGTGGACGTGCCCGGTTCCAGCCTGATCGGTGCCGATGCCGGCGAGCTGGTAGGGCAGGGCGCCAGCGGCGTGATGCTGGCGGATGACCTGAATAAGGTGGTCAAGGATGCCGATGTATTTATCGATTTCACCGTGCCGGAAGCCACCGCCCGCAATGTAGAGGTCTGCCGTGCGGCGGGAACCAAGCTGGTGATCGGTACCACCGGGCTGGATGACGACCAGAAGGCTGCCTTGCGCACTGCCAGTGAGGACATCGCTATCTGTTTTGCGCCCAACTACTCCATCGGCGTGAATCTGTGCTTCAAGTTGCTGGAAACCGCCGCCCGTGTGATGGCAGAAGAGGCGGATATCGAGGTGATTGAGGCCCATCATCGTCACAAGATCGATGCGCCATCCGGCACCGCCCTGCGTATGGGGGAAGTGGTGGCCCAGACCCTCGGGCGTGACCTGAACGAATGCGCCGTCTATGGGCGTGAGGGTCGTACCGGTGAGCGCGATCGCCAGACCATCGGTTTCGAGACCATTCGTGCCGGGGACATTGTCGGGGATCACACCGTCATGTTCGCCGCCGACGGCGAGCGGGTGGAAATCACCCACAAGGCCTCCAGCCGCATGGCCTTTGGCCGTGGTGCTGTCCGGGCTGCCGCCTGGCTGGGCGGGCACGACAAGGGATTGTTCGACATGCAGGACGTGCTCGGCCTGACGGGCGAGAGCGCCGGCTGGGGCAAGAAATAAGGCCCCATACGCCATGCCGCAGGGGCTGGGCCTGCCCATTGCGTGGCGCGTGCCGTGGGCTTGCGGTCCTTGAGCGTGACATTTGTCTCCCGAGGCCCTAAAATACGCGCAGCCCGTGATGGGCGTGCGGGGCACTGATGACGAATTTCATGAAAAAGCGAGGTGGAGCAATCCATCTCGCTTTTTTGCGAATGTGCCCTGCCGCATATCTCCCTATATTCTTACCAGCCTGGAGGTTGCGTTGACGGTTCCCGCCATTCTCGCTCTTGAAGACGGAAGCATCTTTCGGGGTGTTGCTATCGGTGCCACGGGTCAGACCGTGGGTGAAGTGGTGTTCAACACCGCGATGACCGGCTACCAGGAAATCCTTACGGATCCCTCCTACGCCAAACAGATTGTGACCCTGACCTATCCTCATATTGGCAACACCGGTGTGACGCCCGAGGACGAAGAGTCCGCCCAGATCTGGGCCTCTGGCCTGGTGATCCGCGATCTGGCCATGACGGTCAGTAACTGGCGTAGCCAGCAGTCCCTGCCGGACTACCTGCGCGACAACAATATCGTGGCCATTGCGGAGATCGACACCCGCCGCCTGACCCGCATCCTGCGTGACAAGGGCGCCCAGAACGGCTGCATTATCGCCGGCGATAACCTGGATGAATCCGTCGCGCTGGAAGCGGCCAAAGGGTTCCCGGGCCTGAAGGGCATGGATCTGGCCAAGGAAGTCACCGTCAGTGACGCCTATAGCTGGACCGAGTCCACCTGGGACCTGGAAAAAGGCCATACCGAGCAGACCGACACACGCTTTCATGTGGTGGCTTACGATTACGGCGTCAAGCGCAACATCCTGCGCATGCTGGCCGAGCGTGGCTGCAAGCTCACCGTGGTGCCGGCGCAGACTCCGGCCGCCGATGTGCTGGCCATGAATCCTGACGGCATCTTTCTGTCCAACGGCCCCGGTGACCCGGAGCCTTGTGACTATGCCATCGAGGCCATCAAGGAGATCGTCGCCACCGGCAAGCCGGTATTCGGTATCTGCCTGGGCCATCAGCTGCTGGCCCTGGCCAGTGGCGCCAAGACCATGAAGATGGGCACTGGCCACCACGGCGCTAACCACCCGGTGAAGACCTTGGCCGATGACACCGTGATGATCACCAGCCAGAACCACGGTTTTGCCGTGGATATGGACTCCCTGCCCGATAATCTGAAGGTGACGCATGTGTCCCTCTTCGATGGCACCTTGCAGGGTATTCACCGCACTGATGTGCCGGCCTTCAGCTTCCAGGGGCACCCGGAAGCAAGCCCTGGTCCGCGTGACTGTGCGCCATTGTTCGATCACTTCATCGAACTGATGGAAGCGAAGAGCCAAGAGTAAGCCAGAGCCTGACCCGGCATCGCCGGGTCCCTGATGCAGCCATTTACGTCTGACGGTTAGTGAACTATGCCGAAAAGAACTGACATACAAAGCATTCTCATCATTGGTGCTGGCCCGATTGTTATCGGCCAGGCCTGTGAGTTTGACTATTCCGGTGCCCAGGCCTGCAAGGCCCTGCGTGAAGAGGGTTTCCGGGTCATCCTGGTGAACTCCAATCCGGCCACCATCATGACCGACCCGGCCATGGCCGATGCCACCTACATCGAGCCGATCACCTGGCAAACCGTGGCCAAGATCATCGAAAAAGAGCGCCCGGACGCCCTGCTGCCCACCATGGGCGGGCAGACCGCCCTCAATTGCGCGCTGGATCTGGACAAGCACGGCGTGCTGGCCGAGTTCGGTGTGGAAATGATCGGCGCCACCCAGGATGCCATCGACAAGGCGGAAGACCGGCACCGTTTCGACCAGGCCATGAAGGCCATCGGTCTGGAGTGCCCGCGCTCTGCCATGGCTCACAACATGGAAGAAGCCAATGCGGCGCTGGAAGAGCTGGGCTTTCCCTGCATTATCCGGCCCAGCTTCACCATGGGTGGTTCCGGTGGTGGTGTTGCCTATAACCGGGAAGAGTTCGAGGAAATCTGCCAGCGTGGTCTGGACCTGTCGCCCACCAACGAGCTGTTGATCGACGAGTCCCTGCTGGGCTGGAAAGAGTACGAGATGGAGGTGGTCCGCGACAAAAAGGACAACTGCATCATCGTTTGCTCCATCGAAAACTTTGACCCCTTGGGTGTGCATACCGGTGACTCCATCACCGTAGCCCCGGCGCAGACCCTCACCGATAAAGAATTCCAGATCATGCGCGACGCCTCCCTGGCGGTGCTGCGCGAGATCGGTGTGGAAACCGGCGGTTCCAACGTGCAGTTCGGGGTCAACCCGGACAACGGCCGCATGGTGGTGATCGAAATGAATCCGCGGGTGAGCCGTTCTTCGGCACTGGCCTCCAAGGCCACCGGTTTCCCGATTGCCAAGGTGGCCGCCAAGCTGGCGGTGGGTTACACCCTGGACGAGCTGCAGAACGAGATCACTGGTGGCAAGACCCCGGCCTCCTTCGAGCCGTCCATCGATTACGTGGTTACCAAGATTCCGCGCTTCAACTTCGAGAAATTTGCCGAAGCGGACGCGGTACTGACTACCCAGATGAAGTCCGTAGGCGAAGTGATGGCCATCGGTCGTAACTTCCAGGAATCGGTGCAGAAAGCTCTGCGCGGTCTGGAAACCGAGTCCGTGGGCTTTGATCCCAGTGTGGACCCGTCCGCGCCGGATGCCCGCGAGCAGGTGGCCCAGTTGCTGGCCACGCCGGGGCCGGAACGGATCTGGATTGTCGGTGATGCCTTCCGGGTCGGCATGACCGTGGATGATGTGTTCAACATCACCAAGATCGACCGCTGGTACCTGGTGCAGATCGAGGATCTGGTGCGTGCCGAGCAGCAGTTGGCAGCTACCACATTCAGCGACCTGAACCGCGACAGCCTGTATGCGCTCAAGCGCAAGGGCTTCTCTGATGCCCGCCTGGCACAGCTGCTGGGTGTGAAGGAAGCGGACGTTCGCGGCAAGCGCGACGAGCTGGGCGTGCAGCCTATCTACAAGCGGGTGGATACCTGCGCGGCGGAGTTTTCCACTGACACCGCCTACATGTACTCGAGCTATGACGAAGAGTGCGAGGCGAACCCGTCCGACCGCGACAAGATCATGGTGATCGGCGGCGGCCCCAACCGTATCGGTCAGGGTATCGAGTTCGATTACTGCTGTGTGCACGCTGCCTTTGCCATGAAGGATGACGGTTACGAGACCATCATGGTCAACTGTAACCCGGAAACCGTGTCCACCGATTACGACACCTCCGACCGCCTGTATTTCGAGCCGGTGACCCTGGAAGATGTGCTGGCCATCGTCGCCAAGGAAAAGCCCAAGGGTGTGATCGTACAGTACGGCGGCCAGACGCCGCTGAAGCTGGCCCGTGCCCTGCAGGCCGCCGGTGTGCCCATTATCGGTACCCCGCCGGATGCCATTGATGAGGCAGAAGACCGGGAGCGGTTCCAGCAGATGGTCAACAAGCTTGGCCTCAAGCAGCCGCCCAACCGTACTGCCCGCTCCATGGAGGATGGCGTTCGCCTGGCGGAGGAAATCGGTTATCCGCTGGTGGTGCGTCCCTCCTATGTATTGGGCGGTCGCGCCATGGAAATCGTTTACAGCGAAGCCGAGCTGCGCAACTACATGATGAACGCGGTATCCGTGTCCAACGATTCGCCAGTGCTGCTGGATCGCTTCCTGGACGACGCCATTGAAGTGGACGTGGATGCGGTCTGCGACGGCACCGATGTGGTGATCGGCGGCATCATGCAGCATATCGAGCAGGCCGGCGTGCACTCCGGTGACTCCGCCTGTTCCCTGCCGCCGTACTCCCTGGACGAAGAGGTACAGAACGTGATGCGCCAGCAGGCCGCCGACATGGCGCTGGAGCTGGGCGTGATCGGTTTGATGAATGTGCAGTTCGCGGTCAAGAGCGGTGAGGTGTATGTTCTGGAAGTGAATCCCCGTGCGTCGCGGACCGTGCCCTACGTGTCCAAGTGCATCGGCGTGTCCCTGGCCAAGGTGGCGGCCCGTTGTATGGCCGGTACCAGCCTCAAGGAGCAGGGCTTCACCGAAGAGGTCAAACCACAGCATTACTTCGTGAAGGAAGCGGTATTCCCGTTTGCCAAGTTCCCGAAGGTGGACCCCATTCTCGGCCCGGAAATGAAATCCACCGGGGAAGTGATGGGCGTTGGTGCCACCTTTGCGGAGGCCTTTGGCAAGGCGTCGCTGGGAGCCGGCGAAAAGCTCCCGGAAAAAGGCACCGCCTTTATTTCGGTGCGGGAAGTGGACAAGCCAGCGGCCATTGATGTGGCGCGTATGCTGATCGAGCGTGGTTTCAACCTGGTGGCCACCCGTGGTACCGCCAAGGTGATCAGCGACGCCGGTCTGGAAGTGAAAGTGGTCAACAAGGTGCTGGAAGGGCGTCCGCATATCGTCGACATGATCAAGAATGACGAGATTGCCCTGATCGTGAACACCACCGAGGGCAAGCAGGCGATCCGCGATTCCTTCGCTATCCGTCGCTCCGCCCTGCAGCACCGGGTGTTCTACACCACCACCATTACCGCGGCCCATGCGGTGTGTCAGGCGCTGGGTATCAGTGGTGAACCCACAGTTCGCCGCCTGCAGGACTTGCACGCACAAATGCAGTAAATCGTCCCTGGGAGCGCTCGGAGCTGAGTGCTCCGGGCGGTTTCCATAAAAAGACGAGGACAACTATGCAACGCATACCAATGACCGCCAAGGGCGCAGATGCCCTGCGTGCGGAGCTGGAGAAGCTGAAGCGGGAAGATCGCCCGCGCATTACTGCGGCCATTGCCGAGGCCCGTGAGCACGGTGATCTGAAAGAAAATGCGGAATACCATGCGGCCCGTGAGCAGCAGGGGTTCTGCGAGGGGCGCATCAACGAGATCGAGTCGAAGCTGGGCGCTGCCCAGATCATTGATATCACCGAACTGGAAAACACTGGCAAGGTCATCTTCGGCGTCACCGTGACCATCATTGATGTGGATACCGACGAAGAGAAGGTCTACCAGATCGTTGGTGACGACGAGGCCAACATCAAGCAGGGCAAGCTGAGCGTCAATTCCCCCATCGCCCGTGGCCTGATTGGCCGGGAAGAAGGGGATGTGGTGCAAATCGATACTCCCGGGGGCACTCGCGAGTATGAGGTCGACAAGGTCGAGCACATCTGAGGTGGCAGTCTCAATGTGTAAGGCAAAAGAAAAAGGCGACGTTTAACGTCGCCTTTTTCATAAGTTCCAGCGTGAAACCGCCAGGCGGCAGTTACGCGTCCTGATAGCGCAGGATGTTGGATAGTTTCGGGTTGGGCTTCTGTGCTGGCCGGTAGAGCAGGGCGATGTTGCCGATGCGCTGGATCAGCTCCGCGCTGCCTTTTTCGCTCAGGGCCTGGACAATGGCGGCCCGGTCGTCGCGGGTCTCCGCATTGACCTTCACCTTGATCAGTTCGTGATCTTCCAGGCGCAGGTTCAGCTCCTCAACGAAGGTTTCGGTAAGGCCTTTGCCGCCGAAGATGAGCACGGGTTTGAGATGGTGGCCAATACGGCGCAGCCGTTTGATGTCCTGTTGCGATAGCGGCACGGTGAGGCTCCAGAGCTGCAAGGTGTCGCCAGCGGGGCGACACAGGAAATAAGGGAATGTCCGGGTTGCCCCGACAGTGGGCGTATTCTACGGGTTAGCAAAGTGAAAAGCAGCCGTTACGCATGGGAACGGCAAACCGGGTGGGCGAGGTAATCTCTGATGGCGAAATCAAGCCGTTCCAAAACCAGCAAGGCCTGGCTCAAGGAGCATTTCAGCGACCAGTGGGTGGCGAAGGCCCAGGCGGAGGGCTATCGCTCCCGCGCCAGCTTCAAGCTGCTGGAGATGAACGAGAAAGACCGCCTGTTCCGGCCTGGCATGACGGTGCTGGATCTGGGGGCGGCGCCGGGTGGCTGGTCCCAGGTGGCGGGCCGGCTGATGGGTTCACACGGCACTGTTATCGCCAGCGATATTCTGCCCATGGATGCTCTGCCGGATGTGACCTTCATCGAAGGGGATTTTCGCGAGGATGCAGTGTATGAGCAAATTCTTGCGGCGCTCGGGGATCGCAAGGCAGACCTTGTAATGTCCGATATGGCCCCCAATATGAGTGGTAACAAGGGCGTGGATCAGCCGCGGGCCATGTATCTGGCGGAACTGGCACTGGATATGGCCGAGCGGGTACTGGAACCGGATGGCCAGTTTCTGGTCAAGGTATTCCAGGGCGAAGGTTTCGAGGAGTACCGGCAGATGCTGTTGCAGCGGTTTCACCGGGTCGTCAGCCGCAAGCCGGCAGCCAGCCGGGCCCGTTCCACCGAGGTGTACCAACTGGCCAGTGGTCTGAAATAGGCCGTGAAAATGCCGTAAAATGGCTGTTTTGCTGTCCGAACCGGCATTACGCAGGGTTCGGCAAATGGTGTAAGGTGTAAGTTCGTTATTGTGCGCGTGAAGCGCCCGGAATTGATCGAGGTCTCCCTTGAACGACATGACCAAGAATATTGTGCTGTGGCTGGTAATTGCCGGCGTACTTTACGTGGTGGCATCCAGCATCAGCACCCAGCCTGCAACAACCAGTATTCCCTACTCGGACTTTATCTCGCGGGTAGAGAGTGGTGACGTGCAGGAAGCCAAGATCGGCGAAAGCGCGATTACCGGCACCTACAAGGATGGCAGCCAGTTCAAGACGGTGAAACCGCCGACACTGGATACCAACCTGATGCCCACGCTGATCCAGAACAAGGTGAATGTGGTGGGTGTGGAGCCGGAGCGTCAGGGCTTCCTGATGCAGTTGTTCCTGTCAGTACTGCCGATCCTGATTATTCTCGCCATCTTTATCTTCTTCATGCGTCAGATGCAGGGCGGTGGTAAAGGGGGCGGTGGCCCCATGACGTTCGGTAAATCCAAAGCCAAGTTGCTCGGAGAAGACCAGATCAAGACCACTTTTGCTGATGTGGCGGGCGTGGAAGAAGCCAAAGAAGAGGTCCAGGAGCTTGTCGAGTTCCTGCGTGACCCGGCCAAATTCCAGCGCCTGGGTGGCAAGATTCCCCGCGGCGTACTGATGGTGGGCTCGCCGGGTACCGGTAAGACTCTGCTGGCCAAGGCCATTGCCGGCGAAGCCAAGGTGCCGTTCTTCAGCATTTCCGGTTCCGACTTTGTGGAAATGTTCGTGGGTGTGGGCGCCAGCCGTGTGCGTGACATGTTCGAGCAGGCCAAGAAACATTCTCCCTGCATCATCTTCATTGACGAGATTGATGCGGTGGGCCGCTCCCGGGGTGCCGGGGTCGGCGGTGGCCACGACGAGCGTGAGCAGACTCTCAACCAGTTGCTTGTGGAAATGGATGGCTTTGACGGGAATGAGGGCATCATCGTTATCGCCGCGACCAACCGTCCTGACGTGCTGGATCCGGCGCTGTTGCGCCCGGGCCGTTTTGACCGTCAGGTGACCGTTCCATTGCCGGATATCCGTGGTCGGGAGCATGTGCTCAAGGTGCATATGCGTCAGGTGCCGATCTCTGAAGATGTGGATCCCGGTGTGATTGCCCGCGGTACGCCGGGTTTCTCCGGCGCTGACCTGGCGAACCTGGTCAATGAGGCTGCCCTGTTCGCGGCCCGAGCCAACAAGCGCATGGTTTCCATGGAAGAGTTCGAGAAAGCCAAGGACAAGATCCTGATGGGCGCGGAACGTCGTTCCATGGTGATGAGCGAGAAAGAGAAGCTGAATACGGCTTATCACGAGGCGGGTCACGCCATTGTTGGCCGTTTGGTGCCTGAGCATGATCCGGTCTACAAGGTAAGCATCATTCCCCGTGGCCGTGCCCTGGGTGTGACCATGTACCTGCCGGAAGAAGATCGATACTCCCAGTCAAAGCGTGGGTTGGAATCCTCCATCTGTTCGCTCTATGGCGGGCGTCTGGCGGAGGAGATGACGCTGGGATTTGATGGCGTTACCACCGGGGCGTCCAATGATATTGAGCGTGCCACCAAGCTGGCCC
Source organism: Alcanivorax sp. (assembly GCF_019431375.1). Classification (NCBI taxonomy): domain Bacteria; kingdom Pseudomonadati; phylum Pseudomonadota; class Gammaproteobacteria; order Oceanospirillales; family Alcanivoracaceae; genus Alcanivorax; species Alcanivorax sp. The sequence continues at coordinate 3,350,502 of NZ_CP080267.1, forward strand.
GTGCCATGGTCACCAAGTGGGGCCTGAGCGAGAAGCTGGGCCCGCTGGCCTACGAGGAAGAAGAGGGTGAGGTCTTCCTGGGTAAACAGATGTCCCAGCGCAAGCACATGTCCGAGCAGACCGCCGAAGAAATTGACCGCGAAGTGCGGGCGATCATCGACAGCTGTTACGGCCGTGCCAAGCAAATTCTTGAAGACAACCGCGACAAGCTGGATCTGATGGCGGAAGCGTTGATGCAGTACGAAACCATCGATGCCAACCAGATTGAGGACATCATGACCGGTCACAAGCCGCGCCCGCCGAAAGACTGGCGTGATCAGGGGCCGGGTAATGGCACCGCCGCCAGCGGTGACAAGGAGCCGGGCGACGATGCCATCGGTGGACCTGCCAATACCCATTGATTCCTCTGATCCATGATTGAAACGCTGACCTGTGGGGCGCGGACACTAGACCTGTCCGCGCCTGTCGTTATGGGGATACTGAACGTAACCCCGGATTCCTTTTCTGATGGTGGGCGCTTTACCGAGCGGGATGCTGCCCTGCGTCAGGCTGAGCGAATGCTGGCGGACGGCGCAGCCATTATTGATGTGGGGGGGGAGTCCACCCGCCCCGGTGCTGCGCCGGTGTCCGAACAGCAGGAACTGGATAGGGTGGTGCCGGTGGTCGAGGCCCTGGCTGGCGAGCTCGGCGCCCTGGTGTCCGTGGATACCAGCACAGCGGCGGTGATCCGTGATGCTGCCGCTGTTGGCGCGGGCATGATCAATGATGTGCGCGCCCTGCGCCGCCCCGGCGCGCTGGAGGCGGCCGCGGCCAGCGGATTGCCAGTGTGTCTGATGCACATGCTTGGCGAGCCCGGCAACATGCAGGATGATCCCCGTTATCAGGATGTCACTGCCGAGGTGGTCGATTTTCTGCGTCAGCGCATCGCCGCCTGTGAGCAGGCTGGCATTCCCCGGGAGCGGCTCCTGATCGATCCGGGTTTTGGCTTTGCCAAGACCGTGACGCACAATCTTACCCTGATGAATGAGATGGCCGCGCTGCAGGCGCTGGCGTTGCCAATCCTGATCGGCGTTTCGCGCAAGTCCCTGTTTGGTAAACTGCTGGGCCGGGAAGTGAATGAGCGATTGCCGGCCAGTCTGGCCGCGGCTGTCATCTGTATTGAGCGCGGGGCCATGATTGTCCGTGCCCATGATGTGCAGGAAACCGTGGATGTGGTGCGCTTCGCCCACGCCGTCAGGCAATCAGGCGACAGTGATCGCATAATCTAATCGCACAAGGAGTAGTCATGGCGCGTAAGTATTTCGGGACGGATGGCGTGCGAGGCACGGTAGGGCAGTTCCCTATTACCCCGGATTTCGTGCTCAAGCTGGGCTGGGCGGCCGGCAAGGTGCTGGCGGCACACGGTGGCAGCAAAATCCTGATTGGCAAGGACACCCGCATTTCCGGGTACATGTTCGAGTCAGCGCTGGAGGCCGGCATTTCTGCTGCGGGCGTCGATGTGCGTCTGCTTGGCCCCTTGCCGACCCCGGGCATCGCCTACCTGACCCGCACCCTGTCGGCACAGGCCGGCATTGTTATTTCTGCATCCCACAATGCCTATACCGACAATGGCATCAAGTTCTTTGGGGCGGATGGGCGCAAGCTCAATGATGAGATTGAGCTTGAGATCGAGCGTCTGCTGGATGAAGACATGTCGGTGGTGGCGACTGATCAGATTGGTAAGGTGCGTCGGATTGATGATGCCCGTGGTCGTTATATCGAATTCTGCAAGAGTACCGTGCCGGGTCTGAATCTGAGTGGAATGAAGATCGTGGTCGACACTGCCAATGGTGCGGCATACCACATTGCTCCGGATGTGTTCGAGGAGCTAGGCGCCGAGGTGGTGGCCATGGCCAATACCCCGGACGGTTTCAATATCAACCGTGATTGTGGCTCCACCCATCCGGAGCAGCTGCAGCAGCGGGTGCTGGACGAAAAAGCCGACCTGGGTGTGGCTCTGGATGGCGACGCAGACCGGCTGATCATGGTTGACCACACAGGCAAGTTGGTTGATGGCGATCAGTTGCTGTTTGTAGTGGCCCGGGACCGCAAGGAGAGCGGTGCAGATCTGCCCGGCGTGGTTGGCACCCTGATGTCCAACTTTGGTCTTGAGTTGGCGCTGCAGGCGCTGGATATCGAGTTCGTGCGCGCCAAGGTGGGTGACCGTTACGTGATGGAACAGCTTGACCAGCGTGGCTGGTTGATCGGTGGTGAATCCTCCGGCCATCTGGTTTGTCTGGATTGTACTTCCACCGGCGATGGTACGGTTTCTGCCCTGCAGGTGCTGGCGGCACTGTCCCGCCGTGACCAGAGCCTGGCGGAGGCGGTGGCAGATGTGGTGCTGATGCCCCAGACCATGATCAATGTGCGTGGTCCGAACCGTGATGGCTTTATGGAAAAGGCTGAAGTGAAGGCCGCCATGGCAGAGGTGGAACAAAAGCTCGGCGGTAATGGCCGAATTCTGCTGCGCCCCTCTGGTACCGAGCCGCTGGTGCGAGTGATGATCGAGGGCAAAGATCCGGATCAGGTGGCCGCCCTGTGCCGCGATCTGGCGGATGTGGTGGAAAAGGCGATTGCATGATAACGCTGGGCCTCCGGCATTTTTATATCCAAGGAATAACAGATGACATCAAGAACACCGCTGGTTGCCGGTAACTGGAAAATGAACGGGCGCCAGGGGCTGCTTGCCGAAATGGCAGAGGCCCTGGCTGGCTACAATGGCGTGGCGAAGGTGGTGATCTGTCCGCCTTACCCTTACCTGGCTGCGGCCAGATCTGTGATGCCGGCAGCCATTGGGGTGGGAGGTCAGAACCTGAGTGACCAGGAAGATGGCGCCTTCACCGGTGAAGTGTCTGCACCCATGCTTGCCGAGGTAGGCTGTGGCCATGTGATTGTTGGCCATTCCGAGCGTCGTGCGTTGTACGGAGAAACCGACGCGGTGATCGCCGACAAGTTTTCCCGTGCCCAGGCTGCCGGTCTTGTGCCGATCCTCTGTGTGGGCGAAACCCTGGAAGAGCGTGAGGCCGGTAATACCGAAGCCGTGGTTTGCGGGCAGTTGCAGGCAGTAGTGGATGCGGTAGGTATTGCCGCTTTCGGCAGCGCCGTGGTGGCCTACGAGCCTGTGTGGGCCATCGGTACCGGTAGAACGGCCAGCCCGGAGCAGGCCCAGGAGGTGCACGCCTCACTGCGCGCCTCATTGGCGAAAAACGATCCGGATATCGCTGAATCGCTGTGCTTGCTTTACGGCGGCAGTGTAAAGGCGGATAATGCCGCCCTTCTGTTTGCCCAGTCAGACATCGATGGGGGTCTGATAGGCGGGGCATCGTTAACAGCCGACAGTTTTATAGCTATCTGTCAGGCGGCGGAATAATAGAGTCATTATGGATATTGTTGTTCATGTAGTGCACGTGCTGGCGGCCCTTGGCCTGATCGGGCTGGTGCTGATTCAGCACGGTAAAGGTGCCGACGCCGGTGCCTCTTTTGGTGGCGGTGGCTCCCAGACTGTATTTGGCAGTGCCGGGTCGGCCAACTTCCTGACTCGTGCCACAGCGTTGCTGGCGGTGGTGTTCTTCGTCACCAGCATGGGCCTGGCCTGGATGGCTCGCCAGGAAGCTGAGGGTGTGCGCAGCTACCTGCCGGAACTGGAAACCCTTGAGCAGCAGGAAGAGGATGTGCCGGCTGCTCCGGCGGATTCCGAGGTGCCGGCTACCATGTCTGAAGTGCCAGTGGCATCGGATGATGCGCAGGCGCAAAAAGAGGTTTCAGATGTGCCGCAAGCTGGGGTAGAATCCCCGGCCCCGACTGAAGTGCCTCAGTCGGAACAGTGATCAAAGCGTTCTTTGCCGAAGTGGTGGAATTGGTAGACACGCTATCTTGAGGGGGTAGTGAGCTTCGCTCGTGCCGGTTCAAGTCCGGCCTTCGGCACCAATTTGGAAAAGAGATCCGTGGGTGGATCTCGGCTCAAACCGATCCTGGCAGTGCGACTAATTGCCGATCGGGTGCGATGAAAATGTTTTGTCATCGCAGTATGGCATGAAGTGATGGTTTTTGTGCCAGCCCTCGGGGCGATGTGTGCGGCGACAGGCGGCAGATATGCGTTCCGATAGAGTAAGCGCTGCGGCGTTTACGGGTGCAGCGAGGCGATCGCTTCTTGTTGTGCTAAGGCAGCGAAAAATAAATGTTTTTTTCGCATCTGCCTTGACAGGGTGAGCGCCTCTAAGTACTATTTGCGCTCGATATTTGAGGCGGGTTGAACGCTTGGATTAGCAGGATTCAATCAGCCAGAACCGAAAAGATCTGTACTCACCAGAATACAGATCGAGTGCCGAGGGGCGCTAAAGGTTCAACGGTTTATTGCGGGGTGGAGCAGTCTGGTAGCTCGTCGGGCTCATAACCCGAAGGTCGTAGGTTCAAATCCTGCCCCCGCTACCACTTAGAGGAACCAGCTTCGGCTGGTTCAAAGCGGACAAAAGGCCCCTCTAGCAGGGGCCTTTTGTTATCCGCAGCAGTGGAATGGGCGGTGGATGTGCGGTCGATTGCATGGCTTCCTTGCAGTCGCTGTAATGTCCCCAAGCCCATTTTTTGTTTGTACTGTCGGAAAGGACATGTCGAAACGCGTAGAACAATTGACGGAGCTTCTGGCTCCGGTCGTTGAAGACTTGGGCTTCGTGCTTTGGGGTATTGAACATATCCAGGGGCGCGGGGCCGTTTTGCGTGTCTATATCGACCATGAAGACGGTATTACAGTAGACAACTGCGCGGCGGTGAGTCACGAAATCAGCGGCGTGCTGGATGTGGAAGATCCGATACCTGGCGAATACAACCTTGAGGTGTCCTCGCCGGGCATGGATCGACCCATGTTTGATATTGCGCAATATGCCGACTATATCGGTGAAGACGTTCAGCTGAAGTTGCTGGCGCCGGTATCTGGCAAGCGTAAAATGACGGCGGCCATTGTGGCCGTGGATGGCGAAACGCTGGTGGTGGAGCTTGATGGCGACACCCTGCGTATTCCTTACAGTCAGGTAGATCGTGCCCGGTTGCAGCCTCGCTTCGACTGAGCACGCCCTGAAGAACTTTGTCTTTGTAAAGGCCTGGCCATGAACAAAGAGATCCTGCTGGTAGCGGAAACCGTATCAAACGAAAAAGGCGTCAGTCGTGACGTGATTTTCGAGGCCATCGAGTTGGCTCTGGCGGCCGCTACCAAGAAACGCTTTAAGGAAGAAGACGTGGAAATCCGCGTGGATATTGACCGGGTATCCGGCGATTCTCGCACCTTCCGCGTATGGCACGTGGTGCCCGATGAAGAGCTTTATGAATTCGGCAAGCAGCTGACTCTGGATGAAGCCCATGAGCAGGATGCGTCTCTGCAGATTGGCGACACCTGGGAAGAGGAAATCGAATCCGAAGCCTTCGGTCGTATTGGTGCCCAGACAGCCAAGCAGGTTATCGTGCAGAAGGTGCGCGAAGCAGAGCGTCGCCAGATCATCGAAGAATATCGTGATCGCATTGGTGAGCTAATCAGCGGCACCGTAAAGAAAGCCAGCCGGGATTCCATTGTGCTGGATCTGGGTGGCAACGCAGAAGCGTTGATTACCCGTGAGCATATGATTCCTCGTGAGGCGGTTCGTCAGAACGATCGCATTCGTGCCTACTTGATGGGTGTCAACGAAGAAAACCGTGGTCCGCAGCTGTTTGCCAGCCGTGCCTGCCCGGAAATGCTGGTCGAGCTGTTCAAAATCGAAGTGCCGGAAATTGGTGAAGAGCTGATCGAAATCAAGGGTGCCGCCCGTGACCCCGGCTCCCGCGCCAAGATTGCCGTGAAAAGCAACGATCAGCGCATCGACCCGGTGGGTGCCTGTGTGGGAATGCGCGGTGCTCGTGTGCAGGCCGTCTCCAACGAGCTGGCCGGCGAACGTATTGATATCGTCCTGTGGGACGACAATCCGGCGCAACTGGTGATTAATGCCATGCAGCCGGCGGAAGTGGCCTCCATCGTCATGGATGAAGAAAGCCACTCCATGGATATTGCGGTGGAAGACGAGTCCGCCCTGGCCCAGGCCATTGGCCGCAGCGGTCAGAATATCCGTTTGGCTTCTGAGCTGACTGGCTGGGAACTCAACGTCATGACCCTTGACGATGCCCAGAACAAGCAGGAAGAGGAAGCCGCCCAGGCTCTGGAAACGTTCATGAAGGAACTGGACGTGGATGAGGACGTGGCCGGCATTCTGGTGGACGAAGGTTTTACCACCCTGGAAGAAGTGGCCTATGTGCCTGAAGAAGAGATGCTCGCTATCGATGGGTTCGATGAAGATATCGTCGATGCCCTGCGCCAGCGCGCCAAGGATGTCCTGCTGACCAAGGCCCTGGTATCCGAAGAGAAATTCGAGCTGGCCGAGCCGGCTGAAGACCTTCTCAACATGGAAGGGATGGACCGTGACCTGGCTGTGGAGCTGGCATCCCGCGGTATCCCCACCATGGAAGATCTGGCCGAGCAGGCAGTGGATGATCTGATGGAAATCAGTGGCATGAGCGAAGAGCGTGCTGCCGAGTTGATCATGACAGCCCGGGCTCCCTGGTTCGCAGGTGAAGACGAAGCCGGGGCGTAACGGCCTTTGATCCTGGCGGATTAGACGCGGGCACCAACAGCAGGGTGTTGAAAAGGCCATAAGGTGCTTTTCAAGCTATCTTCGCGGTACGGTCCGCAAAGATAAGCACACAATGCGCTGACCGGAATGTGCCGGGCAGTGCGGTCATTCGCCCCGAGGGCAATGGCCCAGGCTATTTTCAATAGCCTGCTAGAGACGGACAGGAGAGTGTTGCTGACATGGCAGAAACGACCGTAAAGAAACTGGCCGACATCGTAGGGACCCCCGTCGAGAAGCTGCTTTCGCAGATGAAAGACGCCGGGCTACCCCATGGCGATGCCAGCGAAGTGGTCTCCGATGAGCAGAAGCAGCAGCTTCTGGCTCATCTGCGCAAGTCCCATGGTGCCGCGGATACCGAAGCCAAGAAGATTACCCTCAAGCGCAAATCCACCAGCACCATCAAGACCACCGGTGCGGCGGGCAAATCCAAGACCGTCAACGTGGAAGTGCGCAAGAAGCGCACCTACGTGAAGCGCGAAGCTCTTGAGGAGCAGGAACGCGAGGAAGCCGAGCGCAAAGCGGCCGAAGAGGCAGCGCGTCTGGCGGAAGAAGAGAAGCGCCAGGCAGAAGAAGCCGCCAAGCGTCAGGCCGAGGAAGAAGCGGCCAGCAAGAAAGAGGAAGAAGCCAAGGCCCGCGCGGAAGCGGAGCGCAAGGCTGCAGGTGAAAAGGCTGCGGAAGAGAAGAGCAAGCGCGTCTCTGTGCCCAAGACGGCAGCCGCCAAAAAGCCTGCCAAGACAGAAACTGCGGAAGAAAAAGCCAAGCGCGAAGAAGCCGAACGCAAGCAGCGTGAAGCCGATGAAGCCAAGCGCAAACAGGAAGCCGAAGCCCGCAAGAAAGCGGAAGAGGAAGCTGCCCGTCGTACCGCTGAAGAAGCGGCGCGCATTGCTGCTGAGCTGGAAAAACGTGGCGATCAGGAAGAGAAAAAGCCTGACGAAGAGGAAGACAAAGGGTCTTCCATTGTCGTTGCCGCGCAGGAAGCCAGCTATCAGCGTGAAGAGCGTCAATCTCGTCGTCGTCGTCGCAAGCCGAAATCAGCCGGCGTTGCTCACGGCCAGATGAAGAGCTCCATGAACAAGCAGCACGGCTTTAAAACCCCGACGGAGAAGAAAATCTACGAAGTCGAAGTACCGGAAACCATTACCCTGGGCGATCTGGCCCAGCGCATGAACATCAAGGCCAAGGAATTGATCAAGGCCATGATGAAGATGGGTGAAATGGCGACGGTCAATCAGTTTATTGATCAGGAAACCGCGTTCCTGCTGGTAGAAGAAATGGGCCACAAGGCCGTTGCCAGCAAAGGGCAGGAAGAGGTCCTCGAGGATCATCTGGCCGACATGGTTACCCGTGATGATGGGGATCTGGGCGACCGCGCCCCCGTGGTCACCATCATGGGTCACGTGGACCACGGCAAGACCTCTCTGCTGGATTACATCCGCAAGGCCAAGGTGGCCGACGGTGAGGCTGGTGGTATCACCCAGCATATCGGTGCCTACCATGTAGAGCACGAGAAGGGCATGATCACCTTCCTGGATACTCCTGGCCACGCCGCCTTTACGGCCATGCGCGCCCGTGGTGCCAAGGCTACCGATATCGTGGTGATCGTGGTTGCCGCAGACGATGGTGTGATGCCGCAAACTGCTGAGGCGATTGACCATGCCAAGGCGTCCGGTGTGCCGATCATCATCGCCGTGAACAAGATTGATAAAGAGCAGGCGGACCCGGATCGGGTGCGCAACGAGCTGGCTACCAAAGACGTGATCCCGGAAGAGTGGGGCGGCGAATACCAGTTCATCAACGTTTCTGCGCACTCTGGTCAGGGTGTGGATGACCTGCTTGATGCGATCCTGCTGCAGTCCGAACTGCTGGAACTGAAAGCTCCGACCACGGGTTCTGCTACCGGTGTGGTAATTGAATCGCGCATCGAAAAAGGTCGCGGTACTGTTGCCTCCATCCTGGTTCAGGCGGGTCAGCTGAATATCGGTGACATGCTGCTGGCGGGCGCTCACTTTGGCCGCGTACGAGCCATGGCTGACGAGAACGGCAAGCCCATCACTGCTGCCGGGCCTTCCATTCCGGTGGAAGTGCTGGGTCTGGATGGTGCGCCGGAAGCCGGTGAGCAGGTGCAGGTCGTGCCCGACGAGAAGAAGGCCCGTGAAGTGGCTGAATTCCGTCAGGAGCGTGATCGTGACCTGAAGCTCAAGCGCCAGCAGGCCTCCAAGCTGGAAAACCTGTTTGCCAACATGGGCAGCGAAGAAACCAAGACCGTCAACATCGTCCTCAAGACCGATGTGCGTGGGTCCCTGGAAGCGCTCACCGGCGCCTTGCATGATCTGGGTACCGACGAAGTGAAGGTGAACCTGGTGTCTGCCGGCGTGGGTGCGATCAACGAATCCGACGTTAACCTGGCCATGACCAGTGAAGGCGTACTGCTGGGCTTTAACGTTCGTGCTGATTCCAAGGCCAAGAAACTGTGCGAGCAGGAAGGTCTGGATTTGCGCTACTACAGCGTGATCTACGAACTGATCGACGACGTCAAGTCGGCCATGAGTGGTCTGCTGGCGCCGGAGAAGCGCGAAGAGATTCTCGGTACCGCCCAGGTTCGCGACGTGTTCCGTTCTTCCAAGTTCGGTGCCGTGGCCGGTTGTATGGTTATCGAGGGCACGCTGTACCGCAATCGCCCGATCCGCGTACTCCGCGACGATGTGGTGGTCTTCGAAGGCGAGCTCGAATCGCTGCGTCGCTTCAAGGACGATGTCCAGGAAGTGCGCAACGGTATGGAGTGTGGTATCGCCGTGAAGAGCTACAACGACGTGAAAGCCGGCGACAAGATCGAAGTCTTTGAAGTGAAGGAGGTGGCGCGCTTCCTGTAAGGAGCGTGCCCCGTTAGCCATGAGCCGTCATCGTCGCCCGCAGGGCTTTAATCGCACCGATCGGATTGCCGATCAGATACAGCGCGAGCTGTCGCGGTTACTGCAATTTGAAATGAAAGACCCGCGGGTAAACCTGGCCACCATTCAGGATGTAACGGTGTCCCGGGATCTGTCCTTTGCCGACGTGTATTTCACGCTGCTGGGCAAGGGCGAGGAAGAGGGCGCCGAGGCGGAGGAAGTGCTGGTGAAAGCCAGTGGCTTCCTGCGCAGCAGCCTGGCTCAGAGCCTCAACACCCGCACCACCCCCAAATTGCGTTTCCATTACGACATGACCCCGGAACGGGCGGCGCATCTTTCACAGCTGATTGATGATGCCCGTGCCGAAGACCGGGAATTGCGTCCGGACAACGACGAAACCGAAAACGATTAGTGTAGCGGAGCTGTCAGGTGGCAAAACGTCGTCCCCGTGGCCGTAACGTCAACGGCATCCTGTTGTTGGATAAAGTCAGTGGCGTCAGTAGTAATGGTGCCCTGCAGATGGCCAAGAAAATGTTTGCGGCGGCCAAGGCCGGCCACACCGGCAGCCTGGATCCGCTGGCCACCGGCATGTTGCCGATCTGTTTTGGCGAGGCCACCAAGTTCAGCCAGTTCCTGCTGGAATCGGACAAGAGCTACCGTGTCACCGCCAAGCTGGGCGTGATCACGGAAACCGGTGATGCGGACGGTGATGTGGTCAGCACCACGGCAGTGACCGCCAGCCCGGCGCAGATCGAAGAGGCGTTGATGTCCTTTATGGGGGATATCGAGCAGGTACCGAGCATGTACTCGGCCATCAAATATGAGGGTGTGCCGCTCTACAAGCTGGCTCGCGAAGGCAAGACCGTGGAGCGCAAACCGCGCCCGGTGACGATTTACGATATCCGCATCCTGCGCATCGACGGTGATGAGCTGGAATTTGAGGTGGATTGCTCCAAGGGCACCTATGTACGCTCGCTGGTGGAAGATACCGGCGAGAAACTGGGCTGTGGCGGTCATGTAACCGCCCTGCGCCGCTTGTCTGCCGGGCCCTATCCGGCGGAGCGCATGCTGACCCTGGAACAACTGGGCAAGATCAAGGAAGCCGGTGGCTTTGAGGCAATCGACGAGCTGCTCTTGCCTTTATCCACCAGCGTGGCAGACTGGCCGCGCATTGAACTGGGTGACAACGCTGCCTACTACCTGCAGCAAGGTCAGCCAGTAATGAGCTCGGACCGTCCTGCGGACGGTTGGGTAAGTATTTACCAGGCATCCAGTGAGGAATTTCTGGGTGTCGGTGAAGTGCTGGAAGATGGGCGGATTGCGCCCCGTCGACTGGTATCGGGCTGAGCCCAAACGACGGCAGCTATAAATATGCATGGCTGACCGCGTCTTTTTATTGAGCATATTGGAGAAATACCATGGCGTTAACCACTGAACAGAAAGCGGAAATCCTGAAAGAGCACGGCCAGAAAGAAGGCGATACCGGGTCCCCGGAAGTGCAGATTGCTCTGCTGAGCGCCAACATCAACGGCCTGCAGGATCACTTCAAGGGTCACAAGAAGGATCACCACAGCCGTCGCGGCCTGATCCGCATGGTAAACCAGCGTCGTAAGCTGCTGGACTACCTGGCCAAGAAAGACCGCACCCGTTACCTGCAGCTGATCGAGAAGCTGGGTCTGCGTCGCTAAGGCGGTACGGATCGGGTAACACCAACAGAAGCTCGGCAGCCGCCGGGCTTCTGTTGTTTCTGGCCTGTGAAAATGCGGTTGGAAATAGTGCCCCGGGTGCCGTCGCTATACGGTCCCGGGCCTGTCGCCACGCTAATTTACGGTTGGGCCAGGCGCCCTGGCGGGCTATGATGCCCGGGCAAAAGATGAATTGTTATCAGAGGCATGGGCCTCGAAGATTGTCGTGAAGAGAGAAGAGACGAGATATGTTCAATAAAATCACTAAACAGATTCAGTTCGGCCGTGACACGGTAATCCTGGAAACCGGGCAGATTGCCCGCCAGGCTACCGCCGCTGTCATGGTACGTATCGGTGCCACCGAAGTGCTGGTTACCGTGGTAGGCAAGAAAGAAGCGGATCCCAGCAAGAATTTCTTCCCCCTGACCGTGAATTACCAGGAAAAGACCTACGCAGCCGGCCGTATTCCCGGTGGCTTTTTCAAGCGTGAAGGTCGTCCCAGCGAGAAAGAAACCCTCACCTGCCGCCTGATCGACCGTCCGATCCGTCCGCTGTTCCCCAACGGCTTTATGAATGAAGTACAGGTAGTGGCCACGGTGATGTCTGCCGACAAGGACCAGGATCCCGATATCGCCGCCCTGATCGGCACCTCCGCCGCCCTGTCCATTTCCGGTATTCCTTTCGGTGGCCCTATCGGCGCCGCCCGCGTGGGCTTCAAGGATGGCATGTACATCCTCAACCCCAGCCGCAGTGAACTGGAAGAATCGGCGCTGGACCTGGTGGTTGCCGGCACCGAGCCTGCCGTATTGATGGTGGAATCCGAAGCCAAGGAGCTGTCCGAAGACCAGATGCTGGGTGCTGTCCTGTTTGGTCACATGGAAATGCAGCCGGTGATCCAGGGCATCAAGGAATTTGCCGCTGAAGTGGGCACCCCGAAGTGGGACTGGCAGGCACCTGCCGAGAACACCGAGCTGAAAAACGCCATCAAGGAAAAATTCGAAGGTGCCCTGGCCGAAGCCTACACCATCACCGAAAAGATGGCCCGCTACGCCAAAGTGGGCGAGCTGCGTGATGCCTGCGTAGAGGCCTTTGCTACCGGTGAAGAAGGTGCCCCGGAAGCCGGCGAAGTGAAAGAGCTGTTTGGCAAGGTCGAGAAATCCGTGGTTCGTGAAGCGGTAGTGTCCGGGAAACCCCGTATTGACGGTCGTGCCCTGGATGCGGTCCGTGCCATCGAATGTGAAGTGGGTGTGCTGGCAAAAACCCACGGTTCTGCGCTGTTCACCCGTGGTGAAACCCAGGCTATCGTCACCGCCACCCTGGGCGGCATGCGCGATGCCCAGTTCATCGATGCGCTCGAAGGGTCCCGTCAGGATCACTTCATGCTGCAGTACAACTTCCCTCCCTACTGTGTGGGTGAAACCGGCATGATCGGCTCTCCCAAGCGTCGCGAGATCGGTCACGGCCGTCTGGCCCGTCGCGGTGTGGAAGCGGTGGTGCCTAACGAAAAAGATTTCCCGTACTCCATCCGTGTGGTGTCCGAGATCACTGAATCCAACGGTTCCTCCTCCATGGCGTCCGTGTGCGGCACCTCCATGGCGCTGATGGATGCCGGTGTGCCCCTGACCGCGCCGGTGGCCGGTATTGCCATGGGCCTGGTGAAGGAAGAAGACGGCCGCTTCGCGGTACTGTCCGATATCCTCGGTGACGAAGATCATCTGGGCGACATGGACTTCAAGGTGGCCGGTACCGCCCGTGGTGTGACCGCCCTGCAGATGGACATCAAGATCGAAGGCATCACCGAAGAGATCATGGAGAAGGCCCTGGAGCAGGCCAATGCTGGCCGTATCCACATTCTCGGTGAGATGGCCAAGGCGATTGGCGAGTCCCGTACCCAGGTGTCTGACAACGCGCCGACCCTGCTGACTCTGAAGATCAACCCGGACAAGATCCGTGACGTGATCGGTAAAGGCGGCGCCACCATCCGTGCGCTGACCGACGAAACCGGTTGTACCATCGATCTGGAAGACGATGGCAGCGTGAAGATCTACGGCGAAACCCGCGAGAAGGCGGAAGAAGCCGTGCGTCGTGTGGAAGAAATCACCGCCGAAGCGGAAGTGGGTGCCATCTACGAAGGCAAGGTCACCAAGGTGGTGGATTTCGGTGCTTTCGTGGCGATCATGCCCGGTACCGAAGGTCTGCTGCACATTTCCCAGATCGCTGAAGAGCGGGTGGAGAAGGTGTCTGACTACGTTAACGAGGGCGACCTGATCAAGGTGAAGGTGCTCGACGTGGACCAGCGTGGCCGTATCAAGCTGTCCATGAAGGAAGCCAAGGAAGACTAAACCCTTTCTTCGCTCCATAGAAAAGGCCGGCATTTGCCGGCCTTTTTTTGTGTCTGCATGCCGGGGTTGCCGGCAAGGGCAGACTTAGTCACCGCATACGGTGGTGGTGGTTTCGCCGTACAGGCCGAGGATGTTGGTGAAATGCACATCCACGGTGCCAACGCGAGCGATCCCGGCGTTCTGCTTGGCCTTGGCGGTGGAGGCGTCGCCAGTGGCCAGGAAGCCCAGATAGTTTTTCATGGTGGCGCTGCCTTCCTTGGTGCAGGCAACAGCGTTGTCACGCACGTCAACCGGGGCGGCCATGTCACTGTAGATCAGGCCGGGGGAGTAGGGGGTCTGACAGCCGGTCAGGAACAGACTGCCGGAAACGGCGGCAAGCGCAAACAGCTTCTTCATATTTTCTCCTTGGTTTTCAACATGTTGTTTTCGTGCGCAAGGATGCCTTATGACAGAAAAATGTCTGTCGGTCAGGCGATCTGATATATGTAAGAAGTTGACTATTGAGACTGTGAGAGAAATGCGGAGGGTAGGTGTGACTGGGGCAGGTAGCGTGTCTGCCGATCCACAACAAAAAGGCAGCCACATGGCTGCCTTTTTGTTGTTGCTTGCGATGAAGCTGGGTTGTGCTTACTGATTCAGCCGGGTGTCGATCAGCTGATCCACCACCGCCGGATCGGCCAAGGTGGAGGTGTCGCCCAGGCTGTCCAGCTCGTTGGCGGCGATCTTGCGCAGGATGCGTCGCATGATCTTGCCGGAGCGGGTCTTGGGCAGACCGGGGGCGAAATGGATCAGATCTGGCTTGGCGATGGGGCCGATTTCCTGTGTCACCATGTCGCGCAGTTCCTGCACCAGCTCGTCACTGCCTTCCTTGCCAGCCATGAGGGACACATAGGCATAGATACCCTGGCCCTTCACGTCGTGCTGGTAGCCCACCACGGCCGCTTCGGAAATGCTCGGGTGCAGTACCAGGGCGGATTCGATCTCGGCGGTGCCCAGGCGGTGGCCGGAGACGTTGAGGACGTCGTCCACCCGACCAGTGATCCAGTAGTAGCCATCCTCGTCGCGCCGGGCGCCGTCACCGGTGAAGTAGTAGCCCTTGTAGGCGCTGAAATAGGTATCAATCAGCCGTTGGTGGTCGCCATAGACGGTACGGATCTGACTGGGCCAGCTGGCCTTGATGGCCAGGTTGCCAGAGGTGGCACCCTCCAGTTCGTTGCCGTCCGGGTCCATGAGTACTGGCTGTACGCCGAACATGGGGAGGGTGGCAGAGCCGGCTTTCAAATCCACAGCACCCGGCAGCGGCGCGATCATGATGGCGCCGGTTTCGGTCTGCCACCAGGTATCGACGATGGGGCAGCGGGACTCGCCCACCACCTTGTAATACCACTCCCAGGCTTCCGGGTTGATCGGTTCGCCCACGGTGCCCAGTAGCTTCAGGCTGGCCCGTGAGGTTTTGGTGACCGGCGCGTCGCCCAGGCCCATGAGGGCACGGATGGCGGTGGGGGCAGTGTAGAAGATGTTGACCTTGTGCTTGTCTACCACCTGCCAGCAGCGAGAGGCATCCGGGTAGGTGGGCACGCCCTCGAACATCAGGGTGGTGGCGCCGTTGGCCAGTGGTCCATAGACAATGTAGCTGTGCCCGGTGATCCAGCCCACGTCGGCGGTGCACCAGTAGATGTCACCCTCGTGGTAGTCGAACACGTATTTATGGGTAAGTGCGGTGTTGAGCAGATAGCCAGCGGTGGTGTGTACCACGCCCTTTGGCTTACCGGTGGAGCCGGAGGTGTAGAGGGTGAACAGCGGGTCTTCCGCGTCGACCCATTCCGGTTCACAGTCGCTGGACGCTTGCGCCATGGCCTCGTGGTACCAGACATCCCGATCGGCCTGCCAGTCCACATTGCCGCCGGTGCGTTTGACCGTCAGGCAGGTGTGCACGCTCTCGATACCGGCCATGGCCTTGTCCGCATTCACTTTCAGGGGCACGGTCTTGCCGCCGCGTACGCCTTCATCGGCGGTGATCACAGCACAGGCGCCGGCATCCTGAATACGGTCTTTCAGGGCCTCCGGCGAGAAGCCACCAAACACCACGGAGTGAATGGCGCCAACACGGGCGCAGGCCAGCATGGCGTAGGCAGCCTCCGGGATCATCGGCATATAGATGACCACGCGATCGCCTTTCTTCACGCCACGGCTTTTTAGCACATTGCCGAACTTGCTGACTTCCTCGAACAGCTGCTGATAGGAAATGTGTTTGTCCTGATCCGGCTCGTCGCCTTCCCAGATAATGGCGGTCTGGTTGGCGCGTTCGGGCAGGTGGCGGTCCACACAGTTGTAACAGGCATTCAGGGTCGCGCCCTGGAACCAGGCGGCACGGCCTTCATTGAAATCCCAGTCGCTGACGGTGTCCCAGGGGGTTTTCCAGTCCAGGAATTCCCGGGCCCGGTCGGCCCAGAAATTGTCCGGGTCATTGATGGATTGCGCGTACCATTTTTCGTAGGTATCGCGGTCCATCAGGGTCTGGGCTTTGAAGTCTGCGGGAACAGGATGAATGTGGGTCTTGGACATCGGGGCCTCCTTGGGATACTGCCAGTAGGGAGCGCCCGTGGGGCTCCCGGCTTTCCCTTCATTATTGTGTGACGCTCCCCGGTTGGCTATTCAACCATGGTCGAAGGGGAAACGGTTTTGTTGGTATCAAGAGTAAACAATGTGTTGGTGAATGGCCAAGGGAGGAGGTAGTTAATAGTGAATAGTTAACAGTGAATAGTTGCGCGGATAAGGTTTGTGGTTATTGATGGACAGATGGACGCGAATGGGTGGAGTGGTGCGGCTGTGAAAGCTGGCCTGCAAGCGATAGGGCTAGCCGCAGAGCGGATAAAAAAACGCCGGCAAAAGCCGGCGTTTCAGGAATTCCTTTTCGGATTTCGGTATCAGGCAACCTGTACCGGAATCGCGTTGCTGGTGCCTTTGACTTCGTTGCCTTCGGCCATATAGATCAGGCTGGGCTTGAAGTTGACCAGTTCGGCGCTGGAATAGCTGGCGTAGGCGCAGATAATCACCCGGTGACCAGGCTGGGCTTTATGCGCAGCGGCACCGTTGACGGAGATGATCTTGGAACCGGCTTCGCCACGAATGGCGTAGGTTTCAAAGCGCTCACCGTTATCGATGTTATAGATCTGGATCTGTTCGTATTCCAGGATACCCGCCATGTCCATCAGGTCACCGTCAATGGCACAGGACCCTTCGTACTCAAGCTCCGCGTGGGTCACTCGAGCCTGATGGAGTTTTGCTTTCAGCATGGTGCACTGCATCTTGGTTACCTCTTGCGCTACCCGAAGCCTGCGGATACACGGTGTTACTACCAAGCAGGCGCTTCAAGGGGCCGGAAGTATGCATGAATCACCGGTCACGCACAACGGCCAGACTGACATTGTCTATCAATCGTGTATTGCCCAGTTTGGCGGCTACAGCGACCACCAGATCGGAGTCATCAGCACTGGCGGGGGCCAGACTGCGGGCGTTGGCCACGGTCAGGTAGTCGACCTGGAAACCGGCCTGGTTGAGGCTGTCCCGGTAGCGGCTTTCCAGGTCACGATAGTTCTGCTCTCCGCCTTCAATATCCGTTTTTAGCTGTTGCAGTGCCTGATAGAGCCGGGGCGCAAGTGTGCGCTCACTTTCAGTCAAAAAACCGTTGCGTGAACTGCGCGCCAGGCCGTCATCCTCACGGCTGGTAGGGGCGCCAACGATCTTGATCGGGAACAGCAGCTCCTCGCTCATGCGGCGGAGGATGGCTAGCTGCTGGAAGTCCTTTTCGCCGAACACGGCCACATCCGGCTGGACGATGTTAAACAGTTTGGACACCACTGTGGTGACGCCACGGAAGTGGCCTTCCCGGCTGGCACCGCACAAATGGTCGCCAAGGCCATCAACATCCACCCAGGTCTGGTTCTGGCCCAACGGATACATCTCATCCACGGAGGGGGCGAAGAGCAGGTCGGTGCCCGCATCCACCAGGGCGGCGGCATCCGCGTCCAGAGTGCGCGGGTAGCGATCGAAATCCTCGTTGGGGCCGAACTGGGTAGGGTTGACGAAAATGGACACCACCACCACATCGCAACGGGCTCTCGCTTCCTTGATCAGGCTGATATGGCCGTCATGGAGGTTGCCCATGGTGGGCACGAAACCGACGGAATGGCCTTTCTGGTGCCAGCCACGTACGTATTCTCGGACCTGGGAGACGGTATGGACGGTTTGCATCGGGAATCCTCGGGTTGGAGGCCAAGTTTCAAGTGACAAGTTGAAAGTTTCAAGGCGCGAACGGGGGGGTATTGCCAATCGAAACACGCTGGAGCCGCGCCGCCATCTGAAAAACCGTTGTCGCGCGGCTGGGCGTTGTCGTGTCGCTCAGCCATCAACCCGCGCTTTGCAACTTGAAACTTGTAACTTGCAACTCAAAAGCAGTGTTCTTCGGCAGGAAAGCTACCGTCTTTTACCGCCTGGTCATAGGCCTTGAAAGCAGCGCGGATGTCGCCGGTTTCCGCCATGAAGTCTTTCACGAAGCGGGCCGGTTTGCCGGGGCTGATGCCGAGCATGTCGTGCATTACCAGCACCTGGGCGTCGCACTCCGGGGCCGCGCCGATGCCGATAACCGGCACGCTCACTTCCCGGGTAATACGGGCACTGAGTTCCCGGGGTACGCATTCCAGCAGCAGCATGGCGGCGCCGGCCGCATCCAGCGCTTTGGCTGCTTCAAGCAATTCACTGGCGCCGGCATCATCCTTGCCCTGGACCCGGTAGCCGCCCAGCGCATTGACTGCCTGGGGGGTGAGGCCCAGATGAGCGCAGACCGGGATACCATTTCGATTGAGAATCTCGATACTGTCTGCCAGCCAGGCGCTGCCTTCCAGCTTGACCATATTGGCGCCGGCCTGCATCAGCGCGGTGGAGGTCTCCAGTGCACGCTCAACGGTGGCGGCGCCCATGAAGGGCACGTCGGCAATAATCAGGCTGCCCTGGTTGCCCCTGGCCACGCATTCGGTGTGGTAGGCCATTTGTTCCAGGGTCACCGGCACGGTGCTGGTCTGCCCCTGGATCACGTTCCCCAGGGAGTCACCCACCAGAATGGCCTCTACGCCGGCTTCCGAGATCAGCCGGGAAAAACAGGCATCGTAGGCGGTGAGCACGGAAAACTTCTCACCGTCCTGTTTGCGTTTTTGCAGGGTGCGGATGGTTACTGACATGGGAGGTCTCCCGGGGAAATTCAGGGGCGAGATTCGAGCTACAAGCTTCAAGCTACAACACGGTCAAGGCTGTCAGGTTTTGGAGCATTTGTGCCCGCGCACCGACTTGGTCGCGGCTTCCTGGCTTTCAGAGCGCACAGGGCCATGTCGCGTTGTAGCTTGAAGCTTGGGGCTTGAAGCTCGTAGCTAGTTTTCAGCCGACCAGCGGCCGGGGGTTAAAATAGTGGCGCCCGGAACGGATGTCCAGCAACTCGCTCACCAGTTGCTGGTAGTCCCGGTCGTGGTTGACCAGATCGATTTCCGCTGCATTGACGATCAGCAGCGGTGCCCGGTCGTAGAAATGAAAGAATTCCGTGTAGGCATTGCTGAGTCGGTCCAGGTAATCGCTCTGGATGCCCTGCTCGAAATCATTGCCGCGACGACCGATACGCTGGCGCAGCACCTGAGAGGGCGCCTGCAGATAAATCACCAGATCCGGTTGTGGTGCGTCCAGTGTCAGATGGTCATCCACGTTGCGGTATAGCTCGAATTCATCCTCGTCCAGGGTGACCTGGGCAAACAGCCGGTTCTTGTCGATTAGAAAGTCGGCGATACGAGGGCCGGCGAACAGATCCTGTTGCTGGATCTGGCGGAGCTGGTCGGCACGTTGAAACAGGAAAAACAGCTCGGTTTGCAGGGCATAACGGGCTGGGTCTTGATAAAAGCGGGTGAGAAAGGGGTTTTCACTGGCCTGTTCCAGCAACAGATCGTAGCCGAATGTCATGGCGAGACGCTTCGCCAGACTGGTCTTGCCGGCACCAATGGGGCCTTCTACGGCGATAAACCGCGGCAATGTGCGGGCCTGGCGTCGTTGTTCAATTCGTTCGGTTAACGTTTTCTCATTCGATGAGTGCATCGCGATCCAGCTCTGCCAACGGTGAAATCGGTTGTTCGGCTACCTGACCGAGAAAACTACTCAGTGCGGTGCCATCCGGCAAGAGGGCATGGGGGCAAATTTCCAGTAGCGGTTCCAGTACAAAGGCCCGCCGGGTCATCTGCGGGTGGGGGACCCGTAAATCATCACTGTCGATGACACGGTTATCGAGCAGCAGGATATCCAGATCCAGAGTGCGTTCGCCCCAGTGACGTAGCCGTTGTCGACCCGCCGCCAGTTCCAGGGCTTGCAGGGTATGGAGCAGTGCGTGGGGGGAAAGGGTGGTGTCCACGGCGGCCACGGCATTAACGTAGTCTGGCTGGTCCTGAGGGCCGACGGGGGCGCTGGCATAAAGTCGGGAGTGATGGCGCAGGGTCAGGCCGGGCAGGCGTTGCAGCGCCCGCAGGGCCGAGATCAGCCGTTGCGCGGGGTGGTCCAGATTGCTGCCAAGGCCGATCAGTGCCTGCATCAATACGCCTATGGTTCTGCGAAAAGGCCAGTTTTACCACAGAGGGCACTGAGAGCGCCGGGAAAACGCCTTATCTCTGTGCCCTCTGTGGAAAAAAGCGTTTAGTTGTCGGTTGCCGGTTTCTTGCGCCGGCGGCGACGGCGCTTGTTGCCGCCGCTGCCGGGCTGGTTGCCCAGTTGGCTGATCATCTGCCGGCGGCCCTGTTCATCCTGTTCCTGGTAGCGGGTCCACCAGTCGCCCAGCCCGGACTCGATCTCTTCCGCTTGCTCGCGCAGCAACAGAAAATCATAGGCGGCGCGGAAACGGGGGTGTTCCATCATGGCGTCGGCACGCTTGCCGGCGCGTTTATCCAGGCGCAGCTGTAGTTCCCACATTTCGCGCATCACCGTGGAAAAGCGGCGCGGGATGGCAGTGTGCTTGATCTGCTGGTTGAGCGCGCGGGTGGCGCTCTTGTGCAGGGCCTGTGCCGGCGGTAGGCCGCTGGCCAGATAGTGGCCCATGCGTTGCTGGATCACCGGCCACAGCAGAACCGCATAGATAAAGGCGGGGGTGACCGGCTTGTTGTCGGTCAGACGCTTGTCGGTATTGTCCATGGCGGCCAGCAGCATGGCCTCCCAGATGGCGCCTTTTTCGCCCTCCAGAGCCTGCTGTGTCTCCGGGAACAGGAAGCGGAACAAGCCCAGGGCCTGCAACTGTTCATAAGAATCCCGGGCATGGCCGCTGAGAAACAGCTTGAGCACTTCATCAAACAGGCGCGCGGCCGGCACTTGCAGCAGCAATTCCGCCAGGTCGGGAATCGGATCGCCGGTGGCCGGGTCGATATGGAAGCCCAGTTTGGCGGCAAAGCGGGCGGCGCGCAGCATGCGCACCGGGTCTTCGCGGAAGCGGGTTTCCGGGTCGCCAATCAGGTGGATGACCTGCTTGTCGATATCATCCAGGCTGCCCACAAAGTCATGCAGCGTGAAGTCGGCAATGTTGTAGTACAGCGCGTTGATGGTGAAATCCCGGCGCAGGGCGTCTTCCTCGATACTGCCCCAGGTGTTGTCGCGCAATACCAGGCCGGTTTCTTCGTGGGCGTGGTGTTGGTCCCGGTCCGGGTTGTCTTCACGATTCATGGCGCGAAAGGTAGAGACTTCGATGACCTCGCGGCCAAATCGCACGTGCACGATCTGGAAGCGGCGACCAATAATGCGGCTTCGCTTGAACAGGCGGTTGACCTGCTCTGGCGTGGCATTGGTGGAAACGTCGAAATCCTTGGGCTCGCGACCACAGAGAATATCCCGCAGGCAACCACCGACCAGATAGGCTTCAAAGCCGGCTTTGTGTAGGCCATAAAGCACATCCAGCGCGGCGCGGGACACCTGTTTGCGAGAAATGGGATGTTGGTCGCGGGGAATGACTCGCGGTTCGAACGTTCTGCGGTTTTTTAGGGAACCCTTCTTAAACCAGCCAGTCATACGTTCCAGGAACTTGCAGGGCATGCGTCAGTATTAGCCTCAAGGTGTGCAATAAAGCGGCGATAGTAGCACTTTTTCTCGTCTATTGAGATACTGGCCGACTTGGGCGTGGCCCAGAAAGTAAAAAGGAGCCACAACCGAAGTTGTGACTCCCATATTTTGCGCTGATTCTGTTGTTATTATTGTTTGTGTTGTTTTCTGCCTTGTCGCTGCAATCATCAGTTGCAGCAGCATTGCATCGGCTCGTGAAATTATTCTTCTTCTTTCTTGTTGTTATTGTTGAGCCTGTACGCCGGTGTTTTTTTTGTTAGCTGGCGTGGGATTCATAGTGCCCGTCCCACCGGGGCAATGCAACAAAGAGTGAAACGCTTAAAAAACAAAGGGTTGCGAGCAATACTTAAAATAAGTGTAAATAACTTGCCGGAATTTGTAACCTTGGTGTTACCTGTCTGTGTAGCGTGGTAACACTTGTTCCCGTCTGCGGTCATTTGGCGAGGAGTGCGTTCTGCTTTCCTTTGTCCATGCACAAAAGATTTTTACATAGTCCGGACCAAAAGCGGCCTGGTCGGTCATGCTGCCCAGACAGATGGTGCGCTAGCGACGACCACCGGCTTTTTTGCGGGGAATCCCCAAGCGTTGGCGTCGCTCCCACAGGCTTTTTCGGCTGATACCCAGCTTCTGGGCCAGTTCGGTCTCGGTCATGCTGTCCTGGTTTTCCATCACGAAGCGGGTGAAATAATCCTCCAGGGACAGATCTTCGCTGGGGTCCAGGCTGGCGCGGCTTACCCGCTGGGGGGTGCGGTTGGGATTCAGGCCCAGCTGTGATGGGCCGATGCCGTCCTCCTCAGTGAGAATAATGGCTCGCTCAATCACGTTTTCCAGTTCGCGCACATTGCCGGGCCAGCTATAGCCGACCATGGCCTGCCTGGCGGCATCGGTGAAATAGAGGTCGTGGCGGTTGAGCTTCTCGCAGCCGCGGGCAAGCAAGGCGTTGGCCAGACTCTGTAGATCGTCCTGACGGTCGCGCAGGGGAGGCAGGGTCAGCTCCATGACATTGAGCCGGTAGTACAGGTCCTGGCGGAAATGCCCCTCTGCCACTCGCCCGGGTAAATCCAGCTGGCTGCTGGCAAGAATGCGCACGTCCACCTTGCGCGGCGACAGGGAGCCTTGGCGGTGGATTTCGTGGTGGGTGAGCAGGGTCAGCAGACGGCTCTGCACATCGCTGTTCAGCTCGCCCACTTCGTCGAGAAACAGGGTGCCACCATCGGCTTCCTCGATACGCCCGGCGCTGTCTTCATCGCCGAACAGTTCTGTCAGCTGCAGGTTTTTCGGCAGGGCGGCGCACTGCACCGAGATCAGCGGGCCGCCGGCCCGTTCACTTTGTTCGTGCAGGGCCCGGGCGGTGAGTTCCTTGCCGGTACCGGATTCGCCCATGATCAAGACCGGTGTATTGGTGGGGCCCACCCGGTGGATGCGATGCTTGAGCTCCTGCATGGCATCACTGTCGCCGATCATGTTGTGTACCGGGTAGCTGCGCTCCATATCCCGGCGCAAGGCGCGATTGCCCCGGTTCAGCCGACCTTCCTTGAGCACCCGCTCAACGGCCAGCAGCATTTCATCGTGATCGAACGGTTTGGGGATATAGTCCACCGCACCCTGGCGCATGGCGTCCACCGCGGAACGCAGGCTGGCATAGCTGGTCATGATCAGCACCGGGGTGGTGCCGGCACTGTCTATCAGGGCGGTGCCTGGCTCGCCGGGGAGGCGCAGGTCGCTGATGATGAGATCAAACTGATTGAGGTGCTGCTCCCGGGCTTGCTCCACGGAGTCGGCTTCCGCCACGGAGTGTTCGTGGCGTACCAGCAGTTTGCGCAGGGCGCCGCGAATCACCGGTTCATCTTCAACAATCAGGATGTGGCTCATGTATCGCTGGGTCCTTACTTATCTGGTTGAGCAGGATACTACGTTTCCGGCTGTCCGGGGGCTGCTGCTTGTTGCCTGTGCACCGGCAGGCTGACCACAAAACGGGTGCCGCCTTTTTCGCTGAGCGGGCTTTCTACCCGGATGTTGCCCTGATGTTCTTCGATAATACTGTACACCAGCGCCAGGCCCAGGCCGGTGCCGCGGCCTGGTGGCTTGCTGGTGACGAAGGGTTCGAACAGGGCATCGCGCAGTGTATCCGGAATGCCGTGGCCCTGGTCTTCCAGCAAAATATCGAGGAAGTCGCCGCGGGGCTCACAGTGCACGGTGACGGGCTGCAGGTTTTCGCTGGCGTCTGCAGCATTGCCGAGCAGGTTGATGAACACCTGGAGCAAGCGTTGCGGGTCGCCCTTGATCCAGTAGCTTGCCGGGCAGTGATTCTCGAACGGTTGCTGGCGGTGATCCGGGTCCAGTAGCAGCAATGAGATGGCTTCGTCCACGGTATCGCACAGATTCACCGGTACCTGCTCACTGAGCTTGATACCACCGGAATGACTGAAGGTTACCAGGGATTCCACGATACGCGTGATACGACGGGTCTGTTCCAGTATCTGGTCGCAGGCTTCCTGTTGTTCCTCCGGGTCGCTGTCTTCATCCAGATTCTGGGTCAGACAGGCAATGGCGGTGACCGGGTTGCCGATTTCGTGGGCCACCCCGGCGGCCAGTCGGCCGATGGAGGCCAGGCGTTCGTTATGAGCCAGGTGCGCTTCCATGTGGCGCAGTTCGGTAATGTCCTCGATCACCAGTACCTGACCGCCGGCTTGCTCGGCGGTGCCGGCGCCCATCACCTCGGATTTGTGCAGACTCAGCCAGCGCGTCTGGTTTTCCACTTCCAGGGATTGCTGGGGCTGATGGGCATTGTCGTCGTGGCTGAAGCGGGTAAAGAACTCGCCCCAGGGTGGGTCCAGGTCTGCCAGCCGCGAACCGATGGTGTCTTCGGCGGTAATGCCGGTGAGGCTTTCCATGGCCCGGTTCCAGCCGATGATTTCCCGGTCGGCGCCCAGGGAAATGACCCCCATGGGCAGTTCCAGCAGGGTCTGACGGTGGAAGCGACGCAGGCCATCCAGTTCCGCCGCCAGCCCGGACAGACGATCCCGGTACTGTTCGAGACGGGATTCAATGAACTGGATGTCTTCGCTGGAGTGTTGCTCCTCCTCCGGCAGGTAGGGCAGGTGATCGTCGATGAGTTGGTGGGACACCGAGGGGCCGAGCAGGCCCGACAGATTGGTTTCCAACTGATCACGCAGCCGCCGCAGGGCGTAGGGGCGGGTTTCCGTGCGCGGCAGGTGCAGATCCCGCAGCGACATTTCCACTTCCCGGGTGGCGGTGATCGGCCCCAGCGGCTGGCTCATGGCATCAATGAAATCGTCCACGCTCTTCGCTTCCAGCTCCCAGCGATAGGGTCGGCGCAGGCTGTCCACGGCGCACGCTTCGGCGGCGTTTTTTTCCGATCGGGACATGGGCGTGACGATGGATACGATGGCGTAGATCAGCGCATTGGCCGTGACCGAGGCGATGGCCACATGGTGCCACTGGCTGGCGCCGGTCTGGAAACGCATGCCAAGCAGTTCCATCAGTGGCTGGAATTGCCAGTTGGGGTAGGCGATGGGTACCAGCAGCAGCATGACCCAGAGGATAAAGCCGACCAGCAGACCGGCGAACAGGCCATTACGATTGCCGGAGGGCCAGAACAGGGCGCCGATCAGCCCGGGGACAAACTGCAGGGTCGCCACAAAGGTGAGAACGCCCAGCTCCACCAGGGTGTGATCCGTGCCGGTGAAGCGGTAGAAGAGGTAAGCCAGAGCGAGAATGGCGGCGATCAGAATGCGCCGGGTCCAGAGCAGATTGCGATACAGGTTTTGGCCCTGCAGCGGGCTGGCGGGCAGTACCAGATGATTCAGGCACATGCCGGACAGGGCCAGGGTGGCCACAATCAGCATGCCGCTGGCGCCGGCAAGCCCGGCGATATAGCCAAGCACCGCGCCGTGGCCACCGGTGATCATGCCGATGCCGAGGGCGTAATAATCTGGCGGGGTGGGGGCATTGCCGGCGGCAGCAGCCCACAGGATCACCGGCACACACAGTGCCATCAGCAGGAACATCAGCGGCAACGCCCAGCTGGCAGTGACCAGGGCGCGCGGGTTCATGTTCTCGGTAAAGGCCATGTAGAACATGTGCGGCAGTACCACGGCGGAGACAAAGAACGCCATGATCATGGAGTGCCAGGTGCCGTCCTGCAGGGGGTAGTAGAGCCTCGCCAGCATTTCTGGATGGTCATCCAGCCAGGCATTCAGACTGGCAGGGCCATCGAACACGCCATAAAGGCCGAGCAAGGCCACCGCGCCGAACGCCAGCAATTTGATCAGCGATTCCATGGCGATGGCCATCACCAACCCTTCGTGTTTTTCCGGGCGGTGGTATGGCGGGCGCCGAACAGAATGGCGAAGATCACCATCATCAGGCAGAAACCGGCGGCCAGGTCGCGGGGGTCAGCGGTACCGCTGAGGATCTGTATCGACTCGGCCACGGCCTTCAGTTGCAGGGCCAGCAGAGGCAGTACGCCGATCAGCATGATGATGGTGGTCATGGCCCCGGCCAGCCGGCTGCGGTAGCGGAAGGCAAACAGGTCAGCCAGGGAGCTGAGCTGATAGGTGGTGGTCAGTCTGAGGATCGGTGCCAGAAGAATGGGAGCAAGCAGGAAGACCCCGGAAATACCCAGGAAATAGGACAGGAAGTTGTAGCCATACTGGTAGGCGTAGCCCACCGACCCGTATACCGCCCAGGCGCTGGCATAGACCCCCAGTGACAGAACGTAGACCGCAGGGTGGCGCACCCAGTGGGCGGGCAACCAGCCACGCTCGGTGATCCAGGCCACCGCAAACAGAAACAGCAGGTAGCAACCGGCAATCAGGATCAGATCGCTGACACTATAGACCATCGACATCCTTGCTCTTGGCAATCCAGTAGCTCAGGGCGATCAGGCCCAGCCAGATCAGATAGGGGCGATACCAGGCGCGCCCGCCCTCACTCCACCAGTCGATGATGGCGGGGGAAAGCAGGTAGGTGCCGAGAATAAAGATGATCAGCAGTCGGTCGGTATACATAGGTGGTTTAACCCCTCCGGGCCGATGAGCATACGCCAGGGGGTGGGGCGTGTAAAAGCGAGGACAGCGGCAAGTTACAAGTTTCAAGCTGCAAGGCGCGGGATGTGTATTTGTGTTCCGGTCGGCTGTCTCCGCGCTTATACCGTTAAACGCGGGCACAGCATTTGCTGTGGGTCTTTGCTGATTCGCGTTGCAACTTTCAGCTTGTAACTTGCAACTCGTCTGGCAATGGCTGCTGGCGTCCCGCTGGCCACTGGTGATCGGGGTAGTGTGCCGTGCCCCATGCCAGTAGCGCTGCCGGGCTTGCGCCCTGCAAGTCTGAGGGTGGCTGCAGGCCCATGCAGCGAAGGGCCGCTGTGAGTAGCTGGCTGGCAAGAGCGGGGTCCAGAGCTTGACTGCCTGCGGATTTGGACAGCTTCAAATCCCGCCCGTCGGTGACCACCGGCAAATGCGCATAGTCTGGCGCCGGTCTGCCCAGGCATTCCAGCAGCCAGCGCTGGCGAAGGGTGGAATCAAGCAGGTCGGCGCCACGCAGCACATGGGTAATACCATCATCTGCATCGTCCAGGGCACAGGCGAGCTGGTAGCCGAACAGGCCGTCGCGACGTCGAATGACAAAGGCGCCACCGTCGTGGTGCAGGTTGTTGCTGATGGTCCCCTGAATGCCGTCCTGGTAGGTCAGCGCCCGATCGGGAACCTGCAGGCGGATGGCGGTATCGTCGGCGGTGGACACAGCGGCGCTGATGCCGGGATGGTTATGATTGAGGGTGGCCAGCTGTTTGCGGGTCAGGCGGCAGTGGAAGGCATGGCCGCTGTTGAGCAGGGTCTCCACGGCATGCTGATAGGCACTATGCCGTTGGCTTTGGTAACGCACCGGGCCATCCCAATACAGCCCGAAGGTTTCCAGCTGACGCAGGATGGTATCGGCGGCGCCGGGCACTTCCCGGGGCGGATCCAGATCATCCACCCGCACCAGCCATTCACCGCCCGCATGGCGCGCTTCCAGCCAACTGGCCAACGCAGCCACCAATGACCCGAAATGCAGGGGGCCGGAGGGGGTGGGGGCGAAACGTCCGCGATAGGTCATAAAGGCAGTGAACAGTGAATAGTGAACAGTTAACAGCGGCGCGCCATGCCTGTGTGAGGAGTTTAAACGCAAGAAGCCGCGCACAAGGGCTGGGCGCGGCTTCAGGCGTTTCAGGAACAACAGTCCGCTATCGCGAGCTGTTAACTCTTCACTGGTTTATCCGGCCAGCTGCTTTTCCTTGATCTCCGCCAGTTCCTTGCAGTCGATGCACAGGTCGGCGGTGGGGCGAGCTTCCAGTCGGCGGATGCCGATTTCGATGCCGCAGGCTTCGCAGAAGCCGTAATCGTCCTTGTCCACCAGATCCAGGGTCTTCTCGATCTTCTTCAGCAGCTTGCGCTCGCGGTCGCGGGTACGCAGCTCCAGGGCAAACTCTTCTTCCTGGGTGGCGCGGTCAGCGGGGTCGGGCAGGTTGGCCTGTTCGTCCTGCAGGTGGTGCATGGTGCGATCCGCTTCTTCCATCAACTCCTGGCGCCAGGCCAGCAGGATCTGGCGGAAGTGCTCGCGTTGCTTCTCGTTCATGTATTCCTCGTTCTTGGCCGGCATGTAGGGCTTGAAGCCATGCATTTGGGCCTGGGAAGAGGATGAGGCGGTTTTCTTTTTCACGTTTGCTTTTACCTGAGCAGAAGTAGTGGATCGGCTCGGCGAAGTCCCTTTGCCGGCAGTCGCGGTCCGTGCGTTACCGGTGTTCGATGCGTCTCTGGCAGCGGCACGGGCCGCTGCGGATGCCTTCCCGGAGGTGGGCAGTTTTGTTCTGGGTGCAGCCGGTGCTGCTTTTTTGGCTGCCGGTTTTCTGGCAGCGGGCTTGCTGGCCTTCGCCGGTTTGGCGCTGGCAGCGGTTGACTGGGTTTTGCCTGCGGCCGGCTTTGCCGCTGGCTTGCTGGCTGCCTTTTTGGTGGCAGGCTTGCTGGCCGGTGCCTTCGCAGCGGCTTTTTTGGCCGGCGCTTTTTTTACGGCCGCTTGCTTTGCAGCAGGCTTTGCAGCCGTTTTGGTTGTGGCTGCTTTTTTGGCCGGTGCCGGTTTCTTGGCGACGGCTTTCTTGGGAGTGGCTTTCTTCACAGAGGCCTTCTTGGCCGGCGCCTTTTTAGCGGCAGGCTTGGTAGCGGGTTTCTTTACGGCAGCTTTTTTTGCTGCGGTTTTGGCTGGGGCCTTTTTGGCCGCAGGCTTTGCAGCCACCTTTTTCACTGCGGCTTTTTTTGCCGGGGCCTTTTTTGCAGCAGCCTTCTTGGCTGGCGCTTTGCGGGCAGCAGTGGATGAGGTGGCTTTCTTGCTGCTGGAAGCAGACCCGGAGGTTTGTTTTTTAGCCGCCTTTTTCGGGGCTTTCTTTTTGCCGGTGGCCATTTTTATTAACTCCCTTAGCATCTTCTCGACTCTCTATCCTGTCCCACTATCCCTGGGGCCCGCTTGATATAACCAGGTACGGGCGTAATGTAATCTTTGACCTTACCCCTTCCGGGTAAGTCTTGTCACCAGTTGGTGAAAATCTGGCCGATTATAGCCATGCCACCCTTATAGGAAAGAGGAATCTTGTGATAACGCTGTCGCATTTCGCCCAACAGATCCCGCCTTTTCACGTTATGGCACTGCTGGAGCGAGCCCAACAACTGGCAGCCCAGGGCCACGATGTGATCCATCTGGAAGTGGGCGAGCCGGATTTTGAAACTCCGACGCCGGTGCTGGAGGCCATTGCCGGGGCAACCCGTGATCGGGGAACCGGTTACACGCCGGCTGCCGGGCTGCCCGCTTTGCGCCAGGCCATTGCGGATGATTACCAGGAGCGTTTTGGCGCTACCGTATCACCGGCACGGATCGTGGTGACGCCGGGCGCTTCCGGGGCCCTGCAGCTGGCGCTGGCGGCCCTGATCAATCCAGGGGACGGTGTCCTGCTGTGCGATCCGGGCTATCCCTGTAATCGCCAGTTCGTGAATCTGGTGGGGGGTAAGCCGCAGCCGGTGGTATTAAAGGCGGACAATCATTTCACTCTGACTGCCAACGAGCTGCTGGAGGCCTGGCAGCCGGATACCCGTCTGGCCATGGTGGCCAGCCCGGATAATCCCACCGGCAACATGCTGTCGCTGAATAGCCTGCAGGCCATGGCCGAGGGCGCCGTGCAGAAAGGCGGCCTGCTACTGGTGGATGAAATCTATCAGGGGCTTTGTTACCGGGGGCCGGCGGAATCCGTGCTGTCGCGTACCGATCAGGTGATGGTGATCAACAGCTTCAGTAAATATTTCTGTATGACCGGCTGGCGGCTGGGCTGGCTGGTGGCGCCGGAACCGCTGGTGCCGGCCATCGAGCGGCTGGCACAGAACCTGTTTCTGGCGCCCTCCACGCCGGCACAATACTGTGCGCTGGCTGCGCTGCAGGAACCGGCGCTGACCATCCTGGAGCAGCGTCATCAGCTGTTTGCCCGCCGTCGTCAATGCCTGCTCAATGGCCTGGCTCATTTGAAACTGCCGGTAGTCTCCAATGCGGATGGTGCCTTTTATGTGTATGTGGATGTGAGTGCCTGGACCGATGACAGCTTCGCTTTCTGTGCGGACCTGCTGGAAAAGGAAAAGGTGGCCATGACGCCGGGGCTGGATTTCGGTGATGGCCATGATCACCATCGCTATGTTCGCCTGGCCTATACCTGTGCCGAGTCCCGTCTTGTTGATGCCCTGCACCGGTTGGGCCACTACCTGGAGTCCCTGTGAAGTTTGATCCTCCCCTGGAAAGGGTCACCCTGCTGCGTCGCTACAAGCGTTTCATGGCCGATGTGGTGCGCGCTGATGGCAGCGAAATTACCGTGCACTGCCCCAATACCGGGTCCATGAAAAACTGCGTGCTGGGCGAGCCCCAGCAGGCGCTGATTTCCGACAGCGGTAATCCCAAACGCAAATATCGCCATACCCTGGAAGCCCTGCAGGTGGGTCATGGCCATTGGGCGGGGGTGAATACCAGCCGGCCCAATGCGCTGGTGGAAGAAGCCATTCGTGCCGGTGAGGTTGCCGAGCTGGGCCCCGGCAGCGGGGTGCAGCGGGAAGTGAAATACGGCGACAGCCGCTTTGATCTGGCCCTGGGCGAGCGCAGCGATCCGCATGCCTTTGTGGAAGTGAAAAACGTCACCCTGGGCCCCGGCCCGAATGATCCTGATGACGGTGTCATTGCCTTCCCGGATTCCGTCACCGAGCGGGGCCAGAAGCATCTGTTGACACTGATGGAGGTGGTGGCGTCCGGCAAGCGGGCGGTGCTGTTTTTCTGTGTGCAGCACAGTGGTGCACTGGCCGCCCGGCCGGCGGACGAAATTGATGCCCGCTATGGGGAGCTGTTACGCGAAGCGGTGGAAAAGGGGGTGGAAGTGCTGGCGTGGAAGGTGGCGTTATCGCCAGACGGCTTTCGGCTGGAACACCCCTTGCCGATTCAGTTGTAGGCGTTCCTCTCGAGGGACGAACCACGCGTCAGCGTGGAAAGCACCTGCAAGGCCAGCAACGTCGTTTCTGTGAACCAGGGCGTCTCTAGAGTGACCTGGCAGCCCCTGCCTCGCCTTTTCCCTCGCCGGGGCTCGGGGTCGTCCCTCGAGAGGAACTCCTACAGCAGCGGCTTTAGACAACACGGTGCCAACCCTATCGCGCCGCGAGCGACGCTCCTACGGAAACGCGTTTTCCTCTACAGCAGGGTTTGCAAATTGCGCAGTTGCTGCTGCAACAGTTCCGTCTGGTCGCGCCAGTAGCTCATGGATTCAAACCAGGGGAACGCTGGCGGGAAGGCCGGATCGTCCCAGCGTCTGGCCAGCCAGGCGTCGTAGCAGATGATGCGCCGGGTGCGTAGCGGCTCGATCAGGGCGGTCTGTTGCCAGGGAAAGGGCAGGAAGGTGTCGTAGCCGCGGGCCAGCACTCGCAGCTGGTGTTGTTGCTCATCCTGTTCACCGGACAGCAACATCCAGATGTCCTGCATGGCCGGGGCGCGCAAGCTGTCGTCCAGATCCACGAAATGTGGGCCGTTGTCGCGCCACAGGATGTTGCCGGTATGGCAGTCGCCATGGACGTTGAGCAGCGGGAATTCCACCTCGGCAAGCCGCTGTTCAATCTGCTCCAGCAGTTGGCCGCAGGCATCGCGGTACTGGCTGCGATAATTCAGGTCCACCACCTCATTGATCAGGAAGGTGCTGGCGGCACGAATGTCAGCCACCGGGTCCATGGTGTGGCGGAGCTGATAGGGCCGGTCACTGCCGCAGGCATGCCAGCGGGCCAGGGTGCGG
The DNA here is from genome assembly GCF_019431375.1 of Alcanivorax sp. Lineage (NCBI taxonomy): Bacteria > Pseudomonadati > Pseudomonadota > Gammaproteobacteria > Oceanospirillales > Alcanivoracaceae > Alcanivorax > Alcanivorax sp. The sequence goes on from NZ_CP080267.1 coordinate 3,382,587, forward strand.
CCCAGCTGTTCCAGGTGGTTGTCGTTATCCAGTTCCGGCGCATGGCCGCCGGCTCTGCGGAACACCGCAAAGGCGAAGCCGTCGCAGTGGAACAGGGTGGTGCCGTTCTTTTCGATGGGGGCCACCACCGGCAGGTCCCGTTCCACCAGAAAAAGGCTGAAGGCGTGCTCTTCCAGGATCTGTTCGTCGCTCCAGCGCTGTGGGCGGTAGAACTTGACGATCACCGGTGGGCCGTCTTCCTGGCCCACCTGGTATACCCGGTTCTCGAAGCTGTTCAGTTGCAGCAGGCGGCCGTCGCTGAGGAAGCCGGCGGCGTCCACGGCGTCGAGCATGTAATCCGGGGTGAGGTCATCAAAGGGATGGCTCATAAGCGGCTCAGGCCGGCACCTCGACGTGACCCAGCCACACTTCGTCACCACGTACTTCCAGTGGTACCGGGATCAGCTTGTCGCCACTACAGGGGCCGGACAGGCAGTCGCCGCTATCAATCTCGAACAGGGCGCCGTGGTTGGCGCACATGATGAACTGGTTGTCGCTGTCCATGAACTGGTCGGGCATGAAGTTCAGTTCGATGCCCAGGTGCGGGCACCAGTTGATGAAGGCGCGGACCAGGCCGTCGTGTTTGACCACGACTACCGGCTGGCCGTCTTTCTCGAATTCCCGGGCGCTGTCGTCAGGGATGTCGGTCAGGTTGCAAACGTGTTCCATGAAATCAATTACCTAAAATGTCTTGGCGAATCTGCTGGTGGGTGTCGGCGCTCAGGCGCGGCCCGAATTCGGTGACCAGGCGGGCGGCGGCAGCGGCAGCGAGCTTGCCGGCAGCGGCAAAATCATGGCCATGGGTGATGGCATACAGGAAGGCCCCGGCAAACATGTCGCCGGCACCATTGCTGTCGATGGCTTTGACCGGCAAGGGGGCAATGCTGTGGGTCTGCTCACCATCCCATACCAGCGCGCCTTCGGCGCCCAGGGTGATGACTGCAGAGCGGCATACGCTCTTGAGTTTTTCCAGAGCGGCCTCGGGGCTGTCGGTATCCGTGTAGCTGGTGGCTTCCGCGTCGTTGCAGAACAGCAGGTCCACACCGTCGCCGAGCATGTCGGTGAGGCCGTCCCGGAAGAACTGCACCATGGCCGGATCGGAGAACGTCAGTGAGGTTTTGACACCATGCTTCTCGGCCAGTTGGCGCAGTTTAATGGCCGCCGCCCGGGAGCTGTCGCCGCTGACCAAGTACCCTTCCAGATACACATAGTGGCTGGCGGCGATGGCGGCTTCGTCCAGCTCCGCCTCGGACACCTGGCTGGAAATGCCCAGAAAGGTGTTCATGGTGCGCTCTGCGTCCGGGGTCAGCATCACCAGGCACTTGCCGGAGATACCACTCTCGCGGTTGCCGTTCATATTGGTGTCCACGCCGGCGGCAGTCAGGTCGTTGACGAAGATGTCGCCGGTGGCGTCGTCGGCTACCTTGCAGGCGTAGTAGCTGTTGCCGCCGAAGTAGCGGGTGGCCACCACAGTGTTGCAGGCGGAGCCGCCACTGGTCTGCTTGTGGGGCTCGGCTTCGTCGGCCAGGGCGGCAATCAGTTCCGCCTGGCGGGCTTCGTCCACCAGTGTCATCAGGCCCTTGCCCACATCCATGCGCTGGAGAAAGGCGTCGCTGACCTCGATTTCCGTATCCACCAGGGCGTTGCCGAGGGCATAAACGTCGTATTTTTTCGTCATGGAGACTCCGTGTTCTGGTTCAGGCAAGAGGCAAGGCGGCTATTATGGGCGCCCCGAGTCTGGTTGCAAAATTTACTCAAATTCCCGTGAAGGGAACGGATACGTCCATAGAGACTCATAAAACACTCACACTTTTCTCTATACTCCGGCCCATGGCAAAAAAAGCGAAAAAGTCCCCCGCACGATCGCGGCGGCAACCGAATCGAAAAAAACGCAGCAGCGGACAACAACGTCGCTGGTTCAGCTGGTCCTTTGTGGGCAAGGCAGCGTTGGTGTGCCTGGTGCTGGGAGCGGCAGGACTGGCCTACCTGGATGCGCTGGTCCGCGAGCGTTTTGACGCCCATGTCTGGCAATTGCCGGCGGGTGTATGCCCGACCAGTAGAGCTTTATGAAGGCCGCGTGCTGTCCCGCGAGGATATGCTCAAGTTGCTGGATTTGATGCGCTACCGTCGCGACTCGCGGGGGCTACCACCCCAGGCAGCTATGCGGTGCAGGGCAACAGCCTGCTGCTGCATACCCGTGGTTTCAGCGACAGTGATGGGGGGGAAAAGGCGGAGCGTATCCGGTTGAGCCTGTCTGGCGGCCAGATACGTTCCCTGGAGGCCGGTGGTGATCGCCTGGCCCGTCTCGAGCCATTGCAGATCGGCAGTATTCATCCCCAGCATGCGGAAGACAGGGTGCTGGTGCCCCTGGACAAGGTGCCGCCACTGCTGGTGGAGATGCTGATTGCCACCGAGGATCAGGCTTTCTATGACCACCATGGCATTTCCCTGCGCGGTCTGGCCCGGGCCATGCTGGCCAACATCAAGGCCGGGCGCCTGGTGCAGGGCGGCAGCACCCTGACTCAGCAGCTGGTGAAAAATTTCTGGCTCACCTCCGAGCGCACCCTGTCGCGCAAGCTGCTGGAAATGCCCATGGCCATGTTGCTGGAATTGCACTACAGCAAGGAGCAGATTCTCGAGGCTTACCTCAACGAGGTGTACCTGGGCCAGGATGGCGCCCGGGCCATTCATGGCATGGGCCTGGGAGCCCAGTTCCTGTTCGGGCGCCCGCTGGAAGAGCTGGAACCCCACCATCTGGCCACCCTGGTGGCGTTGCTGAAGGGGCCCAGCTGGTATGACCCGCGCCGTCACCCCGAGCGTTCCCTGGAGCGTCGCAACACGGTATTGAAGGTGGCGATGGATGAGGGGGCTCTGTCGAAAGCGGATTACGACAAATACAGCAACCGCTCCCTGGAAGTGGTGCCGCGTGGGGCCTCCGCGCTTTATGCCTTCCCTGCCTTTATTGATCTGGTAAGGCGCCAGCTGGCTCGGGATTACCCCCCGGAGGTGCTCAGTGATGAGGGGCTGCGTATTCACTCCACCCTGGATGTGCTGGCCCAGCTCGCTGCTGAAGGGGCCCTGCGCGATCATCTGGACCGCCGCGACCCTGACGAAAGCAAAAAGCTCAATGGTGCCGTGGTAGTGGTCGCGCCGGCTCAGGGCGATGTGCTGGCGCTGGTCAGCAATCGCAGCTCCCGGGAGGCTGGCTTCAACCGGGCCCTGGATGCCCAGCGCCCGATCGGCTCGCTGGCCAAGCCGGCGGTGGTGCTGTCGGCGGTGAGCCAGCCCAAGCAATGGTCCCTGGCTACCCTGGTGGAAGACGGGCCTGTGGAGGTGACGCTGCCCAATGGCACTACCTGGTCGCCGCAGAACTTCGACAACCAGTCCCATGGAGCCATGCCGGTGGTGGATGTGCTGACCTATTCACGCAACCAGGGTACCGCTCGCCTAGGGTTGGATGTGGGGCTGGGCAAGGTAGCCGGCACCATGAAGACCCTGGGGGTGACCCGCGATATTCCGCTCTACCCCAGTATTCTTCTGGGTAGCCTGGAGCTGACCCCGTTTGAAGTGGCGATGATGTATCAGCCTCTTTCAACGGGCGGTTTCAGTACCCGCCTGCGGTCCATTACCGATGTGCTCGACAAGGAAGCCAGGCCGCTGGCCCGTTATCCGGTCAATACCGACGAGGTGGTGGACGCCGGCCCGGCTTTCCTGACCCAGTGGGCCATGCAGCAAGTGGTAGAGAAAGGTACCGGCCGTGCTGCGCGCGCGTCATTGCCTCAGAACCTGAAGGTGGCAGGCAAGACCGGCACCAGTAATGATTTCCGGGACGCCTGGTTTGCCGGTTTCTCCGCCAACCACCTGGCGGTAGTCTGGGTGGGCCGTGATGATAACCGTAATGCCGGTATCACCGGCTCCAGCGGTGCCTTGCCGGTATGGGCCCAGCTGATGGGCAAACTGCCCCAGCGTAGCCTGTCGCAGACGCCGCCTGCTGGCGTGGAATGGGTCTGGATGAACCCGGACGGTCGGCGCGTCAGTGCCGAAGGGTGTAGTGATGCCCGTCGTTACCCGATGCTGGAAGCCTCGATTCCCCAGGAGAGTGACGGTTGTGGCTCGATCAAAGAGGCGGGGAAAGGCATCAAGGGTTGGTTCAAGGGGCTGTTTGACTAGGGTCACAGATCAACTTTCACCACAGAGCCCAGCGAGGCAAGCTCCTGCCGTTGAGATGGGGCTTGCCGGAGCGTTGTTCAAGGATAGTAAGGATGTTGAGTGTTCAAAGGCTTGTTCGACTGATGCTGATCAGTGCGGTGCTGGCGGGGTGTGCGGTGCGCCCGCCCGTGGAGGAACCGGCAGAACCGATGACTGCCAGTCAGGAACTGGAAGGCTCGCCGGCACTGGGTCTGTTGAGTCGGGCCGAACAGGCCCGTCAGCAGGGGCGGACATCGGCTGCAGAGCGTTATCTGGAGCGAGCCCTGAATATCGCCCCGGATTCCTCCTGGCTGTACAAGGAGCTGGCGGGTTTGCGGCTTTCCGAGGGGGACCCCCACGGAGCAGAAGGCTTCGCCCTGAAGGCGTTGCGGCTGGCGCCGGACCACGATGATTACCGGGCGGGCCTGTGGGACCTGGTGGCCACCGCCCGTGATCGTCAGGGTGACAAGGCCGGTGCCCGCCAGGCTCGCAGCAAGGCGGCGGAGTTACGTAGCCCAAAGGCCCGGCCGGTATGACACCGGCGGTGCAGGCCGCGAAAAAGGCCGGCGTTTCTTTTCAGTTGCACAGTTACGAGCATGACCCCAAGGCAGAAAGCTACGGGCTGGAAGCGGCAGAGGCCTTGCAGCTGCCCGCCGAGAAAGTCTTCAAGACGCTGCTCGCGCTGGTGGATGAGCAGCCGGTAGTGGCTATGGTGCCGGTGGCCCATCAACTGGATCTTAAGTTTCTCGCCAGGGCCCATGGCGGCAAGAAAGCGGCCATGTGTCCGGCGGACAAGGCGCAACGGTTGACCGGTTATGTACTCGGTGGCATCAGCCCGCTGGGGCAGAAGAAACGGTTGCCATTGTATCTGGATCACAGTGCACAACCACACAACCCTATCTACATGAGCGCCGGCCGGCGCGGACTGGAAATCGCCATGGCGCCGCAGGATCTGTTGGGGCTGACTGGCGGGAAAATGGTGCCGTTGGCTCGCCACTGACTCACTACGAAGCCACTGTAGGAGCGGCGTTTGAGCCGCGAACCGCGCGCCAGCGCGGAAATCGCCTGAAAGGCGATCAGGAGCTTCCGAGCTCGACAGGCCTCTCTAGAGGAGGCCGCGAGTAAACCGCAACCGATTTTCCTCGCCAAGGCTCGGATTCGCGGCTCAAGCGCCGCTCCTACAAGGTGGTTTTGGGCGTCGCTCCTACACCTTCGCAAACGCCTTGCGGGCCGCCGCAATGGTGGCGTCGATATCCTCATCACTGTGCGCTGCTGACACGAAGCCCGCTTCAAAGGCACTGGGGGCCAGGTAGATGCCCTGGTCCAGCATGGCGTGGAAGAAGCGGTTGAAACGTTCGCTGTCGCAGGCCATCACTTCCGCGAAGCTGCTGATGCGGCTCTGGTCGGTGAAGAACAACCCGAACATGGCGCCAGCCTGTGCGGTGGTGAAAGCCACGCCTTCCGCGTGGGCGGCTGCGGTCAGGCCGTCCAGCAGGCGGGTGGTCTTTTCGGCCAGGGCGTCGTGGAATCCGGGTTCACTAAGCAGGTTAAGGGTGGTCAGTCCAGCCGCCATGGCCACCGGGTTACCGGACAGGGTGCCGGCCTGGTAGACCGGGCCCAGCGGCGAGAGGTGTTCCATGATGGCTCTCTTGCCGCCAAAGGCGCCCACCGGCATACCGCCACCGATGATCTTGCCCAGGGTGGTCATGTCCGGGGTCACCTCGTAGAGCGCCTGGGCGCCGCCCAGGGCTACCCGGAAGCCGGTCATCACCTCGTCGAAGATCAGCACGCTGCCGTGGTCATCACAGTATTGGCGCAGGGCCTGCAGGAATGCCTTGGTGGGCGGGACGCAGTTCATGTTGCCGGCCACTGGCTCCACGATGACGGCGGCAATCTGGTCGCCGTATTCGTTAAAGGCGGTTTCGACGCTGGCGGCGTCGTTGTAGTCCAGCACCAGGGTGTCGCCGGTCACAGCGGCGGGCACACCCGGTGAGCCGGGGATGCCCATGGCACCGGAGCCGGCTTTTACCAGCAGGCTGTCCACATGGCCGTGGTAGCAACCCTCGAACTTGATGATCTTGTCGCGGCCGGTGTAGCCCCGGGCCAGGCGGATAGCGCTCATGGTGGCTTCGGTGCCGGAATTGACCATGCGCACCATGTCCATGGAGGGCACCAGTTCGCAGACCTTGTCCGCCATGGCTACTTCGGTGGCGGTGGGGGCGCCGAAGCTGAGGCCGTTCTGTACGGCGGCCTGCACGGCAGCAATCACCTGGGGATGGTTGTGGCCTAGGATCATCGGGCCCCAGGAGCCCACGTAGTCGATGTAGCGATTGTCATCTTCATCGTACAGGTAGGCGCCACTGGCAGAATGGAAAAACACCGGGGTGCCGCCAACGCCCTTGAAGGCACGCACGGGAGAGTTAACGCCGCCGGGAATATGTTTCTGGGCTTGACGGAAAAGCTGTTCGGAGTGCTTGCGGCTCATGGTGTGTCCTCTTGCTGTAGCTGTTGGCGATGCCAGGCATCGCAGGCCGCGCGGGCGGCGGGTGTGCGCTAGAGCGCACACGGGAAATTACGATTGATGGTGTCGCTGGGGCATGAAGGCCCCATGACACGGGCGAGCCCGGGGGCCGCCACAGGAAAGTGGCGGCATTATGAGGGGTGAGTGGCGGCTTGGCCAGTGAGGCTGGCGGAGGTTAGCGGTTGGCAGGTATCGGGGTGAGATCCTTGATCCAGTACTGTTGCTCGTCATCGGCCATGCGCGGGTCGAAATCCAGACGGATATGGCGGGGGTAACCCCATTGAGGGTGGTAGTCCACGTCCACCTGATGCCAGCCCTTGCGCTGTTTTTCCTCAATCAGGGCAAACCAGGCCTCCACCGAGCGTGCCAGGGGAGTCAGCTCCTGGGCGTCCGGGGCTTCCAGCCGGGCCTGCTGGCCGTTGACCAGGATGCTGGCGGGCTGCAGGGCCTTGGGCCCGCAGTAGCATTGCTGGCGTGCCTGGTAGCGGTAGTGCTCGAGACCCTGATCGGCCCAGCGTTGTCGTGCTTCGGCGAGCGGGTTGGTTGTGACGCCCTGATTACCCGCCTGGCAGGCGGGCAACAGGGAGGCAAGCAGTACGCTCAGCAGCAGGCGCGGGCTCAGCATGAGTGGCTGCCTCTGCGACGCAGCAACAGCAGGGCCAGCAGGCCGGTAGCAACACCGGCGCTGCCGCCAGCATTGCCGAAGCTGCCGGATGCATTGTTATCGGAGGAATCGTCATCGCCGGTCGGGGTGCTTTCGTCGTTCATGGAGACAGCGACTGCAGCGGAAGGAGTGGAACTGCCGGCACTGTTGAGGCTGCTAACCCGGTAGCGATAGCGGTTGCCCACGGTGACCCGGCTGTCGGTGTAGCGGGTGCTGTTGGCATTCAGTTCGGCGATGGCCTGCCAGGCCAGCCAGGTGTCACCGTCAAGACGCTGGCGTTCGATACGAAAACCGAATTCGTTCTCGGCATTATCCTGCCATTGCAGTATTACGGCGGTGTTCTGACGTTGGGCTTGCAGATTGCCCGGTGTTGCAGGCACGCGCTCGAAAAGCTGCTCCGCGCGGTTGCTGAGCGGAGAAGGGCCTACGGCATTGAAGGCCTGCACCTGGTAACGGTAGCGCGTGCCTGCCATGACAGTGCTGTCATCATGGCGGGTCTGGTTGCTGCCCAGCTCGGTGAGACGTTGCCATTCACTCCAGGTTTCCCCGTTGAATTGCTGGCGCAGGATCCGCAAGCCGGTTTCGTTGTCGGCATTGTCCTGCCAGATCAGGCGAATGGCGTCTTGCAGCAGGCGGCTGGTCAGATTGGACGGTGCGTCGGGCCGCGAACCAAACTGGATTTCCGCCAGGTTTGACGGGGCTGAACTAAGGGTGGCGTTATGAGCAATCACCCGGTACTGATAGCGTTCCCCGAGCACGGCGGTGCTGTCCAGATATTGTTCACTGTCGGTGGCCAGACCCTTGGCCAGGCTGGCCCACACTGTCCAGCTGCCATTGTTCTCCCGGCGGCGCTGGATTTCATAGCGTTGCTCGTTGTCTGCCTGGTCGTTCCAGGTCAACTGGATGCCGTCTTGCGCCATGGCTGCTGCCAGGTTGGCGGGGGTGGCCGGGGTGCCTTCGATGATGATGCTGACGGTGTTTGAGCTGTCGCCAGTGATGTCGCTGCCTTCGGCAATCACCCGGTATTGATAGCTGATGTCAGTGGCGACGCCGCTGTCGATATGGCTGTCGCTGTCCGCGGACAGGTTTGCCAGCGGTTCCCAGCCGCTGAGATCGCTGTAGCGCTCGACCCGGTAGCCGGTTTCGGTGTAGGCCCGGTCGGTCCAGGTCAGGGTCACCTGCGGTGGTTCCTGCTGGGCCTGCGCCTGCAGGTCGTCGGGTTGGCTGGACACGATGTTATAGGACAAGGGTGTTGTCAGCTGGTCGTTGTCGGGGAGGATGTCTTTCACCTCGCTGCCGTTGATAGCGGCCGTCTGTGTCAGCAGTGCCTGCGCCGGGGTGGTGCTGGTGATGGTCAGTGTCAGGCTGGCAGGGGAGAAGGGTGGGGTCAGCGAACAGCTATAGCTACGCTGGTCGGTGGCGATGGTGCAGTCCCCTTCCGGCAGGGTTAGTTGGTCGATCCTGGCGTTGCTCAGATCTCCCTGCAACTGGATCAGGTCAGGCGCCCGGGAGGCTTGCTGGTAGTCCACGCTATAGGCCAGCGTCAGGGTGGTGCCTGTGCTGTTATTGAAGGTGTCCGGGTTGCCACTGTCGGCGCTCAGTCCCGCATCCACCGGGTAGTTGAAGCAGGCATCGTGGTTGACGAGGCTGTCGATCTTGGCGGTCATCTGGTTCACCGAGCAGCTGGAAAAGCCGGTGGCACTGCCGTCGGCCCAGCTGGACATGATGTAGCCGTTGCCGCAGTAACGCTCCGGGTGGTCGACCTGGTCGGATTCCACATTGTCGTGGTTGGCGCCGAAGTTGTGGCCGATTTCATGGGCCATGACGATGGCCGTCAGGGGAATGTTGATGTACTCCTGGGTGACGCCGGTGGCATAGCCATTGGTATTGCAAAGGGTCCCCACATAGGCAAGGCCCACGGTGGAGCCGTCGAATTCACGGCCGGAGAGCAGTTCCATTAGTGGGCTGGCGGTGCTGGTGTCGGCGAAGGCAAAGCCGTGGTACTTCTCGCGCAGATCTACCAGTAGTTCATTGGCGCTGGTGGATGCCAGCAACAGTTCTTCGCTGGGAAATTCAACGTGCAGGTTGTCGAACACTATGTTCAGGTCGTTGCGGTAGAAACCGTCGATGATATTGAGCAGTTCCACTACCTTGTCCTGGTAGGTATCCGGATGCTTCTGCTGGAACAGGTGGTCGACGATCAGGTATTTCTCCGGCAGCAGGCAGACGCCGTCCACTTGCTCGGTACACATGTCTTCCAGGGTGGCGGCGGCGATTTCGTAGCCGCCTGAACGGGGGCTGGCGCCTTCCCGGGTCGGCAGTTCCAGAGAGCTGTGGGTGCCATCGCCCACACCGCAGGTGCCAGGTTCCTGCAGGCTTTGCAGGGAACGGGCAACGGGGAGATTGTTGTGCTGGCTGAACGCGTTGCTATCGATAATGTGCATTTCGCCATTCAGTGACACTACACCGGACCAGTTGTCGTCAAGCCGGGACAGGCGTACCCAGCTTTGCGGAACCTGTTCCAGTGTGCCGCTGTAGTGATTGCCCCTGATCAGTTGTCGGTCCGCGTCGGACATGCCGATCCGGGCGGTGCTCGGTTCCAGAACGGCCCGGTAACGGCTGCCATCAATAAACAGTTCGGTGCTGGCTTGAGAGGCTTCAGCGATTACCTGGTTGCCAGGGAAAAGCAGGGCAGCCAGCAGCAGGCCGCGCCAGGATGCCAGTGGCCGACGGAAACGCATTGCCATGGGTGGTTCTCCCCCTTACTGGGTTTTTCGTATTTTTGATCTGGCTATTTCGGTGTAGGCGTTGCGGGGGATTTTGCGTACCTGCGGGCCGGTATGTTGTGCGACGGATCCCATTCCTGGCTATCTGAACGAGCGTGCCGCGTTATTTGGCCTCAGGCGGGGCTGAACAGGGCAGCCAGTCGGCGCGCCGCCTGTTCTATCTGCTCGGGTGACTGGTGGGAAAAAAGGGCGTGGATCACGGCCAGGGCGTCGGCCCCCTGCGCCAGTAGCTGGCAACCATTGTCGGCATCAACCCCGCCGATGGCGACCAGAGGAATCGTCAGCCGTTGACGGGCCTGGTCGAGGATGAGCGGATCAGCAGGCGGTGCCTGTGGCTTGGTACGGGAAGGGAAGAAGCGGCCGAAGGCCACATAGTCAGCGCCAGCGTCTGCGGCCTGTTCTGCCAGGATCAGGTTGCTGTGACAGGTAACCCCGATGATTTTGTCGGGGCCAAGTAGCTGCCGGGCCCGGGCGATGCCGCCGTCGCTCTGGCCGATGTGGACGCCGTCGGCATCAATGTCTGCGGCCAGGGTTGGGTCATCGTTGACCAGGAAGAGGGCGCCGTGTTTTCGACACAGGGCCTGAAGCTGGCTGGCGCGCTGACGGCGTTGTGCGGAGCTGGCGGTTTTGTCCCGATATTGCAGCAGGTGGGCGCCACCGCGCAGGGCGGCCTCCGCCGCCGGCAGTAGCCGCCGGTCGGGGATCAGGGTCGGATCGGTGATGGCGTACAAGCCGTGAATGCGAGGGTCTGTCATCGCCGGTCGGGGACGTGCTGGCCCTGGCCCGGGCGGAAGGCGTTACGCAGGAAGCGATCCACATGGGCCTGGCCGTCTGCCACCGCATTGGCAAGGGATTCCCCGTGGCCGCGCAGGCAGGCAATGGACGACGCCAGGGTGCAGCCGGAGCCATGATAGCTGTGAGGCAGACGCTCCCAGCTCCACTGTTGCTCGCCGTCGGCGCTGAACAGATGGTTGGTGACCTGGTCGGTGTCGTCGTGGGTGCCGGTGATCAGGGCGGCGCGGCCGGTGCGTTCAACCAGCTCGGTACCGCAGTCGGCCACGGATTGGCGGCCGGTGAGTGCCTGGGCTTCGGGCAGGTTGGGGGTCATCACGTCGCAAAAGGGCGCCAGCTTTTCCAGCATGGCGTCCGCCAGGGATTCGCTGGCCAGGCTGCCGCCGGCTTCGGCGGCCAACACCGGGTCCAGTATCACAGGCACGCCGGACAATTGCGGCAACAGCTCGGCGATAAAGTCGATGATGGCCACGGAACCGGTCATGCCGATTTTCACCGCCTGGAACTGGTAATCCTCCAACAGGGCGGTGGCCTGTTGGCGTAGCAGATTCACGTCGGTGAGGCGGAAGCCGCGCACGTTCTGGCTGTTCTGCACGGTCAACCCGGTGATCAGGGTGGAGGCAAAGCCGCCCAGGGCGCGAATGGCTTCAATGTCCGCATGGATGCCGGCGCCCCCGGAAGGATCATGGCCAGCGATGACGAGAATATTGGGTTTCATAAAAGAATGCCTGCCGCTGTACTCCTGACGTGCGGACGGCCTTTCCGTCCGGCGTCAGGGCTTAAGCGTTTTTCAGAATGGTCTCACTACCGCCAATATAACAATGGCCACCAGCAGAAACACGGGGATCTCGTTGAAGATACGGTAAAACTTGTCGCTCTTGGTGTTGGCGTCGGCGGCGAATTTTTTCAGGTAGGCCAGGCAGACGTGGTGATAGCCGATAAGCAGGAACACCAGAGTCAGTTTTGCATGCATCCAGCCGAAGCCTTTGTAGGCGTCCCAGTTGGCCGTCAGCATCCACAGGCCCAGCAGCACGGTGACAATCATGCTGGGGTTCATGATGCCCCGATACAGTTTGCGCTCCATGACCTTGAAGCGTTCCCGGCTGACCGTGTCTTCCGCCATGGCGTGATAAACGAACAGGCGCGGCAGGTAAAAAATGGCGGCAAACCAGCAGATCATGGCGATCAGGTGGAACGCTTTGATCCAGAGCAGGTGGTCAAGGGCGAACTGCATCATGATGTGGCAAGTCTCCGGGGTGTTGTGAGTGGAGGGATTGGAAGTCAGGGCGTAGACTATACCGACTTCCTGCCATTGTTTCGTCAACCTGCACTGATTGCCAAGGAGTCCCGTGAATAAGCGGCCACGTCACCGTCGTCTGATGCGTTACTACCTGTTTCGCACTCGCCGCGTGAGTCGTCGTCAGCTGGGGTCCTGGGAGGACTGGAAGCTGCGCGCGGTGTTCTGGATCGGCGCTGTGCTGGTGGGGCTGTTGGTGGTGGCGTTCGCCTGGGTGGCGGAGTTGGCGTCGCACACCTTCATTCAGATACACGAGCAATCACCGCTGTTGCCGGTGCTGATCACGCCGCTGGGTATGCTGATCATTGTCTGGCTGATGCGGCAGCTGGGCACCGAGTCCCAGGGCAGTGGTATTCCCCAGGTGCTGGTAGTACTCAAGCAACGTTACCACTGGCTGCGGCCCACCTTTCTTTCTTTGCGAGTCATCTTCGGCAAGTTCATCCTGACCTGCCTGGGGTTGCTGTGCGGTGCCAGTATCGGCCGAGAGGGGCCCAGTGTGCATATGGGCGCGGCGATGATGTATTCAGTGGGCCGTCTGGGGCGTCTGAATCAGAAATATGTGGATAATTCCCTGATCGTGGCCGGAGGGGCTGCCGGGGTGTCGGCGGCGTTCAATGCGCCGCTGGCCGGGATTGTATTCGCCATTGAAGAGCTGTCGGGCTCCTTCGAGCAGCGCACCAGCGGGACCCTTATTCTGGCGATTATCCTGTCCGGGGTAGTGGTGCTGATGATCATGGGGCACTACAGTTTTTTCGGTCACCCGGTGGGGGGGCTGGATATTACCCGGGACTGGGCGGCCATTGGTGTCACTGGTCTGGTGTGTGGTCTGTTCGGTGGCTTGTTCAGTCGCCTGCTGATCAAGGGTAGCCAGTTTCTTTCCCCCCATGCCCGGGCGCATCCCTATCGGGTGGTGCTGATGTGTGCGCTGGTGCTGGTGTTGCTGGGGCTGCTTACCGGGGGCGCCACCTATGGCAGTGGCTATGAACAGGCCAGCACCCTGCTGGACGGGGAGCATCCCGGGAACTGGAGTTTTGCCCTGGCCAAGATGTCCGCCACGCTGGTCTCGTATTTCACCGGCATCCCCGGAGGCTTGTTCTCGCCTAGCCTGGCGGCGGGGGCCGGATTCGGTAATGTGATCGGTGGCTTTTTCCCGGAGTCTTCACTGGTCGGGATTACCCTGGTGGCCATGGCTGCTTTCCTGGCTGGCGTAATCCAGCGCCCCATTACCTCTTTCGTGATCGTCATGGAACTGACCGGTAACCGCCACGACATCCTGCTGCCGCTGATGGCCGGGGCTTTCCTGGCAACGGCGGTGGCCAAGCTCGTCTGGACCCGCCCGCTTTATGATTCCCTGGCCGAGCGGCTGGCGGACGGGCGCGGCATGGCCCTGGAGAAACCCCGGGAAAAGGGTGATGAGGGGGGCACGGAGCCGGCTGCAGGCAAGGAATCCGAACGGCAATTGCCCGGATAAGTTGCCGGCCCATGGTGGCGCCCCTATCATGCGGGGTCATTTGTGAACCTGGAGCTACGGCTTCAGGGTGGATGCATGGCGCAAGAATTTGTTGGCACAGGGGAGTTTCTGAAGAGGTGTCGTATCAGGGAATCTGATCGACTGAAGACTTTCTTTGGGAAACAACAGTCCCTGTGGCGGCAAAGCCTGTGTCAGGCGCCGCGATGAAGTCGTGGCATTTAGGTTAATGCAGTTCCCTGGTTAGCAGGGTGGAGAATGATATGGCAGAGCCCCTGAAGGTTGGCGTAGTTGGTGGCACCGGATACACCGGGGTGGAATTGTTGCGCCTGCTGGTCAACCACCCCCATGTGGCTTTGGATGTGATTACCTCCCGGGGCGAGGCGGGTATTGCTGTGGCAGACCTGTTTCCTTCCCTGCGCGGGCGTACCGATCTGGTCTTCAGCGAGCCGGACGTGAAACGGCTGGCCGCCTGTGATGTGGTGTTTTTTGCTACTCCCCACAATGTGGCTATGCGCATGATGCCCGAGCTGATGGATGCTGGTGTGCGGGTGGTGGATCTGTCTGCGGATTTCCGGCTCCGTGACCATGAGTTGTGGAGCGACTGGTACGGTGAGCCCCATGCCTGCCCGGAGTTGCTGGCGGACGCCGTCTACGGGTTGCCGGAAGTGAACCGGGAAAAGCTGCGTGATGCGCGGCTGGTAGCCTGTGCCGGCTGTTATCCCACGGCCATCCAGCTGGGGTACCTGCCATTGCTGGAAAACGGCTGGATCCATCCGGACCAGCTGATTGCCAACGCGGCCAGTGGTGCCAGCGGTGCCGGCAAGGGGGCCAAGGTGCCCATGCTGTTGGCGGAGGCCGGCGAGAGCTACAAGGCCTATGGCGCCAGCGGCCATCGCCACCTGCCGGAAATCGAGCAGGGCCTGGGGGATATTGCCGGTGGGCCGGTAAAGGCCACCTTTGTGCCGCATCTGATTCCCATGATTCGCGGTATTCACGCTACCCTCTATGGTCAGCTGACCCCGCAATCTCCGTCCCTGGAAGAGATCCAGGCAGCCTATGAAGCCCGTTATGCCAACGAGCCCTTCGTGGACGTGATGCCCCTGGGCAGCCACCCAGAGACCCGTTTCGTAAAAGGCGCCAACACCTGCCGGATTGCCTTGCACCAACCACGGGGTGAGAACGTAATTGTGGTACTGTCGGTGATCGATAACCTGGTCAAGGGGGCCTCCGGGCAGGCGGTGCAGGCGATGAATATCATGTTTGGGCTGGACGAAGGGGCGGGGCTGGCAGTCGTTCCGTTGATGCCCTGATATGGCACGCAAACCGAAAAGCCGGGCGGGCATTGATGATGTGATGCTGATGCCGGTGAGTCCTTCCCGGCAGAAAAAGCGCCGCCGGCTTTGGATAGTGAGCTTGCTGATATTCGCCGTGCTGCTGTTTGCCGGCGGTTTCTGGACCGGCAGCAGTGGTGCCCTGGATACGTCCGCGGCCAATCAACGCCTGCGCAGCGACCTGAAGACCGCCAAGCGAGAGCTGGAAGCGGCCCGTAACGAGCTTGCCCTGTATCGCACCGATACCGAAGTGACCCGGGAGGCCCGGGAGACCCTGCGCCAGGAGATCAAGTCCCTGCGCGATCAGGCTGCTGAGCTGGAAGAAGCGGTGGTGTTTTACAAGAGCGTGATGGCGCCGGGTGCCAGCGAGGGGCTGCAGATTGAAAAAATGGTGCTCCAGCCCGAGGATGAAAGCGGCGTTTACCGCTACCGGTTGGTACTGGTGCAGGCAGGGGATAACCGCAATTATCTGTCCGGGGACATCAGTTTGACCCTGCGTGGCAGCCGCGATGGGGAGCCCTTTTCCCTGAGTGGAACCG
Organism: Alcanivorax sp.; assembly: GCF_019431375.1. Lineage (NCBI taxonomy): Bacteria > Pseudomonadati > Pseudomonadota > Gammaproteobacteria > Oceanospirillales > Alcanivoracaceae > Alcanivorax > Alcanivorax sp. Next base: position 3,398,215 of record NZ_CP080267.1, read on the forward strand.
ATTGGCTGGAAGATGGCAGTGAGACGCGCTTCCGGTTTCGTTACTTCCAGGAGCTGAATGGCCGCTTTCAGGTGCCGGAAGGGGTGGAGCTGGACGCCATAGATGTAGAAGCTGAGAGCGGCGGCAGAAACCGTTACCAGACACAAAAAACCGTAAAATGGCAGTAGGAGAGACCCGTGCTTGGCCGAGACAAGAAATCCGCAACAAGCAGTACATCCGGTTCGTCCCAGGATTACCGTAACCACACCCTGATTGCGCCCAGTGCCACGGTCCGAGGTGATATTGAATTCACCGGCGGGTTGCATGTTCAGGGTACCGTGGAAGGCAATATCAATGTGGGCAAGGATGGTGGCCGTCTGATCATCGGCGAAAGCGGTGTGGTCAAAGGGGAAATTCAGGTACCCCAAGTCATCATCAATGGCCGTGTGGAAGGGGATGTGCACGCCACTGAGAATCTGGAGTTGGCCGAAAAGGCCTCCGTGGAAGGCAATGTCTATTACCTGATGATCGAGATGGTCATGGGCGCGCGGGTCAATGGCAAGCTGGTCCGCCTGGACGATGAACGCCGTAACCTGCCGGCACCGGATGCCTCCGGCAAGAACGCCGGCAAGGCTTCTGGCAAGGAAGCGGTGGCCGAATAATTCTTGACTGTTTTAGTCGGGTACTGGAACATAATCAGCCCGTTGGCCTTCCCGGCCACGGGCCAATCCGTCACCCGTTGCAAGCGAGAGTATGACCGAAAACGCCCCGATCTCATTCACCGATGCCGCCGCCGCCAAGGTCAAGGAACTGCGTGACGACGAAGGCAATCCGCAACTCAAACTACGCGTGTATATCACGGGCGGTGGCTGTGCCGGGTTTTCCTACGGCTTCACCTTTGACGAAGCGGTCAACGATGACGACACCATTGTTGAAAAGGATGGTGTGACCCTGCTGGTCGATGCCATGAGCATCCAGTATCTGGACGGTTCCCAGGTGGATTACGAAAAGGGGTTGATGGGCTCACGCTTTGTGGTCAGCAACCCTAACGCTGCCACCACCTGTGGTTGTGGTTCTTCTTTCTCAGTCTGAACCTGCTCGCGTCAACGTTTCTATCCTGTGGACATGATGCCCGCGAAACTCCCTCCGCACAGGTGTGGTGGGGTGGGTGTTCATATGGCAAGAGCTCCTGACTGTCACAAAACCTTCACCGTTTGATCAACTTATCGTCGTTTTTGCGGGTGACACTAGCCCCATGATGACGACAAAACCTACATTTCAACGAATGACTGCCGCGGATACCCGGGCCATGTGCTGGTTGCTTCAACAGCCCCAGGCTGCCCGTCGTGCCCGTATGGCCCGCATGGTATCGCGGCTCGGTGATGGCCCCTTCTATGTGGCCCTGACGCTGCTGATCTGGTGGATGGATCGCCAGGGGGGCAGTGAATTCGCACTCACCGCCATGGCGGCTTATGCTCTGGAGGTGCCGCTGTTTGTGCTGCTTAAGCATATGATCAAGCGGCCACGGCCGGCGGATGCCTTGGAAAGCCTGTCCGCCTTTATCCAGCCGGCGGACCGTTTCAGTTTTCCCTCCGGCCACACTGCCGCTGCCTTTGTCATGGCATCCCTGCTCTGCGTGTTTTACCCGCCGGTGATGTTGCTGGCCCTGGGGCTGGCGGTAATGGTGGGGCTGTCCCGGGTGCTGCTGGGTGTGCACTACCCCAGCGATATCCTCGCTGGCGCCACGCTGGGCGTCAGCTGTGCCATGCTGGCGCTCTGGCTGGTTTAGCCCTCCTCCTCGACGATCCTCTCCCGCCCTGGCCATACGGCCGCACTTTTTCTAAACCCCCGTAGGAGCGGCGCTTGAGCCGCGAATTTACTTGCGATAAAGGGCGAATGGTTCGCGGCTCAAGCGCCACTCCTACGGGGGTAGCGAGGTAATGAAGAGGTTGCTCGTCGCCTTTCAGGGCAAGGTGACCTGGCCCAGAATCGCTTCTCTGGACGCCCCGGTGACCGCCGGTGCATTCCCGCACTGTCCTTCCAGCCGTGCCCATGCCAGCCAGGCGAAGGCGGCGGCTTCCACCCAATCCGGGTGCAGGCCTTCGCTTTCCGTGCTGGTTACCGGGACGCCTAGATGATGCTGCAGCCGTGCCAGCAGGTGTCGATTATGAGCGCCGCCGCCGCAGACCAGCAGTTGTTGCGGGGCGAAATCCGCCAGCGCGTCGCTGATGCTTCGAGCGGTCAGTTCGGCCAGAGTGGCCTGAACCTGCTGGGCGTCATAGTGATCGGGCAGCCGTTGGTTCAGCCAGTCCCCGTGGAAAAGTTCGCGACCGGTGCTCTTGGGGGGCGGCAGCCGGAAGTAGGGATCATCCAGCAGTTGCTCCAGCAGTGTGCTATCCGGCGTGCCACCGGCGGCCCAGTCACCATTGCGATCGAAGGGTTGCTGGCGGTACTGCCGGATCCACAGGTCCATCAACACATTGCCCGGGCCGGTATCGAAACCGCCCTGCAGTTTGTCGCCGTCCAGCAGGGTCACGTTGGCCATGCCGCCGATGTTGGCAATGGCGCGGCGCTGGCCGGGGCGGGCAAACAGTTGCTGGTGGAAAGGTGGCACCAGGGGCGCGCCTTGGCCACCCAGTGCCATATCCTTGTTGCGGAAGTTGCTGACCACAGGGATGCCGGTTTCCACGGCCAGGGTGTCCGGGCAGCCCAGTTGCAGGCTGAAGCCGCTTTCACCGGGCCGGTGGCGCACGGTCTGTCCGTGGCAGCCAATGGCGCGTATCTGCCGGGGTGCCAGCCCAGTTTGCTGCAGCAGTGTCTGGCAGGTCTGTGCATAGCAAAGGGCCAGTTGCCGACTGACGGTCCCGGCCCGGTCTATCTCGTTGTCGCCGGGCTGGCACAGATCCAGCACAGATTGCTGCAGAGTCCCGGGCAGGGGCTCATTGAGAGTGGCCTGCAGGGAGAAATGCCCGTCACCGATCCGGGTCAACACCGCGTCGATGCCATCCACGCTGGTGCCGGTCATCAGACCAATCAGGTAATCGCTGTGGATGTCAGAGGACATCGCTGCTGGCCAGGGTTGAGGCCTCGGCGAACAGGGTCATCTGAGCCTTGAGGCGATTGGCGGCAATCAGGAACTCCGAGCGCTCATTGTCGTTGATGCCCCGCGCCTTGGGCAGTGGCACGGTCAAAGGATTGCGGTGAGCGCCATTGATGCGGAATTCGTAATGGAGATGCGGCCCGGTGGCGAGTCCGGAGGCGCCCACATAGCCAATGGTCTGGCTCTGTTTGACCCGTTTGCCTACGCGGATGCCCTTGGCGAAGCCGCGCATGTGTGCGTAGAGGGTGGTGTAGATCTGGCCGTGTTTGAGAATGATCACATTGCCGTAGCCGCCCTTTACCCCGGCAAAAATCACCTTGCCGTCACCGGCGGCCTTGATTGGGGTGCCGGACGGGGCTGCATAGTCGATGCCTTTGTGGGCACGAATACGGTTGAGAACAGGGTGTTTGCGGCTCAAGTTGAAGCGTGAGCTGATTCGGGAGAAGGCCACCGGGGTGCGGATGAATTCCTTGCGCATGGAGTCCCCCTTGATATCCAGGTATTCCACATCGCCGGAGCGGGTTTCGTAGCGAAAGGCGGTCAGGTGGCGGTCCTGATTCCAGAACTCGGCCATCAGGATGTCTCCCTCACCCACTTTCTCGCCGTCCAGGTAGAGCTCTTCATAGATAATGCGGAAACGGTCGCCGCGGCGGATATCGAGTACGAAGTCCACGTCCCAGGCGAACAGATTGGCCAGTTGCATGGTGAGTTTGTCGCTGATTCCCGCCGCGGCGCCGGCCAGGAACAGGGAGTCGGTGATGTCGGCTTCGGCGAAGCGTGTCTGTTTCTGGTATTCCCGCTGGCTAAGGCGGGTTTCCCAGCCACCGCCCCTCAGTCGGGCGGTGAGGGTTTCCACCTTTGAGGGGTGGTATTGCACCTGGGTCAGTCTGTCGTCTTCCACAATGACTTCCAGGGTTTCGCCGGGGCGGATCTTGGTCAGCCGTTTGAGCTTGTCATCGCTGTTGATCAAGGCAAATACCTGGCCTGCTCCCACTCCCAGCGGCTGTAGAAGCGACGACAGGCTGTCACCGGATTCTACGGTGAGGGTTTGCCATTGGGGAGCTTCAGGGGCTTGCGGTTGCGGTTCGGGTTTGCGCGCTGGCTTGGCGGGCAGGTTAATGGTTTTGGCCTGTTGGCGGGGCTGTTCCGTGGGGCTGTCTGGACGAAGAGCGATAAGGATGACGCCGCCCAGCAAGGCCATGCTCAG